>NZ_JBVIJX010000008.1:0-490695 GCF_055581185.1 Streptomyces sp. NPDC031474
AACTGTGGCGGGTAGTTCTTCATGACCACGAGATGTCCGTTCTCAGATCCTCAGGATCCAGTGTCTCGTGTGTTCAACATCCGGGGTCAAGGCCCGCCTGGGCCGAAGCTTGAGTCGAAGTCTGAGTCGAGTGCGGCACGGCGGCTGCCGCGACGGCACTCGTTGACGCCCCTGAGAGCATCAGAAATCCAAACGCTGTCGCGAACGCGAAGCGCTTTTGACTCGAATTCATGAGAGTTTTCCTGTTCCTTGACAAGATCGAAGTGGTGACTGTGCGGTGCCTCCGGGCACCGCACAGTCACAAGGGGCTCAGGGTGCCGTGCGATCCCGGCCGCTCCGGCGACGTATGGGTGGGGTTCAGCAGGAGAGATTGCCGCCCGGGCCGACCCCGAGGATCCCGGTGAACCTCTGGTACGCGTTCACCCTGCTCTGCACCTGACCGGGGTTCTTCCCATCGCACTCGAGAGAGCCGTTGATGGCACGGATGGTCTGGCCGAAGCCCGCCTGGTTCACCATCGCGTTGTGCGGTGTCATCGTGCCGGCGCCGGTAGACGTGTTCCAGAACCACAGACCGGTGCGCCAGGCCACGGCGGCGTCGGTCTCGACCAGCCGGGGGTTGTGAAGCAGGTCGATCCCGAGCGCGTCGCCCGCCGCCTTGTAGTTGAAGTTCCAGCTGAGCTGGATGGGACCGCGCCCGTAGTAGGCGGCCCGACCGGCCGGGCAGCCGTACGACTGGCTGAGGTCGCAGTAGTGCGGGTAGTTGGCGGTGTTCTGCTCCACCACATGGACCAGCCCACCGGTCTCGTGATTGACGTTGGCGAGGAAGGCGGCGGCCTCCTGCTTCCTGACCGTGTCACTGCCGGTCTTCGCGAACGCCGGGTAGGAACTCAGCGCCTGCACCAGCCCGTTGTAGGTGTAGAAGCTGTTCCGGTTCGGGAACATCTGGTTGAACTGGGCCTCGCTGACCACGAAGCCGGAAGGGGTCGTACCGCCCCCGCGCGCAGGCGCCGTCCACTTCTGGTTCGACGTGCCGGTGCAGGTCCAGATCTGCAGCCGGGTGCCGTTGGCGGAGTTGTTCTCGCGGACATCCAGGCACTTGTCGGCGGCGGGGTTGACGATGTCCCGAGCCGCGGTGACCACCCACTGCTGATTGGCAGTGCCCGTGCAGTCCCACAGCTGAACTGCCGCACCGTCCGCCGTGCTCTGCTCGACGACGTCGAGGCACTTGCCAAGCGCACGCAGGGTGCCATCTCCTGGATTGGACCAGATCTGAGCGTTGGTCCCATTGCAGTCATAGAGCTGCACGGATGCCCCGTTTTCGCTGCTCGCCGATGCGACGTCGACGCACTTGCCGGCCAGCCCCTTGATCTGGCCATCCGCCGCCGAGACGGTCGGCGCAGCCACGAACAGTGCGGCGATCAGCGCGACAAGCACCGAGAGGGCTGTGAGCACCGTCGACGTGCCAGAGGAAGCGCGTCTGTCCGGTAACTGCTGGACGAGGGATGTGGGCATGCGGATACCACTCCTTGGTCGGCTCAAGGCCGTGTGTGGGGGAACGGGGGATCTTCCCCGTAGGCGTCGGTGTTCACTGGCGTGAGTCCGTGCCGCTCGTGGGTGAGACGGCGCGAACCGCCGCCTGGCCAAGACAACCGCCAGGGTGTTTACAGCTTGTTGACGGTCGCTCCACGAACCGTTGACTTCCACTCGCCGGGTCTCGCGCGCCGTGTACAGGACGTTCCTCGCGCCGAGCTGATGGTCAGTAGAGGGGCGCCTTCGCCGGGAGGCTGTCGGCTTCGGCTTCGGGCCGGCGCCCGCGCCCACGGCCTCCGTGACCGGCGTGAGTCCGGGGCGCCCGTCGCGCGGGTACCAGTCGGCGAAATCCTCGTCCCGCCACAGGCCGTCGAGACGGTCACGCACCCACATCGCCGTCGTACGAGAGGTGTTGCCGGCCCGAGCCGTCCGCGCCGTCAACACCGGGACCTCGACACCCGGACGGGGACGGACCGGCATGTCGCACTCATCAGGAATCTCGCGGGCACCACGTCCCCACAAGACCGGCGCACCACCATGATCACCGGCATCCGAACACCAAGATCCCCGGCAGACTCAAGGTTAGACTTCGGGCATGATCCGCGCGGTTGCCCCGGAAGCCCGGCCTCGCCTGTCGGCTTCGGACGTGCATCCCTGAAGGAGGGCGCTGGTTGAAAGAGCCATTACGGTTCTCGCTGCTGGGACCGGTCAGGGCGTGGCGAGGCCAGGACGAGATCACGCTCGGCCCGCCCCAGCAACGGGCGGTACTGGCCGTGCTGTTGCTGGCCGAAGGCTCGCAGGTGTCGGTGGGCAGGCTCGTCGACGCGGTGTGGGGGACCGAAGCACCGGCCTCCGCGCGTGGCATTCTCCGCACCTATATTCACCAGCTCCGTAAGGTATTGGAGCCCGCCGGGGACACCGCGTCGTCCGTGATCCGTGCCGCGGGGGACGGCTATCAACTCACCTCGCCGGGCGAGCTGGATCTGAGCGCCTTCCGGGAACTGTTCGCCCAGGCCGAGCGGTTGCGAGGTGCGGGAGACGCCCAAGGCGCGGCAAAGTGCCTGGGTGATGCGCTCGGTCTGTGGCGGGGAACGGCGTTGGCCGGTGTCCGGGGCGAGTACGCGGACAGCCAGCGGCAACGGCTGGACGAATTGCGACTGTCGGCGGAGGCGGCCCGGCGGGCGGTCGAACTCGACCTGGGTGGCCATGAGCAGGCGGCCTCGGAGCTGACCCGTCTGGTCGCCGAGCATCCGCTGGACGAGCGGTTCCGGGAGATGCTGATGCTCGCCCTGTACCGCTCGGGGCGACAGGCGGCGGCCCTCGCCACCTACCGCGAGGTGCAGACGCTGCTCGCGGGCGAGCTGGGCGTCGATCCCGGGCCGGCGCTTCAAGCGACGTACCGGCGGGTTCTGCAGGCCGACGCCGGGCTCCTCGCTCCGCCGGCCCCGGTCGAGCCGGACCCCGTGCCCGCCTCGGTCCCGGTCGAGCCAGCCCCTGTGCCCACCCCGGTCCCGGCCGTTTCGGCTCAGTTGCCCGCCGGTCCGGTGGTGTTGGTTGGCCGGAACGCCTTCGTAGAGGAGACCGCAGGTCCGGACACCCGTCCCCGCCGGCTCCGCTGGATGCTGCTGGCCGGCTCCGGCCTGGCGATGGCCCTGCTCGCGTACGTCCCCTTCCTCATAGCGGGCGGGGACTCCGACGAGGGCGGTTCGACAACGAGTTCTTCGACAGCGAGTTCCTCGACAGCGGTCCCTTCCCCCTCCAAGTCTGCTTCAGGCGTGGCAATACAAAGTCACGCCTCCGACAGGTGCATTGACGGCGGCATCCTTGGGGACGCGCCGCTGCAGATCCAAGACTGCTCGAGCAGCGACAGACAGTTCTGGCAGATCGTGTCGGAGGAAAGAATCATCCGGATCTCGGGCAAGTGCCTGGACGTCGCGGGCGGTTCGACAGACAACGGCGCGGCCATCCAATTGGCCAACTGCAACGGCAGCGGCTCCCAGCGGTTCCGGCTCAACCCTGCCCACGACCTGGTCAACCTTCAGGCTCACAAATGCGTGGAGGCCACGGACCCGCGCGGGAGCAACCGCACACCGCTCCGGCTCTGGACCTGCACAGGCGCCCAGAACCAGAAGTGGACCGCGGTCAGCTGATCCCTCGGCCGTTCAGATCACGCGTTACGGGGTCGCGTATCGCCATGTCGGGTGCCCTCGATGGGGAGCACGTCGCGATGGGCGCCAACGTCGACTGCTACCAGCGCGCGGAGGGCCGCTACCGGCTGATGCCGGGCATCCTGTCCGCCCTGCGCGAGCGGGCGAACCCCTTCTCGATCCTGACGAAGGGCACGCTGATCCTGCGCGACCTGGACCTGCTGCGGCAGTCCGCCGAGGTGACCGACGTGGGCGTCTCGGTCTCCGTCGGCTTCACCGACACCGAGCTGTGGCGCACCGTCGAGCCGGGTACCCCGGCACCGCAGCGCCGCCTGGACGTCGTACGGACCCTCACCGACCACGGCATCGGCTGCGGGGTGCTGATGGCGCCCGTGATCCCGTTCCCCGGCGACGAGCCGGCCCAGCTGCGCGCCACCGTGCGGGCCATCGCGGCCGCCGGGGCCACCTCCGTCACCCCGCAGGCGCTGCATCTGCGCCCCGGCGCCCGCGAGTGGTTCATGGCCTGGCTGGGGCAGCACCACCCGCACCTGGTGCGCCGGTACGAGCGGCTGTACGCGGACGGCGCGTACGCCCCGAAGTGGTACCAGCGGCGGATCACCCGTCAGGTCCACGAGCCGGCCGAGGAGTACGGCATCGGCCCCACGCGCGCGGGGATGCCCCGCCGGATCGCGCGGCCCGGCCCGACCGGCCCCACCGAGCCGACCGACCCCACCGACGGGTCCGCCGGGGCCGTCGGGACCGTCGGATCGGCCGCCGGGGCCGAGCCGGTCCAACTCACGCTGATCTGAGCGCGTTCGAGCGCATCCGGCAACCCGAACGGGTCAAGTAACGCCGGATCAGGTTCTTCCGGACGATCTTTTCGGGACGATGCGGCGAGGGCCGTGACCTGCACGGTCCGTCCGTTTCCGTCCCTTGCGTCCCGGGAGCACTCATGAACAAACGCGCAGCCGTGCTGTGCGCTGCCGCCGCCGTCGTGGCCGGAACGGTCACGGCCGTGCCCGCCGGAGCGAGCCCGTCGCCCCCCGCGGCGCCCGCCCGCGCGGCGAAGCTCTCCTGGAGGAGCTGCGCCACCACCGACCAGCCGCGCCTGCAGTGCGCGTCCCTGAGAGTGCCGCTCGACCACGAGCAGCCGGGCGGGAAGCAGATCACGCTGGCGCTGTCCCGTGTCCCACACACCGCGAAGACGTACCAGGGACCGCTGCTGGTCAACCCCGGCGGCCCCGGCGGCCGGGGGCTGAGCCTCGCCGGATTCGTCGCCTCGGCACTGCCGAAGGCGGTGGCGGCCCAGTACGACGTCATCGGCTTCGACCCCCGCGGGGTCGGCAGGAGCAGGCCCGCGCTGAACTGCAAGCCCGGCCACTTCACCCCGGTCCGCCCGGACTCCGTGCCGAGCACCGGGGCGATCGAGCGGGCCAACCTCAAGCGCGCCCGGTCGTTCGCCGCGGCCTGCGGCAAGAAGTACGCGAGCGTCCTGCCGTACATCGACACGCTCAGCGCGGCGCGCGACATGGACGCGATCCGGGCCGCCGTCGGCACGCGGCAGCTGAGCTACTTCGGCTACTCGTACGGCACCTACCTCGGCGCTGTGTACGCCAAGCTCTACCCACAGCGGGTGCGCCGCCTGGTCCTGGACTCGATCGTCGACCCCACCGGGGTCTGGTACGAGGACAACCTCACCCAGGACCTGGCCTTCAACGACCGCCACCGCGCCCTGATGGCCTGGATCGCCAGGTACGACAAGACGTACAAGCTCGGCGTCGACCCGGCCGGGGTCGAGGCCAAGTGGTACGCGATGCGGGCGGCCCTGGCCAGGAAGCCGGCCGGCGGCAAGGTGGGCGCCTCGGAGCTGGAGGACACCTTCATGCCCGGCGGCTACTACAACGGCTACTGGCCCCACCTCGCCGAGGCGTTCGCCGCGTATGTGAACGCCAAGGACGACGACCCGCTGGTCGAGGCGTACGAGAACTTCGCCGCCGTCGACTCCGCGGGGGACAACGGCTACAGCATCTACACCTCCGTGCAGTGCCGGGACGCCTCCTGGCCGCGCGAGTGGCACCAATGGCGCACGGACAACTGGTCGGTGTACGCGAAGGCGCCGTTCATGACCTGGAACAACGCCTGGTACAACGCACCGTGCGCGTTCTGGCCGGGCGAGCCCATGGAGCCGCTGAACCTCGTCAACGACGATCTGCCGCCGGTCCTGCTGTTCCAGGCGACGAACGACGCGGCCACCCCGTACGAGGGCGGCGCGACGGTCCACGCGCTGCTGCACGACTCCAGCCTGGTCGTCGAGGAGGGCGGCCAGAACCACGGCATCACGCTGAGCGGGAACGCCTGTCTGGACCAGCACCTGGCGAAGTACCTGAGCGACGGCGCCGTGCCGCGCGGGACGGGCGGCACGGGCGGGGTCGACGCGGTGTGCAAGGCGCAGCCCGACCCGAAGCCGCTGGGCGCGAGGGTCGCCTCGGGCACGGCCCGCGGCGCCGCGCTGCACGGGCTGCTGGGATTCCGTGGCTGACGCGCGGCTGACCGGCGGCTGACGTAGAGCGGGTGAGGGGGCTCCGCGAGGTCGTCATCGGCCGAGCGGAGCCTTCACGCCGCCCTGGGAACGGCTTCGTGGTCAGACCACGGGGTCGGCATACGTACGGAACCGCAGGTACACGCCTATGTCCGCGGGGAGTTCCGGTGAGATCGTCCGGTAGCTGCACAGCTCCTGCAGTCCCCCGGTGTCCTGGGGCAGTCCCGCCGTCAGCTGTCGCAGGATCTCGGCGTGCGGTCGCGGGTCGATGCCCTCCACTTCCATGAGCCGGGCGATGCGCTCGGCCGCCTCCGCGTCGGAGCGGGTGTTGTCCGGCAGCCGCAGATAGACGTTGGCCTCCTCGGGGCCGGGCGTGCCCTCCCGGAACGCCAGACACGTCATCGGCTCGTTGCTCACGGTGCCGCCGTTCCGCCCGTAGATGACGCTTCGCGCCCGGGCCGCCCGGGCCTGCTCGTAGCGGTGCGCCATCGCCCCCACGGTGTCCAACTCGCCCATGGGCATGGGGAGATGCCGGTAGTAGACCTTCACCCGGGAGGTGTCCGAGCCGCCCAGGTCGAGGGCCATGAGCTCCAACTCGTGTCCGCGCCCGGCGAGTTCCGCGCCGCGGTGCGCGACCGGTTCCCAGGCGTCCGCCAGGCCCAGCCGGTGCATGGCCTCCGCCATGACGTCGTACGCGCCGTCCAGGCCGTGCACCTGCGGGTTGAGGTAGACCTTGTAGTGGGGCCGCTTACCCGGCCGCCAGGCCAACGAGTGCCAGAGGGTGGCCCGGTAGCGGTCGGGAGCGGACGTGATGAACAGGTCCTCGATGCTCAGATAGCGCGCGATGTCCGTCCCGGGGCTTCCGGCGAGTCGACGCGTCAGCTCCCGGCCGGCCTCCTGGCAGCCGAACGGGGTGCCGTCGGAGCCGAGCGACTCGAAGAGGATGCGGACCTCGGGCCGGCCGCCCTTCCAGCTGACGGAGAGTTCGGCGGGGAAGCCGTCGGCGGAGACGAACGAGGGGGGATCGCACCGGGTTCCGACGGGCCGCGTGCCCCACGGGTGGATCACTTCCCTCAGGTCCTGCAGTACGGTCTCGGTCTCCCACTGGTCCACCCCCAGGCCACGGCAGACCGCGGTCCACTTCTCCTCCAGGAACTGCCCGAACGTCTTCGCCGCGTCCTGACGCGGGTCCAGGCCGGATATCTCATCGGGAAGTTGCGCACCTGCCACTCTCCATCACCTTCCACAGCCGGACCAACCCGGCCTAGTCCGCGCTCACTTCGGCGGAAGGCGATCTTCCCCTCGGGAAGATATTCGAATCTCGAACTAATTAGCGACAGGCGGTGACGCGCATGGTTCACCATGGACGCATGAGTGAACTGACCAGGATCCCCGCCCCCGACGGAGTCGCCGCCGCGGCCCAGTACTCCCACGTCGTGATGGGCACCGGCCGTTTCGTCGCCGTCGCAGGTCAACTCCCGCTCGACGAACACCGCCGGCTGGTCGGCGAGGGCGATCCCGAGGCCCAGGCGCGCCAGGTCTTCGAGAACCTGCGGCGCTGCCTCGCCGCGGCCGGCGCCGGCTTCGACGACGTGGTCAAACTCACCTACTTCGTCACGGACATGGCTCACCTGCCCGCGATCCGCACGGCCCGCGCCGCACACCTGCCCGACGACCGTCTCCCGGCCGCCTCGGCCGTGCAGGTCGCCGCGCTGGTCCGTCCCGAGTTCCTGATGGAGATCGAGGCCTTCGCGGTGGTGGCCGAGTGAGCGCCCCGGTCGTCGTACGGGACATGGCACTCGCCGACGTCGACCGGGTCTGCGAGATCCGTGTCCGTGGCTGGCAGAGCGCCTACCGGGGCCTGATGCCGCAGTCCTACCTCGACGCGCTGAGCGTCGACGAGGACGCCGAGCGCCGACGCGCGCACTTCGGGCGCCGCGGCGCCGACGTGGTGAACCTGGTCGCGGAGCAGGAGGGAAAGGTGGTCGGCTGGGCCGCCCACGGCGCCTACCGGGACGGTGAAGTCCGCACCGCCGACGCCGAGTTGTACGCGCTCTACGTCGACACCGGGCACATCGGCACGGGCGTCGGGCGCGCTCTCCTCAAGGAATCGGTGCGGCAGGCGGGCGCCCTCGGGCGGTCCCGCATGTACCTGTGGGTCCTCAGGGACAACACCCCCGCCCGCCGCTTCTACGAGCGTGCCGGGTTCCATGCGGACGGCGCCGAGGAGCCCTTCGAGGTGGCGGGCGTCGCCGTGCCCGAGGTGCGGTATCTCAGCCCCCTCCCGGTCTGACCGGTCCGGTCCGACGGCTGCCGGCCGGCCGCTCCTCACCGCTGTCGGGGGATCCGCGCCAGCGCGTGCACGGCGGCCTCCGCGAGCGCCGGGTGGGCGAGGGCGTCGTTCAGCACCGGCCGGGCCCGGCCGTCCCCCAGCGTGCCCAGCCCCTCCACGCACGCCAGGGCCACCCGCCGGTAGGGGTCGTGCGGCCGCAGCCGCCGACGAAGCGTCGTGATCAGCGCGGGCACGGACTCGGGTGCCCGCAGCTCCACGAGGAGCCGGACGGGATGCAGGGCGTAGGCGACACGCAGTTCGTTGGTGGCCAGGGCGGCCGCGGCGCGCGCCGTGCGGGGGTCGCCGAGGCGGGCCAGGGCATGGGCGGCGGAGGCGCAGCGCGGCGGATCGCGGTGGTTGAGCAGCAGGACGAGCGCCTCGAAGGCGCGCCGGTCCCCGGCGAGCCCCAGCCGGAACGCGGCCAGCTCCCGGGCCCACAACGGCTGTCCCGACGCGATGAGCACGCCCGCCAGTTCGTCGTGATCGCCCGTCGCCGTCAGCCGCTCGTACAGCGCCGCGCCACCCGACTCCCGCCGTAAACGCTCCGTGAGCGTTCGCAACTCTTCGTCCATGACGCGAGCCTAAAGGCTCGGTCGGTCAGGGAGTTACCTCACAGCCGCGAGGGCTGGCGCGCTCGTTACCCACCGGTTAAGCTCATACGAGCGAATCACCCTTTCGCTTCACCTCCTCGTGGTGGCCTGGTGACGCAGTCGCCGCGAGAAGTCGGTTCGGTACCTCGTACCGCTGTACGACCCGGCCACGGGACAGGGCCGGTCGGATCTCCCGTTCGTCTCCGGGCGTGTGCACGCCCTGGGCGACGGCACCGGGCGTGTGCGCTCGCAGCCCGGCATCACCCGCACTCCTTGCTCTCCGCACCCGGTGCGCTCAGGCCTCGCAGAGGCTGTCTCGGCGTATCCGGGCGCGTTCCCAGTCGTCACCTCATTCCTGGAGTCCCGCGATGGCCGCTCCCCTGTCCGACACCACCCTGTCCCCGCTCCAGACGATCGCCGTCATCGGCCTCGGCACCATGGGCACCGGCATCACCGAGGTCCTGGCCAAGGCCGGGCGCGAGGTGATCGGCATCGACATCAGCGAGGCGCAGACCGCGCGGTCCCTCGCCGCGCTGGAGGCCTCCACCGACCGTGCCGTGCGGCGCGGCCGGCTCACCGAGCAGGAGCGCACGGCCGTCCTGGCCCGCGTCCGCACCTCCACCGATCTGCGCGCGGCGGCCGGCGCCGACCTGGTCATCGAGGTGGCGCCGGAGTCGTACGAGATCAAGCAGCAGATCTTCCGCGAGCTGGACGGGATCGTGCGTCCCGAGACCATCCTCGCCACCGGCACCAACGCGCTGTCCGTCACCCGGCTCGCCGCCGACTCCGCCCGCCCGGAGCGGGTGCTGGGCCTGCACTTCTTCAACCCGGCGCCGGCGATGAAGCTGGTCGAGGTCGTCTCCTCGGTGCTGACCGCGCCCGCCGCCGTCACCGCCGTCACCCACCTCGCGCTCGACCTCGGCAAGGAGCCCGTCGCGGTGGGCGACCGGCCCGGGTTCGTCGCCGACGGCCTGCTGTTCGGCTACCTCAACCAGGCCGCCGCGATGTACGAGGCCCGGTACGCCTCCCGCGAGGACATCGACGCGGCGATGCGGCTGGGCTGCGGGCTGCCGATGGGCCCGCTCGCGCTGCTCGACCTGATCGGCGTGGACACCGCCCGCACGGTCCTGGAGGCCATGTACGCCGAGTCCCGCGACCGGCTGCACGCCCCCGCCCCGATCCTGGGGCAGCTCAGTGCGGCGGGCCTGACCGGCCGCAAGTCGGGCCGCGGCTTCTACACCTACGACGCCCCCGGCAGCGCGACGGTCGTCCCGGACGCGCTGACGCCCCTGACCGGCGGGGCTGCGGCCACCGGCCGTCCGGTGCGTTCGGTCGGCGTCGCCGGCTCCGGCACCATGGCCTCCGGCATCGCCGAGGTCTTCGCCAAGGCCGGTTACGACGTCGTCCTCGCCGCCCGCAGCGAGGAGAAGGCACAGAGTGCCAAGGCCCGTATCGGCAAGTCCCTTTCCCGATCCGTCGACAAGGGGCGGCTGCCCGCCGAGGCCGCCGCGCGGACCCTGGACCGGATCACCGCCGCCGGCTCCTACGACGCCTTCGCCGACGTCGATCTGGCCGTCGAGGCGGTCGCCGAGGACCTCGCGGTCAAGCAGCAGCTCTTCGCGACGCTGGACAAGGTCTGCAAGCCCGGCGCGGTCCTCGCCACGACGACCTCCTCGCTGCCGGTGGTCACCTGCGCCCGCGCCACCTCGCGCCCGCAGGACGTGATCGGCATGCACTTCTTCAACCCGGCGCCGGCCATGAAGCTGGTCGAGGTCGTGCGCACGGTGCTGACGGCCGAGGACGTCCACGCGACGGTCCGCGAGGTGTGCGTGAACATCAAGAAGCACGCGGTCGACTGCGGCGACCGGGCCGGCTTCATCGTGAACGCGCTGCTCTTCCCGTACCTGAACAACGCGATCAAGATGGTGCAGGAACACTACGCGTCGCTCGACGACATCGACGCGGCGATGAAGCTGGGCGGCGGCTATCCGATGGGCCCCTTCGAGCTGCTGGACGTCGTCGGGCTCGATGTCTCGCTCGCCATCGAGAAGGTCCTGCACCGCGAGTTCCGCGACCCGGGCCTGGCGCCCGCGCCGCTCCTGGAGCACCTGGTGGCCGCGGGCTGCCTCGGCCGCAAGACCGGCCGCGGCTTCCGCGAATATGCCCGCCGCTGACGGCGTCGGCGACTGGTTCCGAGCGCACGAGGACTGGGGCGGACTACTCGGCCCCACTGGCGGACCCCCGCCCGCCGAGGGCGGGGGAAACCCCGGACACGCGCACCGAGCTGCACACATGCAGTACGTTCGGGGCATGCCCCAGCCCGCCAGGTCCTCACGTACACCAGCCACGCCCGACGCGCCGGAGAGTGCCGCAGGCAGCCGCGCGGCCGCCCAACGGCTCAAGATGCGCCGAGAACTGGCGGCCGCGGCCATGGAGCTGTTCGCGACCAAGGGGTACGAGGCGACCACCGTCGACGAGATCGCGGCCGCCGCCGGGGTCGCCCGCCGCACCTTCTTCCGCCACTTCCGTTCCAAGGAAGAGGCGATCTTCCCCGACCACGACGACACACTGATCCGGGCCGAGGCGGTGCTCAACGCGGCCCCGGCGCACGAGCACCCGCTCGACACGGTGTGCCGCGGCATCAAGGAAGTCATGAAGATGTACGCGGCCCGGCCGGAGATCTCGGTCGCCCGCTACAAACTGACCCGCGAGGTGCCCACCCTGCGCGAGGCGGAGATCGCGTCGGTGGCCCGCTACGAGCGGCTCTTCACCCGCTATCTGCTCGGCCACTTCGACGAGCACGCCCATGACGACGACGCCAACGACGACCCGCTGCTCGCCGAGGTCGCCGCGTCCGCCGTGGTCACCGCCCACAACCACGTCCTGCGGCGCTGGCTCAGGGCAGGCGGCCAGGGCGATGTCGAGGCCCAGCTCGACCACGCCTTCGCGATCGTGCACAAGACGTTCAGGACGGGCATCGGAATGGGCCGCAGCGGCGCCGGCGCCCCCGCACAGGCCCCGGCGACGATCTCCGCGCAGGGCGAGGTCCTGGTGACGGTCGCCCGCACCGACGCCCCGCTGGACGAGGTCATGCGGGCCATCGAGCAGGCCCTCAAGGAGCGCTGAGCCGCTGCCGGAAAGACCCTTCACGCTGTGAGACGGCCACCCCACGGGGTGGCCGTTTTGGCATGTCAGAGCACCTTTTCTCGCGGATTTCACACCTCGTTCGATCGATCATCGCTCATTTGTTACGTAAAGATTTCACCTGAGAGGAAGTTCTGGCACTCAGTGCCTTGCGAGGTGACACGCGGTGTCATACGTTGAAGGTGTCCGGGCGGCCGGCGTGCAGAGACCTTTCGTACGTCGGCTGTCCCCGCAAGCACATGGCTTGCGCGCCCGGACGCCTGCGTCACAGGCAACCTCCCGCGCCACAAAGCGCTGCCGAACAGCACCGCCGCCGAACCGACGGCACTTCCCTCACTCCCTCAGCAGCACCGACGTAACCCTCAGCGCCCCGCCCTCAGGGCGCTCACCGCCGGAGGCAACACCGTGACCATGCAGAAGATCCTGGACGCGATCCAGTCGCCGGACTCGACACCGGACGACTTCGCCGCTCTGCCGCTCCCCGAGTCCTACCGCGCGATCACCGTGCACAAGGACGAGACGGAGATGTTCGCGGGCCTGGAAACCCGCGACAAGGACCCGCGCAAGTCGATCCACCTCGACGAGGTCCCGCTGCCCGAGCTCGGCCCGGGCGAGGCCCTGGTGGCCGTCATGGCCTCCTCGGTCAACTACAACTCCGTGTGGACCTCGATCTTCGAGCCGCTGTCCACGTTCGGCTTCCTGGAGCGCTACGGCCGGCTCAGCGAGCTCACCAAGCGGCACGACCTGCCGTACCACATCATCGGCTCCGACCTCGCGGGCGTCGTCCTGCGCACCGGCCCCGGCGTCAACGCCTGGAAGCCGGGCGACGAGGTCGTCGCGCACTGTCTGTCCGTCGAGCTGGAGTCCTCGGACGGCCACAACGACACGATGCTCGACCCCGAGCAGCGCATCTGGGGCTTCGAGACGAACTTCGGCGGCCTCGCCGAGGTCGCGCTCGTCAAGTCCAACCAGCTGATGCCCAAGCCGGACCACCTGAGCTGGGAGGAGGCGGCGGCCCCCGGCCTCGTCAACTCCACCGCCTACCGGCAGCTGGTCTCCCGCAACGGCGCCGGCATGAAGCAGGGCGACAACGTCCTGATCTGGGGCGCGAGCGGCGGCCTCGGCAGCTATGCCACGCAGTTCGCGCTGGCCGGCGGCGCCAACCCGATCTGTGTCGTCTCCTCGCCGCAGAAGGCGGAGATCTGCCGGGCCATGGGCGCCGAGGCGATCATCGACCGCACCGCCGAGGACTACCGGTTCTGGAAGGACGAGCACACCCAGGATCCGAAGGAGTGGAAGCGTTTCGGCAAGCGCATCCGCGAGCTCACCGACGGCGAGGACGTCGACATCGTCTTCGAGCACCCCGGCCGGGAGACCTTCGGCGCCTCGGTCTACGTCACGCGCAAGGGCGGCACCATCGTCACCTGCGCCTCGACGTCCGGCTACAACCACGAGTACGACAACCGCTACCTGTGGATGTCCCTGAAGCGGATCATCGGCTCGCACTTCGCCAACTACCGCGAGGCCTGGGAGGCCAACCGGCTGGTCGCGAAAGGCAGGATCCACCCGACGCTGTCGAAGGTCTACTCCCTGGAGGAGACCGGCCAGGCCGCCTACGACGTGCACCGCAACCTCCACCAGGGCAAGGTCGGCGTCCTCGCGCTGGCCCCCCAGGAGGGTCTGGGCGTGCGCGACGAGGCCAAGCGCGCCCAGCACATCGACGCCATCAACCGCTTCCGCAACATCTGAGACACCCGAGGTCATAGATGACTGAGCGTCAGCCCGCCGAAGGAAAGCGGGAGAAGGACCGGCCGTGGCTCATGCGCACGTACGCCGGTCACTCCACCGCCGAGGCGTCCAACGAGCTGTACCAGCGCAACCTCGCCAAGGGCCAGACGGGTCTGTCGGTGGCGTTCGACCTGCCCACCCAGACCGGCTACGACTCCGACCACGTCCTCGCCCGCGGCGAGGTCGGCCGGGTCGGCGTGCCGGTGGCCCATCTCGGTGACATGCGCAGGCTGTTCCAGGACATCCCCCTGGAGCAGACGAACACCTCGATGACGATCAACGCCACCGCCATGTGGCTGCTGGCGCTCTACCAGGTCGTCGCCGAGGAGCAGGGCGCCGACATCACCCGGCTCCAGGGCACGACCCAGAACGACATCGTCAAGGAGTACCTGTCGCGGGGCACGCACGTGTTCCCGCCGGGGCCGTCGCTCCGCCTGACGACCGACATGATCGCGTACACGGTCTCCCACATCCCGAAGTGGAACCCGATCAACATCTGCAGCTACCACCTGCAGGAGGCGGGCGCCACGCCGGTCCAGGAGATCGCGTACGCGATGTCGACGGCGATCGCCGTGCTGGACGCCGTCCGGGACTCCGGGCAGGTGCCGGCCGAGAAGTTCGGCGACGTCGTCGCCCGGATCTCCTTCTTCGTGAACGCGGGCGTCCGCTTCGTCGAGGAGATGTGCAAGATGCGCGCCTTCGGCCGCATCTGGGACCAGATCACCCGCGAGCGCTACGGCATCGCCGACCCCAAGCAGCGCCGCTTCCGCTACGGCGTCCAGGTCAACTCCCTGGGGCTGACGGAGGCGCAGCCGGAGAACAACGTCCAGCGCATCGTCCTGGAGATGCTGGCGGTGACGCTGTCGAAGGACGCACGCGCGCGTGCCGTGCAGCTCCCCGCCTGGAACGAGGCCCTGGGCCTGCCCCGCCCCTGGGACCAGCAGTGGAGCCTGCGCATCCAGCAGGTCCTCGCCCACGAGAGCGACCTGCTGGAGTACGAGGACATCTTCGAGGGCTCGCACGTCATCGAGGCCAAGGTCGCCGAGCTGGTCGAGGCCTCCCTGACCGAGATCGAACGGATCCAGGAGATGGGCGGCGCGATGGCCGCCGTCGAGTCCGGCTACCTCAAGTCGCAGCTCGTCTCCTCGCACGCCGAGCGGCGCGCCCGTATCGAGTCCGGGCAGGAGAAGATCGTCGGCGTCAACATCTTCGAGACGACCGAGCCCAACCCGCTGACCGCCGATCTCGACACCGCGATCCAGACGGTCGACCCGGCGGTCGAGGCCCGGGTCATCGCCTCCCTGCAGAACTGGCGCGACACGCGGTACCAGCCGCCCTTCAACCATCCGCGCCCGTGCAAGGCGCTGGAGAAGCTGAAGGAGGCCGCGAAGGGCACCGCCAACCTCATGGAGGCCACCCTGGAGTGCGCCCGCGCCGGGGTCACGACCGGCGAGTGGGCGGGGGCGCTGCGCGAGGTGTTCGGCGAGTTCCGGGCCCCGACCGGGGTCTCGTCGGCGCCGGTGGCGGTGCCGGCGGAGGAGGGCTCGGCCATGGCCGACGTCCGCCGCAGGGTCGATCTGACGGCGAAGGACCTCGGGGTCGGCAAGCTGCGCTTCCTGGTCGGCAAGCCGGGCCTGGACGGGCACTCCAACGGCGCCGAGCAGATAGCCGTGCGCGCGCGTGACGCAGGCTTCGAGGTGGTCTACCAGGGCATCCGGCTGACGCCCGAGCAGATCGTGGACGCCGCGCTGGAGGAGGACGTCCACGCGGTGGGCCTGTCCATCCTGTCCGGCTCGCACGCCCAACTGGTGCCGGATGTCCTCGAACGGCTCCGTGTGGCCGGTGCCACAGACATCCCGGTGATCGCCGGTGGCATCATCCCGAATGGAGACGCCGAACAGCTCAGGGCTGCCGGCGTGGCCGCGGTCTTCACCCCGAAGGACTTCGACATCACCGGAATCATCGGCCGCATCGTCGACGAGATCCGGACAGCGAACCAGCTCGACCCCCTGGAGGTCCCCGCATGACCGTCAACCGTCTGCGTCCCCGCCGCTCGTGTCTCGCGGTCCCGGGCAGCAACCCCCGCTTCCTGGAGAAGGCGCAGGGCCTCCCGGCGGACCAGGTCTTCCTCGACCTGGAGGACGCGTGCGCGCCGCTCGCCAAGCCCGAGGCGCGGCACACCATCGTCAAGTTCCTCAACGAGGGCGACTGGACGGGCAAGACGAGGGTCGTGCGCGTCAACGACTGGACGACCGAGTGGACGTACCGCGATGTCGTGACGGTGGTCGAGGGGGCCGGCCCCAACCTCGACTGCATCATGCTGCCGAAGGTGCAGAACGCCCAGCAGATCGTCGCCCTGGACCTGCTGCTGACCCAGATCGAGAAGACCATGGGCTTCGAGGTCGGCAAGATCGGCATCGAGGCACAGATCGAGAACGCGCAGGGCCTCAACAACGTCAACGAGATCGCGCAGGCCTCCCCGCGCATCGAGACGATCATCTTCGGCCCGGCCGACTTCATGGCGTCGATCAACATGAAGTCGCTGGTCGTGGGCGAGCAGCCGCCCGGCTACCCGGCGGACGCCTACCACTACATCCTGATGAAGATCCTGATGGCGGCCCGTGCCAACGACCTCCAGGCGATCGACGGCCCGTACCTGCAGATCCGCAACGTCGACGGCTACCGCGAGGTCGCCCGGCGCGCCGCCGCGCTCGGTTTCGACGGCAAGTGGGTGCTGCACCCGGGCCAGGTCGAGGCGTCCAACGAGATCTTCTCGCCGTCGCAGGAGGACTACGACCACGCCGAGCTGATCCTGGACGCGTACGACTACTACACGTCCGAGGCGGGCGGCAAGAAGGGCTCGGCGATGCTCGGCGACGAGATGATCGACGAGGCCAGCCGCAAGATGGCGCTGGTCATCTCCGGCAAGGGACGCGCGGCCGGCATGCAGCGCACGTCGAAGTTCGAGACCCCCGTCGACTGAGGAGCCCTGAGCGCGATGCAGTTCGGACGCACGTACGAGGAGTTCGAGGTCGGCGCGACGTACAAGCACTGGCCGGGCAAGACGGTCACGGAGTACGACGACCACCTGTTCTGTCTCCTCACCATGAACCACCACCCGCTCCACATGGACACCAACTACGCGGAGAAGACGACCGACTTCGGCAAGAACGTCGTCGTCGGGAACTACATCTACTCCCTGCTGCTCGGCATGTCCGTGCCGGACGTCTCCGGCAAGGCCATCGCCAACCTGGAGATCGAGTCGCTCAAGCACGTGGCGCCGACCTTCCACGGCGACACGGTCTACGGGCAGACGACCGTGCTCGACAAGTGGCCGTCGAAGTCGAAGAACGACCGCGGCATCGTGTACGTCGAGACGAAGGGCTACAAGCAGGACGGCACGCTGGTCTGCGTGTTCCGCCGCAAGGTGATGGTGCCGACCGAGACGTACATCAAGGAGCGCGGCGGCGAGCAGCCCGGCCGCCCGGAACTTCAGGAAGGCTGACTCGATGGCCCGCCTCGCCCAGACCGCCGGTCTGACCGACGTCCAGCAGGAGATCCTCTCCACCGTCCGCGACTTCGTGGACAAGGAGATCATCCCCGTGGCGACCGAGCTGGAGCACCGCGACGAGTACCCGCAGACAATCGTCGACGGTCTCAAGGAGTTGGGCCTGTTCGGCCTGATGATCCCCGAGGAGTACGGGGGCCTGGGCGAGTCGCTCCTCACCTACGCCCTGTGCGTGGAGGAGATCGCCCGCGGCTGGATGTCGGTGTCCGGCATCATCAACACGCACTTCATCGTGGCGTACATGCTCAAGCAGCACGGCACGCAGGAGCAGAAGGACCACTACCTGCCGCGCATGGCGGCCGGCGACATCCGGGGCGCGTTCTCCATGTCGGAGCCGGCCCTCGGCTCGGACGTGTCCGCGATCACGTCGAAGGCGGTGAAGGACGGCGACGAGTACGTCCTCAACGGCCAGAAGATGTGGCTGACGAACGGCGGAACGTCCTCGCTGGTGGCCGTTCTCGTGCGAAGTGACGAAGGACACCCCGAGGGCACCGCGCCCCACAAGTCGATGACGACCTTCCTGATCGAGAAGGAGCCCGGCTTCGGTGAGGTCCGCCCAGGCCTGACCATCCCGGGCAAGATCGAGAAGATGGGCTACAAGGGCGTCGACACCACCGAGCTCATCATGGACGGCCTGCGGCTTCCCGCCGATCGGGTGCTCGGCGGGGTCACCGGCCGAGGTTTTTACCAAATGATGGACGGCGTCGAGGTTGGGCGCGTCAATGTCGCGGCGCGTGGCTGTGGCGTCGCACAGCGTGCGTTCGAGCTGGGCGTGCGGTACGCCCAGCAGCGTCACACCTTCGGCAAGGCGATCGCCCAGCACCAGGCGATCCAGTTCAAGCTGGCCGAGATGGCTACCAAGGTCGAGGCCGCCCATGCGATGATGGTGAACGCCGCGCGCAAAAAGGATTCCGGAGAGCGAAACGACCTTGAGGCAGGGATGGCGAAGTACCTCGCCTCCGAGTACTGCAAGGAGGTCGTGGAGGATGCCTTCCGGATCCACGGCGGGTACGGCTTCTCCAAGGAATACGAGATCGAGCGCCTCTACCGCGAGGCCCCGATGTTGCTGATCGGTGAAGGCACCGCCGAAATCCAGAAAATGATCATCGGGCGCCGCCTGCTCGAGGAGTACCGGTTCCAGGGTTGATTGTCAGAGTTGGGGGTGTTTTCTTCGAGAAGAAGATCACACCCGGTCAACTTCCGTCAGCCGCCGACTCGGCTTCCTGGCTTACCCAGTTGTGGCCCCGAACCGCTACGATCGCCGAAAGCCGCCGTCCCCCCTGTCGAAGCGCGGCATCATCCGCTACGAAGGTCATCCATGCCCCACAGCCAAACCTCTGCACACCGCGACAGCCTGGTAGGCGCACGCCTCGCGCGCGGAGCATCGCCGTGGCTCCTGCCGACCGTCGCCACCGCAGCCGTCAGCCTGCTGCGCGCTCGCCGCTCGGGTGCCGCCAAGGCCGTAGCCGTGCCCGCCACCGCTCTCGCGGCGGGCATGCTGTGGTTCTTCCGCGACCCCGAGCGTGAGATCGCCCCGGGCCGGGTCATCTCGCCCGCCGACGGAGTGGTGCAGAGCATCATGCCGTGGAAGGACGGGCGCACCCGGGTCGCGATCTTCATGAGCCCGCTCAACGTCCACGTCAACCGCGCGCCGCTGGCCGGCACCGTGACGTCGGTCGAGCACATCCCCGGCGGCTTCGTTCCGGCTTTCAACAAGGAGAGCGAGAACAACGAGCGCGTCGTCTGGCACTTCGACACCGAGCTCGGTGACATCGAGATGATCCAGATCGCCGGCGCCGTCGCCCGCCGCATCGTCCCCTACATCCCCGAGGGCACGAAGGTCGAGCAGGGCGAGCGGATCGGCCTGATCCGTTTCGGCTCGCGCGTCGACATCTACCTGCCCGAGGGCGTGGAGGTCGCGGTCGAGGTGGGACAGAAGACCGTGGCGGGGGTGACTCGCATTGACCGTGATTGATCCTGAGACCCAGGGCTGGGTGCCCGAGGCCGACGAGGTGGACGACGACGAGGAGATGCCCCTCTCTCTCCGCCTGTCGATAGCGGACACCCTCACCCTGGGCAACGCCACATGCGGCTTCATGGCGGTGTACTTCACCACCACCGGCATCCTCATCCCTCACCTCACCGGTGACCAGGAGACCGGCATGGCCCGCCACAGCGCGGCCACGGCGGTCATCCTGATGCTGTGCGCGGCGGTCTTCGACCTCTTCGACGGCCTGGTCGCCCGCAAGCTGCGCTCGTCCCCGATGGGCGCGGAGCTGGACAACCTCTCGGACCTGATCAGCTTCGGCCTGGCCCCGGCGTACTTCGTCCTGGTCTACGGCATGGTCGCCGACGACGCACACCAGCGGGTCGCGGCGGTCGGCGCGATCGTCGTCCTGCTGGCGGTGGTGCTGAGGCTCGCGAGATTCTCCTGCGTCACCGTCAAGGACGGCACCTTCCAGGGCATGCCCTCGCCGTTCGGCGCGCTGACGGTCGTCTCGATCGTGCTCCTCGAGCTGCCCTTCGCGGCGACGCTGATGGCCATCCTGGGCACCGCCTGGCTGATGGTGAGCCGGGTCGAGTACCCGAAGCCGCGGGGCCGCCTCGCCGGCGCGATGCTCGCCTGGATCGTGCTGTCGATGGGCCTGCTGGCGGCTTGGGCGTTCGACGCCCCGAGCGGCCAGCTCCTGCTCCAGACCGGCTGCGCGCTGCAGCTGGTGATGGGCGCGGTCATCCCGCTGTTCGCCACGGCCCGCCGGGTGAACAACTTCCGCGACAACCGGCGCGAGGCCAGGGCGGCGCAGCTGCCCTGACCCTCACCTCACCGTCGAACGGGTGTGGCCCGAGCCTCTTCCAGGCTCGGGCCACACCCGTTTGACGGGTCAACTACCTCTCCCTCACGCCCATTTGCAGGCGACAGGCAAGAAGAGGACGGTGGAATCAGGGGGTTTATCCGGGATTCTTCCCGTTCGATGGATCGGAGGGCGACCATGCCCGCACCCCAGGTGGACCACCTGGTCCCACACGTCTCGACGATCCCGGCGAACGCGGGCACCGACGTGCAGCTGTTCGTCCGGGAGTACAACGGCACCAAGCCGTCCCACACGCCCCAGCCGGTCCTCATGCTCCACGGCAGAAGCGTGCCCGCGGTTGCGGGGTTCGACCTCGTGCTCCCCCCGGGAGCCGAGGGTCCCGAGACCCGATACAGCTGGGCGCAGGACCTCGCCGACGACGGTTACGACGTGTTCCTGATGGACCTCCAGGGCAGCGGACGCTCACCGCGTCCGCAGATGGACGAACCCTGCAACGCCAACCCGGCGCAGCAGACGGACGTCCTGAACCCGAACCCCCTCACGACCACCCCGTGCCCGCCTCCCTACCCGCACCAGCTCGGCAACGCCGAGAGCGAGTGGGCGGAGCTGGACACCGTCGTCAAGTTCATCAAGGCACTGCCCGGCAGGGACCATCCGATCGACTTCGTCGGCTGGTCCGCGGCCGCCTTCGTCATGGGCCCCTACACGCTCCAGCACCCCGGCGAGGTCAAGAGCCTGCTCCTGCTCGCCCCGATCTTCCCGCCGCAGGGCCGCTGGTCCACGAACCCCGCAGACCCCTTCGGGCGTCCCCCCGAGGCCGCGGCGCTGCCCCTGTCCCTGCCCGCCGTCACGTTCGGCTTCCCGATGAACGTCGGCAGCAAGACCGGCTTCAAGGCCGGCTGGGACAAGGAACAGGCCGGCCCCACGCAGCGCGAGCCCGGCATCGAGGACAAGGTGTGGCGCGCCATGATGCAGAACGATCCCCTCGGCAGCACCTGGGGCCCTGCGGTGTCACCCGGCGTGTTCGAGGGGGTCCTGCGGTACCGGAACTCCTACTGGTGGGGCTGGAACAACCAGACCGTCCCGCACAAGGACCCGGGCAACACCCACATCCTCGGTGACCGGGTGCCCGTACTCATCCTCTACGGCGAGCAGGACACGCAGGCCAACACGTCGGCGACGCTCCCTCCGGTCCTGCACTTCTCCGTCCCGGACCTCTACACGGCCATCCAGGGACCGGACAAGCTGATGTTCAAGCTGGCCGGTGCGGGACACTCCGTGGTCTGGGAGCGCAACGCCAAGGTCGTACAGCGCTACGCGAGGCACTGGCTCGACAAGAGCAAGGTCGAGGGCCTCACCAGCGGCAGCTACTACCGGGACGACCTCGGCGTTCTGTACCCCCTGTGAGACTGAGACCCCTACGGGAAAGGGGCTCAGGGCACGTGGGGCTCAGGGCACGTGGGGCTCAGGACAGAAAGTCCCGCCCGATCCGCTCGGCGACCCGCTCCAGGATCGGTCCGGCGTCCGCGATACACGTGGCCACGTCCGGCTCGACGTCGGTCAGCGGGTACGCCCGGCGGATCCCCGCCCGGCCCAGCTCCGCCGGCAGCAGGGCGAGACGGCCGCACACGGCGACGACCTCCTTGCCGGCCGCACGGGCCGCCGCGGCGACACCCGCGGGGGCCTTGCCGTGCAGGGTCTGCTCGTCCAGCGACCCCTCGCCGGTGATCACCAGCTCCGCCCGCTCGAGCGCCGGCCCGAAGCCCAGCACGTCGAGCATGACGTCGATCCCCGCGCGGAAGCGGGCGCCGACGAGCAGCGCGCCGTAACCGATGCCGCCCGCGGCGCCCGCGCCCGGCGCGGCGGCGTACTCCGCCGCCCTCGGCCCGACCGCCGCCTCCAGCACCGTCGCGTAGTGCGTGAGCGCCGCGTCCAGGGTCTCGACGTCGTCCGGCGAGGCGCCCTTCTGCGGCCCGTACACCGCGGCCGCCCCCTTGGGGCCGGTCAGCGGGTTGTCGACGTCGCTCGCCAGGACCAGTTCCACGGAGGCGAGACGCGGATCCAGGTCCGACAGGTCGGCGCGGGCCAGCGCCGCGAGGCCGCCGCCGCCCGGCGCCACCGGCTCGCCGTCCTCGTCCAGGAACCGGGCGCCGAGCGCGGACAGCATGCCCGCGCCGCCGTCCGTGGTGGCGCTGCCGCCGACCCCGAACACGATCGTGCGCACGCCCGCGTCCAGGGCGGCCCGCAGCAGCTCCCCGGAGCCGTACGTCGACGCCGTGAGCGGCGCGAACACGCCGGCCGGGAGCCGTTGCAACCCGCTCGCCTCCGCCATCTCCACGACCGCGGTGTCGCCGCGCACCGCGAACGCGGCGCTCACCTCGTGCCCGAGGGGGCCGGCGACCCGCACCTCGTGGCGTTCGAAGCCGGCCGCGACCGCCGCGGCGACCGTCCCGTCACCTCCGTCGGCGACGGGCAGGGCCTCCACCTCGACGTCCGGCACGACCCGGCGCAGTCCGGCCGTCACCCGCTCGGCGACCTCCACGGCCGTCAGCGAGCCCTTGAACTTGTCCGCGGCCACGAGCACCCGTCGGGTGCCCTGCGCTGCAGCGTCCGCCACCTTGCCATCCCCTTGCTCTCCGGGCCCCGCGCACGTCAGGGCCAGTCGCGCCGCTGCGACCTTAACCGGAGGACGCCCCCGCCGTCATGCGGAGAGCGGACCCTGGAACAAGCCTGAGCGCCGTCTGTGGGCCGTCCGGGCCCGCACGAGTGTTCCCGGGATCCGGAATCGGGTAAACCGGAGCCATGACCCCTGTGGGCGGCGAGCCGGAACTCGCCGACCGTGTCCTCGGGGGCTGGCTGGGCCGGATCGCGGGCAACATGCTCGGCAAACCGGTCGAGCAGGGCGACCTGTGGACGCGCGGACGCATCGACCGCTATCTGCGGCGGGCCGCCGCCCTGCCCCTCACCGACTACCTGCCCGAACCGCCCACCGAGGAGGACGGCCTGCGGCTGCGCCCGGAATGGCGCGCGTGCGTGCGCGGCCGTATCCACGGCAGCTGCCGCGACGACGACGTCGACTACGCCGTCCTCGGCCTCGACCTCCTGGAGACCCACGGCTTCGGCTTCAGCACCGAGCAGGTCGGCGACCTGTGGCTGCTGCGGCTGCCGTATCTGCAGACGTTCACCGCCGAGCGGGCCGCCTACCGCAACCTCGCAAACGGGCTCAGGCCACCGCTGACGGCGACGTACGACAACCCCTACCAGGAGTGGATCGGCGCCCTGATCCGCGCCGACGTCCACGGCTGGACCAGCCCCGGGCTCCCCCGTCGCGCCGCCGCCCTCGCCCGCCGGGACGCGGTGCTCTCGCACACCGGCAACGGCGTGTACGGCGCGATGTTCGCGGCCGCCCTGATCGCGGCGGCGTTCACCGCGCCGACGGTGCGGCAGGCGCTCGACGAGGCGCTGGCCGTCGTCCCGGCGAGCAGCCGTCTCGCCCGGACCGTGCGCCGGGTCGTCGCCCTGCACGCCACCCGCATGACCTGGGAGGACACCCTCACGACGATGGAGACGGAGACGGCGGGCCTGGGCTGGATCCACACCGTCCCCAACATCGCCGTCCTCACCGCCGGACTGCTGTACGGCGACGGCGACTTCACCCGCACGATCGCACTCACCGTGCGCGGCGGCCTGGACACCGACTCCAACGGGGCGACGGCCGGTTCGGTGGCCGGCGTCCTGACGGGCGCCGCGGCCATCCCGCCGCAGTGGACGCAACCGCTCCAGGACACGGTCCGCAGCGCGGTGTTCGGCTTCGACGGCGCACACATCAGCGAGTTGGCGCAGCGGACGGTTCGACTGGCGCGGCTCGCACGGCTGGAGGACGCCCGGGACCGGCGCCCGACGCAGAACCCGCCGGACGCCCCACCGGCCGGCCCGCCACCCCTTACCCTTTCCGGGTGACTGCTTCCGATACGACCGACTTCGCCGCCTACCTCGCCTCCCTGCCCCGGGTCCTGGCGGGCGCCGCCGCGATCTTCCGTGACGCAGACGGGCGGGTGCTGCTCGTCGAGCCCAACTACCGGGCGGGCTGGGCGCTCCCGGGCGGCACCATCGAGTCCGACGGCGGGGAGACCCCGCGGCAGGGCGCGCGGCGCGAAACGCTCGAGGAGATCGGACTCGACCGCGAGCTCGGCCGACTGCTCGCGGTCGACTGGGTGCTCGACCCGGGCCTGCCGCCGCGGGTGGCGTACGTGTACGACGGCGGGGTCCTCGGCGAGGCCGACTTCGAGGCGATCCGGCTGCAGGAGGCGGAGCTGCTGTCCTGGCGACTGGTCCGGCCCGAGGAGCTCACCGACTACCTGCCGGGCCAACTGGGCCGCCGGGTCCTGACCGCGCTGGACGCCCTGGCGGACCCCTCGCTGACGGCCGAACTCGAGAACGGCCACCGCGTGGGCTGACCGCCGGACGACGCACTCGCACTCACCTCCCCCGGTCGTGGGCGGCTGTCTGCGGGACACCGCGCGATATCCGCTCGCGGCCACCGGATCCCCCGACTTACGCTCGAACGCATGAGCAAGCCACTCGTCGCCATCCTCAGTGGGGCCGGTATCTCCACGGATTCCGGGATCCCCGACTATCGCGGTCCGAACGGGTTGTGGCGGCGGGATCCGGAGGCGGAGAAGCTGGTCACGTACGAGTACTACATGGGCGATCCGGAGATCCGGCGGCGGTCCTGGCAGCTGCGGCGCAAGAACCGCAGTCTGAAGGCGGAGCCGAACGCCGCGCATCTCGCCGTGGCGGAGCTGGAGAAGTCCGGCGTACCGGTGCGGGTCATCACCCAGAACGTCGACGGGTTGCACCAGCTCGCCGGCCTGCCCGCCCGCAAGGTGCTCGAACTGCACGGCACCGCACGAAGTTTCGTGTGCACCGACTGTCATGCGCGCGGGCCCATGGAGGACGCCCTCGCCCGGGTCGAGGCCGGGGAGGACGATCCGCCGTGCCTGGCATGCGGCGGGATCCTCAAGTCGGCGACCGTGATGTTCGGGGAGCGGCTCGATCCGGTGGTGCTGGGTGAGGCCGTCGCGATCACCAAGGCGTGTCAGGTGTTCGTCGCCGTGGGGAGCAGTCTTCAGGTGCAGCCCGCCGCCGGGCTCACCGGCGTCGCCGCGGATCATGGGGCACGGCTCGTCATCGTCAACGCCGAACCCACCCCGTACGACGAACTCGCCGACGAAGTCATCCGCGAACCCATCGGCACCGCGTTGCCGAAGCTGCTGCGCCAACTCGGCACGGAGCACCCCTAAGGGCGAATCCCGTCGCAGGAGATGTGCAGATGCCGCGGCCCGCGCAGCACGGCGTTCTGCCGGTACGGGGGCGGGTCCTCGAGCAGACGTGGGTTCTCCAGCCTCCGGGCCAGTTCCGACAGGGCGAACTGGGCCTCCAGCCGGGCGAGTGGTGCGCCGAAGCAACTGTGGATGCCGCTGCCCAGGCCGAGGTGCTGGATGTCCCGGCGGTCCGGGTCGAAGCGGTCCGGGTCCTCGAAGCGCCGGGGGTCGCGGTTGCCGGACGCCAGAACCAGCCAGAGGGAGGCGCCCTTCGGGATGGTGACGCCGCGGACCTCGATGTCGGCGAGGGTGGTGCGCTGTGGCACCAGTTGCACCGGCGGCTCGAAGCGCAGCAGCTCCTCGACGACGGGCACGGCAAGCCGCGGATCCTCGCGCAGCCGCTGGAGGACATCGGGATGGCGCAGCAGGGTCAGCATTCCGTTGGTGATGAGGTTGACGGTGGTCTCGTGCCCCGCGATCAGCAGCAGCGCCGCGGTGCTGAGCAGCTCCATCGTGCTCATCGGGCCGTCCTCGCCCTTGGCCGTGGCCAGCTGGGAGAGCATGTCGTCGCCGGGATTCCTGCGGCGCTCCTCGATCAGACCGGCCAGGTACGTGCCCAGCTGGATACGGGCGTCGTGCGCGCCCTTGCCCCGCTCGGTGGGGTCCGCGTCCGGGTCGGGGTCCAGGCTCGCGGCGAGCGTGTCCGCCCAGGTGTGGAAGCGCGCCTCGTCCTCGCGCGGCACCCCGAGCAGCCGGCAGATCACGGTCACGGGGAAGGGGTACGAGAACTGCTCCACCAGGTCGATCCGGCCCGGGTCGCCGATGCCGTCGATGAGACCGGAGACGATGTCGTGGAGCTCTGAGCGCATACCGTCGACACGGTGCGGGGAGTGCGGCGGGCCGAAGGGCCGGTTCGTCATGCGTCGCAGCCGGTCGTGTTCCGGCGGGTCGAGCCGCAGGAACCCGGGCGGCAGGGCGCTCTCCTCCTGGGCCGGCTCGGCCAGCGGGTCGTGGGCGGTCGAGGCCAGATTGCGGGCGTCGGAGCTGATCCGAGGATCGTGCAGGAGGCTGCGGATCTCGTAGTAGGTGCTGATGACGTACGGCCCGCCGTCGTCGTGGTGTACCGGCGTCTTCCGCAGCTGTTCGTAGATCGGGTACGGGTCGGCGCGGTTGGCGTAGTCCAGGATCTGGTGCAGCAAGGATTGCGTCATGGCGAGTCCTCGTGGCCGTACGGATCAGTGCGCGGGGGTGAACGTCATCCGGCGGTCGGCCGGCGAGTATCCGCCGAGGGTCACGGTGGGGCCGTGAGTGGGGACCGAAGGATCGGGGAAGTCGGCGTCGACCGGCCGCTGTCCGTCCGCGTGGCGGTCGACCGTGGGGAACGGCGGCGGGAACGGCGCGGTGGTCTCGATCAGCTCCTGGTAGAACGGCAGCCACCGGGCGTGGTCGAAGGCGACCGCGCCGATGACGCGCCCCTGATACCCGTAGACGCCGAGGAACCGGTGGTCCTTGAGCGATCCCTGCGCGATGAGGATCTCCGTCCCCAGCGACGGCACGCCGACCGACTTGATGTTGACTCCGAACTGCGAGGACCAGAAGGCCGGCACCTCCATGTGGGGGATGCGGTCGGCGCTCTCGCTGATCATGTTGTGCGCCGCGATCCGGGCCTGGGAGACGGCGTTGCCCCAGTGCTCCAAGGACAGGAACTGGTAGCCGAACAGGGGGTGCGGGCAGCGTGCGACATCGCCCGCCGCATAGATGTCGTCGGTGACGATTCCGCGGACGTCGAAGGCGCGGCAGCCGGCGTCGCAGGCGATGCCGCGGGGGCCTGCGCCGAGTCCGGATCCGGCGAGCCATTCGGTGTTGCGGGTGGCGCCGAGCGAGACGATCACCACGTCGGTCGCCACGGTGGAGCCGTCGGAGAGCTGCGCGGCGCGCACCCGTCCCGAGGCATCGCCCTCCAGAGCGGTCACCATGACCCCGCACCGCAAATCCACACCGTGCTCGCGCTGCATCTCGGCCGCCACCGCGCCGACCACTCCGCCGAGAGCGCCGACCAGGGGCGCCGCGCCGCGCTCGGCGATGGTGACGGCAAGGCCGCGTTCGCGGCAGGCGGAGGCGATCTCCGAGCCGGTGAACCCGGCCCCGATGACCAGGACCCGCTTGGGGCCCTCCTCGAGCCGCCGCGCGAGCGCGACGCTGTCGTCGCGGGTCCGCAGGACGAAGACGCCGTCGAGTTCCGCCTCGGCCTCCCGCGGCCATGCTCGCGCCCGAACGCCGGTGGCGATCAGCAGCCGGTCGTACGGCACCTCGTCGCCGTCGGCCAGCCGCACCCGCCTTGCGGCCATGTCGAGGCCGGTGGCCGGGACACCCAGCCGCCAGGTCGCGTCGAGCGGTCGGAGCCTGGGCAGCGCGGTGCGGTCGGCGGCCGCCCTGCCCAACAGCACCTGTTTGGAAAGCGGGGGCCGGTCGTACGGCTCGTGGGGCTCGTCGCCGATCATGGTCAGGGAGCCCGCGAAGCCCTCTGCCCGCAGGGTTTCGGCAGCGCGCAGCCCGGCCAGCGAGGCGCCCACGACGACGATGCGGCCCTCGCGTTTGAGCCGTTCCAGGGATCCGTCACCGAGCACCGGACACCGCCTCGGCCGGTACGTCCACCGCATCGACGAGGATGGCCTGGACCGGGCAGGCCGCGGCGGCCTGGGCCAGCTTCTCGCGCTGTGCCTCGTCGGCCTCCGGGTCGTACAGCAGCGCCTCCTCGCCGTGCATGGCGAAGATCTCGGGGGCGAGGAACGCGCACTGCGCATACCCCTGACAGCGGTTCAGGTCGACGGCAATCCTCACCACGGAATCGGTCCTCTCCGGCAGCCCGGTCAGCCCCCTACGACCACCCTCGGTGGCCTGACGGGATGCCGCGACGAGAAGGAGACCGTTCGAGTGAGCGGTGCGGCCGACTCAGGTCGATGCGGCCGACTCAGGTCGATGCGGCCGACCGTGGCCGGGCGGGACGCCGGCCCCACAGGATGTTCAGGCTGAGGACCAGCGCCCAGGCCGGGAAGACCAGTTCGGACCAGGGCACGTTCGCTCCCACCACGAGCAGCGTCAGGCCCGCCAGGTAGCCGAGGACGACGAGCGGGCGTGGGAAGGCGCCGAGTCGGCGGCCGATGGTCGAGGTCGTGATGATGAACACCGCCGCCATCCGCATGGCGTACGTGGTCAGCAGGGCGTAGGCGAAGTGTCGGCCGAAAGGCGGGTGCTGCTGACTCTCGTCGAGCACGGTTGCGGCCGCCGCGGCAGCGCCGAACAGGGTGGCGACGAAGACCAGGCCGCTGCCCAGGAACACGGTGGAGAAGAACTGGTCCTCGCCCTCGCCGGCCTGCTCGCGCAGGGCGCCCATGAACCACAGGAAGGCGATCCCGGCGAACGGGAGCAGTGCCAGCGCCGTCCGCACGGCACTGCGTTGTCCGGCATCGACGGTTACGTCGTCCCCTGCGGCGCCGCCCGGCAGAGCGATGCGCATCAGGACGATCGCCGCGGCCATCAGGACCGCGAACACGACCCCGGCCACCCCGGCGGCCCAGGGTGTCGCGAGTCGCTCGTGTTGTCGCTCCATGGTCTCTCGCTTTCTGCCTGGTCCTCCTTCGTCCAGACAGCAACGATCCAGAGACTCGCGCCACCGGGGTCACTCAGGAGGAAGACCGCGATGCGCCATACAGGCCATGGTCACGTACGAGTACTGCATGGGCGATCCGGCACCGGGCCGGCCTGTCAGCCCAGGTAGGCGGGGGCGACGGCGGAGGTCATGAGGGTGCGGGCCGTGCCGCTGCCGTCGGCGGGGACGGTCCACAGGTCCGAGCCGTAGTCGCCGGGAAGCGCGTACACGAGGGTGGAGTCGTCGGCCCACAGGGCCTGGTCGTCGATGTTGCGCCGCTCGGCCGTCGCGGTCTCCTTCATGGTGCGCAGATTCAGGACGTACAGCCGCCAGGGGGCGTCGGCGGAGGCCCCCTTGACGCGCTTCTTGTAGGCGACCCGGGTGCCGTCGGGTGAGAGGGAGGGGCATTCGACGTTGCCGTGCAGGGTGGTGAGGGTGCGTGCGGTCACGTCGCCCCGGACGAGGTAGGTCCGGCCGCCGCTCGCCAGGGTGGCGTAGAAGCGGGTGTCGTCGGCGAAGGTGACACCCCAGACGTTGATGTCCGCCGCGCGGTAGGGCCGGCCGTCCTTGATGATGCGGAAGGTCTCCAGGTTGTCGTCGATCGCCCAGGTGCGGGTGTCGACGATGGCGGTGCGGGTGGAGAAGTCGGTGCCGGCGTAGGAGTCTCCGCTGACGAAGACCGTCCAGGCCACCAGGTGGCCGGAGGGTGAGACGCGGGCCCGGGTGGGGATGCCGGCGGCCGGGAAGTGGTGCAGTTCGTGCAGGTGCGAGTCGAGCACCACCGCTCGGTAGGTGTCCTGCAATGGGCCGTGCACGGCCTGCAGACAGATGCCGGTGCCGGCCGCCGCGTGGAAGCGCAGGCACTTGACGCCCGATGCGGTCCGCGGGCCCTGCGGATCGTCGGCGGGCACGGTGGCGATCTCGTCGCGGTGCGGGCCCCAGGCCAGGTTGCGCACCAGCAGCCGACGGCCGGTCGTCGGCCGGAGCGAGACGTCGCCGGCCCGCACGGTCGGACCGTCCGCCTGCTGCTCGTCACGCATGCCCGACCGGTGGGCGGCGTACAGCACCGCCCCGGTGCCCACGCTGCCGAGCAGCAGGACCGAGACCAGCAGGATCAGCAGGCGGGCGGTTCTGGTCATACGGGCACCTCATCGGCCGTACGGAGGATGAAGGAGGCCACCACGGCGCTGACGGCCAGCGCGACAGCCGTGACGGCGAGCGCGGTGTGCCCGCCCCACAAGCTCCAGGCCGCGCCGAAGGCGAGCGAGCAGGCGAACCGGGCCAGCGCCTGGCCGGTGCCGACCAGCGCCTGCCCGGCCCCTTGGTGCTGGGCCGGCACGGCGCCGGCGGTGGCGGCCGCGAGGACTCCGTCGGTGGCGGCGTAGAAGGCGCCGTGCAGGACGAGGACGGCGACCACGGCGGGGGCGCCGTGCCAAGGGGACAGCACCAGGCCGTAGCCCAGCAGCAGGACGCCGTGGCCGGCCAGGAAGAGCCGACGGCTGCTGACGCGGTCGGCGAGGGCGCCGAGCGGAAAGGCGAGCAGCAGGAAGACGGCGGCGGTGCCCAGCGGCAGCAGCGGGAAGAGATGGGCGGGCAGATCCCCTTCGCGCTGCAGCAGCAGATAGAGGAAGGAGTCGCTGACGGTGGTCAGGCCGAGCAGGGTCGCGCACACGGTGAGCCCGCGCAGCTCGGGGCGGCGCAGCAGCCCGAGCGCGTCCCGGAGCAGCGGGCGGGCCGGCTCGGGTCGCGGTACGGCGTCGGCGGGGGCGATGGTGCGGGGCACGAAGAGCACCAGCACCAGGACCCCGAGTACGGCGATGCAGCCGCTGACCGCGAAGACCGCGTCGTAGCCGTCGACGGTCGCCCGCAGCACGGCGAAGGCCACGAGCGGGCCGAGCAGTGCGCCGGTGGTGTCCATGGCACGGTGCACCCCGAACGCCCGTCCCCGGTGGGCGGGTTCGGTGGCCAGCGAGATCATCGCGTCCCGGGGGGCCGTGCGCAGCCCCTTGCCGGTGCGGTCGGCCGCGAGCACGGCGCTGATCACGGGGAGGGTGTGGGCGAGCAGCAGCAGCGGCTTGCACAGTGCCGACAGTCCGTAGCCGAGGCCTGCCACGACCTTGTGCCGACGGCCTCCCCGGTCGGCGAGATGGCCTCCGGCCAGCCGGACCAGGGCCCCGACGCCGTTGTTGATGCCGTCGAGGAGACCGAACCCGAGCGGCGACAGACCGAGGCCCGCGACCACGTAGAGCGGCAGGACCGCCGTGACCATCTCCGAGGAGACGTCCGTGATCAGGCTGACCGCCCCCAGGGCCAGCACCGTGCCGGGCACGGCGGCCCGCCGCCGCCCCGGACGGGGGTCCGGGACGGCGGCGGCCTTGGTGCTGCGGGAATCCGCGAGATACACGGGCGTCAGTTCCAGATGCCGGTGATGTCGGAGGCGGAGGCGGCGTTGCCCGCGTGCGCGCTGAGACCCGCCAGGTCCTCCACGGTCCGCAGGACGTTGTAGTGGTTGTAGGTGGTGGCGCTGGAGCTGCCCGGGGTGACGTGCTGCCCGTAGAAAACGGTGGGTATGCGGTTGCCGGACAGCTTGTTGTCCTCGTCGAAGGTGACGGCGAGGACGCTGTTGTGGGTCTGCGCCCAGGTGGCGTACGCGCCCAGGTTGTTCTTGATCCAGGTGTCGCCCGTGGAGACCGAGCAGTCGTGCATGTCACTGCACAGGTTCGGCACGACGAAGGACACCTTCGGCAGGGTCGTGTAGTCGGTCGGGAACTGCGTCATGGTCTTGGCGCTGCTGGTCGGCACATTGGAGAAGCCGAACCACGGGTTGTGCTTCTGGGCGTAGTTGCCGCTGCTGCAGGTCGTCGAGCCCTGGCTGGGCAGCGACTCGTTGTAGCTGGCCCAGGTCTTGCCGGCGGCGATCAGCTCCGAGGCGAGGTTGGGCGCGGAGATGGACCCGACCGAGACGCAACTGTCGTCGGTACGGCCCTGGTTGGAGCCCGAGAACAGCATGTAGTAGTTCGGCTCGCTGGGGTGGGTGAGGCCGTAGGACTGGGTGAGGTTGGCGCCACCCGCCTTGAGGGTGTTGTTGATGTAGGGGGCGCTGGAGCTGCCGATCACCTGCGAGTAGGCGTGGTTCTCCATCACCACGACCACCACGTGGTCGGGGGTCGGGAGAGCGGCGGCCTGAGCGGTGGAGGCCGTGGCGGCCCACACGCCGATCGACGTGGCGGTGAGGGCGAGGGCCCCGGCGAGTGCGGCGAGGGGGCGTCTGTTGCGCTGGGAAGCCTTGACGGCGGCCATGACTGTCCTCCGGACAGAAGGGACGGACGTGCGAGGGGGCAGCGCCGCAAACCCTAGAAGTCCTGGGCCGGGCCTGGGTGAAGGCCAGGAGAACGGTGAACCTCACCAGGCAAAGGTCGCACCAGGTACAGGTCACGCACAGCAAAAGCCGTCCGGTCCTTCCAACTGTGTCTAAAAGAGGGTCGTTTCACCGGCTTCGTCGATTGCGGTGCCGCTCTCGAACTTCAACAGGCGCTGCTTGCGTTCCAGACCGCCACCGTAGCCGGTCAGGGCGCCGCCCGCTCCGATCACACGATGACAGGGGACGATGATGCCGATCGGGTTCTTGCCGTTGGCGAGACCCACCGCGCGGGAGGCGGCCGGATTGCCGAGCGCTTCGGCGAGTTCGCCGTAGGTGCGGGTCTCGCCGTACGGGATCTTGCGCAGTTCGGCCCAGACGCGCTGCTGGAACTGGGTGCCGTGCAGGCGGAGTGGGAGTGTGAACTCCTGGAGGTCGCCTGCGAAATAGGCTTCGAGCTGTTCCTCGGTGTCGCCGAAGAGGGTGTCCTGGCGAGGGCCGAAGTTCTCCTCGGGCGGGCGGTGGCGCTGTTCGGTCATATAGAGGCCGCAGAGGACTCCGTCGTCGGCGACGAGGGTCAGCGGGCCGTACGGGCTGTCGACGATCGTGTGCTGGTTCACTGAACGCCCCTATACAGGAAGGAAGTTGATGGGGTGGCTGTCGGTCGCCCACAGGTACTGGACGGCGTATGCGCGCCAGGGCCGCCAGGCCGCCGCACGGGCCGTGAGCGCCGCCGGCGTCGAGGGCAGACCCAACTCCTGGGCCGCGCGCCGGATTCCGAGGTCGGTGGCGAGGAAGGCGTCGGGGTCGCCCAGGGCGCGCATCGCGATGACGTCCACCGTCCACGGCCCGAAGCCGGGCAGCGCGAGGAGACGGGCGCGGACCTCGGGCCAGTCGCTCTCCACACCCAAGTGCAGAGTGCCGTCGGCAAGTTGACGGACCAGGGTGGTGAAGGTGGTGCGGCGGGTGCGGGGCATCGCCAGACGCTCGAGGTCGACGTCGGCGAGCGCCTGCGGCGTCGGGAAGAGATGCGTGAGGCCGCCTTCGGGGTCGTCGACCGGGTCGCCGTACGCGGTGACCAGGCGGGCCGCGTGGGTGCGGGCGGCCGCCGTGGAGACCTGCTGGCCCAGCACGGCACGCACGGCGAACTCCGCCTCGTCGACCGTGCGCGGCACCCGGCGGCCGGGGGCCTTGTCCACCAGCGGCGCGAGGAGCGGGTCCGTGCGCAGTTGCTCGTCGACGGCGACCGGGTCGGCGTCCAGGTCGAGCATGCGCCGGCAGCGACTGATGGCGACGGTGAGATCGCGCAGGTCGCTGAGGGTGAGACGGCAGCCGATGTGGTCGGGGTTCGGGGTGAGCGCCACGATCCCGTGCCCGTACGGCAGCCGGAGCGTGCGCCGGAACGCCCCGTCCCGCCACTCCTCCACGCCCGGCACGGCGGTCGCGGCGAGGTGCCCGAAGAGGTTGTCGGGGTTGAGGGGCGCACGGAAGGGGAGGCGGAGGGCGAGCGTGCCGGGCGTGGCCGGGTGGGCTGCGGTCTGCGCGGGCGCTGAGGCCGAAGGGGCCGTGCGGGCCGAGGGGCTCTTGCGCGGGACGCGGGCTCGCAGTGCGCTCGGCGAGAGCGCGAAGACCTCGCGCACGGTGTCGTTGAAGGTGCGGATGGAGGAGAAGCCGGCGGCGAACGCGACGTCAGCCATGGGAAGTTCGGTCGTCTCGATGAGGATACGAGCCGTCTGGGCGCGCTGCGCGCGGGCCAACGCGAGGGGGCCCGCGCCGAGTTCGGCGAGGAGCTGGCGTTCGACCTGACGGGCGCTGTAGCCGAGGCGCGCGGCCAGTCCGGGGACGCCGTCGCGGTCGACGACGCCGTCGGCGATCAGCCGCATGGCGCGGGCGACCAGATCGGCGCGCTGGTTCCACTCCGGGGACCCCGGGGTGGTGTCGGGCCGGCAGCGCTTGCAGGCGCGGAACCCGGCCTGCTGGCAGGCGGCCGCGCTCGGATGGAAGACCATGTTCTCCGGCTTGGGCGGCACCACCGGGCAGCTGGGCCGGCAGTAGATTCCGGTGGTCAGGACCGCCGTGAAGAACCAGCCGTCGAACCGTGCGTCCTTGGACTGCACGGCGCGCACACAGCGCTCCCGATCGGTGTACATCCCGTTCTGCATGCCTCCAGCATCGACCGGCCACCGCCCCCGTGCTGGCGAGAATCCGACATCGACCTCGCGCGTCCTGCGACGCGTCGCATCACCGGGTGCCGCCCTGCACCTCCCGTGGCGACGTCAGGGACCAGATCACGAACACGTCGATCGCCATGACGGTGATCGACCAGAGCGGCTCGTACGGCAGGAACAGGAACTGGGCGACCAGGCTCAGCGCGGCGAGGAGGATGCCCGGGAAGCGGGCCCAGCGGGCGTTCTTCAGGAGGGCCACGCCGGTCGCGGCCGCGACGACGCCGAGGACGAGGTGGATCCAGCCCCAGCCGGTGAGGCTGAGCTCGTAGACGTAGGCGCCGACGCGGGCGTAGATGTCGTCCTCGGCGATGGCCGCGATGCCCTGGAGGACGGCGAGCACGCCGCTGCACAGCATCAGGACGCCGGCGAAGACGACGCCGCCGCCGATCCGGCTGCCGGGCGGGGTGGGCCGGCGCGGTCCGCCGCGTGGCGTGGACCAGGCGGTGCCGATCTCGCCGTGCGGGTCGCCGGCCGGGGGGTTCGCGCTCATGCGGGGCTGTCCTTTCGGCGGGGCCGGGTCGCGAGGAAGTCGACGATGCCCAGCGCGAAGAGCAGAGCGAGGGCGAGGCCGATCACGACCCAGCCGGTCGGGTACGGCCACAGCAGATACGCCAGGACGGCCGCGCCGGCCAGGATCCAGGCGATCCAGTGGCGAAAGCGGTTCACGAACGGGCCGACGGGTCCGGTCCGCAGCCCTGCGTGGTCGGCGGTCGCGCGTATGGCGCCGATGCCCGAGTGCCACAGCCCTCGGACGAGAGTGGCCCGGCGGCCCGGCCCGGTCAGCCAGGCGGCGAGCGCGACCACCACCCCGACGGCGACGACCTCCCGCACCGACGTGCGCAGGAACCGCGTGAGCGTGTCGTAGACGGATCCGGCGGCCGGCTGGGAGATGCCGGCCGGGAGCGCGTCCAGGTAGAAGACCCGGAAAACGGTGAGCGCAACGCCCAGCAGGAGGGTGGCGAAGGCGAAACAGAGCGCGGAAACGATGAGCACGCGTCGCCGGTGGGTGGAGAGCAGGACACCGGACGCCACCAGGAGCATGGCGACGATCGGCAGCCACAGGCCGGCCAGTTGCAGCAGCCGGAAGTAGGTCCGCACCTTGCCGATGTCGTCGGACCTGACGACCGTGAAGTCGGTGTGGACCTCGGGGATCTTTCCCGCGACCGTCAGGCCGGAGTCGACCAGCCGTTTTTTGACCTGGTCGACGACCGGGGCGAGGTCCACGGTCACCGTGTCGTTCTCGATCTTCACGGCGCCGCCGCCGCTGCCGGTGAGGGCCTTGACCATGGTGCTGTGGATGCGGCGGTTGGCGTCGACCCAGATCCGTTCGAAGGCGTCGGAGGCGATGACGGCCTGCGCTTTGTCCTGCACGAAACTGTGGACGGCGCCCTCGATGGAGCCGCCGAGCTTGCCCAACGCCTTCTGAACGAGCGGACGTTGGGTCGGGACGACGTCCTGCAGCAGGGCGTTGAGGTCCAGGTGGTCCATCACGGCGTTCGTGACACGGTTTGCGGCCGCGTTCTGCACGGCCCGGTCGGAGGCGAGGGGACGCACAGTGTCGACATAGCGATCCGAGTCGCCCACGATGTCGGCCGTCCAGGCGGCCACCGCCCCCAGTGGGGCCAGGACACAGCCCAGGACGATGAGCACGACCGCGAAGAGCGAGCGGACCCAGTGGTGCGTGGAGCGTCGGCCACGCTCCCCCTCCAACACCGCAACCCGAGCCCTGAGCGCCTCCAACTCCGCAGCACCGTCGCCGGGGACGGGCCTGCCAGGGGCGGGGCCGCCAGGGGCAGGGTTGTCCCCGGCACCACTGTCGGGGACACGGTTGCCGGAAGCAGAATCGCCCGCGGCACCGCTGTCCGGGAGACGGTTGCCGGGAGCAGGGTTATGCGCAGCGCCGCTGTCCGGGAGACGGTTGCCGGAAGCAGAATCGCCCGCGGCACCGCTGTCCGGGAGACGGTCGCCGGGAGCAGGGTTGTCCCCGGCGCCGCTGTCCGGGGGACGGTTGTCCGGAGCAGCACGGTCCGGGGGCCCGCTGTTCGGAGGGCTGGTGTCCGGAGAGCCGCTGTCCGGAGGCCCGCCGTTCGAAGGCCGGCTCTCTGGAGCACCGCTGTCCGGTGGCCCTGCGCCCGGAAGGCCTGCGTCCACAGGCCCACTGCCCGGAGACCCGCCGTTCGGAGGCCGGCTCTCCGGAGGGTCGGTGGCCGGAGGCCCGCTGGCCGGTGACCCGCCGTTCGGAGGCCCGTTGGCCGGACGGTCGCTGGCCGGAGGCCCGCTGGCCGGTGACCCGCCGTTCGGAGGCCCGTTGGCCGGACGGTCGCTGGCCGGAGGCCCGCTGGCCGGACCGTCGCTGGCCGGACGGTCGGTGGCCGGGGTGTTGGCGGGCCGGGCGCTGTTGTCCGGCATGGCGGGCTCCCTCGCCGTCGGTCCGGTCCGGTCCTGGCCGGACCGCCCCGCGTCGGTCGGGGTTCGGTCCGGTGGATGCCAGCACATCCCGGCCGTACGTCGGCGGCGAGCGCAGCGGGACCGTTCGGGTGAACGGCCCCGCCGGGTGCGGTGCGCGGGAACTACATGTTGATCATGTGCCCGGCCAGTCCGTGCAGCGCCTCCTTGACGGCCTCGCTGAGGGTGGGGTGGGCGTGGACGTTGCGGGCGACCTCGTGGACGGTGAGGTCCCACTGCTGGGCCAGGGTCAGCTCGGGGAGGAGTTCGGTGACGTCGGGGCCGATGAGGTGGCCGCCGATCAGTTCGCCGTACTTGGCGTCGCTGATGAGCTTGACGAAGCCGGTGGTGTCGCCGAGGCCGTGGGACTTGCCGTTGGCGGTGAACGGGAACTTCGCCACCTTGACGTCGTAACCCCTCTCCCGAGCTTGCTCCTCGGTGTAGCCGAAGCTGGCGACCTGGGGCTGGCAGAACGTGGCCCGCGGGATCATGGCGTAGTCCAGCTCCATGGTCTCCGCGTCCGCGAGCGTCTCGGCGGCGATGATGCCCATCGCCTCGGCGGCGTGCGCGAGCATCAGCTTCGCGGTGACGTCGCCGATGGCGTAGATGTGCGGGACGGAGGTGCGGCAGCGGCCGTCGACGTCGATCGCGCCGCGCTCGGTGACCTTCACGCCCGTGTTCTCCAGGCCGTAACCGGTCACGTTGGGCGCGAACCCGATCGCCTGCAGGACCTTGTCGGCCTGAAGGACCTGCTGGGCGCCGTCCTTGCCGGTCACGGTGACACGCACCTGGGGACCGGACTCGTCGATCGCCTCCACGCGGGTCGAGGTGAGCACGTCGATGCCCAACCTGCGGTACTGCTTGGCCAGTTCGGCGGAGACCTCGGCGTCCTCCAACGGGGCGACCCGGTCCAGGAACTCGACGATCGTGACCTTCACGCCGTAGTTGTGCAGTACGTAGGCGAACTCGATGCCGATGGCGCCGGCGCCCGCGATGACGATCGACTGCGGCAGGTCCTCGGCGAGGATCTGCTCCTCGTACGTCACCACCCGCGCGGTGCGCTTCGTGCCGGGCAGCAGCTTGGGGGTCGCGCCGGTGGCGATGATGCAGTGGTCGAATCCGATGGTGCGGATCTCCCCGTCGTACCCGGTCACCCGAAGGGTGTGGTCGTCGACGAAAGCGCCACGGCCGTCGAGTTCGGTGATCTTGTTCTTCTTCATCAGGTAGTGGACGCCCTTGACCCGGCCGTCGGCGACCTTACGGCTGCGGCGGTACGCCTCGCCGTAGTCGAAGGAGACCTGCCCGTCGACCTTGATGCCGAAGGTCTTCGCGTCGTGGGTGAAGATGTGCGCGATCTCGGCGTTGCGCAGGAGGGCCTTGGTGGGGATGCAGCCCACGTTGAGGCAGACGCCGCCCCAGTACTTCTCCTCGACCACCGCGACGCGCTTGCCCAGCTGGGCGGCGCGGACCGCGGCGACGTAGCCGCCGGGACCGGCGCCGAGGACCACGACGTCGAAGCGTTCGTCCTGCTCGGGCATAGGGGGTTCCTTTTCCGTCGATTCCGTTTCCCGTTCCGTGGGAATTGTTCCGCTCTTCCCCGCCCGCCGCCACAAAGATCATCCGTGGAGGGGGTCACACGGGCGGGGAAACGGCGCCGACGGACCCGGGGGTTACTCCTCGGCGGTGGGCCTGCGCGAGGCGGCCGTCGCCTCGCGCACGTCGGTCAACGGCCGCAGTCGGTAGGTGTACGCGTAGTCGCGGTCGGCGAACAGCTTGTACTCGTCGTGGGTGTGCGCGCCCCAGCTGTTGTCGCCGCCGATGCCCATCTGCCGGTGGTTCAGGCGGAGTACGACTTCCTTGCGGGGGGTGAGCTGGTAGTCGTGGCGGGCCCCGACCGACAGGTCCTCGGGCGTGAAGTGCGAGGCGTTGACCTCCAGGAGCGGCTCACCGGAGACGAGCAGGCCGTTGCCGTCGCCGTCCGTGAGGGCGACCCACCGCACGTCGGTCTTGTTGCCGTTCTCCTGCGGACGCAGGTAGGAGGTCCACTGCCCGGTGACGGTGCCGGAGTACAGGCCCACGTTGGTGCGTCGTTGCGGTCCCATTGACATCCTCCCCCTTTAAAAGAGGGGGATTTCAACCGGTTTGGGTTGAGGTTCACGGACGTTCTTCGACCGCGTGGGCGGCGTCGTCCCTCCGGCACCGGCTGTGCGCCGGGGGCGGGGGATCCCGCCCTGTCCTGCCGCGACGTTGTGACTGGCATTGGTGTCCGCGTTGCAGGTGAAGCCACAGGACACACACGCGAAGTCGGCTTGGCTCTTGCGCGACTTCTTCTCGATCCACCCACACGCACTGCACCGCAGAGACGTGTAGGCAGCGGGAACGTCCTCGACCCGGCCCGGCGCCTTGTGCCCGGTGCGCTGCCGCAGCAGGCCCCAGCCCTGAGCGAGAATCGACCGGTTCAGCCCGGCCTTCTGCGCCACGTTCTTACCGGGCTGCTCCACGCTGCCCGTCGCGGAGCGGGTCATGTTCTTGATGTTCAGCTTCTCGAACCGGATCAGACCGTAGCTGCGGGCGAGCATGGTCGAGGTCTTCTCGCACCAGTCCTTACGCCGGTTCGCCTCCCGCGCCTTCAGCTTCGCGACCCTCGTATACCCGGCCGCCTTCCGCTCGCTGCCCTTCGGCGCGCGGGCGGCACGCCGCTGGTGTTTGCGGATCTGCGCCCGTTCCCGGACGGTGAGCTGCGGGCAGTTCAGCTTCCGCCCGTCGGAGAGGGCGGCGGTGACGGTCACCCCCCGGTCGATGCCGATCACCCCACCCCCGGCGGGCGCCGGTACCGGCTGGGGGATGACGGCGAACGCCACATGCCACTGCCCGTTGCGGTAGGTGACCCGGAACGTCTTCGCGTCGGGCAGGTGCGCGCCTTTGCCTGTGGCGCTGAGGCGGAAGCGGACCCAGCCGCAGCCGGGCACCCTGACCTGGGCCCACCGCCGGTTGAGCTTCTGCACGACGACCGAGCGGCCCAGGACCTGCCGGCCGGTCTTCGCGTTCAGCTTCGGCGAGCCGTCCACGTGGTATCCGGGGACGCGGTCGGTGCCGATGACCCTAAAGCCCTCGTGCACATGCTTCCGACGCCAGGTCGGCTCACCGAACCCGGACGTGAAACGCGCCTGCTTGGCCTCGCGAAGTCCTTCAGCGCCTGCTGCTGCACGTCCGCGTTCCCGGACCCCAGCCACTCGTTGTCGCGCCGGGCCGCGGTGAGCTGACGGCACTGCTCCGCGAAACCGGGCGCACTGCGACGCCACCGGCGCCAGTGCGCGTGCTGCTCCACAGCCAGGTTCCAGACATACCTCGCATGCGCGCAGTGCAGCAGCATCTGCCGCTCCTGCCCGCCCGTCGGGTACATCCGAAACCGTGCCATGCCGCGAACCTAGACCACACATTCCCCGCCCGCGCACCTCATCGATCACCGTCACCCGTCCGAGTGACCACACTCTGCCAACCGCAAGGCCACCTCCCCAACCCCCTCGACCCGATGCAACCACCCCCTCCGAGGCCGCCCTCGGCATCCCGGACGGCGACGCCGACCGCCCCGACGGCGATCCGGCCACCCCTGCCCCGCTCCGCGGAACCGAGCATTCACCTCGGCCCTCAAGGACCGGGCACCCCACCCGAAAGCCAGGTGGAAGTCGGCGTCTCGGTCGTCGGGGCGGTCGGCGTGCGCGAACTTCCAGACACCGTCCAGACTCAGCCGGTACGGGGAGCGGGTGCGGTCGGCGGCGAGCGCCTGGCCGAGGTCCGCGTACGGCATGAGGGTGGTGTGCGGGGCTTCGGTGCCGAGCCGGAAGACGTCGATGGAACCGTTCCATTCCGGCGTGCCGTCCGCCGCGACGGCCCGGTGCGCGGTGGACGGTGCGGACAGGGCGAGCGCGCCGAGAACGGCGGCGGACCCTTCGAGCAGACGGCGGCGGCTGACGACCGGCCGCTGGGAATGACCCGGCTCCACCCGCTGGGGGCGGTCCGGCCGGTCCATGGACGACACGTGCGGGTGCGACATGACCACGACCTTCCCCGAGGCGACCGTGCGGCTGTGCACGGACGGAGGGTGCGTCAGATCTTGTCCACTCCTGTTGATAAAACGAACATGAATGACCGGCCATGGCTGAATATCAACTACGTCTCAGTAAACGTCCCGCACGTACCGCTTGTCGGCGGCGAGTTGCTTCACATGCGCCGCCGCCTCCTCCTCGCTCATGCCGCCGTGGACGACGGCGACGTCGCGCAGCGCCCGGTCGACGTCCTTCGCCATCCGGGAGGCGTCTCCGCAGACGTAGAAGTGGGCGCCGTCCTGGAGCCAGGACCACAGGTGGGAGCCGTGCTCGCGGATCCGGTCCTGGACGTAGACCTTGGCGCGCTGGTCGCGGGAGAAGGCGGTGTCCAGTCGGGTGAGGGCGCCGTCCGCCTGCAGGGCGCTCAGCTCGTCCTCGTAGTAGAAGTCCGTCGCCCGGTGCTGCTCGCCGAAGAACAGCCAGTTGGGAGCCCGGTGCCCGCGGGCCCGGCGCTCCTCGAGGAACCCGACGAACGGCGCCACGCCCGTGCCGGGGCCGACCATCACCATCGGGGTCGCGGGGTCGGCGGGCGGCCGGAAGTGCGGGGAGCGCTGCACATGGACCGGGACCTCGGTGCCCGGTTCGGCGTCGGCGAGGAAGGGCGAGCAGACGCCCTGCCGGGGGCGGCCGGCCAGGTTCTCGTACCGCACGACGGAAACAGTGAGCGACACAAGGTGGGAGTCGGTCAGCGGGCTGGACGAGATGGAGTACAGGCGCGGTTGCAGCCTTCCGAGCACCTCGGCCCATTCCTGGGCGTCGGCGCGCAGGCCCAACTCGGCTGCCACGTCGACGGCTTGGCGGCCCCAGGACCACTTCGCCAGCTCGTCCTTGTTGTCCGGGCGCAGGAGTTTGCGCAACTCGCGCGGGTCGCGGGTGCGGTCGGCGGCGAAGCGGAGCAGGGCCGGGGTGATCCGGGTGATGTCGAGGTGGCGCAGCAGGGCCTCGCCGACGGCAACCTCACCGAAACCGTTGACGACAACGGGGGCGTGCGCGTCGAGGCCGGTGACGGACAGCCACTCCGCCACCAGTTCAGGGGAGTTGAGGGGGCGCACGCCGAGGGCGTCGCCGGCCTCGTAGACGAGCGGGCTCTCGCTGTCGCTGGTGTCGAAGGTGAAGCGCCGGACCTCCTTGCCGGAACCCGGCCGGCTCAGCAACCGGTTGCCGGTGAGGCGGGCGGTGACGGGAACGGGCCGCCTGGAGCGGGCGGGAGCGGCAGGCGCGGTGGGCGTGGCGGGCACGGGCTTGGTGGCGACGGCGGCGGACGTCGAGGCGGGGCCGAGGGCCGGGACAGGGGCGGCGGCGGGGGACGCGGGAGGGGTCGCGAGGGGGCTCGCGGGCAGGAACTCCGTGGCCTCCTTGAGCGCGGTGACCACCTGGTCGAGCCAGGCCTCCGCCTCCGTCTCGTAGTCCGGTTCACAGTCCGTGCGCGGGGCCAGCCGGACCGCGCCGAGCTCGTCCATACGGTGGTCGAGCCGTCGGCCGTGTCCGCAGAAGTCGTCGTACGAGGAGTCCCCGAAGGCGAGGACGGCGTAGCGGCGGCCTTCGAGACGGCCGGTGTCCAGCGCGGCGAGGCCGTCCCAGAAGCCGGCGCCGTTGTCGGGGGCGTCGCCGTCGCCGAAGGTGCTGGTGATCAGCAGCAGGTCGGCGGCTGCGGGCAGGGTGGCGGGGTCGGCCTCGTCCATGGCGACGAGGGACGCCGGATGGCCGCCCTCGGTGAGCCGGGCGGCGGTGGCGGCGGCGAAGTCCTCGGCGTTGCCGGTCTGGGAGGCCCAGAGGATCACGACCTGACGCGCCGGGGATTCCTGGGGCGCGGCGGCGGTGCGGGAGTACATGCCGGCGAGGGTGCCGTTGACCCACAGGGCGTGCTCGGGGCTGAAGGGCGCGTCCGGCGGCAGCACGGGGACGCCGGGGGCGCCGGCCGGGATACCGGCGAGGAAACCGACGAGGTACTGCCGTTCGCGTTCGGTCAGGACCGGCGGCGGGGCGGGCTCCAGGCCGAAGACGGCCGCCGCGGAGGGCTGGACGGCGGTCGGTACGAGGACGGGCGCGGACGCGGAGGCCCCCAGGGCAGTGGTTTCCGTTACCGGAGTTTCCGTGACCGGTCCGGCCATGACGCGCGTCCCCGTGGCCGGGGTGTCCGTGGCCGGAACCTGCACGGTAACCGGTGTCGAAACCCTGGTCAGCGAGACAGCGCATACCTTCAGCTCGGGTTGGAAGGAGAGCGGGTCGACGGCGTCGCTGGTGACCGCGTTGACGCTGAGGTACTCGCCGAACAGGTCGTTCCAGTGGAACGGCGCGAAACAGGAGCCGGGCAGGACGCGGTCGGTGACGACGGCCGGCAGCACGGCCCGCCCGCGCCGCGAGGCGACCTCGACGGAGTCTCCGTCGGCCACGCCGAGCGCGGCCGCGTCCTCGGGGTGCACCTCGACGAACGGGCCGGGGTTGAGCTTGTTGAGCTTGGCCACCTTCGCGGTCTTCGTCAGGGTGTGCCACTGGTGCTGGAGGCGTCCGGTGTTCAGGACGAACGGATAGTCGTCGTCGGGCATCTCGGCGGGCGGAACATGCGGACGCGGGTGGAAGACGGCGCGGCCTGAAGCCGTGGGAAAGGTGAGCGAGCCGTCGTCGTTCACGTACCGGATCGGATTGCGCTCCGGGCCGTCGGCGGTGGCGGCCGGCCACTGCACGGGGGTGGCGCGCAGTCGGTCGTACGTCACTCCGCGCAGGTCGTAACCGGTTGCCGGGTTGTGGGCGCGCTTGATCTCCTCGAAGACCTGCTCGGCGCTGTCGTAGGTGAAACCGCTCTCGTAACCCATTGCGCGGGCGACGGCCGCGATGAGCTGCCAGTCGGCCATGGCCTCGCCGGGCGGGTCGGCGGCGGGCCGGGCGAGGGTGAGGTTGCGCTCGCTGTTGATGAGGACGCCCTCGGTCTCGGTCCACAGCGCGCCGGGCAGGACAACGTCGGCGTAGGCGTTGGTCTCGGTGTCGGCGAAGACGTCCTGGGCGACGACGAACTCGGCGGCCTCCAGCCCCTCGATGACCGTTCTGCGGTTGGCGACGGAGGCGACCGGGTTGGTGCAGATGATCCAGCAGGCCTTGATCTCGCCGTCGGCCATTTTCCGGAACATCTCGACGGTGCCCTTGCCGACGCCGTCGGCCCGGATGGTGCCCGGTTCGAGCCCCCACAGTTCCTCGACGAAGGCGCGGTCGGCGTCGACGAGGACGGAGCGCTGGCCGGGGAGCCCCGGACCCATGTACCCCATTTCCCGGCCGCCCATGGCGTTGGGCTGGCCGGTGAGGGAGAAGGGCCCGCTGCCCGGGCGGCAGATCGCGCCGGTCGCGAGGTGGAGGTTGATGAGCGCGTTGGTGTTCCAGGTGCCGTGCGTGGACTGGTTGAGGCCCATGGTCCAGCAGCTGGTCCACTCCCCCGCCTCCCCGATCAGGCGGGCGGCCTCGTGCAGGTCGGCCTCCGGGAGGCCGGTGATCTCCGCGACGGTCGCGGGCGGGTAGTCGGCGAGGAACTCCGGCATCGCCTCCCAGCCTTCGGTGTGGGCGGCGACGAAGGCGGGGTCGGTGTGGCCCCTCTCGTGCAGGAGGTGGAGCAGGCCGTTGAGGAGGGCCAGGTCGGTACCCGGCTTGACCTGGAGGAACAGGTCGGCTTTCGCCGCGGTGGCGGTGCGGCGCGGGTCGACGACGATCAGTTTCGCGCCCGCTTTCACCCGGTCCATCATCCGCAGGAACAGGATCGGGTGGCAGTCGGCCATGTTGGAGCCGATGACGAGGAAGACGTCCGCCTTGTCGAGGTCCTCGTAGGAGCCGGGCGGGCCGTCGGCGCCCAGAGACAGCTTGTAACCGGTTCCGGCGCTTGCCATGCACAGTCGGGAGTTCGACTCGATCTGGTTGCTGCGGAGGTAACCCTTCACCAGTTTGTTGGCGAGGTACTGCGCTTCGAGGCTCATCTGGCCGGAGACGTAGAGGGCGACCGCGTCGGGGCCGTGCTCGTCGACGATGGCCCGCAGCCGCCGTGCCGTCTCGGCGACGGCCGCTGCCACGGGGGCGGGTTCCGGTTCCTCGCCGCGGTCCGAGCGGACGAGGGCGGTCGTCAGCCGGCCGGGGGCGGCGAGCATGTCGGCGGTGGTCGCACCCTTGGTGCACAGCCGGCCGAAGTTCGCGGGGTGCTCCTTGTCGCCGGACGCCTTCAGGACCGTACGCCGTCCGTCCGGTCCGAAGCCGATGTCCAGGACCATGCCGCAGCCGACGCCGCAGTACGAGCAGACCGTGCGCACCTTCGTCTCCGACGCGCTGTCGGTCCGCGGGTCCAACGCGGCCACGGGCGCCCCTTTCCTTCTGACGATCAGCCTGGCGAGAGTCTCTGCAAGCCTCTGCGACGGTACGAACCGTGCATTACACAGGTGTCTCCCGGACCGGCCACCGGGAGTTAAGCCCGGCGCACAACGAACGGCGGGCGAGTGTGAGCGGGCCGCCCCCGCCCCGCAAGAGAGCAGGTTACGGGGGTGACGGCCGGGGTGCCGGGCTCCAGGGAAGGCGGGGCCCGGGGGCGCGGGTCCGGGGGTGGGGGTCCGGGGGGCGCGGGTCCGGGGGTGGGGGCAGGCCGGACGGTCGGGGTCTCGGGGCGTGGGCCCGGGGCGCTCATGGGGCGAAGGCCGGGCGGGTCCGGGCGCGGTGCGGGCCGAGCCGGGCGGGGTTCGAAGGCCGGGCGGGTCCGGGCGCGGTGCGGGCCGAGCCGGGCGGGGTTCGAAGGCGGGGCGGGTCCGGGCGCGGAACGGGCCGAGCCGGACGGGGTTCGAAGGCCGGGCGGAGTTCGAAGGCGGGGCAGGGTTCGGGCTGCGGGGCAGGGGGCGTGGGGGTGGGCCGGAGGCGGGGGTGTTTTCGGGCCGTCTGTCGGGGGAGGGAGCTTTGCCAATCTCTGATGGCATGGCCGCGTCAAATCTGTCAGGCTTCCGGCAGCCGTCGCGCACCGCCCCTCCGGCACACCCACGCCGTCAGGGGACAGCCACCGAGCAGGCCGGAAACCCGGCCGCCGCAAAGGAGCCATGTGTGAGACCCACCCCCCGCAAGGCCATCTCCGCGAGCGCACTCGTCCTCGCCGCGCTGGCCGCCGTCTCGCTCCCCGCCACGACCGTGGCAGCCGCGCCGCAGACCCAGCAGGCACCCCGTGCACAGCAGGCACAGCAGGCCCCGCGGGCGGCACAGGCGCCGCGGCCTGCGGCTGCCGCCTGCACCCCCGCCCAGGTGGTCGCGGGCGGCGACTTCGAGAGCGGCGCCTCGGCGTGGACCCAGTCCTCGACCGGTGTGATCACCAGCCGCACCGGTCAGTCGGCGCACGGCGGCACCGCTTTCGCCTGGCTGGACGGAGTCGGCAGCACGCACACCGACACGCTCTCGCAGAGCGTCACGATCCCGTCCGGGTGCGCCGGCGCCACCCTCACCTTCTGGCTGCACATCGACACGGCCGAGACGACCTCGTCCACCGCGTACGACAAGCTGACGGCGAAGATCGGCACGACGACGCTGGCCACGTACTCGAATCTCGACAAGAACACCGGCTACGTCCAGAAGTCGTTCGACGTGTCGGCCTTCGCGGGCCAGACCGTGAGCCTCGCCTTCACCGGAACCGAGGACTCCAGCCTCCAGTCGAGTTTCGTCCTCGACGACATCGCGCTCAACACCTCCGGCGACACCGCACCGCCGCCCGCCGACTCCACGCGCACCCCGGCCGCACCCTCGTACACCGTCAGTCTCACCAGCAACACGGCCGGCACGGTCTGGACCGGTCACGAGAGCGCGACCTTCACCAACGCCTCCGCCACCGCGCTGAGCGAGGTGTATCTGCGGTTGTGGGACAACTACCACGGCACCTGCACGTCGATGCCCATCGCGGTCAGCAACGTCACCGGCGGCACCGCGGGCGCCCTCTCCGTCGGCTGCACGGCCCTCCAGATCACCCTCGCCACGCCCCTCACCCAGGGGAAGAGCGCCACGATCGGCTTCGACCTGGGCATCACCGTGCCCAGTGGCGCCGACCGGTTCGGCTACGACGGGTCGTTCAGCTTCATCGGCAACGCGCTTCCCGTGCTGGCGGTGAAGGACGGGGCGGGCTGGCACCTGGACCCGTACACGAACAACGGCGAGTCCTTCTACTCCCTGGCCGCCGACTTCAAGGTGACCCTCGACCACCCGACCGCCCTGCTGGTACCGGCCACCGGCGCCTCGGTCGACGCCGCCGGCTCCAGCGGGCGCACCATCACCACGGCAACCGCGTCCAAGGTGCGTGACTTCGCGTGGGCGGCGGGCCCGTTCAGCAAGATCTCCGGCACCTCGACCGCCGGGACGCCGATCAACGTCTACTCCGTCTCCGGCATCAGCTCGGCCAACGCCCAGTCGATGCTCACCACCGCCAAGTCCGCCGTGGACGCCCACGCCGCCCGCTTCGGCGCCTACCCGTACGGCGAGCTGGACGCCGTCATCGACAACGACTTCTGGTTCGGCGGCATGGAGTACCCCGGGTTCGTCCTGGACCTGGTGAGCACCACGGCGCTGACCCATGAGATCGGCCACCAGTGGTGGTACGGCATCGTCGGCGACGACGAGTACAACAGCCCCTGGCTGGACGAGTCGTTCACCGACTACGCCACCGACCTGGCACAGGGCAAGACCGGCAGCGGCTGCTGGAGCAGCGTCTCGTGGGCCTCGTCGGCGGAGAAGATCACCAACTCGATGGCCTACTGGGACGCCCACTCCTCCCGGTACTCCACCGTCGTCTACGGCTACGGCAAGTGCGCCCTGCACGACCTGCGACGGCTCATCGGCGACACCGCCATGGCCAACCTGCTGAAGACGTACGCCACTTCGCACTGGTACGGCGTCTCCACCACGGCCGAGTTCAAGGCGGCGGCCCAGGCCGCCACGACCACGGACCTGACGTCGTTCTGGACCACCCACCGCATCGACGGCTGATCCGGCACGGACGGCGGTCCACGGACCACGGACCGCGGTCCACGCACTGAGCAGTGCGGCCGCCAGCCAGGTCGCCCCGGCGCAGCACAGGCTCCTCGGCATGGTCGAGGAGCCTGTGGCCGACGGCCCGCAGACCTGAGATACGCATACCCGTACGGGGTATAGTGGGCCACCGCGACGGCAGGAAGTACGGATCCCCTGATGACGGTACGAGAGTGGCCCCGGCACGGGACGGGCGGTGCCGCCCGCTGGGTACGGGGCCTGCTCGTCACGCTGTGCGCCGTGGTTGCCGTACTGCTCCACCACGGGCTCTGCGACGCGCCGGTCACGGCGATGCCGACGGCCGGCCCGCACGCCATGGCGGCGCCTGTCCCGGTTCCTGCCGCCCAGCCGCGTACGGGCCCACCGGCAACAGGCCCAGCGGCACACGTGGCACCCGTGGCACACGGTTCCGACGGCGCCGCCTGCCCTTCCATGGACATGCAGGTCTGCATGTCCGCCGGCGTCAACGCCGTACAACTCACGGCGCCACCCGAGTCGCCGATGGCTGCCTTCCCCGTTCGGACCGCGGAGCTCACGAGCGTGGACATCGCACGCTCGGTGCATCGTGCGCCACCCGATCTGTCTCTCCTCTCCCTCCTGCGCATATAGGCCGCCGTCCCACGGCTTCCCCGCGTCCCCGAGACGCCGGCGAACCGTGTCCGGACCGCCCGAACGCCTATCGCGCATCGCGCATCGCGCATCGCGCATCGAGAAGAGGACCTTCCTCGTGAACAGCATCAACCGTCGCTCCGTCCTGCTCGCCGGACTGGGGGCGGCAGGTACCGGCCTGCTCGCCGCGTGCAGCAACGACGCCTCCGACAGCCCCTCCCTCCTCAGCCCCTCCGGTTCCCAGGTCGCCCGCACGGAGGAGAAGCGGAGCGCTACGGGCCGGGTGCACCGTCTCCGTCTGACCGCTGCTCCCGGCATGCTCGACCTGGGCGGCGGCACCATGGCCGAGTCCTGGGCCTTCGGCGGCCAGGCACCCGGCCGGGAGATCCGCATCTCCGCCGGCGACACCCTCGCCGCCGAGCTGTCCAACCAACTTCCCGGCAGCACCACGACGTCCGTCCACTGGCACGGCATCGCGCTGCGCAGCGACATGGACGGCGTACCGCCGGTCACCCAGACCGCGGTGCGCCCCGGGTCCAGCCTCACGTACCGCTTCGTCGCCGACGCCCCCGGCACCTACTTCTTCCACCCGCACGTGGGTGTCCAGCTCGACCGCGGCCTGTACGCCCCGCTGATCGTCGAGGACCCCAAGGAGCCACTGTCGTACGACGACGAGTGGGTCGTCGTACTCGACGACTGGCTCGACGGCGTGACCGGCACCCCCGACGAAGCCTTCGCCGAGCTCAGGCGTGGCATGGGCGCCATGGACATGAGCGGCATGGACATGGGCGGAACGGACACAGGCGGAATGGACACGGGCGGAATGGACACGGGCGGGATGGACATGGGTGGCTCCGGCATGGACGAGACGACGCCCTCGCCGTCCTCGTCCTCCTCGTCCTCCTCCTCGGGGGACGGCATGCCGATGAGGTTCATGCTCATGGGCGCCACCAGCCGACTGCTCGGGGGCGACGCGGGGGACGTGAAGTACCCGTACCACCTGGTCAACGGGCGGGTGCCGACCAGCCCCGCCGTTTACACCGGCAAGCCGGGCAGGCGCGTCCGACTGCGCATCATCAACGCGGGCGGCGACACCGCCTACCGGGTGGCGCTCGGCGGCCATCAGCTGACCATCACCCACACCGACGGCTTCCCCGTCGAGCACCAGCAGGTAGACGCTCTGCTGATCGGCATGGGCGAGCGATACGACGTGCTGGTCACCCTCAAGGACGGCGTCTTCCCGCTCGTCGCGCTCGCCGAGGGCAAGGGTGCCGGCGGTATGGCTCTGATGCGCACCGGGTCGGGGAGCACCCCGAAGTCGACCGTACGACCGGCCGAGCTGAACGGCCGGATCGTGACCGCCTCGCAGCTGCGCGCGGCCGACGACGTACGGCTGGAGCCGAAGAAGGCCGACCGGGTCCACCGCATCGCACTGACCGGCGGAATGGAAAAGTACGACTGGACCATCAACGGCAAGCGGTACGACATGGCCCATCCGACCGCGAACCCGCTGCTCGTCGAGGAGGGCCAACGCGTCCGGCTCGACTTCGTCAACACCACGGACATGTGGCACCCGATGCACCTGCACGGCCACACCTACCAGCTGGGCAGCACCGGTCCGCGCAAGGACACCACCATCGTGCTGCCCAAGAAGACGGTGTCCGTGGTCTTCGACGCGGACAACCCCGGCCAGTGGATGCTGCACTGCCACAACGCCTACCACGGCGAAGCCGGGATGATGGCGCTCGTGGCCTACGGGAGCTGAGCCCCCGGCCCCCGGTCCGGGGCGGGATTCAGCGCTCCCGCCCCGGACCGTGGTGTCCGACGACTGGGCCGGATGGTGACCCTCGGGACCGTGCCCGTGCCATGCCTTCTCCGGAGGCAGCGTGGACGCGGATCTGCTGCCCGGCCGGGTCGTGGCCTGCCTCGGGCTCGGCGCGGTATTCGTCACCGCCGCCACCACCGCACGGGGCATGGTGCAGCACCACGAGGCCCGCCTCGGTCTGCGCCCTCGCGGCAGCGGCGTGTGCTGCGGCCGCACTGGCGCTCGTCCCGCCGGGGAAACCACGGATGAGCGGCGGGCCGCACGTGCACTGACCGCTCAGGCGAGAAACCCTCCCGACGGAAATGCCTCAACGGAATACCCCCAGGGGGTATATCGTTGGCGACTGCGGGCTCGGGGAACGAGCCATACCGGACGGACGGGAATGGGGAAGGCCATGGATCACAGCGCTCATGACACCGGCACCATGCACGACCACGCCGCCCACGAGGGTCGGCACGGCCACGCAGGCCACGGCGCGCAGGCGGGAGCCTCCTGGGGGACGGCGGTCAAGGCGACCCTGCACTGCCTCACCGGATGCGCCATCGGCGAGATCCTCGGCATGGTCGTCGGCACCGCCCTCACGTGGGGCAACGTGCCCACCATGATCCTGGCGATCGCGCTCGCGTTCCTCTTCGGTTACTCCTTCACCCTGTTCGCGGTGCGCCGGGCCGGCCTGGACCTCAAGTCCGCCATCAGGGTGGCACTGGCCGCCGACACCGTGTCGATCGCCGTGATGGAGCTGGTCGACAACGGGATCGTCGCCCTTGTCCCGGGCGCGATGGACGCCCAGCTGTCCGACGGGCTGTTCTGGTCCGCGCTGCTCGGCGGCTTCGTGATCGCCTTCCTGATCACCACCCCGGTCAACAAGTGGATGATCGGCCGCGGCAAGGGCCACGCGGTCGTCCACGCCCATCACTGACCACGGGCTGGGCGGCCGGGCCACGACGATCGTCGGTCAGCCGACCTGCCGGGCGAACGCCTCGTACGCCCGCTCGTCGAAGAGGACGAACCTGACCTCCTCGACCGACGTCGCTGCCGCCCGCACCGTCTCCACCGCGATCCGCGCCGCGTCGTCCATCGGCCAGCCGTAGATGCCCGCGGAGACCGCCGGGAAGGCGACGGTGCGGGCGCCCAGCTCGTCCGCCACCCGCAACGACTCCCGGTAGCACGAAGCCAGCAGCTCCGACCGGTCCTCGGTCTTGCTGTGCACGGGACCGACGGTGTGGATCACCCAGCCTGCGTCCAGTTCGCCCGCGGTGGTGGCGACGGCCTGCCCGGTGGGCAGGCCCTTGCCGTAGTGCGAGGCGCGCAGGCGGCGGCAGTCGTCGAGGATCGCGGGTCCGCCCCGGCGGTGGATGGCGCCGTCGACGCCACCGCCGCCGAGCAGGGAGGAGTTGGCGGCGTTGACGATGGCGTCCACGGACTGCCGGGTGATGTCGCCCTGGACGAGCGTGATCGTGGTCATGCCTGTGTATACCAACGCGGACGGGCCGACCGCTCAGCCTTGTTGCCGCAGCCTCCGCCACACGGCCTTCGCCGCGTTGTGGCCCGACATGCCGTGCACGCCAGGGCCGGGCGGGGTGGCCGAGGAGCAGATGAAGACGGCCGGGTGCGGGGTGCCGTACGGGAACAGGGACGGCTTGGGGCGCAGCAGCAACTGGAGGCCGGAGGTCGCGCCGGAGGCGATGTCTCCGCCGACGTAGTTGGCGTTGCGCACGGCGAGTTCGGCCGGGCCCGCGATGGCGCGGGCGAGGACTCGGTCGCGGAACCCCGGGGCGAAGCGCTCCAGTTGGCGTTCCATCACGTCGGTGAGGTCGCCGGTCCAGCCGTTGGGAACATGGCCGTAGGCCCAGAAGACGTGCCGGCCGGCCGGGGCCCGGGTGGGGTCGACGACGCTGGGCTGCACCGTGATCATGAAGGGCCGGTCAGGTGCCCGGCCCTCCCGGGAGGGGGCGCGCAGAGCGGCGCCGATCTCCGCACTGTCCGCGCCGATCTGCACGGTGCCGGCGGTGCGGGCCTCCTTCGCGGTCCACGGGACCGGGCCGTCGAGCGCGTAGTCGATCTTGAAGGCGGCCGGGCCGTACCGGTAGCCCTGATAGTGGTTGCCGAAGCCGGCGATGCGGGCGAGGGCGGTGGGCGAGGTGTCGAAGACGTAGGCGCGGGCCGGGGGCAGGTCGTCGAGGCGCTTGACCTCGTAGTCGGTGTGGATGCTGCCGCCGAGGTCCTCGAAGTAGGCGGCGAGGGCGTCCGAGATGGACTGGGAGCCGCCGCGGGCCACCGGCCAGCCGCGGGCGTGCGCGGCGAGGGCGAAGACCAGGCCGATGGCCCCGGTGGCGAAGCTGCTCAGCGGGGCCATGACATGGGCGACGAGACCGGCGAACAGGGCCTTGGCGGGCTCGTCGCGGAAGCGGCGGGTGAGCCAGGTGGACGGGGGCAGGCCGACCAGGCCGAAACGGGCCAGGGTGAGCGGGTCGCGCGGGAGGGCGGTCAGCGGCAGCGACATGAAATCGCGGGCCAGGGTGTCCCACTTGGGCAGGAAGGGCTCGACCAGACGGCGGTACGCGCCCGCGTCGCGCGGCCCGAAGGAAGCGGCCGTCTCGGCCACCGACCTCGACAGCACCGCGGCGCTGCCGTCGAGGAAGGGGTGCGCCATGGGCAGTTCGGCGTGCAACCATTCGAGGCCGTAGCGCTCCAGGGGCAGGGCACGGAAGGCGGGCGAGTTGATGCCGAGGGGGTGCGCGGCGGAGCAGGGGTCGTGGCGGAAGCCCGGCAGGGTGAGCTCCTCGGTGCGGGCTCCCCCGCCCACGGTGCCCCGCGCCTCGAACAGCGCCACGGAGAAGCCACGCCTGGCCAGCTCCACCGCCGCGGTCAGCCCGTTGGGCCCCGCTCCCACCACGACCGCATCGAGCATCGACGGCACTTCGACCCCTTCGTCAGCCGGTGACCTCCGTAGACCGGCGGCCCCCGATCTCAGGATATGCCGGTGGTACGACAACACCTGCGGCACGGGGCCACCGCAAGCGTCCGGATCGCGGGAGCAGCCACGAAACGTCGCGGGGGCGGTCGCCCACCGCATCGCGGGGGCGCGCCACAGTAATCGCCCGCCCCGTCACCGAGACCGCGCCGCCGAAGCCCCCCGTCACCGAGACCGCGTCACGGAACCCCCGTCACAGGGATCGCCTCGGCGTGTCCGCCTCACCGTGTCCGTCGTGCGGTGCCCGAGAGCAGGCCCGACACGCGGCGGGCCGTCGTCGCGTCCCTGGCCGCCGTGAACGGCAGAGCGTTGCCGCCGGTGATGCGGAACGGCTCACCGGTGAGGGTGAGGTGGGCGCCGCCCGCCTCCTCGACCAGCAGCAGTCCGGCCGCGTGGTCCCAGGCCGCCTCCCAGGAGAAGGCTGTTGCGTCCAACTCGCCCCGGGCTATGGCGAGATACTCCAGGCCGGCCGATCCGCACGCGCGCGGTGCGACCCCGTCCGTCCACAGCGCCAGCAGGGCGCTTTTCTGCTCGTCGGTCGTGTAGTCGGGGTGGGACGTGGCCACCGTCAGGTCGCGGCCGGCCTCGGGCGGGCCGGCGAAGAGACGCTCGCCGTTCAGGAAGGCGCCGCCGCCGCGGACGGCCGTGGCCAGTTGGTCGCGGGCCGGAGCGTACGTCCAGGAAGCGAGCAGGACGCCGTGCCGGGCGAGGGCGACCAGGGTGCAGAAGCCGTCTTCACCGCGCACGAACTGCCGGGTCCCGTCGACAGGGTCGACGATCCAGACCGGCGCGTCGCCCTGTATCGCCTCATACGTCGCCGGGTTGGCGTGCACCGCCTCCTCGCCGACGACCACCGAGCCGGGCAGAAGGGCGCCGAGGGCCTCGGTGAGGAGCAGCTCGGCGTTACGGTCGGCATCCGTCACCAGGTCGTGCGGGCCGCTCTTCTCGTCGATCTCGTGCGCCGCCAGCTGCCGGAAGCGGGGCATGATCTCGGTCGCGGCGGCCTTGCGGACCGCCTCCTCCACGTCGACCGAGTGGCGGGCGAGAAACTCGTCGATGGTTTCCGTGTCTTGGATCATGCCTCCATGAGAGCACGCCCCACTGACAATCCTCGCCCGGCCGGTGCACATCGGGTGGAATCGGGATGAAGAAGCGGGGCGCGGGTCAGCGGCCCACCGCGTACCCCTGCATCCCGCGCGGGTTCGCGGCCGCGAGCAGGATCCCGGTCCGCGGGTCGCGGGCCACCGCGCACAGCCGGCCCTCGGACCAAGGGGCGCCGACGGTGACGTCATGGCCGCGCCGCCGCAGCTCCTCCACCACCTCGGCCGGCATGCGCGACTCCACGGTGACGCTGCCAGGCCGCATGCCGCGCGGGTAGAAGGAACCGGGGAAGGCGTCGTTGTGCCAGTTCGGGGCGTCGATGGCCCCCTGGAGGTCGAGGGAGCCGCGCACCCGCGCGCGAAGGGCCACGGCCAGGAAGAAGTGCAGCTGCCACTGGTCCTGCTGGTCGCCGCCGGGCGTGCCGAACGCCAGCACCGGCGCCCCGTCGCGCAGCGCGATCGAGGGGGTGAGGGTGGTGCGGGGGCGGCGGCCCGGCGTCAGCGAGTTCGGCAGGCCCTCCTGCAGCCAGGTCATCTGCAGCCGGGTGCCGAGCGGGAAACCCAGCTCGGGCACGACCGGGTTGGACTGCAGCCAGCCGCCGCTGGGCGTGGCGGCGACCATGTTGCCCCAGCGGTCGACGACGTCGAGGTGGCAGGTGTCGCCCCGGGTGAGTCCGTCACCGGTCACCTCCGGCTCGCCGGGCACCGGCGAGGCCGGTCCCCTGGCGACCGTCGGCTCGCCCGCGCCCATCGGGTCGAAGGCGGGGTCGTCGCCGTTGACCACGTGCGCGTGCGCGCTCAGCCGCGGGGTGCGCCCGCCGGGGCTGCCGGGCCGCAGCTCGTACGACGCCTTGTCGCCGATCAGCCGTCGCCGGTCCGCGTTGTAGCCGGCGTCGAGGAGCTCGCCGAGCGGGACCTCGGCCGCGTCGCCGTACCAGGCCTCGCGGTCGGCCATGGCGAGTTTGCAGCCCTCGATCAGGAGATGGACGTAGTCGGCGCCGCCGTGGGCGGGCAGCTCGGGCGGGAGCAGGGCGAGCTGCTGGAGGAGGGCCGGACCCTGGCTCCAGGGCCCGGCCTTGCACACCGTCCAGCCGTTCCAGTCGTATGTCGCCGGCGTCTCGTAGGTCGCGGACCAGCCGGCCAGGTCGGCGGCCGTGAGCGTGCCGGCGTGGCGCTCGCCGCTGGTGTCCAGGGTGGGCCGGGCGGCCTGACGGACCAGCGCCTCGGCGATGAACCCGGTCCGCCACACCTCCCGCGCGGCCTCGATCCGATCCTGGCGGTCACCGGCCCCGGCGGTCTCGGCGAGCAGCCGCTTCCAGGTGGCGGCGAGGGCGGGGTTGCGCAGCAGCTCGCCGGTCCGCGGCGACTGCCCGCCGGGCAGGTACACCTCGGCCGAGGAGGTCCACTCCGTCTCGAACAGTTCTCGTACGGTCTCGACGGTCGCGCCGACCTTCTCCACCGGCGCGTGGCCGTGCTCGGCGTACCCGATGGCGTACTTCAGCACGTCGGCGAGGGACTTGGTGCCGTGGTCGCGCAGGAGGAGCATCCAGGCGTCGAACGCGCCGGGCACGGCGGCGGCGAGCGGTCCGGTGCCGGGGACGAGGTCCAGACCCAGCCCCCGGTAGTGCCCGACTGTCGCGCCCGCGGGCGCCACGCCCTGACCGCACAGCACCCGCACCTCGCCGCCCGCCGGGGCGAGCAGGATCGGCACCTCGCCGGCGGGGCCGTTGAGGTGCGGTTCGACGACGTGCAGGACGAAGGCGCCGGCGACGGCGGCGTCGTAGGCGTTGCCGCCGTCCTCCAGGACGGCCATCGCCGACTGGGAGGCCAGCCAGTGCGTGGAGGACACCATGCCGAACGTGCCCTGGAGGGTGGGTCGGGTGGTGAACACGAGTGCTCCTCAACTCACGACGGCCGCTCTCGTGATCGTACGCACGCGCCCGTCGTGCCGGGCCTCGATCACTTCAACCCGTGCTCCCCTCCGTGTGTCCGGGCCGCCGCTATGCCCCGTGAAGAGCCGTGATGTCCCGGTCGGGCCGGGCCCCTTCGTCACCGCGCCGCCACGGAGCGAGTTTTCGCTTCCGCCCCACAGGGAGTCGTGTGACACTGGCGTCTTCGTCCGCATCGCGGACTGTCGTCCGCACCGTCCCCCACGAAAGTGCGCCGTGCGCTCTCTCCCACTGCCGCTCGCCCTCACCGCGCGCCTGTCCCCGGTGGCCGTGCTGGCCTGCGCGGGCTGGGCGCTGACGTCCGGCCCGCTCACCGAAACACAGGACACCGCGAGCAAGGACCCGCAGAAAACCCAGTCCCAGAAGGCGTCCGACCCTTCCTCCACCGCCGCGTCCAAGACGTACACCGCGGCGCCCGCCCCCTGCACCAGCGTGGCCGCGAAAACGGTTGCCTCGCTTGTTCCCGGCGCCAAGACGGCGGGCAAGGAGATCCCGTCCACGGACGCCGACCTGCGCCGCACCTGTTCCTGGAACGCGCTCAAGGGATACGACTACCGGTGGCTCGACATCTCGTTCGAGATCATGGATTCGGACGATGCGGCACAGAGTTCGTACAAGGCGCGTCTCGGGGAGAAGAGCGGCGGCGGCGCGGTCCCGGGGCTCGGTAACGCGGGCTACTCGGTGGTGAACCTCACGACGGAGGACAAGCAGCAGACCCGGGAGGGCGTCGTCATCGCCCAGGTGTCCAACGCGCTGGTGGTCGTCAACTACAACGGCAGCGACTTCGAGACGAAGAAGGCGCCCAGCACGGACGAGATCAACAAGGGTGCGATCAAGGCCGCGAAGGAAGCGGTGGCCGCCCTGCAGAACGGCACCAAGAGCTGACCTCGAACGCGGAAGCGGCCGAAGGAGCCGAGCTGCTCCTTCGGCCGTTCTCGTGCCGCAGAGACCGTCAGACTCCGTGTTCCTCCTGCCGTCCGCGCGTCAGCATCAGCGCCAGGTACAGCACCATCGAGGTGCCGAGCCCGACCGCCCAGCCGTAGTCGGCGAGGGATTCCAGGGCCGGGATGGGCCGCCCGTCGAACAGCGGCTTGAAGCTGGCGCCGCCGATCGCGAGGACGCCGCCGACCGCGAAGGCCACCACGGCCCGCCAGTTCCAGCCGGCGTCGTACCAGTAACGGCCGCCGGTGCGGTACAGGTCGGCCAGGTCGAGCTTGCCGCGGCGCAGGATCCAGTAGTCGGCGATGAGGATGCCGGCGACCGTGCCCAGCAGCCCGCCGACCAGACCGAGCCAGGTGAAGATGTAGCCCTGCGGGTCGGAGTACAGCTTCCACGGGAAGATCAGCACGCCGAGGACGCAGGTGGCGAGGGCGCCGGTACGGAAACTGATTTTCCTGGGCGCGATGTTGGAGAAGTCGAAGGCCGGCGAGACCAGGTTGGCCGCGATGTTCACGGACAGCGTCGCCACCAGCACGGTCACCAGGGCGAACAGCAGCCCGAAGACGTTGTCCGTCTTCGCGGCGAGCTGTACCGGGTCCCAGATCGTCTCGCCGTAGACGGCCTGCGAACCGGAGGTGACCATGACCGACAGCAGCGCGAAGAGCGTCATGGTCGTGGGAAGGCCGAGGGCCTGGCCCCACGTCTGCGCTTTCTGCGACTTTCCGTAGCGGGTGAAGTCCGGGATGTTCAGCGACAGCGTCGACCAGAAACCGATCATGCCCATCAGGGACGGCCAGAAAAGCTTCCAGAAGTCGCCGCCCCAGCCGAGCTTGGAGGGCTGGTCCAGCAGCGGGCCGAAGCCGCCCGCCTTGTTGCTCATCCAGATCAGCATCACCAGCGCGCCGACGAGGACGAAGGGCGCCGCCCAGTTCTCGAAGCGGCGGATCGTCTCCATGCCCCGGTAGATGATCGCGACCTGGATCGCCCAGAACACCGCGAACGACAGCCACATCGTCCAGGCGTAGCCGCCGATCTTCCCGGCGTCGCTCCAGCCGTTGCCGATCAGTTTCCCGGCGAGGAAGTAGATCGCCTCACCGCCGATCCAGGTCTGGATGCCGAACCAGCCGCAGGCCACCAACGCCCGTACGACAGCGGGGAGGTTGGCGCCGCGGATGCCGAAGGAGGCGCGGGCGAAGACCGGGAAGGGAATGCCGTACTTCGGTCCCGCGTGCCCGGTGAGCAGCATCGGGACCAGCACGATGAGGTTGGCCAGCGCGATGGTGAACACCGCCTGCTTCCAGTCCATGCCGACGGCGATCAGACCGGAGGCGAGCGTCCACGACGCCGTGTTGTGGGCCATGCCGACCCACAGCGCGGAGAAGTTGTACGTCGTCCAGGTGCGCTTCTCCACGGGAACCGGAAGCAGGTCCTCGTTGGCGTAGGGGCCGCTGGGCGGCGGTGAGCCCGGGGCGAGCTCGACGCGTCCGTCGGGACGGGTGAGTTGGTCGGCCATGGGTATGGCTGTGGGAGCGGTGTCGGTCATGGGCAGGCCAATCAAACGAGGGGCGGATCCGGAAAGGCCGTGCGGGATCTCCGGTCCCCTCCTTGGGGAATGCCGCAGGAGGGGAGAACTGGAGTGGGGGGCTGGGGAGTCGAGCGGGGTGGTCCGGGCAGGGATCAGCCGTTGACGGCCGGGATCACCGTCGTGCCGTACGCGTCGATGACCTTCTCCTGCGCGTCGTGCATGTCGTAGACGGCGAACTGGTCGACGCCCAGCTCGCGCAGGGCGTTCAGCTTCTCGATGTGCTTCTCGACGGGTCCGATGAGGCAGAACCGGTCGACGATCTCGTCGGGCACGAACTCGGTGTCGGGGTTGTCGCTGCGCCCGTGGTGCGAGTAGTCGTACCCCTGACGTGCCTTGATGTAGTCGGTGAGCTCCTCGGGGACCTGGGCGGAGTGCTCGCCGTACTTGGACACCAGGTCGGCGACGTGATTGCCGACCATTCCGCCGAACCACCGGCACTGGTCGCGGGCGTGGGCGAGCGCCTCGGGCGAGTCGTCCTCGGTGACGTACGCGGGGGCGGCGACGCAGATCTTCACCTCGGACGGGTCGCGTCCGGCGGCGACGGCCGCGTCCTTGACGGCCTTCACCATGTACTCGGTGAGGTACAGGTCGGCGAGCTGGAGGATGAAGCCGTCGGCCTCCTCGCCGGTCATCTTCAGCGCCTTGGGTCCGTACGCGGCCATCCAGACGGGGAGCCGGGCGTCCTCCTTGATCCAGGGGAACCTGACGACCGTGCCGCCGAGGTCGGCCTCCCGGCCCGAGCCGAGCGCCCGGATGACCTTCATGGCCTCGCTGATCCGGGCGAGGGTGTTCGGGGTGCGGCCGGCGACGCGCATCGCGGAGTCGCCGCGGCCGATGCCGCAGACCGTGCGGTTGCCGAACATGTCGTTGAGGGTGGCGAAGGTGGAGGCGGTGACCTCCCAGGTGCGGGTGCCGGGGTTCGTCACCATCGGGCCGACCGTCAACGTGCTGGTGTTGGCCAGGATCTGACTGTAGATCACAAAGGGTTCCTGCCAGAGCACCGCGGAGTCGAAGGTCCAGCCGTAGGTGAAGCCGCTGCGCTCGGCGCGCTGCATCAGGCTGACGACACGGGAGGCAGGGGGGTCGGTCTGGAGGACAAGTCCGAAGTCCATCGGTCTCCTTGCAATGGTCTGGTAGCGTTCTTTCGCCCTGTAAAGGGCCGGTTCGGGCTGGACCGCGATCTTCGGATTGGAAGCTTCCTCATCGAGGAAGCGGAGTCACGGTGCGCTGCTCCTAGTTGCTGCGGCGTCACACCTCATTGGAGGTACTGGCAAGTTGAGCGGGGCGTGTACAGGCCGTGGCCGACACGCCCCGCAAACTTCCGCTGGTCGATGACGAGTTCGCCGCGCGAGAGGACCGTCTCGACGCGGCCGGTGAGGCGCTTGCCCTCGTACGCCGAGTAGTCGACGTTCATGTGGTGGGTCTCGGCGGAGACGGTCTGCTCGGCGTGCGGGTCGTAGATGACGACGTCGGCGTCGGCGCCCGGGGCGATGGTGCCCTTCTTCGGGTACATGCCGAACATGCGGGCCGGGGTGGCGCAGGCGATCTCGATCCAGCGGCGGCGGCTGATGTGGCCGTCGACGACGGCCTGGTGGAGCAGGTCCATGCGGTTCTCGACGCCCGGCAGCCCGTTGGGGATCTTCGAGAAGTCGCCCCGGCCGAGCTCCTTCTGGCCCACGAAGCAGAAGGGGCAGTGGTCCGTCGACACCACCTGGAGGTCGTTGGTCCGCAGGCCCTGCCACAGCTTGGCCTGGTGTTCCTTCGGCCGCAGCGGGGTGCTGCACACGTACTTCGAGCCCTCGAAGTCGGGCTCCGCGAGGTTGTCCGTCGACAGGAACAGGTACTGCGGGCAGGTCTCGCCGAAGACGTTCAGCCCCTCGTCGCGTGCCCTGGCGAGTTCCGCAACCGCTTCCATCGCCGATACGTGCACCACGTACAGCGGCGCGCCCGCGACCTGCGCGAGTTTGATGGCGCGGTGGGTGGCCTCGGCCTCCAGCAGTGCCTTGCGCACTTCGCCGTGGTAGCGCGGATCCGTCTCGCCGCGCGCCAGCGCCTGTTCGACCAGGACGTCGATGGCGATACCGTTTTCCGCGTGCATCATGATCAGTCCGCCGTTCTCGGCGGAGCGCTGCATGGCGCGCAGGATCTGGCCGTCGTCGCTGTAGAAGACGCCGGGGTAGGCCATGAACTGTTTGAAGGACGTGACGCCCTCCTCCACCAGCAGGTCCATCTCCTTGAGCGTGTCCTGGTTCACGTCGGAGACGATCATGTGGAAGGCGTAGTCGATCGCGCAGGTGCCCTCCGCCTTGGCGTGCCAGGCGTCCAGGCCTTCGCGCAGGGTGTGGCCGACGCTCTGCACGGCGAAGTCGACGATGGTCGTCGTACCGCCCCAGGCGGCCGCCCGGGTTCCGGTCTCGAAGGTGTCGGAGGCGAAGGTGCCGCCGAACGGCAGCTCCATGTGGGTGTGGGCGTCGACCCCGCCCGGGATCACGTACTTCCCGGTGGCGTCGATGACGCGCTCGGCGCTCCAGGCCTCGGCGGCCGGGGTGCCGGAGGCGGCGAGGGCGGCGATACGGCCGTCCTCGATCAGGACGTCGGCGTGGATCTCGTCGGATGCGGTGATGACGAGGCCACCCCGGATGACGGTACGGCTGCTCATACTCCCTCTCCTGCCGTGCTCAACACTGGTGTGCGGGTCGGTCGGCGCCGCCGGTCGGGCCCCCGTGCACCGGACCGGCGGCGACCGCTGCGACTGCGGGTGCGCGGGCTGCCGCGGCCGGCTACGGAGCGGTGAGCGGCGGGTAGGCGTCGGGACGGCGGTCCCGGTAGAACTGCCAGCGGTCGCGCACCTCGCGCAGCTTGGCCATGTCGAGATCGCGGACGACGAGTTCGCTCTCCTTGTCGCTCGCCACCTCGCCGACGAACTGGGCCTCCGGGTCCACGAAGTACGAGGTCCCGTAGAAGTCGTTGTCGCCGAGTTCCTCTACGCCGACCCGGTTGATCGCGCCGACGAAGTACTCGTTGGCGACGGCCGCCGCCGGCTGCTCCAGCTGCCACAGGTAGGCGGACAGGCCCCGTGAGGTGGCCGAGGGGTTGAAGACGATCTCCGCGCCCGCCAGCCCCAGCGCGCGCCAGCCCTCCGGGAAGTGGCGGTCGTAGCAGATGTAGACGCCGATCTTTCCGACGGCCGTGTCGAAGACCGGCCAGCCCACGTTCCCCGGGCGGAAGTAGAACTTCTCCCAGAAACCCTTCACCTGCGGGATGTGGTGCTTGCGGTACTTGCCGAGGTACGAGCCGTCCGCGTCGATCACGGCGGCGGTGTTGTAGAGGACGCCGGGCTGCTCCTCCTCGTACATCGGCAGCACCAGGACGATGCCGTGTTCCCGGGCGAGCGCCTGGAAACGCTCGACGATGGGGCCGTCGGGGATCTGCTCGGCGTACTCGTAGAACTGCGGGTCCTGGACCTGGCAGAAGTACGGTCCGTAGAACAGCTCCTGAAAACACAGGACCTGAGCACCCTGGGCGGCCGCGTCGCGCACGGCCTGCTCGTGGACCTGGATCATCGATTCCTTGTCGCCGGTCCAGGCCGTCTGGAAAATCGCGGCACGGATCACTCTGCTCATCGGGACCTCCGGTCGCTCGGTGTGCGAGGAGCCTAGAAAGGCCGGAAGACCCATTTGAGTTGCACCGTGTCACGTCTGCGGGCGTCCGGCGTGCCAGCGTGTCACGTCTTGGTCGCCCCATGTTTCACCGCCGTTTTCCCAGGTCGTTTCATGTTTCCGGGCGGTTGCCGCCGCCCGCGGGTCAGCCCTGTTGAGCGTCGTGCGCGAGAAGCGCGATGTGCACCGAGGCGGCCTGTTCGAAGTCGTCCAGGTCCACGCCCAGCCGGCCCTCTATCGCCTCCAGCCGCCGGTACAGCGCGGGTCGGGAGACATGATGGAGCTGGGCGGTGCGGGACTTGTTGCGGCCGGTGGCCAGATAGGTCCGCAGCACGGCGAGGAGGTCCTCGCCCGCCGCGCACAGCAGCCCGTCCAGCTCCCGCTCCGCGAAGGACTGCACATGCGGGTCGTCCCGCAGCAGCCGGACCAGGCCCCGCAGATGGACGTCCTTGAGGCGGACGACGGCCGGGAGGTCGAGGGCGGCCGAGGAGTCGGCCACGGCGTCGGCGACGTGCTGGGCCTCGCGCAGTCCGGCGGGCACGTCCTCCCAGACGGTGCGCGGGTCGGCGGCCGCGACGACCCTGCGGGCCTGACCCGACTCCGTCCGCAGCCGGGCGGCGAAGTGCACGGCGAGTGCGTCTGCGTCCTGGTCGCGGGCGAGGCTGAGCAGCACCGCCGTCGCCCCGTCCGCGAGCTCGGCGACGAGGCCCGGCATTCCCAACAGCCGTAGTGTCCGGTCGAGTTCAGCCAGGTCCCCGTCGCGTACGACGAGCGGGACGAAGGTGCGCCGGTTGACGGGGAGTCCGGCCGCCCGGGCCCGGGGCAGCAGCTGCCGGGCCGGTACGACGCCGGAGATCAGGTCGGTGAGCAGGCTCTGCGCGGACTGCTCCTCCCAGGTGTGGGCGGAGGCTCCGCCGAGCATGCGGTGCAGGACGAGGGCCTCGGCGGCCCGGTCGGCGAGGAGCCGTCCGCCCGCGGTGTCGCCGCGGTGCCCGCAGAGCATGATCTGCCCCCACCGTTCGCCGCGTCCGCCGAGTTCGGCGCGGATCCAGCCGTCGCCCTCACTGCCGCCGGCCTGCCGGGCGATGCGCTCCCAGTCCCGCAGGACGTCGTCGACCGCGGAGCGCTCCCCCGCCGTCGCCAGCACCCGGTGGGCGAGGTTGGTGACGACGACGGGGCAGGCTGCGTGCTGGGCGATCTCGTCGAGCAGCAGTTGCAGCGGGGCGCCCGCGGTGATCAGTGCGGTGAGCGCGGTCCGTACGGCCTCCGACAGGCTGACGGCGGCGAACTTGCGCCGGACCAGACGGGACTGGACCTCCTCCGTCAACTCGGCGAAGGGGAAGGGCCGATGGAGCACGATCATGGGCAGCCCGCACCGTTCGGCGGCCCGTCGCATCACGTCCGGCGGGGTGGGAAAGGCGCGGCCGAGGCCCAGCACCACGGCCGCGGCCTCCGCCCGGTGCAGGGACCGGATGTACTCGGTCTGCGCGCTCTCGTCGCCGGCGAGCAGCACACCGGTGGTGAGGACCATCTCGCCGCCGCTGAGCATCACGCCCACGTCCGCCGCCTCGGCGACGTGCACCCAGCGCACCGGCCGGTCGAGCTGCGCGGCGCCGGCGACCACCTCGGGTTCGCCGGCCAGCACCCGCTCCAGGGCGAGGACCTGACGGACCGACAGGGCGGGTTCCAGGGGCTCTACGGGGCCCCAGGGCTCCAAGGTGATGGTCATGGCGATGTGTTCCCTTGCTCAGGCCGGCACTACTGCGTGGTCCTCAGCGCGTTTTCGAGGATCGCGGCGCCCTCCTCGGCCTCCGCCACGGTCAGCGACAGCGGCGGGGCGATGCGCAGGGCGCTGGTGTTGTGGCCGCCGCCCTTGCCCAGCAGCAGCCCGTCGGCGCGGGCCGCCTCCAGCACGGCGGAGGCCCGGTCCGGGTCGGCCAGGCCGGTGCCGGGCCTGGTCAGTTCGACGCCGATCATCAGCCCGCGCCCGCGCACCTCCCGTACTCCGGGGTCCTGGGCGGCGGCGGCGCGCAGCCGCTCGATGAGCAGACCGCCGACCCGCCGGGCGTTGCCCTGGAGGTCGTGTTCCAGCAGGTAGCCGAGGTTGGCGAGGCCGGCCGCCATGGTGACCTGGGTGCCGCCGAAGGTGGAGATGCTGTTGGCGTCCAGGCAGTTCATGATCTCGGAGCGGGCGATGACACCGCCGATGGACATGCCGTTGCCGATGCCCTTGGCGAAGGTGACGATGTCCGGCGGACCGCTCTGCCCATGCGCCTGCCAGCCCCAGAAGTGCTCGCCGGTGCGTCCCCAGCCTGTCTGCACCTCGTCGGCGATCCACAGGATGCCGGATGCGTTCAGCACGTCTCGGAATGCCGCGTACAGGCCGTCGGGCGGCGAGGTGAAGCCTCCGACGCCCTGGATCGGCTCGGCGATCAGGGCCGCGGGCGGGCGGGTGTGCCCGAGCAGGTCCTTCAGGTCCTCGACGCAGGCGTCGATGAACTCGGCGTCGTCGAGGTCGGCGAAGGGGCCGCGGCTGCGCACCCCGCCGTGCACGTACAGCGTCTGCAGCGGGGACAGCGAGGTCGGGGACCAGCCGCGGTTGCCGGTGATGCCGACCGCGCTGAAGGAGCGGCCGTGGTAGCTGTTGCGCATGGCCAGGACGGTGTTGCTGCGCCGGTATGTGGTGGCGAGCAGCAGCGCCGTGTCGTTGGCCTCGGTGCCGGAGGTGGTGAAGAAGACCCGGGCGTCGGGGATGCCGCTGACGTGGGCGATGCGCTCGGCGAGTTCGACCATGGGCCGGTTGAGGTAGAGCGTGGACGAATGGACGATCCGCCCGGCCTGCTCGCTCACCGCTTTCGTCACCTCGGGCAGCGCGTGCGCGGTCATCGTGGTGAGGATGCCGCCGAAGAAGTCGAGGTACTTGTTTCCGTCGGCGTCCCAGACGTGGCGGCCCTCGCCGTGGGTGATCTCCAGCGGGTTGTCGTAGTAGAGGGCGAGCCAGTCCGGCAGAACGCTTCGGTGGCGGGCGTGGAGGTCGCTCACGGCTGCACCAGTCCTTCGTAGGCGTCGGGACGGCGGTCGCGGTAGAAGGCCCACTGCTGGCGAACCTGCTCGACCAGGTCGAAGTCGAGGTCGCGGACGAGGAGTTGCTCGTCCTTGTCGCTGGCGACCTCACCGACGAACTGCCCGCGCGGGTCGACGAAGTACGAGGTCCCGTAGAAGTCGTTGTCGCCGTACTCCTCGACGCCGACCCGGTTGATCGCGGCGACGAAGTACTCGTTGGCGACCGCGGCCGCCGGCTGCTCCAGCTGCCAGAGGTGGGCGGACAGGCCGCGGTGGGTCGCCGACGGGTTGTAGACCAACTGCGCGCCCTTCAGGCCGAGTTGCCGCCAGCCCTCCGGGAAGTGACGGTCGTAGCAGATATAGACGCCGACCTTGCCGACGGCCGTGTCGAAGACGGGCCAGCCGATGTTGCCCGGCCTGAAGTAGTACTTCTCCCAGAAACCCTTCACCTGCGGAATGTGGTGTTTGCGGTACTTGCCGAGGTACGAGCCGTCGGCGTCGATCACGGCGGCGGTGTTGTAGTAGAAACCGGACTGCTCCACCTCGAAGACCGGCACCACGACCACCATGCCCGTCTCGCGCGCGAGGTCCTGCATACGACGCACGGTCGGCCCGTCGGGGACCGGCTCGGCCCAGCGGTAGTGCTCCGGCTCCTGGACCTGACAGAAGTAGGGGGCGTTGAACACCTCCTGGAACCCGATGACCTTCGCACCCTGCCGGGCCGCCTCGCGGGCGTGCTCCTCGTGTTTCGCCACCATGGACTCGGTGTCGCCGGTCCAGGTGGCCTGGACCAGAGCGGCACGTACGACGTTGGCCATGAGCTGCTCCTTCGACGGGACGGCAGAGCGTCTACGCGCGTGTACGCCGACCGTAGAGGGCGAAGGTCCCGCCGGGAAGGATGCCCGCCCACTCGATCGAGTGAACTGCATTGAATGCCCCGCAAGAAACAAGCGTGAGCGGATTTCTTTACCTCGATGTAAACCGGGCCGGCCGGGTGCGGCCCGGTCAGGCGGTGAAGCCCGCGACCCGCAGGGCGTGCACGAGGTCCCAGCGGCGCTCCTCCGAGACGGCCTGGGCCGCCTCCAGCAGGAGCGGGACGAGCGCCTGCGGATCCGCGGCGACGCTGCGGGCCGCTTCCTCGGGGGTACGGACACGGACGTAGGCGTCGAGCAGCGCGCGGGCCTCCCGGCGCCTTCCCTCCGCGACCAGGCCGAGCACGGACTGCCCGATCTCGGCGGCCGGCCGGGCGACGCCCTGCCGCAGGATCTGCTCGCCGTCGGCCGTGCGCCCCACGGCGGCCAGGGCGTCGGCCGCCGCGACGAGCCGGTCGGCGGGCAGGGACGCGGCCTCCCAGAGCAGGGTGGTCCAGTCGGCGGTGAGTCCGGCGCGCTGCAGTTCGGCCGCGAGCAGCGGGATGCGGGCGGCCGGCCAGTAGGCGAGCTCGACGAGCAGGGCGTGCGCCTCGCCGCTGCGGCCGTCGCCGCGCAGCCGCACCAGCCGCTCCACGACCTCGACGGTCTCCCGTCGGGCCGCCGCGTCCAGCGGCTCACGCTGCGGCTCGGACGGACGCTCGACCTTCTCGGCGGCCCCGGCGAAGCGGGCGCCGCGCGGGGTGCGGCGCGCGGGCGCGGCAGGCGCGGGCGCCACCGGCTCGGCGACGGGCGGTACGACGGAAACACCGGCGTCCTCCTCCTCGGCGAGCCCGGCGAATCGGGCGCTGCCACGACGCCGTTTGCGCTGCTTGGGCACGGGCGCCGGGGCGGGAGCGGGGGTCTCCTCGGCGGGGGCCGTCGGAGCCCCGGCATCGTATGCGTCGACCGTGGCGCCCGCGGCGGACTCGGCACCGCGATACCCGGCCCGCGTGTCATATCCGTCGGCCCCGGGACCGCCCGCAACCTCAGCGCCGCGAAAGCCGGCCCCGGCGTCGTCGTACGCGCCGACCGCAGCACCCGCCGCAGGCCCGACGGCACCGTACCCGGCCCGAGCGTCGCGCACGTCGACCGCGGCACCGGCCACGGGCTCCGCAGCCCGGTACCCGGCCCCGGCCCCGGCCCCGGCATCGTATGCATCGACCACAGCACCCGCCGCAGGCCCGGCGGCGCGGAACCCGGACCGGGGGTCGTACGCGTCGGACGCAGCACCCGACGCCGACTCCGCGTGGCGATGTTCCGCCCGGGCGGCGTACGCGTCGGTCGCGGGGCGGGGGTCGGAGGCCGGGAGGCGGTCCAACTCGGCCATCCGGTAACGGAGTTCGGCGCAGCGGGCGGTGGCTCGTTCGTGATCGTCGTGGGCCCAGGCGAGGTCGAGGCGGATGGCGTCGGCCTGGTCGTGGGTGGCCGCGGAGGCGAGCCGGCCGCTCAGGTCGGCCAGCCGTTCCGCGGCATAGCGCTGTTCGCGGAGCATGACGTCGAGCCGGTCCCCGAGGGCGTCGCGGCCGCCGGGCCGGGCGTCGTGGGCGGCGAGCGCGGCGGCATGCAGGGGCCGTACCCGCTGCGCCTCCTGTACGGCGACCTCGGTGCCGTACTCGGCGGCGAGGTCCTGGAGCAGCGCCTCCACCACGTCCCAGGGCGGCACCTCACGTCCGTCGAGGCAGGCCTGCATGCCGTCGGGATCGCGCTGCCAGAACACCGCGCACCAGCCGACGGCCTGATCCAGGCGTGCCAGCAGTGCACTCAGGTGGCTCGCGAACTCCCGCACCCCGCCCGGGAGTTGATGCACATCCATCGCTCGACTCCCGCCCCGGCCGGAACACTCCGATTGGTAGAAAACACCAGTCGTGTTACAGCGGGGCTACGGCAAGTTTTCGAAGCGGACGCGACGACGTCATTTGCGCGATCTTGACCCATGCCCGAGGACGGGCGCCGGGGGTCATGCCGGGGCGAGTGCGCACAGCCCCGCCAGTTCGTCCATCGACAGGCCGAGCACCCGGGCGAGCGCGGCGACGGTGAAGAACGCCGGGGTGGGCGCGCGGCCGGTCTCGATCTTGCGGAGGGTCTCGGCGGAGATGCCCGCGCTCGCCGCGATCTCGGTCATGCTCCGGCCGCCGCGCGCCTCGCGCAGCAACCGCCCGAGCCGCTCGCCGCGTTCGTGCTCTTCCGGAGTGAGGGGGGTACGCACCATGCCGTCATTCTAATACCGGTATAGTAATTGGCATGGTGGAGCTGAAGACAGACACATCGATCGATGCCATGTATGAGGCGGGACAGGTCGTCGCACGGGCTCTCACGGCCGTGCGCAACGCTGCCGACGTGGGCGTTTCCCTGCTGGAGCTGGACGAGCTGGCGCATGCGACCCTGCGGGAGGCGGGGGCGACGTCACCGTTCCTCGGCTACCGCCCGTCCTTCGCCCCGACGCCCTTCCCGGGGGTGATCTGCGCATCCGTGAACGACGCGATCGTGCACGGCGTCCCCACCCGCTACCGGCTGCGCGACGGCGATCTGCTCTCCGTCGACTTCGGCGCCGAGCTGAACGGCTGGGTCGGCGACTCCGCGATCAGCTTCACCGTCGGAAGGGCGCGCCCGGCGGACGTCCGGCTGATCGAGACGGCCGAGCGCGCCCTCGCGGCGGGCATCGAGGCGGCGGTCGTCGGCAACCGTGTCGGCGACATCGCGCACGCGATCGGCACGGTGTGCCGGGCGGGGGGCTACGGCATCATGGACGACTTCGGCGGCCACGGCGTGGGCCGCCACATGCACGAGGACCCGGCGATCCCCAACGAGGGGCGCCCGCACCGCGGCCTCCCGCTGCGTCACGGCATGGTCATCGCGATCGAACCGATGCTGCTCGCCGGCGGCAGGGACGACTATCACGCGGCCCCCGACGGCTGGACCCTCCGAACGAACGACGGCTCAAGAGCGGCCCACGCCGAACACACGGTGGCGATCACGGAGGCGGGCCCCAGAGTCCTGACCGAGAGGCTGTAGAGCAGTCGGCGGTCCACCGGGGGCGCGGGGCCGTCACGCACCCAGGACATGCCACGCCATGGGGAACGTGCCATGGTGGTCTACGGGCCCTGCCCCACCACACAGGTGTAGCGCCGCACGGCGAGGGCACCCGCGTCCGAACGGTACCTCGATCGAACGGAACGCCATGACCAGCGGCTTCACCAGCCCGGAGGGCTACGGCGACCCCTTCGGTGAATTCCTGGCCCGCTTCTTCGGCGGGCCCCGCCCCGGCCCCCGCCAGATCAACATCGGCCAGCTCCTCAGCCGGCCCGCGAGGGACCTCGTGCGCGGCGCGGCCCAGTACGCCGCCGAGCACGGCAGCCGCGACCTGGACACCGAGCACCTTCTGCGCGCGGCCCTCTCCGCGGAGCCGACCCGCAGTCTGCTCAGCCGGGCGGGCGCCGACCCCGACTCCCTCGCGACGGAGATCGACGAGCGGTCGGGCCCGGTCCAGCACCCGCCGGGCGAGGTGCCGCCGCCCACCTCGCTGGCCCTGACCCCGGCCGCCAAACGTGCCCTGCTGGACGCCCACGACCTGGCCCGTTCCCGCGGCGCGGGGCACATCGGCCCGGAGCACGTGCTCAGCGCCCTCGCCTCGAACCCGGACTCGGCGGCCGGGCACATCCTCAACGCGGCCCGCTTCGCCGCCGCCGGTCTGCCGCCCGAGCCCCCGGACGCCGCCCAGGCGACCCGCACCGCGGACCGGCAGCGGTCCACCGACACGCCCACGCTCGACAAGTACGGCCGTGATCTGACCGAGCTGGCCCGCGAGGGCCGGATCGACCCGGTGATCGGCCGGGACGACGAGATCGAACAGACCATCGAGGTGCTCTCGCGGCGCGGCAAGAACAACCCGGTGCTGATCGGCGACGCGGGAGTCGGCAAGACCGCCATCGTGGAGGGGCTGGCCCAGCGGATCGTGGAGGGCGACGTACCGGACACCCTCGTCGCGCGGCGGGTGGTGGCCCTGGACCTGACGGGCGTGGTCGCGGGAACGCGTTACCGCGGCGATTTCGAGGAGCGGCTGACCACCATCGTCGACGAGATCCGCGCGCACTCCGACCGGCTGATCGTCTTCATCGACGAACTGCACACGGTCGTCGGCGCGGGCGGAGGCGGCGAGGGCGGGTCGATGGACGCCGGAAACATCCTCAAGCCGGCCCTGGCCCGCGGCGAACTGCACATCGTGGGCGCGACGACACTGGAGGAGTTCCGGCGGATCGAGAAGGACGCGGCGCTGGCCCGCCGTTTCCAGCCGATCCTCGTCCCGGAGCCGTCCGTCGCGGACGCGCTGGAGATCCTGCGCGGACTGCGCGACCGCTACGAGGCCCACCACCAGGTCCGCTACGCCGACGAGGCGCTCGTCGCGGCCGTGGAGCTGTCCGACCGCTATCTCACCGACCGCAGGCTGCCCGACAAGGCGATCGACCTGATCGACCAGGCCGGCGCCCGGGTGCGCCTCGGCGCCCGCACAAAGGGCACGGACGTGCGGGCCATGGAGCGCGAGGTCGAGCAGCTCGCCCGCGACAAGGACCAGGCGGCCGCGGACGAACAGTACGAGCAGGCCACCCAACTACGGGACCGTATCGTCGAGTTGAAGCAGCGCATCGCGGACGCCAGCGGCGAGGACGCGGCTGACGAGGGCTGTGATCTGAAGGTCACCGCGGAGGCCGTCGCCGAGGTGGTGTCCCGGCAGACCGGCATCCCGGTCGCCAGCCTCACCCAGGAGGAGAAGGACCGACTGCTCGCCCTGGAGGAACATCTGCACGAGCGGGTCGTCGGCCAGCAGGAGGCCGTACGGGTCGTCGCGGACGCGGTGCTGCGCTCACGCGCCGGGCTCGCGAGCCCGGACCGGCCGATCGGCAGCTTCCTCTTCCTCGGCCCGACCGGCGTCGGCAAGACGGAACTGGCCCGCGCGCTCGCCGAGGCGCTCTTCGGCAGCGAGGAGCGCATGGTCCGGCTCGACATGAGCGAGTACCAGGAGCGGCACACCGTCAGCCGTCTGGTGGGCGCCCCGCCCGGCTACGTCGGCCACGAGGAGGCCGGGCAGCTGACCGAGGTCGTCCGCCGTCACCCGTACTCACTGCTTCTGCTCGACGAGGTGGAGAAAGCGCACCCGGACGTCTTCAACATCCTGCTGCAGGTCCTCGACGACGGCCGGCTCACCGACGCCCAGGGCCGCACGGTGGACTTCACCAACACGGTGATCGTGATGACCAGCAACCTGGGCTCGGAGGCGATCACCCGGCGCGGCGCCGGCATCGGCTTCGGGTCGGGCGGCACGGACGCCGACGAGGAGGCGCGGCGCGAGCAGATCCTGCGTCCGCTGCGCGAGCACTTCCGGCCGGAGTTCCTCAACCGGATCGACGAGATCGTCGTCTTCCGGCAGCTCACGAGTGAGCAACTGCGGCAGATCACGGACCTGTTGCTGGAGAGGACGCGTCGGCTGGTGCATGCCCAGGGCATCACGGTCGAGTTCGGCGGCGCGGCCGTCGACTGGCTCGCCGAGCGCGGCTACCAGCCCGAGTACGGTGCCCGGCCGTTGCGCCGCACCATCCAGCGCGAGGTCGACAACGAGCTCTCGCGGCTGTTGCTCGACGGGCGGGTCAAGGAGGGCGACCGGGTGCGGGTGGAGGTCGAGGACGGGCGGCTGGCGTTCCGCACGCCGCCGTCCGTCCCCACCGCCGAACTCTGAGCTCAGGCCGCTACGGCGCCGGGTGCACCACCTGCGCGGAGCCGCCGCCGCGCCGTACGGTCTCGGCGGCGGCCAGCCACTTGCCGTTCGGCAGCCGCTGCACGCCCGTCGCGGCGCCGATCTCGGGGTTGAGCTTGAAGGAGTGGCCAAGGGCCTCCAGCCGGGCGCGCAGGCTGTCCGGGCCGGCGTCGTTGTAGAGCGCGGGCTCCAACTCCGTCTGCGCGGCGTTGCGTTGGCTGGCGCGCGGGGCGGCGATCGCGTCGACGAGCGGCAGACGGCGGTCGAGGAACTCGGTCAGGGTCTGCAGCACGGTGGTGATGATGGTCGCGCCGCCGGGCGAACCCAGCGCCACCACCGGCTCGTTGTGCCGGTCCAGCACGATGGTGGGCGAGATCGACGACCGCGGCCGCTTGCCCGGGCCGGGCAGGTTCGGGTCGTGGACGGCCGGGTTGGCGGGCGCGAAGGAGAAGTCCGTCAGCTCGTTGTTGAGGATGAAGCCGCGGCCGGGGACGGTGATGGCGCTGCCGCCGGTCTGCTCGATGGTGAGCGTGTAGGAGACGACGTTGCCCCACTTGTCGGCGACGGTCAGGTGCGTGGTGTTCTCGCCCTCATACGTCGTCGGCGCCGCCGTGCCGCCGGTGTTGCAGGCGGCCGGACGGCGCGGGTCGCCCGGTGCCACGGGGCTGGTGAGGACCGCGTCGTCCTTGATGAGGCACGCGCGGGAGTCGGCGTACTTCTGCGACAGCAGTTGCTTCGTGGGCACGTCCTCGAAGGCGGGGTCGCCGACCCAGCGTCCCCGGTCGGCGAAGGCGATCCTGCTCGCCTCGATGAAGTGGTGCAGATACTGCACCTCGCTCGCCTTCGAAAGGTCCGTCTTCTCAAGGATGTTGAGGGCCTCACCGACCGTTGTGCCGCCCGAGGACGAGGGCGCGATGGAGTAGACACCCAGTCCGCGGTACGAAGTCCTCGTCGGCGCCTGGGGTTTGGCGCGGTAGGCCGCGAGATCCTTGGCGGTCAGGTCGCCGGGCCGGGCGTTCCAGCCCGAACTCGGGTCCACGGGAGGGTGGTTGACGGAATCGACGATGTCCTTGCCGAGGTCGCCCCGGTAGATCGCGTCGACGCCCTTCCTGCCCAGCTCCTCGTAGGTCTTGGCGAGGTCGGGGTTCTTGAACGTGGAGCCCACGACGGGGAGACCGCCGCCCGGCAGGAACAGCTTGGCCGTGTCCGGGAAGTAGCGGAAGCGGGTCTCGTTGGCGGCGGTCTGGCTGCGGAAGGTGTCGTCGACGGTGAAGCCGTTGCGGGCGATGCGCTCGGCGGGCTTCAGGACCGTGCCGAGCCGTTCGCTGCCCCACTTGCCCAGTGCTGTCGCCCAGGTGGCCGGCGTGCCCGGCGTGCCGACGCTGAGGCCGCTGCTGACGGCGTCCGCGAAGGCGAGCGGCTTGCCGTTCTCCAGGAAGAGACCGGAGTCCGCCGTCAGCGGCGCGGTCTCGCGGCCGTCGATGGTGTGCACCGTGCGGGACTTGGCGTCGTAGTAGACGAAGTAGCCGCCTCCGCCGATGCCGGAGGAGTAGGGCTCGGTGACGCCGAGGGCGGCGGCGGTGGCGACGGCCGCGTCGACGGCGTTGCCGCCCTTCCTCAGCACCTCGATCCCGGCCGCGGAGGCGTCCGCGTCGACGCTGGCCACGGCGCCGCCGTAGCCGACGGCGACGGGTACCTTCCCAACCGCCGTTCTCTGTGCGGCGGGTGGCGCTGCCGCCCCCACCGTGACCACGGCGGCCGAGACCGCCAGGACCGACAGTTTCCGCGCGACAGGGCGACGCATCCGTACCTCCAGTCAGGGACGTCCGCGCAGCGTAACCATATTCACGGGGGCCTGACAGCCTCCTTCCGGGCACTGTCATACGACTGCCACACCTCGAACACGGGTACGTAGCGGTCATGCTCGCCCGCTACCATGCGCGCCCATGAACGACGACGTGCGCAACATCGTCCTGGGCGTGGTCGCCGCCGGTATCAGCGCCGCGTTCGGCTGGCTCGCCCGTACGTACCTGTGGCGGCGCCGACTGCGGCGCAAGCAGGCGTTCTTCGGGCTGCCGGAGAACTCGGAGACGCTGCTGGTCGTCAACCGCGACCCGGCGTCCTCCGAACCGGCGGTGCACCGCTTCGACGTCTTCGCGCTGCTGGAGCTCTCCGCGCTGATCAAGGACTGCGGCGCCAACGTCCAGGTGGTCACCCAGGACACCGCCCAGCAGGGTTTCGGCGAGCGCACCGAGTTCTGCGTGGGCGGCCCCGCCTCCAACCGGCGCATGATGGCGCACATGGCGGCGATGCTGCCGGGCGTGCGCGTCAACGTCGACCCCGAACCGGGGCCGGACCGGGGGGCGTTCCAGATCGGGCCCGAGCGTTACCGGCTGGAGGCGGGGATCACGGAGTATGTGCTGCTGGCCCGGCTCACCGCGGGCGGGCGGCGTGACATGCGGCCGGTGTTCCTCTTCTGCGGCCAGCGCGCGATCACCAACCAGGCCGCCACCCGCTATCTCGCCCGCAACCACGAGCGGCTGGCCCGCAAACACGGGAACAACTCGTTCGTGCTGTTGCTGAAGGTGGTCAACTCGCAGGCGTACGGCCCCGATGTGGTGGATCTGGTCGCCGACGTGACCCGGGCCGCCCAGGCGCCGCTGCCGTCCCAGGAGGTGGCTTCGCGCAGCTCACATCGTGCGTCCTGATCACCTTCCGGCAAGCGCGTGCACAGCACAACAATCGTTACTCCCACGTAACTTACCGGCGGGTTACTTCGGCTGGGAAACGCGGTTACCGTCGGTTCACTTTGCACTGGGGCACGTCGAGGAGTGAACCGTGGGACAGCACCGCAAGGCCCTGCGCACGACCGCCGTGGGCGCCGTCTCCGCGTCCCTGGTCGCCGGGGGCGTCCTCGCACTGGCTCCCGCAGCGCACGCGGCGACGAACGACGTCCGCTTCGTCGACATCGCCGGGGACGGCGGGACCGTCCTCAAGGCCAACGTCGTCACCCCCGCGGGCGCCGACGGACAACGCCGTTACCCGCTGATCGTGCTGCCCACGGCCTGGGGCTTCCCACAGGTCCAGTATCTCGCCCAGGCCCAGAAACTCGCCGACACCGGTTATGTCGTGCTCAGTTACAACGTGCGGGGCTTCTGGCAGTCCGGCGGCGCGATCGAGGTGGCGGGCCCGCCCGACGTGGCCGACGCCTCCAAGGTCGTCGACTGGGCGCTCGCCCACACCCCGAGCGACCCGAAGAAGGTCGGCATGGCGGGCGTCTCCTACGGCGCCGGCATCAGCCTGCTGGCCGCCGCGCACGACCGGCGCGTCAAGGCGGTCGCCTCGCTCAGCGGCTGGGCGGACCTGATCGACTCGATCTACTCGGGTCGCACCCAGCACGCCCAGGCCGCGGCCCTGCTCGACACCGTGGGCACGGTCACCGGCCGGGTCAGCGCCGAGTCCCAGCGGGTCTTCTCGGACTTCTTCGCCTCCGACCTGTCCCGGGAACAGGCCATGATCGAGTGGGGGCGAAAACGTTCCGCCGCGACCTACCTGGACCAGCTCAACCAGAACGGTGCGGCGATCATGCTCGCCGGCGCCTGGGGCGACACGGTCTTCCCGCCCAACCAGACCGCCGACTTCTACGAGAAGCTGACCGTCCCGAAGCGCCTGGAGTTCCGCCCCGGCGACCACGCGACCCCCGAGATCACCGGCCTGCTCGGGCTGCCCAACGACGTGTGGACCTCCACCGAGCGCTGGTTCGACCACTACCTCAAGGGTGAGGACAACGGCGTCGACCGGGAACAGCCGGTCCGGCTCAAGTCCCGTTCCACAAGCGGTTACGAGGGTTATCCGGACTGGAAGTCGGTGACCGCCACCCGCAAGAAGATCGCCCTCGCGGGCACGACCACCCTCCACACCAACGTCGACTCGGGCGCGGACGCCGGAATCGTCTTCCTGTCCAGCATCCTCGACCAGGTGGCGAAGCTCCCCCCGGTGGCGTCCCTTCCCCTGCTCCCCCGCCGCTGGGCCGCCGTATGGCAGTCGGAAAGGTACGCCACGGCCCAACAGGTGCGTGGCACCGCGCGGTTGCACACCACCGTCACCCCGACCGAGGAGAGCGGCACCCTCGTCGCCTATCTGTACGACGTGGGGCCGCTCGGCCTCGGCAAGCTGGTCAGCAACGCGCCGTACACCTTCCACGGGCGCACGCCCGGCAAGCCGTTCCGTCTCGACCTGGACCTGTTCTCCACGGCCTACGACGTCCCGGCAGGGCATCGGCTCGCCCTGGTCGTCGACACGGTCGACCCGCTCTACATCGAGCACAACCCGTCCGGCGCGCGGCTGACCTTCTCCTCGCCGGGAGACGACCCGTCGTACGTGTCGATTCCGCTGCGCGAGCAGTGATCTCCGGCCGTTGCCGGGGCGGGTGGGCTCGGTGGCTGCCGCAGGTCGGGGTCAGTGCTTGAGGATCTTGGAGAAGAAGTCGTGGTTGCCGCAAACTATCCACATATGGCTGGAGTTAAGGCACGACACGCACTTTTCGGTCATTAACCGTATTTACTCCAGATAGTCAGTTCTCTGACACCTCTGCGTACAGCTGGGACAGTTCGGGAGTGCCGCTCGCGGCCCACTCGTGTCCTGCGGAGACCACGTCGACCTCCCGGCCGGACTCCAGCCTGACGACCGGCTCGCCGCCGGGCCGGATCGCCCAGGCGGCGCCCGGCACGGTGCGCACGACGACGGTGCCCAGGTAGAGCCCGGCGTCATGGCCGAACCACTGCAGGCCGTCCTCGTCGTCGCGCCAGCGCGGCGGAAGCTGGTCCAGCGCCTCCAACGAGGCGGCGGTGTCGTCGAGTCCGATCCCCTCCCGGGCTGCGATGGATCGCAACAGCTCGCATTCGGAGAGGAGTTCGGCGATCCCCTCGGGGTCCTCGGCCAGCACCGACGCACGGTACTTCTTGCTCCTGTTGCCCAGGAAAGGGATGTTCATAAGCTCAGCGTGACACCGGCACCGGGGTGTGCACCACAGGCGCGCTGGCCTTCCCCGGGACCTACACGTCGAGGTCGACGACGACCGGTGCGTGGTCCGAGGCGCCCTTGCCCTTGCGTTCCTCACGGTCGACGTAGGCGTCCTTGACGGCCTTGGCGAACGGCTCGTTGCCGTACACCAGGTCGATGCGCATGCCGCGGTTCTTGGGGAAGCAGAGCTGGCGGTAGTCCCAGTACGTGAAGGGGTGCTCGTACTTCAGGGGGCGCGGGACGACGTCCGACAGGCCGGCCTCGCGCAGGGAGGCCAGGGCGGCCCGCTCGGCCGGGGTGACATGGGTGAGGCCCTCGAAGGCGGCCACGTCGTAGACGTCGTCGTCGGTCGGCGCCACGTTGTAGTCGCCCATCACCGCGAAGGGCCGGCCGCCCGCCGCGTCGCCCGCGACGGCCGCCTTGAGGGCCTCGAACCACTGGAGCTTGTAGGCGTAGTGCGGGTGGTCGACCTCGCGGCCGTTCGGCACGTACACCGACCAGACGCGGACCGGGCCGCAGGTCGCCGAGATGGCGCGGGGCTCCGGCGCGCCGTCGTAGCCGGGGTCGCCGGGCAGGCCCTTGACGACGTCCGCCAGGCCGACGCGGGAGATCACCGCCACGCCGTTCCACCGGCCCGTGGCGTGGACGGCCGCCTCGTAGCCCCGCTCGCGCAGCTGGTCGAGCGGGAACTGCTCCTCGGCGACCTTGGCCTCCTGGAGGCACAGCACGTCGGTGCCGCTGCTCTCCAGCCAGGCCAGCAGCCTCGGCAGGCGGGCGGTGATCGAGTTGACGTTCCAGGTCGCGATGCGCATGTCTCACAACCTACCCGGCAGGTCCGACACTCACAGGAGTGCGGTCTCGCCGGGCGTCAGCCGCAGGTGCCGCGAGCCGCCGAGGGAGCCGATCTGGTTGTCGTAGATCGGGCGGGCGAGGTCGGTGAGGAGGGCGTCGTGGATGTCGTAGGCGCGCTGTGGCTTCACCTCACGGACGTAGTCGATGACCTCGGAGATCTTGCTCCAGGGGGCCATCACCGGGAGCATCAGCGTCTCGACGGAGCGGTCGGGGACGGTGAGGGCGTCGCCGGGGTGGAAGACGCGGCCGTCGTCGATGAGATAGCCGACGTTGGTGATGCGCGGGATGTCCGGGTGGATGACGGCGTGCAGCTCGCCGTGGACCTGGACGTCGAAGCCCGCGGCGGTGAACGAGTCGCCGTGGCCGACGGTGTGGACGCGGCCGGGGAAGGCCGCGGAGATCTTCTCGGCGACCGACTTCAGGGTCCAGATCTCGGCCGCCGGGTTGGCGTCCATGGCCGTGCGCAGCCGGCCTTCGTGGAAGTGGTCGGCGTGCTCGTGCGTGACCAGGATGGCGTCCGCGCCGACCGCCGCGTCCTCCTCGCCAAACCCGCCGGGGTCGAGGACGAGCGTGCGCCCGTCCTTCTCCAGGCGCACGCACGCGTGAAACTTCTTCGTGAGCAACAGATCCGTCGTCATGGCGTCCATCCTGCCTCGGCGCCGCCGGCGGGGCTCACTCGGTGGGGGTGGTCTCCTCGCGGATGACCTGCTGCGCCACCTTGAACGCGCTGTTCGCCGCCGGTACGCCGCAGTAGACGGCCGCCTGGAGCAGCACTTCCTTGATCTCGTCCGGAGTGAGGCCGTTGCGCAGGGCGGCGCGGGTGTGGAAGGCGAGCTCCTCCAGATGGCCGCCGGCGACCAGCGCAGTGAGCGTGACGCAGGAGCGGGAGCGCCGGTCCAGGCCGGGGCGGTCCCAGATCTCGCCCCAGGCGTAGCGGGTGATGAACTCCTGGAAGTCCCCGGAGAACTCGTCGGCCTGCGACAGCGCCCGGTCGACGTGGGCGTCGCCGAGGACCTCCCGGCGCACCTTCAGCCCGGCGTCGTACGGATCGGGGCGGCCCATGACCTGCGGCGGCTCGACGACGGGGGCGGGCGCGATCTCCGCGATGGCCACGGGCTGCGGAGGCTGCTGGGGCGCGGTCAGGACGGCTCTGACGGGGACGCCCGGGATGGCCGTCTGCCCGGTGCCGGAGTCGTAGGCGGGCTGCCAGGCGGTGGAGAAGTGGCGGACGAGCAGGTCGGTGACGGCGGCGGGCTGCTCGACGGGGACCAGGTGCGAGGCGCCGGGGACGACGGCCAGGCGGGCGTCGGGGATGCCGGCGACCAGGGTGCGTGCCTCGGCGGGGCCGGTGACCTGGTCGTCCGAGCCGACGAGGACGAGCGTCGGCACGCCCACGCGACCGATCTCGGCCCGTACGTCGAACGCGGCGAGGGCCTCGCAGGCCGCGATGTAGCAGCCGGGGTCGGTGGTGCGCACCATCTGCACCGCCCACTCGGTGATCGCGGGCTGCGCGGCCGCGAAGCCGCTGGTGAACCAGCGGTCGGGTGAGGTGCGGGCGATGGGGTCGAGGCCGTTCGTGCGGACTATCACGCCGCGCTGGCGGAACTCGTCGGCCGTGCCGAACCGCGGGGAGGCCGCGATCAGCGCCAGCGAGGCGACACGCTCCGGGTGCCGCAGGGCCAGCTCCACGCCGACCGCGCCGCCGAACGCACAGCCCGCGTAGCCGAAGCGCTGCACCCCGAGCGCGTCGAGCGTGGCGAGGAGGCGGTCGGCGAGGTCGGAGACCGAGCCCGCCGGGTAGGCGGGGGCGCCGCCGTGCCCCGGCAGGTCGAACCGGAACACCCGCCACTGCTGGGCCAGTTCGGGAACCTGGCGGTCCCACATGTGCCAGGTGGTGCCCAGTGAGGGACCGAGGATCAGGACCGGGGCGTCTTCTGGTCCGTCGAAGCGGTATTGCAGGGTGTTCATCGGTGTCTCACTCACCCGCCTGAGCCTCTCATCTGTCACGAGATGTCACATCGCCGGGGTGAATGTAGCGGGCCTTGCCCCGCTCCAGGACTGCCGGACCCGCCGGACCTGCCGGACCTGCCGACGAGAGCCCAGGCATACGTTCTCCGGCATGTACTCGTGGCCGTGTCGGCAGTGGGCCCTCCGGGCACGCGCCCTCCTTCAGTCGCTACGGGCAACGCTTCTCTCTTTGACCACGGCCTCCAGGCGGTTCGCGTTGCAGCATCAAGTGTGGTGGCACGGATGAGGCTCGGCGTGACTCACCTGGAAACCTTCCGGAATCCCGCCCAACAGCAGCTTGAACACCGTACGGTGAACGCTTGGTAGAGGGCTTGCCGTAGCCGCATGCCAGTGTCCGGCCCGTCACGCGGATATGGTCCGGGCTGCAGCGGCACGTGACCCGACACCGTGTACGCCTCCCCCAGAGCGAGCCTCTCCTCGGCGTGGAGTGCAGGAGACGGATATTGCCGAGCCTCCCCCGAACTCGGCCCAGGGTAATCCCGTAGTTGTAGTGGGCGGTTTCTTCGAGGTCCTCCGCTTTCATGGCCGGCCATCGGTCGAGCCATGCATGACCAGCGGCCTACGTGTTGCAGCTTGTCGCATCGGCCGGTCGGGTTCGAGGCCGGCACACACGCTGAAGCGACCGATAGCCTGCATCAGGCGATCTCCGTGGGCGGGATACGTGACGATCTCCTCACGAACCGGACCTGACGAGCGCGAGCCTGGGGGCATGGTGGGGGCAACGAGAACGGTGGCGGTCTACTCGCTGGGCGGCACCATCGCCATGACCACCGATCCGCTGACCGGTGGAGTCGTACCCGCCTTGTCCGCACACGATCTCCTCGCCGGCGTCCCCGGCCTCGACAAGTGCGGCGTCGAGCTGCTCGTCCACGACTTCCGCCGGGTACCCGGCGCGTCACTCACTTTCGACGACCTCACCGAACTCGCCGCCGTTATCGGCAACACCCTCGACGGCGGCGACATCGACGGCATCGTGATCACACAGGGCACCGACACCATCGAGGAGACCGCGTTCTTCCTCGACCTGCACCATGGTCACGACCAGCCCATCGTCGTCACCGGCGCCATGCGTAACCCCACGATGGCCGGCCCCGACGGCCCCGCAAACCTGTACGCGGCCGTCATTGCCGCCGCAGACCCGTGCCTGCGCGGCGCCGGAGCGCTGGTCGTGCTGAACGACGAGATCCACGTGGCACGGCACGTCCGCAAGGCCCACACCACCAGCCCCGCAGCGTTCGCCTCACCTGGGGCAGGCCCCATCGGCCGCGTCACGGAGGACCGCGTACGTCTGCTCTCTTCCCCGCCCCGACGTCCAGCCCCCCTCAGGCCACCGAGCCGCGAGGTCCGCGTAGGCATGTATGCCGTCAGCCTCGGTGACGACGGCACACTGCTCTCCGCGTGGGACAGCCTCTGCGACGGGCTCGTCATCGCCGCCTTCGGCGTCGGCCACGTCCCCCAACGCCTCGTGGAGACACTCGAAGCGCTCGCCTCCCGCATCCCCGTCGTTCTTGCTTCGCGCATCGGCAGTGGCCCCGTGCTGAGCAGAACGTACAGCTACCCAGGATCGGAGAAGGACCTCATCGACCGCGGTCTCATCCCGGCCGGCGACCTCGGCCCGTTTCAGGCACGGCTGCTGTTGCACGCCCTGGTCGCCCAGGAGGCCGACCGCAGAGCAATCGTCGAGACCTTCGCCGCCTTGTCCAACCAGCCCTGAGAACCACGGCTGGTCAAGGAGTGACGATGTCCTGAGCCCCTTTTCAAGTCCTTGTCGTTCCCTTCCGCCGAGTCGGCGACCAGGTCGAATTCGCTGTGCTGCTGCGACGCGAGGACATGAACGTCTGGCAGGGCGTGGCAGGGGGCGGTGAGGTCGACGAGACGCCGCAGCAGGCCGCCATACGTGAGACCTGTGAGGAGCTCGGCCTCGACCGGCCAGTCCCGTTGTACCGGCTGCGCTGCGGAGCGGCCATGACTGCATGGTCGCCGTGCCGGATGCACTCACCGACCTGCTGTTGAAGGCCGGCTGACCGGTTGCCGGTTGCCGGTTGCCAGGAGGCGCTCAGGCTTTGGCACGGACGATGTCGATGTTGCCCCAGTTGGTCCGTGCGTGGACCTTGACGGTGCCCTCGGTCAGCTCCGGGGCGTCGGACGCGGCGAGCGCGTTGCGTACCTGCCCGCGGTTGGAGCTGACGTCGAGCCAGGCGGCGGCGCCCTCGCGGACACCGACCTCGATGGAGCCGTTGGAGGTCTCCAACTGGACGCTGCCGCAGGCGACTTCGGCGACGCGAAGGAGACCGTTGGTGGTGGTGCCGGTGACCGACGCCTCGGCGCGCCTGATGTCGATGGCGCCGTTGGCGCCGTTCACCCGCAGCTCGCCGGTCACGGCGCCGACGGTCGTGGTGCCGTGGGAGTTCTTCAGGACGGCGGGGCCGTCGACGAGGCCGACGCGGACGTTGCCGGTGCTGCTGGTGATCTCGGCCATGCCTTCGACCCGGTCGACGGTGGTCGAGCCGTGCGACGCCTTCAGCTGCAGCGGGCCGGTGGTGTCGAGGCGGACATCTCCGGCCGAGGTCTTCACGCGGACCTCGCCGAGCCGGCCTTCGCCGAGCACTCTGGCCCCGGCGCCGGTCACGTCGATGTTCGAGCCCGTAGGCAGTTCCACTGTCACATCGACGGTGCCGCCGCGCCCGAGCAGATTGGCCCTGGGTGTGGTGACGGTCAGGGTGCCGCTCGCGTAGGCGACCTCGGTCTGGTCGGCCGTCCGTACGTCCAGGTCCTTCTTCGGGTCGCGGGGCCGTACCTCGACGACGGTGTCGGGGCGGTCGCCTGCGGTGAACTGGATGGAACCGGCGTACACGTAGGCGGTGACCGAAATCGGTTCGGGAGTATCGAAAGAAGGCATGGCTGTCCCGTCCTCATGAGTCTTTGGGGCGTCCCCGCTGGTGGGACGTGGTGTGGGTGCTGTGCTGGTTCTTTTTTTGGGGGGGTGCGGGCGGGGGGCGCGGCTAGCGCACCCAGCCCGTGAAGCTCTGTCCGACGGTCTGGGTCTTCTCCGTCGTACGTGGCCGGGCGCCGCTGTCGACCGCGACCGACACGGCCCGCACCAGCCACGCGTTGACCGACAGGCCCTCGCGGCTCGCGGCCTCCTCGGCGCGTGCCTTGAGGTGGGCCGGCAGACGCAGGTTGACACGGGCGGTGCCACCCTCGTCGCCGTCGGCCGGGGCCGGAGTCCTGAACGGTTCGACGGGCGCGACGGGTTCCGCGGGGGCGCCGCCGTAGGTGGGCGGTGGTGTCACCACGAAGTCGGGGTCGAGCCCGCGCAGCCGTACGTCGACCGAGCCGGGGGCGAGGTCGCGGGTGATCTCGTCCATCGCGGCGGAGAGCACGTTGAGCATGATCAGCCGGGTCGCCGACTCCAGGGGAGCGGTGAGCCTCTCGGCCAGCTCGCGGGCTTCGTCACCGCCGGCTTCGGCGGCCACCGCAAGCTCGCGGCGGAGAGTGTCGACGTATGGGGTGAGGTCCATAACGCCACCATGGCACCATGATGGCACCTCACGCAAGCCGGTAGGCGCCACCTTCCGGCCCACCCTCACCAAGACAGCCATGAGCTGCAGAAACGTATCGACATCGATCTGAGTGATTGTGGCGCCGCGCGCCCGAATACGCTCCCGAGGACGCAAAACGGCACCTGACGGCAACGTGTGGCACCACGCAGCGCCATGTGATGCCATGTGGTGCCACGTGGCACCGGATAGTGCGAGGCGATGTCGCGAGGAGGGGCGGGTGGCGGCATGGTCGGGCCCGACCCGCCCAGTCAGGGCATCTGTGTGGTCGTGTCATACCCGCAGGGATTCGCCGATGTGACGGAGCCCGAGTGGCTTGAAGGGCCCCTGGGCCCCTCTTCGCGCGTCTGCCCTCAGGACGTGGCCACGGCCGGCAGGTCCGCTTCCGGTGTCCCGGGGTGGCCCGCCGTCCGCGGCAGGCTCAGCACCATGGTGAGGCCCCCGCCAGGCGTGTCCTCGGCGTCGAGGGTGCCGCCGATGGCCTCGGCGAAGCCGCGGGCGACCGCCAGACCGAGGCCGACACCGGTGCCGCGCGGCGAGTCGCCGTAGCGCTGGAAGGGTTCGAAGATGCGGCCCTTGGCCTCGTCGGGGACGCCCGGACCACGGTCTACGACGCGCACCTCCACCCGGTCCGCGATGGCGCTCGCCGACACCAGCACCGGGGTGTCCGCCGGACTGTACTTCACCGCGTTCTCGACGATGTTGGCGACGGACCGTTCCAGAAGCCCCCGGTCGACGTCGACCATGGGCAACGTCTCCGGGATGTCGAGCTCCACGCTGTCCTCGGGCACACCGCCGAGCGCCATGGGCACGACTTCGTCGAGGTCGGTCTCGCGGATGATCGGTGTGACCGTGCCGGTCTGCAGACGGGACATGTCGAGGAGGTTGCCGACGAGGTGGTCCAGGCGGTCGGCGCCCTCCTCGATGGCCTCCAGCAACTCCGCCTGGTCCTCCTCCGACCATGCAACGTCGTCCGAGCGCAGGGAAGTGACCGCGGCCTTGATGCCGGCGAGCGGGGTGCGCAGGTCGTGGCTGACGGCGGCGAGCAGGGCAGTGCGGATGCGGTTGCCCTCGGCCAGTTCCTTGGCCTGGTCGGCCTCCTGCCGAAGCCGCCGGCGGTCCAGGACCACGGCGGCCTGGGCCGCGAAGGCCGCGAGCACCCGCCGGTCCTCGGCGGGCAGGACCCGTCCGGTCAGCACCAGCGCCATGTGGTCACCGACCGAGACGTCGACGTCAGCCTCGTCGGGGGTGGTGCAGGGCTGTGGGCCGACGCTGCCTGCGCAGGTCCAGGGTGTCACGTCGCTCTCGCGCTCCAGCAGGGCCGCCGACTCCATGCCGAAGGTCTCGCGGACGCGCTCCAACAGCGCCTCCAGGCTGGTCTCGCCCCGCAGGACGTTGCCTGCGAGGAAGGACAGGATCTCCGACTCGGCCCGCAGGCGTGCGGCCTGGTGGGTGCGGCGGGCCGCGAGGTCGACCACGGACGCCACGGACACCGCGACTCCGACGAAGATCGCGATGGCCACGATGTTCTTCGGGTCGGCGATGGTGAAGGTGTGGACGGGCGGGGTGAAGTACCAGTTCAGCAGCAAGGAACCGGCCGCCGCCGAGGCCAGGGCCGGGAACAGGCCGCCGAGCAGGGCCGCGGCCACCGTCATCGCCAGGAAGAGCAGCATGTCATTGGCGAGTCCGACATCAGGGGAGACACCGCTCAGCAGCCAGGTCAGCAGCACGGGGCCGCCGAGGCCGGCCACCCAGCCCCAGATGAGGCGGGACCGGCCGAGGCGTGCTCCGCGGGCGACCGGGAGTCCGCGTCCCTTGCCCGCCTCGTCGTGGGTGATGAGATGGACGTCGAGGTCGGGTCCGGACTCGCGGGCGACGGTGGCTCCGACGCCGGGGCCGAAGGCGTACTGCCAGGTTCTGCGGCGGGAGACGCCCAGCACGATCTGGGTGGCGTTCACCCCCCGCGAGAAGTCCAGAAGTGCGGCCGGTATGTCGTCGCCGACGACGTGGTGGAAGGTGCCACCGAGGTCCTCCACCAGGGTCCGCTGGACGGCCAGTTCCTTCGGGGAGGCTCCGGTGAGGCCGTCGCTGCGCGAGATGTAGACCGCCAGCACCTCGCCGCCGGCGCCCTTCTCCGCCAGCCGGGCGGCGCGGCGGATGAGCGTACGGCCCTCGGGGCCGCCGGTCAGGCCGACCACGATCCGCTCCCGCGAGCCCCAGATGGTGGAGACGCTGTGCGCGCTGCGGTACTCGGTCAGATAGGCGTCGACCCGGTCGGCCACCCACAGCAGCGCCAGCTCCCGCAGGGCGGTGAGGTTGCCGGGGCGGAAGTAGTTGGACAGGGCCGCGTCGACCTTGTCCGGCTTGTAGATGTTGCCGTGCGCCATACGGCGGCGCAGCGCCTCCGGGGACATGTCGACCAGGTCTATCTGGTCGGCCCGGCGTACGACCTCGTCCGGGACCGTCTCCCTCTGCCGTACTCCCGTGATCGACTCCACCACGTCGCCGAGCGACTCCAGGTGCTGGATGTTCACCGTGGAGATGACGTTGATGCCGGCGGCCAGCAGCTCCTCCACGTCCTGCCAGCGTTTCTCGTTGCGGGAGCCGGGGACGTTGCTGTGGGCGAGTTCGTCGACGAGCGCCACCTGCGGACGGCGGGCCAGCACCGCGTCCACGTCCATCTCGGTGAAGGTGCCGTCCCGGTACTCGATCTCCTTGCGCGCGATCTGCTCCAGGCCGTGCAGCATCACCTCGGTGCGCGGCCGGTGGTGATGCTCGACGAAGGCGACCACGCAGTCGGTGCCCCGCTCCACGCGGCGGTGCGCCTCGGAGAGCATGGCGTAGGTCTTGCCGACGCCGGGCGCCGCGCCGAGGTAGATCCGGAGCTTGCCGCGTGCCATGTACGCCCTTCGTTCATGCTTCGAAGCGGTAGCCCATGCCGGGCTCGGTGATGAGATAGCGGGGGTGGGAGGGGTCCGATTCCAGTTTGCGACGGAGCTGGGCCATGTAGACGCGCAGGTAGTTGGTCTTGTTGCTCTGGGAGACGCCCCAGACGTCCTGGAGCAGCTGCTTCTGGGTGATCAGCCGGCCCGGGTTGGTGACCAGGATCTCCAGCAGGTGCCATTCGGTGGGGGTGAGGCGGATGTCGCGGCCCTGGCGTACGGCCTTCTTGGCCAGTAGGTCGATGGTGAAGTCGTCCGTCTCCACGTGCGTCGCCCCGAACGCGAGCGGTACTTCTTCGGTACGGCGGACGGCGGCCCGCAGCCGGGCCAGCAGCTCGTCCATGCTGAACGGCTTGGTGACGTAGTCGTCGGCGCCGGCGTCGAGCGCGGCGACCTTCTCGTCGGACGCCTGCCGGGCGGACAGCACCAGGATCGGGACGCGGGTCCAGCCGCGCAGGCCCTTGATGACGTCGACGCCGTCCATGTCGGGCAGCCCGAGGTCGAGCATGACGACGTCGGGCTGACGTGCTGCCGCGAGCCGGAGCGCGGTGGCGCCGTCGGGGGCCGCGTCGACCCCGTACTGGCGTGCCTGGAGATTGATGATGAGGGCCCGGACGAGCTGCGGGTCGTCCTCCACCACCAGCACCCTTGTCATGGGCGTGAGCCTTTCCTGTCGTACGTCGGGCACGTGGGCGCCAGGAGCACGGCAACCGGCGTCATGACCACGGGAGTTGACGGACCCAGGATTCCTCCCGGGCCGCCAACTCCCACGCGGGTCGCGTAAAGCCATCGGCTCAACAGCCTGTCGGCTCTTGTGCTCTTCAGCTCTTCGCCACGAGTTCCTTGAGCGCGATGTTGAGCTCGAGAACGTTCACGCGGGGCTCGCCGATGAAGCCGAGGGTGCGGCTCTCGGTGTGCTTCTTGAGCAGCTTCTCCACCTGGGCGACGGACAGGCCGTTCTTCTCGGCGACCCGGTGTACCTGGATCTCCGCGTATTCCGGGGAGATGTCCGGGTCGAGGCCGGAGCCGGAAGAGGTGACGGCGTCGGCGGGGACCTCGGACGGCTTGACCTTGTAGTCGGCGGTCGAGTTGTCCTTGACGACGGCGGCCTTGGCGGCGGTCACCCAGTCGATCAGGTCCTTGTTGTCGGCGGACCGGTTGGTGGCGCCGGACAGGATCAGCTTGTACCGGGTGTTGACGCTGTTGGTGCCGAGGCCGTTCTGCGGGCGGCCCTGGAACCACTTCAGGTCGGGCTCCGGGGTCTCCTCGCCCTTCTTCAGCGGCAGGTTGTACGACTGCCCGATCAGGGAGGAGCCGACCACCTTTCCGTCCGCCTTGATCTCGGAGCCGTTGGCCTCGTCGTGGAAAAGCGCCTGCGCCACGCCGGTCACCGCGAGGGGGTAGATGACGCCGGTCACCAGGGTCAGCACGAGGAGGGCCCGCAGGCCCGCCCCGAGCAACCGGACGGTGTTCGATACGGAGTTGTTCATGGCGGCTCAACCGATTCCGGGGATGAGGGAGACGAGCAGGTCGATGATCTTGATGCCGATGAACGGGGCGATCAGGCCGCCGATGCCGTAGATCGTGAGGTTGCGCCGCAGCATCTTGTCGGCACTCACCGGCCGGTACTGCACGCCCTTCAGGGACAGCGGCACCAGCGCGATGATGATCAGCGCGTTGAAGACGACTGCTGACAGGATCGCGGAGTCCGGCGAGGCCAGGCCCATGATGTTGAGCTTGTCCAGGCCCGGGTAGACGGCCGCGAACAGCGCCGGGATGATCGCGAAGTACTTCGCGACGTCGTTGGCGATGGAGAACGTGGTCAGCGCACCACGGGTGATGAGGAGTTGCTTGCCGATCTCGACGATCTCGATGAGCTTGGTCGGGTTGGAGTCGAGGTCGACCATGTTGCCGGCCTCCTTGGCGGCCGACGTGCCCGTGTTCATCGCCACGCCGACGTCCGCCTGGGCCAGCGCGGGCGCGTCGTTCGTGCCGTCGCCGGTCATCGCGACGAGCTTGCCGCCGGCCTGCTCCCGCTTGATGAGGGCCATCTTGTCCTCGGGGGTGGCCTCCGCGAGGAAGTCGTCGACGCCCGCCTCCTCGGCGATCGCCCTGGCCGTCAGCGGGTTGTCGCCGGTGATCATGACGGTCTTGATGCCCATGCGGCGCAGTTCGTCGAACCGCTCGCGCATGCCGTCCTTGACGACGTCCTTGAGGTGGATGACGCCCAGGACGCGAGCGCCGTCGGTGTCCTCGATCGCGACGAGCAGCGGGGTGCCGCCGGCCTCGGAGATGCGGTCCGTCAGATCCGAGGCGTCCCGCGCGACTTCGCCGCCCTGTTCCGTCACCCACGCGATGACCGATCCTGCGGCGCCCTTGCGGATCTTCCTGCCGTCGACGTCCACGCCGGACATCCGGGTCTGGGCGGTGAAGGCGATCCACTCGGCTCCGGCGAGCTCTCCCTGGTGTCGCTCGCGCAGGCCGTACTTCTCCTTCGCCAGTACGACGATGGAGCGGCCCTCCGGGGTCTCGTCGGCCAGCGACGACAGCTGGGCGGCATCGGCGACCTCGGCCTCCGTGGTTCCCGACACCGGCACGAACTCGGACGCCTGGCGGTTGCCCAGCGTGATGGTGCCGGTCTTGTCGAGCAGCAGGGTCGACACATCGCCGGCGGCCTCGACCGCGCGGCCGGACATCGCCAGGACGTTGCGCTGCACCAAGCGGTCCATGCCCGCGATGCCGATCGCCGAGAGCAGGGCTCCGATGGTGGTCGGGATCAGGCATACCAGCAGGGCGACCAGGACGACCATCGTCAGGTGGGTGCCCGCATAGTCCGCGAACGGCGGCAGCGTGGCGACGGCCAGCAGGAACACGATCGTCAGCGAGGCGAGCAGGATGTTCAGCGCGATCTCGTTCGGCGTCTTCTGCCGGGCCGCGCCCTCGACCAGGCTGATCATCCGGTCGATGAAGGTCTCGCCCGGCTTTGTCGTGATCCTGATGACGATGCGGTCGGAGAGGACCTTCGTGCCGCCGGTGACGGCGCTGCGGTCGCCGCCCGACTCACGGATCACCGGCGCCGATTCACCCGTGATCGCCGACTCGTCGACCGACGCGACGCCCTCGACGACGTCACCGTCTCCCGGGATGATGTCGCCTGCCTCGCAGACGACCAGGTCACCGATCTTCAACTCCGTGCCCGGCACCTGCTCCTCGGCGCCGTCCTTGAGCAGCCGGCGTGCCACGGTGTCGGTCTTGGCCTTGCGCAGGGTGTCGGCCTGCGCCTTGCCCCGGCCCTCGGCGACCGCCTCCGCCAGGTTGGCGAAGACGACGGTCAGCCACAGCCAGACGCTGATCGTCCAGCCGAACCAGTCGCCCGGGTCCCGGAAGGAGAACACGGTGGTCAGGACGGACCCGATCCACACCACGAACATCACGGGCGACTTGACCATCACCCGCGGGTCGAGCTTGCGGAAGGCGTCCGGCAGCGACTTCAGAAGCTGCCTGGGGTCGAAGAGGCCCGCGCCGACACGGCCCTCGGCGGGCTTGTGCCCGGAGGGCACGTCGCTGTGGGGCGCCCGGGTCGGGGTGGCTGTGGACATCGCGTCCTCTTGCTTCGTCGTGTCGGTTGTCATGACGCCAGCCCCTCGGCCAGCGGGCCCAGGGCGAGGGCCGGGAAGTACGTGAGGCCGGTGATGATCAGGATCGCGCCCACCAGCAGACCGGTGAACAGCGGCTTCTCGGTGCGCAGGGTGCCTGCGGTGACCGGAATGGGCCGCTGCTCGGCGAGCGAGCCGGCCAGCGCCAGCACGAAGATCATGGGCAGGAACCGGCCCAGGATCATCGCCAGCCCGATCGTGGTGTTGAACCACTGCGTGTCCGCGTTCAGACCGGCGAAGGCCGAGCCGTTGTTGTTCGCGCCGGACGTATAGGCGTAGAGGATCTCGGAGAAGCCGTGTGCGCCGGAGTTCGTCATCGAGTTGCCGGGCGTCGGCAGAGCCATCGCGGCGGCCGTGAAGATGAGCACCAGGGCCGGGGTGATCAGGATGTAGCAGGCGGCGAGCTTGATCTCGCGGGTGCCGATCTTCTTGCCCAGGTACTCGGGCGTACGGCCGACCATCAGACCGGCGATGAACACGGCGATGACCGCCATGACGAGCATGCCGTAGAGGCCGGAGCCGGTGCCGCCGGGCGCGATCTCGCCCAGCATCATGCTCAGCATCGTGATGCCGCCGCCGAGGCCGGTGAAGGAGGAGTGGAAGGAGTCCACCGCACCGGTCGAGGTGAGGGTGGTCGACACCGCGAAGATCGAGGACGATCCGACGCCGAAGCGGACCTCCTTGCCTTCCATGGCACCGCCGGCGATCTGGAGCGCCGGGCCGTGATGAGCGAACTCGGTCCACATCATGAGCGCGACGAAACCGACCCAGATGGTGGCCATGGTGGCGAGGATCGCGTAACCCTGCTTCACACTGCCGACCATCACGCCGAACGTCCGGGTCAACGCGAACGGGATGACCAGCAGCAGGAAGATCTCGAAGAGGTTGGTGAAGGGGGTCGGGTTCTCGAACGGGTGGGCGGAGTTGGCGTTGAAGTAGCCGCCACCGTTGGTCCCGAACTCCTTGATGGCCTCCTGCGAGGCGACCGCCCCGCCGTTCCACTGCTGCGAGCCGCCCATGAACTGACCGACCTCGTGGATGCCGGAGAAGTTCTGGATGGCACCGCAGGCGACCAGCACGATCGCCGCGATGAAGGCGCCCGGCAGCAGGATGCGGGTGACTCCGCGCACCATGTCGGACCAGAAGTTGCCCAGTTCACCGGTGCGGGAGCGGGCGAAGCCGCGCACCAGCGCCACCGCCACCGCGATGCCGACCGCCGCCGACACGAAGTTCTGCACAGCCAGACCGGCGGTCTGCACGACGTGGCCCATGGCCTGCTCGCCGTAGTACGACTGCCAGTTGGTGTTCGTGACGAACGACGCGGCGGTGTTGAACGCCTGGTCGGGGTCGATCGCCTTGAAGCCCAGCGAACCGGGTAGGACGCCCTGGACCCGCTGCAACAGGTAGAGGAAGAGAACGCTGACCGCCGAGAAGGCGAGCACGCCCCTCAGATAGGCCGGCCAGCGCATGTCGGTGTCGGGGTCGGCACCGATGCCCTTGTAGATCCACTTCTCGACCCGCCAATGGCTGTCGGAGGAATAGACCTTCGCCATGTAGTTGCCGAGAGGGATGTAGGCGAGCGCCAGTGCGCCTATGAGGGCGAGCAGTTGGAGGACGCCGGCGAGTACGGGACCCATCTCAGAACCTCTCCGGGAAGATCAGGGCGAGGACGAGATAGCCCAGCAGGGCGACGGCCACGATCAGGCCGACGATGTTTTCGACGGTCACAGCTTCGTCACCCCCTTGGCGACGAGAGCCACCAGCGCGAACACCGCGATCGTGATGACGACGAAGGCCAGATCGGCCATCGCGAACTCCTGGAGTGAGGTGCGGGAGAAGAACGGACGATTAGAGGAAACCGCCTCCGTGGCCGGATCCGGCCGGCCATTGACGGCTCTCTTACGGCGACACTCACACCTTTGACGGGACTCTTACGCCCCTGATCGGTACCGGTGGGTGAGCCGCCCGTGACTGTGCGGGACGTCACTCACAGCAGCCGGAAGCGGAGCCGGCAGATGACCGCGTCCGTCTCGCGCCGCACGGCGTGCGCGACGACCGCCCCCCGCTGGTTCTGCAGCAGCCTCTGCCACAGCCGCTCCGGCTCGGTCTCGGGGATCAGGACGGTGACCCGGGTGGCCGGCTCGGACGTCATGACCTCACGCACGTAGGCAGCGATGGGGTGGCCCAGGGTGCGGCGCTCGGAGGTCAGCCGGACCAGGGGTACGCCGGGGTCCCACTCGGCCCATGCGCCCTCCAGGGCGTGCATCTGCGCGCGGTCCTCGGGGTCCGGGTAGCAGACGGTGACCGCGCGGACCTCGTCGCCGAGGGAGGCGGCGGCGCTCAGTGCCTCGGACGTCAGGCGGGAGAGGGAGGAGACCGGAACGATCACGACGGACCAGTCGCGGTGCGGGTGCTCCGGGACGCGGCCGAGGCCCAGCCGCTCGCCGATTCGCGCGTAGGCGCGGTGTACGGCGACGAAGGCCGCCACCAGCAGCGGCAGTTCGACGACGATCAGCCAGGCGCCCTCATCGAACTTGCTCGCCGTGACGACGATCGTCGCGACACCCGTCAGCGCCGCCCCAAAGCCGTTGAGCAGCGCCTTGCCGCGCCATCCCGGGCCACGCTCAAGGCGCCAGTGCCGGACCATGCCCACCTGGGCGATGGTGAAGCCGACGAAGACGCCGATGGCGAAGAGCGGCACCAGGGTGTTGGTGTCGCCGCCGGAGAAGACCAGCAGTGCGGCGGACACGGCGGCCAGGGCGAGCACCCCGTGCCGGTGGACCTGCCGGTCGGCCTTCAGGGCGAACACGTGCGGCAGGTAGTTGTCGCGGGCCAGCAGCTTCAGCAGCACGGGCAACCCGCCGAAGGACGTGTTCGCCGACAGGGCGAGCAGGATCATCGTCGCGAACTGGATGACGTAGAAGGCCCAGTTGTGGCCGAGGGAGGCGTCCGCGAGCTGGGCGAGGACGGTGACGCCCTCGACCGGCTGGAGGTGGAAGCGGGAGATCAGCACCGACAGGCCGATCAGCATCACACCGAGGACCGCGCCGAGGGCGACCTCCGCCCGCTGGGCGCGCTTGACGCGCGGGCGGCGGAAGGAGGGCACGGCGTTGGCGATCGCCTCGACACCCGTCAGCGCGGAGCACCCGGAGGCGAAGGCTTTCAGCAGGAGCAGTGCGCCCACGCTGGTCGCGTTGTCCGCCAGGACCGACGTGTGCCCGGCCGCGGTGGCCGTGCTCACCGGTTCGGAGCGCAAGAGGCCGACGCCTATCAGCACGAGGATCGAGCCGACGAAGACGACGGTCGGCACGATGAACACCCTCGCCGACTCGACGATGCCGCGCAGGTTCACGGCCGTGATCAGCACCAGTACGCCCAGGCACAGCCACAGCCGGTCGTCGTACAGAGCGGGGAAGGCGGAAGTCAGGGCTGCCACACCGGCCGTGACGGCGACGGCCACGTTGAGGACGTAGTCCAGGACCAGCGAGGCGGCGGCCACCAGGCTCGTCCGCACCCCCAGGTGCGTCTTCGCCACGGCGTAGGAGCCACCGCCGTCCGGGAAGGCCGCGACCACCTGTCGGTACGAGGCGACCAGCACCGCCAGCAGGCCCGCGATGGCCAGCGTCACCGGCAGCGTGAAGCCCAGGCCGTGCGATCCGGCGGCGGCCAGCACGAGGACGATGGCCTCGGGGCCATACGCCACCGACGCCATCGCGTCCAGGGACAGGGCGGCCAGCCCGGTGACGGCGGTCAGCCGGTGCCGTTCGCCGGTATCCCGCGGCTCCTCGCCGACGGGGGCGGTGCCGCCGGGCTCGGTGGTCAGGACGGACATGGGTGCGTGCTCCTTCTTCCGCGCCGCGCACGAGGGCCGTGGTACTGCGGTGTGCGCGATGCACTCAGGGTGTGTCCGTTTCCGGCCGCATATGACCATTCCTTGCGGCATCTTCGCGCTGAAAGAGCCGACTTTGACGGACTTTTGACGGCGGTACGAGAGCTCCCGTCAGAGTCGCGTCAAGGGCTCCCGTCAACGGTGTCGATCCGGCTCTCCGGTTCCCTACGGTCGCCCCTATGGAATCCGGGGACGCGGCGCACGACCTCCGCTGGGCAAAGGACGTACGGGACTCGATCCGCTGTGCCGGCGCGCTGTTCGCTGTCCTCCTCCTCGTCGACTGGGGCACGGATCGCTTCACGCTCCGCCGCGGCGCCCTGTGGCTCACCCTGGCGCTGCTGCTCCTCCTGGTGCTGTATCCCGCCCGCGTGTCTGCGGGCGAAGGCTGGCTGGCCTCGCGACGGCTGCTGCGCGAACGCCGTGTCCGTACGGATCTGCTGGTGTCCGTCCGCTGCTTGGACGGCGTCTCCCAACGGCTCGTGCTGCGGGACGCGTTCGGCGGGCGCGTGGAGATCGACCCTGAAGTCCTGGTGAAGAACCCCCATGTGTGGCTGCGGCTCGACGCGGGCGCGCAGAAGTCGGCGGCCGGCGGCACCCTGTTGTGCGGTGCCACTGCCCTGCGCCGCCTCTCCCGGCGCATCGACCGCGAGACCGCCCACGCGGTGTTCAAAGCCTCCGGCTTGGAGTGACGTGTTCGGTCTGTTCAGCGAACGGCAGCGACACGACCATCGTCAGGCCACCGCCCGGTGTGTCCTCGGGGACGAGGGTGCCGTTCATCGCCTCGGTCAGGCCACGGGCGAGGGCGAGCCCGAGGCCGAGGCCGGTGGTGTTGTCGATGTCGCCGAGCCGCTGGAACGGTTGGAAGAGCCGGTCCCGGCCGGTCTGCGGGAGCCCGGGGCCTCGGTCCACGACGCGCACCTCCACCCGGCCCGCCAGCGCGCTCGCCGTGACCAGCACCTTCCGCCCCGGTGGGGTGTGACGGGCCGCGTTGCCGACCAGGTTGGCGATCACCCGCTCCAGCAGCGGCGGATCGGCCAGCACTGCCGGAATGTCCTCGACGTCCGCCACCGCGACGGCGTCCGGGACGTCCGCGAGGGCCATGGGCAGGACCTCCTCCAGGCTCGTGGACCGCAGGTTCAGCGTGAGCGCCCCCGCCTCCAGACGGCTGAGGTCGAGGAGGTTCTCCACCAGCCGACTGAGCTTGGCCATGGACTCGTCGGCGGTGGCGAGGAGTTCGTCCCGGTCCTCTGGCGAGAACTCCACGTCCCGGCTGCGCAGCGAGGTGACGGCCGCCCAGCCCGCGGCGAGCGGGGTACGCAGGTCGTGGCCGACGGCCCGCAGCAGCGCTGTACGCATCCGGTCGGCGGCTTTCACCGGCTCCACCTCGGCCGCCGCCTCGGCCAGCCGGGCCCGCTCGACCGCGGACCCGACATGTGCGGCGAAGGCGGCCAGCACCCGCCGCTCCGAGGAGGACAGGGTCCGGCCGCGCAGCACCAGGTACGCGCCCGGTCCGGCCGGCACGGCGGTGAGACCCTCGGTATCGGGCGGCTCGTCGGCCAGTTCCACCGAGTCCATGCCGAAGGTCTCCCGCGTACGTTCCAGCAGGGCCGGGATCGTCGCGTCGCCGCGGACGATGCTGCCGGCCAGCGACGACATGGTCTCGGCCTCGGCGGTGGCCCGGGCCGAGCGGCGCGACAGGCGCAGGGAGCGGTCGACGACGGCGGCCACGGTGGCGGCGACGACCGCGAAAACGCCCAGGGCCAACAGAGCGTTCGCATCCTCCAGTGTGAAGGAGCCGATCGGCGGGATGAACCAGTAGTTCAGCAGCAGGGACGCCGTCACCGACGCGATCAGCGCCGACACGACCCCGCCTATGCAGGCCACTCCCACCACCGCGAGCAGGAACAGCAGCGCCTCGCTGGTCAGGTTCACCGTCCCACGTACCTGCGCGAGGGCGGCCGTCAGCAGCACCGGCAACACCAGCCCCGCCACCGGGCCCGCGATCAGCCGGGCCCTCGACAGCGTGCGGCGGCGGGACGGCAACAGCGTGCCGCGCCCTGCGCGCTCGTGGGTGACCCGGTGGACGTCGATGTCGCCGGACAGCGCCGTCACGGTCTCCCCCGTGCCCGGACCGGTCAGGAACCGCTCCAGCCGGCCTCGGCGACTGGTGCCAAGGACCAGCTGGGTGGCGTTCTCGGCGCGGGCGAACTCCACCAGCGTGGTGGCGATGTCGTCGCCGACCACGGAGTGGTAACTGCCGCCGAGGTCCTCCACGAGCCGCCGCTGCCGGGTCAGTGAGGCGTGCGAGACTCCGGCGGCGAGGCCGTCGCTGCGGGCGACGTGTACGGCGAGCAGATCACCTCCGGCCGACCGGGCGGCGATCCGGGCGGCCCGCCGGATCAGCGTGTCCCCCTCCGGCCCGCCGGTCAGCGCGACGACGACCCGTTCCCGCGTCTCCCACACGCCGCCGATGCCGTGCTGCGAGCGGTAGTCCAGCAGCGCCTCGTCGACCCGGTCGGCCACCCACAGCAGCGCCAGCTGGCGCAGGGCGGTCAGGTTGCCGGGACGGAAGTAGTTGGCGAGGGCCGCGTCGACCTTCTCGGGGGTGTAGACGTTGCCGTGCGCCAGCCGCCGCCGCAGCCCCTCCGGAGGCATGTCGACCAGCTCCACCTGGTCCGCGCGCCGTACGACCTCGTCCGGCACGGTCTCGTGCTGGGGGACGTGCGTGATCTTCTCGACGACGTCGTTGAGGGACTCCAGGTGCTGGATGTTCAACGCCGTGATGACGTCGATTCCGGCGGCGAGCACCTCCTCGATGTCCTGCCATCGCTTGGCGTTGCGGCCGTCACCGGGCACATTGCTGTGGGCGAGCTCGTCGATGATCGCGACCTGCGGGCGCCGGACCAGCACGGCGGCGAGATCCATCTCCTCGAACTGCCCGCCTCGGTAGGAACAGCGGGCGCGGGGGACGACCTCCAGGCCGTCCAGCATCGCCTCGGTGTGCGGCCGCCCGTGGCACTCGGCGAACCCCACCACCACATCCGCCCCGCGAGCGGCACGCCGCCGCCCCTCGTCGAGCATCCGGTAGGTCTTGCCCACCCCCGGGGCAGCCCCGAGATAGACCTTCAGCTGTCCGGGCCGTACGTCACTCATCGCCGTCGACGCGCTCCGCTCACTGACTCAACTCCCTCAGGAGACCGGTTACTTCTCCTACCGAAGCGCCTCCGGGCACCGTAAGGGGCGCCCGTTAGCGCTTTCTTGGCGCTGATCACGGGGAGCTTGACACTGCCTTGACGTGCCGTGGCCGGATAGGGTGACAGCGGTGTGCCGGGAAGTCTGGTCGGCGGGGGAGCCAAGGCGGCTCCCTTTGTAGCCCCAGGGAGACGGCATGCGCGGCGTCGGTACGGTTCTGGCACTGGTCATCCTGGCCACCATCGTGGCGACCTTCGCCCGCCGGTGGCGCATTCCCGCGCCGTCCCTTCTCGTGGTCGCCGGCCTCGCCGTGGCGCTGCTGCCGGGCACGCCTCAGATCGAGATCAGCCCCGAGATCATCGGCCTCGTCGTCCTGCCGCCCCTGCTGTACGCCAGCGCCGAGGAACTGTCCTGGCGCGAGCTGAAGGCCGTCTGGAAACCGGTCGGGATCCTCTCGATCGGCCTGGTGCTGGCCTCGGCCGCCGCAGTCGGTTGGGTTGCGTCACTGGTGACGCCCCTGTCGTGGCAGATGGCGTTCGTGCTGGGCGCGGTGCTGGCCAGCACGGACCCGGTGGCGGTGACCGCGCTCGGCAGACGCCTCGCCCTGCCTCCGAAGGTGCAGGTCCTGGTACAGGCGGAGAGCCTCTTCAACGACGCCACCTCTCTGGTCCTCTTCCGTGTGGCGGTGAGCGTCGCCGTGGCCACAGCGGCGGCCGGCTGGGGCGCGGCGGGCGGCGAGTTCCTGCTGCTGGCGGGCGGTGGAACGGTCATCGGCGCGGCGGTCGCCGGGGTGGTCGCGCTGATCCGCCGACGCACCGAGGACCCGGTGCTGGAGACGGTGATCTCCCTGGTCACCCCGTACGCGGCCTACGTCCTCGCGGAGGCCGCCCACACCTCCGGCGTCACGTCGGTAGTGGTGGCGGGCGTCGTGCTCGGCGGCCGCGGCGACCGCCTCACCAACGCCCGCATTCGCCTCCAACTCCACGCCGTCTACGGCACCGTGGTGTTCCTGCTGGAGAGCGTGGTCTTCAGCCTCATCGGGCTGGCGCTGCCCGCGCAGGTGCGGGCGCTGGCCGACGGCGACCGCGCCTGGCCGCTGTACGCGCTGGCGGTGGCGGCGACCCTGATCGCCGTACGACTGCTGTGGCTGGCGCCGCTGTCGGCCGTGGTCCAGCGCCAGGGCGGCGGCCGGCGGACGAACTGGCGGGTGCCGCTGGTCCTGACCTGGGCGGGCACCCGAGGCGTGGTGCCATTGGCGGCAGCATTGTCCATCCCGGAGAACACGCAGAACGGCACCGCCCTGGCGGACCGCCCGTTGGTCCTCGTCCTGACCACGTCGGTCGTGGTCGTCACCCTTGTCGTCCAGGGGTTCACCCTCGCCCCGGTCGTGCGTCGCTCGGGCATCGCCCTGGAGCCCGATCACACCGAGCGCGAGGAAGCCTCCGCCCGCTGCCGGCTGGCCGACGCGGGCATACGGCGCCTCGACGAGCTCTCCGAACTCGAAGCCGTACCGGACGTCGTCCTCGACCGTCTCCGCCGTGGACTCACCGCCCGCCTCGACGACGCCCGCGACCGCCTCACCGACGACCACGGCGCCACGGCCCCCGTCGAGTCCGCCGACCTGATCTACCGCCAGCTGCGCCGGGACCTGATCGCCGTCGAAGCCCTGGAGCTGCAACGCCTCTACGACGAGCAGACCATCAGCGACACCACACGGAGAAGGCTCCAGCGCTCCCTCGACCTGGAGGAGGCACGACTGGCAGACGTCTGAGCGGCAGTGCTCAGCGGAACTCTGCCAGCCTCGGCCGCAGCCCCAGCACGGTCAGGAGCATCGCGCCGAGCAGCAGACCGCCCGCCCACGGCAGCAGACCGCTCACCGCCGATCGGCCCGCCTGGACGGACGACGCGAAGTGGTCCCGGTTGATGTCCGTCACCTTGTCCAGCGCCGTCATCCAGGCGGCGAAGTGCGCATTGGAGGTGCCGGGCTTCCAGTCCATGCAGAACTCGGTGGCCTCCCGCTCCTTCCCCGCCGCCACCAGCGCGCGGATCCTCCGGTCGTCGCGCTGGTAGACGGCGTACGTCTCCATCGTCTTCTCCGCCGCCGTCCGCTCACCGGGGAAGGTGATGTTGTCCAGTTCGCGCCGGAACTCGCCCGTGAAGCGCAGGTCGTGGTGGTCGGACTCGTACGCCTGCCAGGTCGTGGCGAGTCCGGAGTCGTACGTCGACAGGGTCGCGTCCTTCAGGCCGTACAGCTGTTGGGACTTGGCGAGGAAGGAGCGCGCGTACTGGTCGCGGCGGGCGGGGTCGAGGAGGTAGCGGCTCTCGTCGGCGTTGGCGTCGTAGGCGATCGCGCGGGCGCGGGACAGGGCCACGACGGAGTCGAAGGCGTCACGGCGGGCGCCGCGCAGGTGCTCGGCGGAGGCGGACAGCATCTGCGTGCCGAGGATCACCGCGAGCAGGGTGCAGACCGTGGCCGCGAGGACGCCCGGGTTGAGGATCCGCCGGAAGCGGCGGGCCAGGTGCCACTGCAGGACGCCAAGTACGGCGAGCAGCAGGATCCCGAGCGCCACGGCGGCCGCGAGCTCGGCGGACAGGGTGGCACGGGCGGTGTCGTATTCGGCGTCGAAGGCGCTGTCGTTGGAGGACACCAGGGTGCGGGACGCGGGCAGGAGCTTGCCCTGCAGGAGGTCCGTCGCCCGGCGGTGGTCGACGAGCGCCGATGCCTTGCCACCGACACGGTCGTCGTTCTCCAGCGCGCGGCCGATCAGTTCCTGGTACTCGGCGAAGGCGTCGGTGAGGTCCTCGACGGTCTTCTCGTCGGCCCTGTTGCCCTGCGCGGCGACGGCGAGGGTGCGCAGGTCGTGCCCGATCTCGCGGCGGGCGGTGCCGTAGAAGCCGACGGCCTTGTCGTACGGCGTCGTCAGGCGCCCTCTGCCTCCGTCGCCGCCGGCCAACAGGATGTTGGAGGCCTGGGCGTCCATGTCGTTGAGGGCGAGGTCGAGGTCGGCGGCGCTGGTGGTGCGGGGCGCGTCGCGCCCCGCGACGGTGTCCCAGGTGCCGGTGGCGGCGAGTCCGGCCAGCAGGAGCAGCAGAGCGAGCGCGGTGGTGAGCGAGAACGTGGCCGCGCGCAGGAGCCGCAGCCGTGCGGGGAGGGTGGCCCAGTAGCGGCGGCGCAGAGCGGCCCACGCGGCGACGGCCCTGTGAGGGAGGCGGTGCCCCGGACTGCCGGGCCGCGACCTCTTCTGGGGCTCTGGCCCGGAGGTCGTCCCGGGCGGGGCGGCAGATGGGTGCGTCTCCGCTTCAGGACTGCGCGCGGTTCCGGCCGTGATCGTCACGAGCCCCCCAAGGTCACGCCACGGACGGTGCGCCCGTCTCTCGTGCCGCTCAGTCTGCGACCGGAATCGGCCACCAGCGGCTGGCGTTGACGCCCTCCTGACGCTTCCTCAGGCTTGTTTGACGAGACCTTGACGGCGCAGGTGGGACGACGGGGCAGACCACGTCTCCCATGGTGCGGTGACCGCGCGCCTCCAGCCCGTCCCACAGCCGCTGGGCGACCTCCTCGTGGCGAAGGACTTGGAGAACGCCCCGACGACGAAGTCGACCTCGTCCTGACATGACACTGGGTGTCCGCCTCTGATCCACCGCCCCTCACCCCCGTATGGCGCAGTCCCCGCCCACACACAGGAGACCTCACCGTTTTGATGTGTTTCCGGCGATCACCGGGCCGCTCTTAACGGAACCTTGACGCCATCGGGCGACTCACCCCCAGGCCCGTACGTCACTCTCTGCTTACGCTGGTGCCGCCGTCCGCGTGATGGCCCGGACCGGACCGCACGCTGAGCCGCACGTCAGGAGAGCACGTCGATGGCCACCGCCGAACACCCGCCTCCCAGCCGCATGCGCACGTGGATGCTGCAGGGCCTGTCCGACATGGGCAAGCCCGGGGGCCACACGGGGCCGCACGCCGAGCCGGAACCTCCACACAAGGGCCAGCGCTGGTACCGGGTCATGTGCCTGACCGGCGTCGACTACTTCTCCACCCTCGGCTACCAGCCGGGCATCGCCGCGCTCGCGGCCGGTCTGCTCTCCCCCGTGGCGACCATCGTGCTCGTCATCGTCACCCTGGCGGGCGCCCTGCCGGTCTACCGGCGGGTGGCCGAGGAGAGCCCGCACGGCGAGGGCTCGATCGCCATGCTGGAGCGGCTGCTGTCCTTCTGGAAGGGCAAGCTGTTCGTCCTGACCCTGCTGGGCTTCGCCGCCACCGACTTCCTGATCACCATCACCCTGTCGGCCGCCGACGCCTCCACCCACCTGGTCGAGAACCCGCACCTGGAGAGTGCACTGCACGGCAAGCAGATGATCATCACCCTCGCGCTCGTCGCCCTGCTCGGCGCGGTGTTCCTCAAGGGCTTCCTGGAGGCGATCGGGGTGGCGGTCGCCCTGGTGGTGGCCTATCTCGGGCTGAACATCGTGGTCGTGCTGGTCGGCATGTGGCATGTGTTCACCGAAGGGCACGTCGTCACCGACTGGACCAACGCCCTGACCGCCGAGCACGGCAACATCTTCGCGATGATCGGCGTCTCCCTGCTGGTCTTCCCGAAGCTCGCTCTGGGCCTCTCCGGCTTCGAGACCGGCGTCGCCGTGATGCCGCACGTCCGGGGGGACCCAGGCGACACCGAGGAACAGCCGAAGGGCCGGATCCGGGACACCAAGAAGCTGCTGACGGCCGCCGCGCTGATCATGAGCGTGTTTCTGATCGCCACCAGCTTCATCACCACCTGGCTGATCCCGGAGAAGGAGTTCGAGCCCGGCGGCCAGGCCAACGGCCGCGCCCTCGCCTACCTCTCCCACGAGTACCTGGGCAACGCCTTCGGCACGGTCTACGACGTCTCGACCATCGCGATCCTCTGGTTCGCCGGCGCCTCCGCCATGGCCGGGCTGCTCAACCTGATGCCCCGCTACCTCCCCCGCTACGGCATGGCCCCGCACTGGGCCCGCGCCGTGCGCCCCATGGTCATCGTCTTCACCCTGGTCGCCTTCCTGGTCACCTGGATCTTCGACGCCGACGTCGACGCCCAGGGCGGCGCCTACGCCACCGGCGTCCTGGTCCTGATGTCCTCCGCCGCGATCGCCGTGACCATCGCCGCCCGCAAGGCGGGACAGCGCAACTGGACCATCGCCTTCGCGGTGGTCTCGGCGGTCCTCCTGTACGTGACGGTCGCGAACGTCATCGAGCGCCCCGACGGCGTCAAGATCGGCGCCTGCTTCATCGCCGGCATCATCCTCGTCTCCCTCCTCTCCCGCCTGGCCCGCGCCTTCGAACTGCGCGTGACCAGCGTGACCCTCGACGACATGGCGGAACGTTTCATCCGGGACATGGCCAGCCGCAAGATACGGTTCATCGCCAACGAGCCCGACCGCCGGGACAAAGCCGAGTACCGCGACAAGATCGAGCAGATCCGGGCGGACAACGACATGCCGGAGCAGGAGGACTTCGTCTTCGTCGAGGTGACGGTCACCGACCCCTCCGAGTTCGAGGCGGGCCTGACGGTCCGCGGCGAGGTCCTGCACAACCGCTACCGCGTCCTGACCCTGGAATCCTCCTCCATCCCGAACGCCCTGGCGGCCCTCCTCCTCCACGTCCGCGACTCCACCGGCTGCATCCCGCACATGTACTTCGAGTGGACCGAGGGCACGCCCTTCGCCAACTTCCTGCGCTTCTTCCTCTTCGGCCAGGGCGAGGTCGCCCCGGTCACCCGCGAGGTCCTGCGCGAGGCGGAACCGGACCGCGCCCGCCGCCCACGGGTCCACACGGGCTGAGGCGTCAGGATCCCGTCAAGATCCGCCCGCAAGGCGTCAGGGTCCCGTCAGCGGCCGTCGCCGGGCGTCGCTCAGCGACCTAGCGTCGGCGGTGTGCGACGGAGCGGACCAACAGACCCGGCCGGCGACCGCCACTGGCGTGGCGGCGCCCGGTTCGCGGTGAGCTGCGCCCTGGTCTTCTGCGCCATGACCCTGCTGGTTGACTGGGACGCCGGAAGCCTGACGCTCCTGCGCGCCGTGCTGTGGGCCACTCTGTCGACCGCTGTAGGCGCCGTCCTGCTGCCGCCGCAGGTGTCCGCGGGTCCCGGCTGGCTGGTGGTACGCACACCCTGGCGCCGGTGCATGGTGCGCACGGACGCGCTGACGACGGTATGGCAGTACGACGGCGTCTCCTCGCATCTCGTCCTGCGGGACGCGTACGGCGCCCGCCTGGAACTCGACCCCCGCGTCCTCACCGCGAACCCGCTGATCTGGCACGAACTCGACACGGGCGTACGCCGCTCTGTCGAGCGAGGGACACTGCGCCAAGGGGCGGACGTGCTGGAGCGACTCGGTCACCGGATCGACGACGACACCGCGCAGGCGGTCCTCAGGGCGTCCGGGCTCTCCTGAACGACTCGCAGCTGCTCTTCGCCGACCACGTCGGCCGCTTCTACGCCCGCCACGGCACCCACGGAGCGCGCGGCGTCCAGCGGCTCCTGAAGCCGGCCGTCGTGCGGGCGAAGCCGGTGTCCCGCAGACCGGCACACCGCGTCATTCCGAAGAAATGCGAAACTCGAATTCGGGACGGTCCCACGGCACGGCGGGCGGGTTCGCGAACGCGGTCCCGGTCCGCACCGCGCCGACGCGGTGGTAGAAGTCCGCGGCGGGAAGGTGCGACACGACCTTGAGACGGTCGATCCCGGCGGCACGGGCCTCGCACCGCATGTGCGCGACGAGCAGCCGTCCAATACCCCGTCCTTGCACGTCGTCGGCGACGAACAGCAGGTCGAGCTCCGGTGGAGCGAGGACGAGCGAGTAGAACCCGAGGACCCTGCCTTCGTGCTCGTCGGCGCCGACGGCCACAAAGGCGCGGTGGGCCTCGATGTAATCAGGACCGACCCGGTAGCCCGCGACTGCGGCTGCGTACTTGCCCTCGTAGGCGCCTGAGCCACGCACGAGCCGCGTGAGCCGTTTGGCATCCCGCGCGACAGCCCTCCGTATCGTGATCGGCTGGCTGACCGGGGAAGTCCGTGAACTCATCGGGAGAGTATTTCGCACCGGGGAGTTCCTTCGTGCGGCGGGTCGGCTGCTCGGGCAGGGCGTTCCTGCACCGCTGCACCCTGCTCCGCTCCTGTCACGTTCATGCGTTCAGCCGGGTCGGAAGAACGCCAGCATTTTCCGGGCGGCGTCCGGCGACCTCAGCAGTTCCTGCATGTCCGCGGACATCCGGGCGGCAGCGCTGGTGCGTTCGAACATCTCGCGTTCGTATTCCTTGACGGCGGCGGGAAAGTCGTCCGGGTGCGCGGCCAGCGCGAGAGCGAGCAGGGCGCCGTCGAGCAGCGCCATGTTGGCGCCCTCTCCCACCGGCGGCATCAGGTGCGCGGCATCGCCGAGCAGCGTGACGCCTGGCGTCGACGGCCAGGTCAGGCCGAGCGGGAGCGTGCTGATCGACCGCGGCACGACCATGTCGTCGCAGGCCGCGATCAGCTCGGTGAACCGTGGGTGCCAGCCGGGGAGCAGGTCGATCAGCCGTGCCCGGGCGGCGGCCGGGTCGTCGAGCGGGATCCCGCTGGTGGCGAACCAGTCCTCGGCGGTGTTGTAGAAGCTGACGCCGATACGCACGCGGCCGTCGCCGTTGCGCTGCGCCGCCAGGGATATTCCGCCGCCGAGCACCCAGTAGGTGCCGCGCCCGACCATCGCCGCGAGGTCGGGGTGCGTGCGGTCGATGTCGGGGATGCCGATCTCGACGACGTTGTGGCCGGTATGCGCCGGGCGGGCGTCGGTGAGCAGCGCGCGGACCCGGGACTGCGCGCCGTCCGCGCCGACCAGCAGGTCATACGGCGCACTGCTGCCGTCGGCGAAGCGCAGCAGGCCGTTGTCGGCGGATCTGAACGCGTGCCCCCAGCGCACCATGTCCTCGGGGAGGGAGTCCAGCAGCAGGTCGCGCAGATCGGCGCGGTCGACCTCGGGTCGGTCGAGCGGCGCGTCGTCGGGTGTGTCCTCCTGGAGCAGCAGGGTGCCGTCCGGCTCTAGGAGACGCATGTCCTGGCCTTCACCACGGGCGATCGCGTAGAACTGCTCGATCAGACCGGCCTCGCGCAGCGCCCGCTGGCCGGAGTGGATGTCGAGCATGCCGCCCTGACCGCGCGCACCCCGCGACGCCTCACGTTCGTACACGACGGCGTCGATGCCGTTCACGTGCAGCACCCTGGCAAGGGCCAGGCCGCCCAGGCCGGCTCCGACGATGGCAAGCCGGTTCACCGGCGGAGCCGGGGTGCGAGGACCGTGCGCACGACCTTGGCCACCTTGCTCGCGGCGGATCCGTCGTCTTCTTCGGGTTCCGGTTCGAGCATGCCCCTCAGCTGCAGCAGCAGCTGGTTGGTCGACCGCCACAGCGGGACGAACAGGCCGGCGACCGGTCCGACGCCCTGGACCGGGCCGCCGCACAGCTCGGCGACCTCCTTGGCGATCGTGACCGTCGTCGGGTCCCGGAGGATCAGGTGCACCTCGTCGTCGACCACCCGGATTTCCATCTTGCGCGCGGCGGCTTCCTCCGGGTTCGCGTCCGTGGTCGTCTCCGGGTCCAGTTCGTCGATCTTGGCGGCGACCGCGGCCGGGTCGACCCCGAGTTCGCGCAGCACCCGGGCCGCCATGCTGTTCTCCGCCCGCAGCATCGCCTCGAGGAGGTGATGGCTGCCGACCGGTGCGCCGCCGGCCAGCGCGCCGGCGGCGGACACGGTGTCCTCGGCGGCGGGCGTGCCGGCCGGCCATGGGCCGGCCGCGACGTCCTGCGGCCCCTGCACCACCGATGCCAGCACCGCGGCACGGATCTTGCTGATCGGATTGATCCGCCCGGCGAGCACCTTCGCGCCGGCGCCCTCCCCCTCCCTGACCAGGGCGAGCAGGATGTGTTCGGTACCGACGTCGTGGTGGTGCAGCTGCTGCGCCTCGCGCAGGGCGAGTTCCAGCGTCTTCGTCGCGCGCGACTCGAACGGGATATGGCCGCTCAGCTGCCGCGTGCCGGGCGGGACCAGCGCGGCGACATCGGCCTGCGCCGCCTCCTTGTCGTACCCGAGCCGGTGCAGAACCTTCGCCGCCGTGCTGTCCGGCACGTCGAGCAGCCCCAGCAGGAGGTGCTCGGTGCCGATGTGGAGGTGCTTGAGCAGCCTCGCCTGCTCCTGGGCCGCGACGACCGCCTGGCGGGCTTTCCCCGTGAACCTTTCAAATGTCATGCTTCCATGGTCCCAACCCTGTCAATACACTGTTATTGACAGGGTCACCGTGCTGAAGGGAGGGTGTGATGGAGACACCGTCGGACTGGGAGGACCGGCTCGCGCGCTGGCGGAACGAGCTGGAGTTGTTCGAGCAGCTGGACGAGACCCCGTGGGTCACGCTGGCCAAGGCGGAGGCCGAGACCGGCGTCTCCCGCTCGGCCCTGCGGTCGTGGTACCGCAACGGCGAGATCCGGTCTCGGCTGGTGGACGGCCCGAACGGCCCGCAGCGTCTGGTCCAGTTGGACGCGGTGATCGAGCGGGCCGCCACGTCACCGCGCATTCAGCGCAGGGCGGAGCGAGAAGTGAGCCTGGAAGCCCAGGTCACCCTGCTACGGCACCGGGTCGACCAGCTTGAGCTGCGGCTGGCCGCGTTGGAGCGACGGTGACCGTGTGCGCCGCGGACCGTGTGCGCCGCGCTGTGCGTCAGGCCGCCCGGGTGAGCTCGGCGCGGCCGAACAGCAGGGCGTAGCCGGAGGGGAGCCGGGCGAGGATGCGGTCGAGGAGTTCCTCGCCGGCGAGGTGGGCCACGACACGCAGGACGGTACCGGTGTCCCAGCGGGTGGTGGCCGGTGTGCCGCCGGTGCGGGTCGCCAGGTCCTTGACGAAGCCCCAGCCGGTGAGGGCTTCGGTGGCGGGGATCTGGGAGGAGAAGATGACGGCGGCCTCGTGCGGCAGCCGGGCGGCGAGCTCCACGCGCTCATCGCCGGTGAGCGCGCGCCCGAAGGCGGCCAGCACAGCGCGCACGGCCTGCTCGGCTTGGGCGCGGGTGGCATAGGCGCCTTCGTAGCGCACTTGTTCCAGCATCTGCTCGAATGTCATGCCCGTGGTGGACCGGCACGGCTGCTGCTGGGGAATCATCGCTGACGGGGTTGCCTTTCTCGGGTGAGGTGGTGGCGGCACCGGCGGCGCGGCCCTCGCGCCGGCTGCCGGTGTCGCCCGGGGTCAGGCAAGAGCGGGTGTGGCCTGCTGTGGGCCGGCCGTGGGGTCAGACGGGCTGGGGGTGGCCGAACAGCAGGTCGTAGCCCGCCGGGAGCTGGAGCAGGATGCTGCGGGTGAGTTCGTCGCCCGCCGCGTCCGCGGCCACGCTGAGCACGGCGCTCACGTCCCAGGCCGCGGTCTGTTCCGTGGCCCCCTCGATCCAGGCCGCGGTGGCCCGTACGAAGCGCTCGGCGGACAGCGGCTCGCGCGCCTGGAGCGGATTGAGCAGGACGAGGGCCAGATTCTCCGGTAGTCGGGCGGCCAGTTCCGCCCTCACCTCGCCCACCAGGTGCGCGCCCAGCAGCGCCAGTACCGTGCGGGCCGCCCGCTCGGCTTCCTCGGTGGTCTTGTACTCGCCGCGTTCCTTGACCTGGTCCAGGAACGTTTCCCATCGCATCACCATCGCTGCTCCCATGCCTGTGTGCGGCGGCGAGCGGAGGACGGGGCCGGCCCCGGGGCGGCGCCGGCCCCGTCCTCCGATGCGGCCGGGAGGGGATTTCAGCCGCTGATCTCCCTGTGCGCGGATCCGCCGCCGATGGCGACCTTGCGGGGCTTGGCGCGCTCGGCGATCGGGATACGCAGGGTCAGCACACCCGCGTCGTAGTCCGCCTTGATGTGCTCGGTGTCCAGGGTGTCGGCCAGCACGACCTGGCGGGAGAAGACGCCCAGAGGCCGCTCCGACAGCTCCATCTGCACGTCGTCCGCCTTGGCGACGGGCCGCCGCTCCGCCTTGACGGTCAGCATGTTCCGCTCGACGTCGATGTCGATCGCGTCCGCGGAGACGCCGGGCAGGTCGAGGGCGATCACATACTCCTCGCCCTCTCGGTAGGCATCCATCGGCATCGGCGACGGCCGCGACCAGGTCCCGGTCGTGCCGAGGAGCTGCTGGGTGAGCCGGTCGAGCTCGCGGAAGGGGTCGGTGCGCATCAACATCGTCAAACACCTCCAGCGTTCAGGTCAGGCACTGCTGCCAATGCGTTCACCTGCCATCGTTGTAACATGTCATCCAGGCGATGACAAGTCGAAAGTCGTCGAGATGATGACAGAGCGATGGAGGCCCGATGACCAGGGATGATCAGCCCACCCGCCGCGGCGGCGGTCTCACGCCGGCGTCCTTCCTCGCCGCCGCGGCGGCGCTGGACACGATCCACGAGGCCCTGCACACCGCCCGGACCACACCGGCCGGCACCGCAGGCGCCCTCGCCGGGTCCGACCGGAGCAGCTCCGAGCAGGCACTCGCCGCGCTCCTGCTGCTGCGCGAAGCGCGCGAGCAACTCGCCGAGTGGGAACCGGGCCTGATCGAAACCGCGCGGGAGGCGGGCGCCAGCTGGGCCGACCTCGCCCAGCCCCTCGGCGTCTCCAGCCGCCAGGCCGCCGAACGCCGCTACCTGCGCGTACGCCCCGGGACCCCGGGGTCCACGGGCGAGCAGCGGGTGCGGGCCACCCGCGACCACCGCGCCGCCGACCGCACCGTCACCGCCTGGGCCCGCGCCAACGCCGGCGCCCTGCGTCAGCTCGCCGGCCAGATCACGGCGCTCACCGGCCTCCCGGCCGCCGCCGACATCCCACTGGCCGAACTCACCGCCGCCCTCGCCGACAACGACCCGGCCGCCCTCGTCGCCCCCCTCACGGACACGCACCCCTACCTGGCATCCGGCCACCCCGACCTCGCCACGCGCGTCGACGACCTCACCCGCCACACCGACCGTCTCCGCCGGCACAGCGGAGACCAGCGCCGAAACAGAACCTGAAACGGGCAGGTCACCGTCTCCGTGGGGGGGGGCGGCAGGGGCAGGAGGCGTCACCTCACTGCCGGCACGCTCGGCCTGGACCACCTGACCACTGCGACGAGGCGGGCGGGCGACAGCGTCGGGCTCCCGGTTCGGCTCAGCGGTGCTCGGGGTTGTCCGCCCCCGGTCGGCAGCCGGCGTCCCACTCCGTGCGCTGGTTGCCGTGGGCCGGAACGCCTCCGGCCCGTTTGAGCAGGGCCGCCAGGTGCATCAGGTTCCAGGTCATGAAGCTGGTGTTGCGGTTGGTGAAGTCGTTCTCCGGGCCGCCCGAACCGGGGTCCAGGTAGGAGGGGCCGGGGCCCGCGGCGCCGATCCAGCCGGCGTCCGCCTGCGGCGGGATGGTGTAGCCGAGGTGCTGCAGGCTGTAGAGGACGTTCATGGCGCAGTGCTTGACGCCGTCCTCGTTGCCGGTGATCAGACACCCGCCGACCCGCCCGTAATAGGCGTACTGCCCCTGGGAGTTGAGCAGGCTGGAGCAGCTGTACAGGCGCTCGATGACCTGCTTGGTGACGGAGCTGTTGTCGCCCAGCCAGATGGGCCCGGCCAGTACCAGGATGTCCGCGGCCATCACCTGCTCGAAGAGCGCGGGCCAGACGTCCGTGGCGAAACCGTGTTCGGTCATGTCCGGGTAGACGCCCGGCGCGATGTCCAGGTCGACCGCGCGGACGAGTTCCGTGGTCACCCCGCGCGCGTCCATGATCGCCCGGCTCTTGTCGATGAGTCCCTGGGTGTGGCTGAGCTGGGGGGACGGCTTGAGCGTGCAGTTGATGAAGAGCGCACGCAGATCGTCGAAGCGGTAGCCGTCCTCGCTGGACGGGGCTGATGGTGCTGCCATGGCGGACTCCTGGGAGGGGAGGAGAGCGGACAGGGGCGAGAGGTGAAGGGTGAAGGGCGAGGGGTGAAGGGCTGGGGGTGATGCCAGCGGCAGCGTCTCGCGGAAGTCGCGCGCTGTCCTGTTACGACGCACCGGCACACGGTGGGTTCCCAGAGGTCCTGCAGCTTGTCGTGCGCGCTGCCTGTTGCCTGCCGGCTGCCGCGGATCTCCTTACGCACCGCTTACGGGCTCCCAGAAACGGCCGTTGCTGATCGCCACTCAGGTCACGCTGTGCTCGTCCCGGGTGAGGCCGAGGAACGTTCGTGGAACTGCGAGCGGGCCTGCCCGGCTGTAGGACCACAGAAAATGGAGCACTCATGCGAGTAGATCACCGGCGCGGCAAGGGCCGTCGCAACAGCATCGTGTTGGCCTTGGCCCTGCTGGCGGGTGGCGGCGGCCTGGTGGCCGTCAATGCGGCAGCGAACGCCACGGACACCGCCCCCAACGCAGCCACGCTCTCGGCGCCCTCACAGACCGTCAGCTGCCCAGGCGTCCGGAATCGATTGCCGGCGATCCCCTCGCGGGCGAAGGCGGAGGTCGACCGAAATCTCGCACTGTTGGAGACCCAGATCGCCGACGCGAACAACAGGATCGCCGCCACCCGGGGACAGGGCGGTCCGAACTTCGTCGACAACGCCGTCCTGGGTCCGCTCAAGGACAAGCGGGTCGCCACCCTGGACCGCATAGCCGTCGCGATCGGCCGCGTCGCCGACAAGCCGACCGGTCTGGAGGCCCTCGCTCCCTGCAGGCTGTCGGCCCCCGCCGCCGGCCCTACGGCATCCGCCTCCGCCGCCACGGGTGCCGGCGGCGCCCAGCGGAACGGCGGCGTGGTCAGGGTCGACGGTCCCGTCGCCTCCGACTTCGTCGACATCACCAAGGTGGCCCGCAACGTCCGGCAGGCGCCCTCCAGGGCCGGTGCGTCCACCGGCACCTTCGACTCCCGTTGTGGCACCAACCGGCGCGGCCAGCACAACTCGGACAACGACATCGTCGCCCCGGGCGTCACCAACGGGGCCCACCACGTTCACGACTACATCGGCAACAAGGACGTCAGCGCGGTCTCCACCAACGAGTCGCTCATCCGCCAGGGGACGACCTGCACCAACGGCGACCAGTCGGCCTACTACTGGCCCGTCCTACGTGACCTGACCAAGGCGGGCCCGGACGCCGACTCCGCCCTCGGCGGCGGGAAGGAGGGCAACGTCGGCGCCATCCTGGTCCCCGCCTCGGTCTCCGTCACGTACAAGGGCAGCCTCGCCGGAAAGGTCGTGGCGATGCCGCAGTTCCTGCGGATCATCACCGGCGACGCCAAGGCCGCCACCAACGGCGTCGCCAACGCCAACTCCCGCTGGACCTGCACCGGTTTCGAGAACAAGGTCGAGCTGGCGGACAAGTACCCGCTGTGCCCGAGGGGCAGCAAGGTGGTGCGCAAGTTCCGCTTCCAGAGCTGCTGGGACGGCAGGAACATCGACAGCGCCGACCACCGCAGCCACGTCGCCTTCGCCGACCCCGCGACCGGTGCCTGCCCGTCCGGTTTCGTGGCCGTCCCGCAACTGACCATGCGACTGGTCTACAAGGTGCCCTCCGGCCCCCACTACGCCGTCGACGGCTTCCAGGGGCAGGGGCACAAGGCGATCACCGACCACGACGACTTCATCGAGGTCATGAACCCCCGGCTCATGAACCAAGCCGTCAAGTGCATCAACTCCGGCAGGCACTGCGGCTGAACAGCCGTCGGGAACCGGCTTCCGGCCGTCGGACGTGCCGCATGCCTGGAGTCCTGTTCATCAAAGGTCCTCCGAGCCGCCCAGGCCGGTGAGGGCGCCCACCGGGTCCGGGTCGGGGGTGCCGCGGGGCCACCAGTCGTCGTCGCCCGGTTCCGACTCGTACGCATACCACAGGCCGTCGCGGCCGAAGCGGAGCTGGACGTGACCACGGGGGTGGGTGAGGTGGTTGCGGCGGGGACGGAAGGCGGGGAGGTCGGCGGCCAGGAGGAGAGGGCGGGCCCGGTCGAAGCGGCCGGCCGGCGGATCCCAGGACTCCTCCAGGACGGTGAGCCCGTCCGGCCCGCCCTGCCGCCAGGCCGCCACCGCGCGCGCCAGCTCGGACGGGGTACGGCCGACGGCGGAGGCGAGCGAGGCGTAGAGGGAACGCGTGGTGGCGGTGAGCCCGGAGCCCGGGCGGGACGCGGCGAGGCGCACGGCGTCCTGCCAGAGGGTCAGTTCGCCGATCTCGTCATGACCGGTGGTCAGCAGGGCGTGGGCGCGGGCGGCCGCGTCGGTCGCCAGGTGATCCAGCTCGAAGGAGTCGGGGCCGTTCGGCGCGGACGGGTACGCCGGGGGCTGCTCGGGATGCGCAGGCACGGGCAACGGGGCCGGAAGGGGCGGAAGCCGACGTTCGGCGAGCGCTTCGGCGGCCCGTACGCCCGGCAGGGGCTCCGGTTCCTGTTCCTGTGCGGCACGGGCCGCACGCGTGGCGTTACGGCGGGACAGCGCGTCGAGTACGTCGCGTTCGCCGCGACCGCGCAGCAGGAGCAGCACGAACGGGTCGGCGTCGAGCAGTCGCGCGGTCTGGTAGCAGAGGGCGGCCGCGTGCTTGCAGGGGTGACCGCGGTCGGGGCAGCTGCAGTGCGGGTCGAGGTCGCCGGGGCCGGGCAGCAGTGGCACCCCGCAGTCGGCGAGGGACTCGGGCAGCTCCTTGTCGAGCAGCGCGGCGATGTGTCCGGGACGCTCGACGGCGGCGTCCAGGAACCGCTCCCAGTGCTCGTCCCCCAGGGTGCGCAGGCGCACCTGGACGCGGTAGGGGCGGGGGCGGCTGCCCTGCACGTACGCCAGGACGAGCCCAGGGGTGACCGTGATCGCGTCCACGTTTCCCTGCTCTGCGTAACCGCGGCCGCGGGCCAGGCGCGCCGGGTCCAGGGCGCCTTCTTCGAGCGCGGTCACCCAGGCGTTGCCCCACCACGTCTCGGCGAAGGATCCACCGGTGCGAGGCGGGAAGGCGGGGAAGGTGCGGCGGTGGTCACCGTCCCGGGAGGGGGCGGCCATGGAGCGGGGGGTGGTGGGGGTGAGTGGGGTGGTGGGGGTGAGTGGGGTGGTGGGGGTGAGTGGGGTGGTTTGGGTGAGTGGGGTGGTTTGGGTGCGGGGCGGTTCGGCGGTCTCCGAGAAGGGCGAACTTCCCTCGGTGGGCGGGGTAGGTGCGTCGTACCGGACGGGTTCGGGCTCGGAATCCGGGTGCGACTCGGAATCCGGGTGCGTCTCAGCATCCGGGTGCCGCTCGGAATCCGGACGCGGCTCGGCATCCGGGTGCCGCTCGGAATCCGGACGCGGCTCGGCATCCGGGTGCTGCTCGGGACGCGGATACGGCTCGGGACGCGGTTCAGGCTCGGGGCGAGGATCGCGATCGGGACCCAGGCCGGGATCGCGATCGGGGCCCCGGTCGGGATCGGCGGCGGGACCCACGTCGGGACCGAGGTCGGGGGCGGGATCGAGGTCGGGCGGGTCCTCCGGTGGCATTCGGAAGGCGTCCGAGAGCAACTCCCTTACCGCACGCGCGCGTTCTTCGGCGACATGGTCACGCGTGCGGCCGGGGCGCCGGGCTTCGGACGCGCCGGCGTCCGCGCGAGGGCGGGGGTGCGGTCGTGGGTGTCGGCTGCCGGGTGCGGTCTCCCGCCCTGCCTGCTCCCCCGCTTCGGCCGCATCCTGCCGCGCCTGCGCGCGTGCCGCCCGCAGGGCCTCACGGGCGATGTCCCCGGGGCGGGCGCCGGTCGTCCCCTGCCGGACGTGCGGCTCGTCGGCCGCCGGTCCGGCGTCCGCGGGTGGAGCGGGGGCCGCTGCGGGGATGGCGTCGGCGGCTGCCGGGGCGCCCTCCGCGGGAGCGGTGGGCGACGTGGAAGCAGTCGGTGCGGGGGTGGGGTCCGACGGGCGTCGCAGGGCCGCGCGGGCCGCGTCGCCCGGCCGGGGGGCAGGGCCTGCGGGCCGCTGCGACGACTCCTGCGCCGACTGTTCCTGCCGCCGCTCCCGGGCCGCCCGCAGCGCGCGGCGGGCCTCGTCGGCCGGCCTGCTGCCCTGCTCTTGGTGCGCCGCCCCGGTGACTGCGTCGGTCTCCACCTCGCCCCCGGTTTCCACCTCGCCTCCGGTTTCCACCATGGCATCGGTTTCCACCTCGGCGTCGGGCGGGACCGCGTCGTGCCTCTTCTGCTCGTGCGACTCCCCCATCACGCCTCCCTCCGCAGCCTGACCAGGTCGGTCAGCTCGCGGTCCGTCAGTTCCGTGAGGGCCGACTCGCCGGAGCCGAGGATCGCGTCGGCCAGGGCGCGCTTGGCCTGGAGCATCTCGGCGATGCGGTCCTCGACCGTGCCCTCGGTGATGAGGCGGTGGACCTGGACCGGCTGGGTCTGCCCGATGCGGTAGGCGCGGTCGGTGGCCTGTTCCTCCACCGCCGGGTTCCACCAGCGGTCGAAGTGGACGACATGACCCGCGCGCGTGAGGTTGAGGCCGGTGCCGGCGGCCTTCAGGGAGAGGACCAGGACCGGGGTCGCACCGCTCTGGAAGCGGTCCACCATCCGCTCCCGCTCGGGTACCGGGGTGCCGCCGTACAGCAGGTCGACCGGGACCGCGCGGGCGGTGAGGTGGGCGGCGATCAGGCGGGCCATGCCGACGTACTGCGTGAAGACGAGGGCCGAGCCGTCCTCGGCGAGCAAGGTGTCGAGCAGCTCGTCCAGGAGAGCGAGCTTGCCTGAGCGGGCGGCCAGCGCGTCGCCGACCGAGGCGCTCTCCTCCTTGAGGTACAGGGCGGGGTGGTCGCAGATCTGCTTCAGCGCGCCCAGGAGCTTCAGCACCAGGCCACGCCGGGCGATGCCGTCCGCCGTCTCGATGGCCAGCAGGGACTCCCGCACCACCGCCTCGTACAGTGCGGCCTGCTCCCGGGTGAGCGGGACCGGGTGGTCGGTCTCCGTCTTGGGCGGCAGTTCGGGCACGATGCCGGGGTCGGACTTCTTGCGGCGCAGGAGGAAGGGGCGCACCAGGCGGGCGAGGCGCTCCGCCGCGAGCTCGTCCTCGCCGTTCTCCACGGCGCGCGCGTGCCGGGCGCGGAAGGACTTCAGGGGGCCGAGGAGTCCCGGTGTCGTCCAGTCGAGCAGGGCCCACAGCTCGGAGAGGTTGTTCTCGACGGGTGTGCCGGTCAGAGCCACGCGCGCGGGCGTCGGGATCGTGCGCAGGGCCTTCGCCGTCGCCGAGAAGGGGTTCTTCACGTGCTGGGCCTCGTCCGCGACGACCATGCCCCAGGGCTGCCCGGCCAGGGTCGCTGCCGCCGAGCGCATCGTGCCGTAAGTGGTGAGGACGAAACCGCCGGTCAGGTCCGTGAGGCTGCGGTCGGGGCCGTGGAAGCGGCGGACGGGGACGGCGGGCGCGAACCGGGTGATCTCGCGCTGCCAGTTGCCCAGGAGGGAGGCCGGGCAGACCACGAGGGTCGGCTCGGTACGAGCTCGCTTCAGGTGCAGGGCGATGACGGTGATCGTCTTTCCGAGGCCCATGTCGTCGGCGAGGCAGCCGCCGAGGCCGAGGGAGGTCATGAGGTCGAGCCAGGCCAGGCCGCGCAGCTGGTAGTCGCGGAGGGTGGCGTGCAGGCCGTCGGGCGGCTGCGCGGGGTGCACCCCGGCGGTGAGGCGGTCGCGCAGGGCGGCCAGGGCGCCGACGGGGACCGCCTCCACGGTCTCGCCGTCGACCTCCGCGGTGCCGGTGAGGGCGACGGACAGGGCGTCGACCGGGTCCAGCAGGCCCAGTTCCCGTTTGCGGGCCTTGCGGACGAGCGCGGGATCGACCAGCACCCACTGGTCGCGGAGCCGGACCACCGGGCGGTGGGCCTCCGCCAGCGCGTCCATCTCGGCCTCGCTGAGCGGGTCGCCGCCGAGCGCGAGCTGCCAGCGGAACTGGAGCAGTTCCTCGCCCTCGAAGAAGCCGGTGCCGTCGGTCGCGGAGCCCGGCGCGGGCCGGACCACCGCGGCCGCGCTGAGGTCCTGCGCCAGGTCCCTCGGCCAGTGCACGGCGACCCCGGTCGCCGCGAGGCGGGTGGCCGCCACGCCGAGCAGGTCGCCCAGCTCGTCCTCGGAGAGGGCCAGGACGTCCGGCGCGTCCTGGTCGGCGAGCCGGGCGAGCGGCGGCCACACGCGGGCCGCGCGCCGCACGGCGAGGGCGGCGTCCACGCGTGCGCGTGCCCCGAAGGCGGCGTCGGCCCCGCCGGCCCACAGGGTCGCCGCGTCCGTCACCAGGGTCGGGTCGGCGAGGCTGTGCACCTGGACGATCGCGGCGCCCGCGCTGCGCACCCGCTCGCCGTCGTCGGACACGTCGAACATGTCGTACGCGGACAGGTCGAGGCGGAGCGAGATCCGCACGCCCGCGTCCATGCCGGCCGCGACCTCGGCGGCCCAGTCGTGTGCGCCGGGCAGCCGCTGGGGGCGGCGGTCCGCGAAGGGCTTCCCGCAGGCGTGCGGCGCGGCAGGGGTGCGGGGCAGGGTGTCCGCGACGGCGTCCAGGAAGGAGCGCATCAGGGCCTCCGGCTTCGGCAGCCGGAGCGGGCCGGGGCCGGGGAGCGGCACCGCGTGGCCCTCGGGCGGGAGCGCGGCGGCGATCGCGCGCAGGTGTGCGATGTCCTCGGGGTCCAGGGGGCCCGCGCGCCAGGCGTCGTGTCCGGCGGGCGTCAGGCCGGGCAGCAGGCGGCCGCGGGCGGTGAGCCGCAACGCGTGCAGGGCGGCGGCGCCCCAGCAGGCGGTGGCCGGGTGGGCGGCGGGGTCTCGGCGGGCGCGCACGAGCAGCTCGAGCGCCTTGTCGAGCGGCAGGGACAGGGCAGGGGCCTGGGTACGGCGGATGGAGGAACCGTGCCGCCGGACGACGGTGAGCTCCGTGAGTTCCGCATGGTCCGCGTCCGCCGCGAGGGGCGGCGGGCCCGGTGACGGGTCCCAGAAGGCGACGCGGCCCTCGCGCGGGAGGGGTGCGGGCAGGAAGACGGCGGCGAGCCGCACGGAGACGGCGCCGGGCTCCGCCGAAGCCGCCTCGCCGGCCATGACGCTCATACCTTGTGTCCACCTCCCGCCCGTGTGTCGGATCAGTCGTCTTCGACTCTACGGGCGGGGTCTGACAATCGGCCCCGGCGGCCGGCCACCCCCAGCAGGTCCGGTCCGCTCCGGTGCGGTGCGGTGCGGTCAGGGCACTGTGCGCGAGACGACGTAGACGAAGGGGTAGAGCGCGTTGCCGGTGTTCACCACCACGTCCAGCGTCGGATCGGGGTTCTCCCGCTCGCGGACGACGCCGAAGTCGTCGCCGGGGCGGGAGCCGGGGCCGGTGAGCTTCCAGCCGGTGATCTCCTGGTCACGGTCGCTGATGGCGATGTCGCCCTTCTTCAGGGCGGCCCTGCTGACGCCGATGTCCGCGAGGAACTGGTCGAGACCGGCCTGCGTGGTCTGGAACTGCACGTAGAGCCGGCTGGTCTTCCAGTTGTTCGTCTCGTAGTAGGCGACCTGGTTGGAGGGGTGCGGGATCGGCACCTGGTACAGGCGGCGCTGGATCTTCGACGGCCAGTCCGCGGTCAGGCCGGTCGCCGAGTACTTCGCCTCCTTGTCCTTGCCGCTGTCGCGGCTCTGGTTGGCGGAGATCACCAGGTAACCGGCCGGGACCCCGATGAGCAGCACGATGATCAGCAGGGTGAGCGCCCTGCGGCGGATCACATGCCGACGGTCCTCCGGCGGGCTGGACGGCTCGTCGGGGGGCGCGGCCTGGCGGGGCAGCGATGCTGTCATGCGGCGTCCCGGGTGGTGCGGGGTGACGCGGCGGTCATGCCGTGTCCTGGGTACGGGGCAGTGCGGCGGTCATGGCGGTCATGCCGTGTCCTGGGTTCGGCGGGCCGCCTCCGTGAACCGCTCGAAGCGCTCGTAGCGCTCCACCCGGCGGCGCTTGGCGCGCCGGAAGCGGCGGGCGACCAGTCGGGCCAGGTCGGCGGCGCCGACCATGCCGGCCTCGGGGCCGAGCTGGGCGCGGACGATCCGGGCCTCGGGGCGGTAGCCGCGGCCGGTGAGCTGACGCTTGAACGCGTCCCGCGCGGGGGCGATCAGCAGGTCGTCGGCGGCCGAGACGCCGCCGCCGATCACGAAGCAGGACGGGTCGAGGGCAGCGGCCAGGTTGGCGATGCCGACGCCGAGCCACTGACCGATGTCCTGGAGCAGCTCGATGCACATGGCGTCGCCCTCGCGGGCCAGCTCGGTGATCATCGGGCCGGTGATGTCGCCGATGTTGCCCTTGACGTGCTCGATGATCCCGTAGGCAACCGGGGAGTCGGCAGCGGCGAGCTCGCGCGCCTCCCTGACCAGGGCGTTGCCGGAGCTGTACTGCTCCCAGCAGCCGCGGTTGCCGCACGGGCAGCGATGCCCGCCGGGCACGACCTGCATATGGCCGAACTCGCCGGCGACACCGTACTTGCCGCGTTTGACCTGGCCGTCCTCCAGGATCGCGCCGCCGATGCCGGTGCCGAGCGTGATCATGACGAGGTGGTCCTCACCGCGGCCCGCGCCGAACCGCCACTCCGCCCAGGCGGCGGTGTTGGCGTCGTTGTCCACCAGGACGGGAACCGCCAGACGGCCGGAGAGGCGGTCCCTGAGCGGCTCGTTGCGCCAGGACAGGTGGGGCGCGAACAGGACGCGGTTGCGGTCCGCGTCGACCCACCCGGCCGCGCCGACGCCGACCGCGTGCACGTCGTGGCGGTCGGACAGGTCCAGGACCAGCTCGACGATCGTGTCCTCCACGACCTTCGGGCTCTTGGACTTGTCCGGGGTCTCCGTGCGGACCTTCTCCAGGATGTTGCCGTCGGCGTCGACGACGCCCGCCATCACCTTGGTGCCGCCGATGTCGATGCCGACGGTCGGCACACGGGGTGCGGTGAGGTGCGAGCGGCGCTCCCTCGTGCCCACGGTGCGAAGTGCGGGGGCGCGGCGGGAGCCGATGGGGGCGCTGAAGTTGCCGTAGGTGCTCATCGTCGCCGATTCTGCCTCACCCACACGTCGGGTGCCGAGTGGGGCAGTGCCCGTGCGGCGCAACCGCACACCGCCGCCGGCCCCCGCCCTCAGGGGGTGCGTTCCCGCTCGTGCCCGGGATCGTCGAGCTCGTTTCCGCCCGTCGTCCGCCTCGTCGGCCACCCTCACCTTGTCCGGATATCCGGTCACATTGTCAGGACATTGCGACGCATTCGGGCTTCTCTCGCCTGCTCTCAGGGCCGTACGAGCAGCTGGAACTCGAAGGAGTAGCGGGTCGGCCGGTAGATGTGGTCGCCGAACTCCACCGCCCGGCCGGTGTCGTCGAAGGTCGTGCGCTGCATGGTCAGCAGGGGGGCGCCCTCGTCCTCGGCGAGCCGCTCGGCCTCGTCGGCGGTCGCGGCGCGGGCGCCGATGGACTGACGGGCGCTGTGCAGGGTGATCCCGGCGGCCCGCATCAGGCGGTACAGGCCGGTGGCCTGGAGCTGGTCGCTGTTCAGATCGAGCAGCCCGGTGGGGAGGTGGTTGCACAGGTAGGCCATCGGCTCCCCGTGCGCCAGCCGCAGCCGCTCCACCCGGTGGACGTCACTGCCCTCGGCCACCGCGAGCGCGGCCGCGACTTCCGCCGACGCCGGGACCATGGTGTTGACCAGGACCGTCGTCGCCGGACGCTGCCCGGCCGCCTCCAGGTCGTCGTAGAGGCTGCTGAGCTCCAGCGGGCGCTTGACCTGGCTGTGCACGACCTGGGTGCCCACGCCCCGGCGGCGGACCAGCAGGCCCTTGTCGACGAGCGACTGGATCGCCTGGCGGACGGTCGGCCGGGACAGGCCGAGCCGCCCGGCGAGCTCGATCTCGTTGCCCAGCAGGCTGCCGGGGGTGAGCGAGCCGTGCTCGATCGCGGCCTCCAACTGCTGGGCCAGCTGGAAGTACAACGGCACCGGAGAGCTTCGGTCCACACGGAGTTCGAGCTGCACGGTCGGGTCCACTTCTGGTTTCGGCACGGGCCGAGCGTAGCTCCGCCGCCGGTTGACGGGAAGTTGTGTAGTTCGGTTGTCCGGACATACGCATTGACAGGGTGCGGCCCGCGCCGCCACTTTGGTTTCATGCGCATCGGGGTCATCGGGACGGGCCGCATAGGCACCATTCATGCGAACACACTCAGCCGTCACCGCGAGGTCGGATCCCTGATCCTGACGGACGCGGACCATGCGCGGGCCCAGGAGCTCGCGCATCGGCTGGGCGAGACGGCCGCCCCTGGGGTGGACGAGATCTTCCGCTGGGGCGTGGACGCCGTGGTGATCACGACGGCGACCTCGGCCCACGCCGAACTGATCGGTCGGGCAGCACGCTCGGGGCTTCCGGTCTTCTGCGAGAAGCCGATCGCCCTGGATCTGGCGGGCACGTTACAGGCGATCGCCGAGGTCGAGTCCGCCGGAACGATCCTTCAGATGGGCTTCCAGCGGCGCTTCGACGCGGGGTACGCGGGCGCCCGGGAGGCGGTGCGCTCGGGGCGGCTCGGACGGCTGCACACCGTACGGGCCCTGACGTCCGACGAGTCGGCGCCGCCGGCCGCGTGGCTGCCGGTGTCCGGCGGGATCTACCGGGACGCGCTCATCCACGACTTCGACTGCCTGCGCTGGGTCACCGGGCACGAGGTGAGGGACGTGTACGCGGCCGGGTCCGACGCCGGGCCCGCGATGTTCCGCGAGGCGGGGGACGTCGACACGGCCGCCGTGGTGCTCACCCTCGACGACGGCACGCTCGCCACGGCGACGGCGACACGGCTGAACGGCGCGGGCTACGACGTCCGTATGGAGCTGGCCGGGGAGCTCGACCAGATCGTCGTGGGCCTGGACGACCGCACGCCGATCGCGTCCACCGAGCCCACCGGACCGCCGGCCGCGGACAAACCGTGGACGGGGTTCCTGGAGCGCTTCGAGCCCGCCTACGGGGCCGAGTTGGCCGCGTTCGTCGAGGTGGTGCTCGGCCGGCGGGCGAACCCGTGCGACGGCCGCGAGGCCCTGCAGGCGCTGAGGATCGCCGAGGCCTGCGAGCTGTCCAGACGGGACCGCAGACCGGTCGCCCTCGCCGAGATCCCGGGCGGGGTCGAGTCGGCGTTCAGCTGAGCAGGCGTATCGCGGGGGCCGCGGCGTCCGTCGCCATGACGGACTCGCAGTGGGCGCATCTCAGGCGGTACGGCCGGACCAGGTTGGTCTGGATGCTGTTCGTGCCCGACTCCTTGGTCTTCGGGCAGTAGTACCCGAGGTTCAGGCGCACCCAGGGATGGCTGGTGGGCGCCAGGCCCCGTCTGCTGTCCCTGGCGTCCTCGAACGGGGCCCACCAGAAGTCCACCAGGGCCCGCAGCGCGAGCCGCTCGGAGCCGGAGGTCGTGTCGTACGCGGCGATCCGGCCCGCGGTGTAGTGGCTCCGGAAGCCGCTGCGGCTGCCCGAGCACAGCGCCCGTTCGGCGCCGCGCTCGTAGACCGTGGTGCGGCCGGTCCGCTCGCAGATGAAGCAGTCCACGCTGAACTCGAGCTGGGAACCCCAGTGCAGATTGTGGAAGTCGTCGCCCTTGAGCGGTCCGGTCAGCTCGGCGGTGATCTCGGCGGTGCGCAGCACGCATGTCCCCCTCAAAGACGTCCGGATCGGTGTTCTACCAGCGCACCGGGAGGCTGCGCACCCCGCGTATCAGCAGGCCCGGGAGCCAGTCGCCGGGCGGGCCGTCGAGGGTGAGGGCGGGGGCGCGGTCCAGCAGTGTCCCTATCGCCGTGCGGGCTTCGAGGCGGGCCAGCGGGGCGCCCAGGCAGTAGTGGATGCCGTGGCCGAAGGCGAGGTGGCCCCGGGTCTCGCGGCGGATGTCGAAGCGGTCGGGGTCCGGAAAGCGGGCCCCGTCCCGGTCGGCCGCGGTGAGGCCGATCATCACGTGCTCCCCCTGCGCGATGGGTGTCGCGCCGATCTCCAGCGGCTGCGCCGCGTAGCGGAAGGTGGCGTTCTCCACCGGCCCCTCGTAGCGCAGGGCCTCCTCGACCGCGCCGTCCAGGAGGGTCATGTCGGCGCGCAGGGCGGCGAGTTGGTCCGGGTGGGTGAGCAGGGCGTGGACGGCGTTGGTGATCAGGTTGACGGTCGTCTCGTGGCCCGCGACGAGGAGGATGAACGCCATGCCGCGCAGCTCGCCGGGCGAGAGCCGGTCGCCGTCCTGCGCGGTGGTGCGGATCAGGTCGCTGAGCAGGTCGCCGCCGGGTCCGGCGGACCGCTTGTCCTCGATCAACTCGGTGAGGTACTCGGCGAGGCGGACCAGCGCGTCGTACTCGCTGTCCGCGTCGGTGGGCGCCACCACCTGCGTGGACAGCTTGCGGAACTCCGTGCGGTCCAGTTCGGGAACGCCGAGCAGCTCGCAGATGACCGTGATGGGCAGCGGGAAGGCCAGTGACTCCACGAGGTCGGCGCGGCCGTGCGGCAGCATCGTGTCGAGCAGCTCGTCGGTGATCTGCTGGATCCTCGGCCGCAGTTCCTCCACGCGGCGCATGGTGAAGGCGCGGGCGACGAGCGCGCGCAGGCGCGTGTGCTGCGGCGGGTCGGCGGTCAGCAGATACGGGCCGATGAGCTGATCGTCGAAGCCCCCCAGCCGGCTGCTGTCCTTGGACAGCCCCGGGTCGGCGAGCGCCGCCCGCGCCTCCTCGTACCCCACGACGAGCCAGGTCTCATAGTCGTCGCCGCCGGGCAGCCGCACCCGGTGCACCGGGCCACGCTCGCGCAGTCGCGCGTACACCGTGTGCGGGTCCCTCAGGAGCCCGTCGCCGAACTCCCCCAGGTCGATCACCTCGGCCATGCCACTCCCCCTCCGTCACTCCCCCAACGGACGGGAGCGACGCCTAGTGCCCGTCCTCCGTCGCGTCCTGAGCTCCCGCCGCGCCTTCCGCCCGCTCCTCCAGGAGCCCGGCGTCGTACGCCAACAGGGCGATCTGCACCCGGTTGTTGAGGTCGAGTTTGGCGAGGATCCGGGAGACGTGGGCCTTGACGGTGGCGACGCTCATGAAGAGTCCGGCGGCGATGTCCGCGTTGGACAGTCCGCGGCCGACGGCGACGGCCACCTCGCGTTCGCGTTCGCCGAGCGCGGCAAGGCGCACGCGCGCGTGGGCGCGTCGGGTGTCGGCCGCCGTGCCGGCCGCGTGGTCCATCAACTGCCGGGTGACCGTGGGCGACAGGACCGGGTCACCGGCCGCGACCCGGCGCACCGCGTCGAGGATCTCGGCGGGCGGGGTGTCCTTGAGGACGAACCCGGCGGCCCCCGCGCGCAGTGCCCGCAGCACCTGCTCGTCGGCGTGGAAGGTGGTGAGCACCACGACCTGCGGGGCGTCCGCCCGCCTGCGCAGCCGTTCCGTGGCGGTGAGCCCGTCCATGGCCGGCATCCGGATGTCCATCAGGACGACGTCGGGCCGGGTGCGGTCCACGAGCTGCTCGACCTCGCCGCCGTCGGCGGCCTCACCGACGATCTCGATGTCGTCGGCGCCGCCCATCATGAAGGCCAGACCGGCCCGCACCAGGGGATCGTCGTCGACGAGGAGGAGTCTGATCGCAGTCATGGCCCTTACGTAATCACGGTTACCGGCCTGCCGGTCGGCGAGTTCACCTGACGTGACGAAGCACTACTGGGGCGCCGCCGCCGGCCACGGCAGCCATGCCCGTACCTCGAAGCCGCCGTCTTCCCACTCGCCGTGTTCCAGGCGGCCCCCGGCCAGCGTCGCCCGTTCGGTGAGGCCGATGAGGCCCTGGCCGGAGCCCGGGACGGGCGGTACGTCGCCCTCGGGGGCCGGGTTGCGCACGGTGACGGCCAGGCCCTCGCCGGGACCGCCGGTGACGGTGACCGCGGTCTCCGCGCCGGGGGCGTGTTTGCGGGCGTTGGTGAGGCCCTCCTGGGCGATGCGGTAGGCGGTGCGGCCGACGGAGGAGGGGACGGATGCGACGTCGGTGACGCGCTGGTCGAGGGTGACCTTCATGCCGGCCTCGCGGGACTCGGCGACCAGCGTGTCCAGGGCGGCCAGCGTCGGCTGGGGCCGGCCGGCGTCGTCGGGCTCGCCGGCCCGCAGCACACCGATGATCTCCCGCAGATCCTGGAGGGCGTCGTGGGCGCTCTCGCGGATGACACCGGCCGCCCGCGCGATCTCCTCACGGGGCGCGTCGGGACGGAACTCCAGCGCGCCGGCGTGCACGCTGAGCAGGGTGAGCCGGTGGGCCAGCACATCGTGCATCTCCCGCGCGATGGCCTCGCGGGCCAGCCGCTGCGCCTGCTCGGCGCGCAGCCGGGCCTCCGTCTCGGCGCGTCGGGCGCGCTCGCGCAGACTCAGCATGAGTTGCCGCTTGGAGCGTACGAACATGCCCCAGCCGATGGCCGTGACGATGATCAGCACAGTCCACGCCACCGCGGCCCCGTAGGCCAGGGTGGGGTCCGGGCGCGCCCAGGCGAGCACCGGGATCAGGGCGAGCTCGGCGCCGCCCACCCAGGCCACGTACCGCAGCGGCCGGTGCACGGCGAGCGAGAAGAGGGCGACGACGCAGGCGCCGGACGAGGTGGTCGACAGGAAGCCGAGGGGGACCAGCAGGGCCGCCAGGCCGAGGGGCCACCGGCGGCGCAGCCAGACCGCCGCGCAGGCGAGGGCGCCCAGGAGCTGGTCGGTGAGGGCGAAGGCGGGCGGGAGGTCGGGTTCGCCGGGGAAGGAGTCCGCGACCGTCAGGCCGACGGCGACGGCCAGCAGGAAGCAGCAGAAGTCGACGACCCAGTCGCGTGCGGTGCGCCGGTGCGGGCGGCCGGGCCGCTCGGCGTCCGGGTCGAGCGCCGAGACCAGGGCGGACGGCAGCAGCCATCGGCGTCCCGTGAACCCGGGCGCCGCCCGTGCCGCGTCGTCCGCGGCAGCCGTGTCGTCGTAAGCCCTCATGGTCGACAAATCTACGCAGCGCGGGGCCGTGCCACCGCCCCGCGGACGGGATCCGCTGCCGAAGGGAGACGACCGTCGACCGAAGTCGTGCCGCCGGCTACTTTCGGCGCTCCCGGACCGCCGGACCGGGGCCTTCCGTCGGACGGGTCTCGCCCCACGGCCGATGGCCCGCAAGGGGGCTCGGGGGTGAGGGTCCGGGACATGAAGAAACTGCTGGAAGCGATCGGTTTTCTCGCCCTGGTGCAGGGTGTGCTGGGCCTGGTGCACGAGTTCAGCGACTGGCGGGTGGGCCTCGTGCAGCGAATCGGTTTCCCGGACGGCTACGAGGTCTACGCCTGCGCCGCGCTCATCGCCTTGGCGTTCGCCCTGTTCGCGGCGGCGGAGAGCCGGGGGTCCGACTGAGTGGGGGGAGTCGGACCTCCGGCCGGTCGCACCGTTCCTCGACGGTCAGCCCTTGATCGCCCGACGGCTCAGCAGCCGTAGTTGATCAGGTTGAACGTGGCGTAGTGGTCCGCGGTGTAGTAGTCCTCGTCGGTCTTCTTCCCGGTCACGATGCGGCGCGCTCCGCGCGTCGACGACCCGGGGGTCTTCACCGTGTACTCGTGGTAGTAGCCGGTCGACTGCGAGGGCAGCACACTCTCCCGGTTCTGGAAGACCGAGCCGTCCTGCGAGTACGGGAACGGCCCGCCCTGCTCGATCAGCTCGAGCGTGTCGTACGCCTGGGACGGCAGCCTGCTGTAGCAGACGCTGCCGACCGCGGCGTTCGCCGTGGTGGCGGAGACGGTGCCGCCGACCAGGAGGGCGGACAGGACGGCGGCCGCGGCGCCTGTGCGAGTGATGCGTGGGGGGAATCTCATGCCCTCATGATGACGCGCGTAGACAGTGGCATGTCAATGACAACTTCGAGGATTTTCCCGGCAAGTCCGTTGAGTTTTCGGGAAGTTAACCTGCGGCTAGCCGTTGTCCGGGAGTTCGTACGAGCCGTAGCTCGGACGGCCCTGAAGGTCGTACGTCTGGATGGAGACGCCCGCCGCGGTGATCAGGCCGCCGGTGTGCCGGAACGCGGTGGGCAGGGCCCCCTCGGCGAACAGCCGCAGGCCGGAGCCGAGCACGACCGGGAACGTCAGCAGGTGAACGGTGTCCACGAGGTCCAGCGCGAGCAGCGACCGGACCAGGGCGCCGCTGCCGTGGATCTGGAGCTCACCGTCGGTGCGCTCCTTGAGGGCGGTGACCTCCTGGGCGAGGGCGTCCCCGCGGATCACGGTGGTGCCTGCCCAGGCGGGGTCGGTGAGGGTCGTGGAGACCACGTACTTCGGCAGTGCGTTCAGCTTGCCCGCGACCGGGTCGCCCAGGTCGGTGACCTTCGGCCAGAACCCGGCGAAGATCTCGTAGGTGCGCCGGCCGAGGAGGAACGCGCCGACGTGGTCGAAGACCCCGGAGACGAACCGGCCGAAGTCCTCGTCCCCGTACGGGAAGCTCCAGCCGCCGTGCTCGAAGCCGCCGCGGGTGTCCTCGTCGCGGCCGCCGGGGGCCTGGTAGACGCCGTCGAGGGTGACGAAGATGGTGGAGACCAGCTTGCCCATGACGCGTGCCTGCTTTCTTCAGTGAGGTCTGCTGTCATCACCTCAGACCCCACCGCGACCCGCAACTCATCGGTTCAGCCCGCGTTCGTCGAGAACAGTCCGCCCGTCGGGCCCTGCTTGTCGCCGCCCTGGGCCTTCTTCAGGGCGTTGGCGAGGCTCTCGATGGTGAGGGACTGCAGGATGACCCGGCCGCTGCCCTCCAGGGTGGCCAGGGACAGGCCCTCGCCGCCGAACACGGCGTTCATGATCCCCTGGCGGTTGAGCCCGCCGACGCGCTGGACGCCGTACCGGATGCCCTCCTCGAAGGCGACCACGCAGCCCGTGTCGACCTCGATACGGCCGCCGAAGTCGGCCGGGTCGAGGTCGATGAAGTTGCCGGCGCCCGCGATGATCACCGTGCCGCGGCCGGTGAACTTCTCCAGGATGAAGCCCTCGCCGCCCTTCATCCCGGTGCGGCCGCCCTGGAAGGCGATGCCGAAGTCGACGGTGGACTCGGCGGCCACGAAGGCGTCCTTCTCGGCGAACCACGCGCGCGTGCCGTCCAGCTCCAGCGCCCGCATCTCGCCGGGGAGCACGCCCGCGAAACCGACCGTGCCCTCGCCGCCCTGCGCGGTGAAGTACTGGAACGCCAGCGACTCACCCGCGAGGGCACGCTGGCCGACCTGCATGGCCGTGCCCATGGCCTGGCGCAGCATGCCGCCCATGCCACCGCCGCCACCGCTCTGGGGCTGCTGGCCGCCGCCCCCGCCGGACGGGCCGCCCAGGCGGGTCTCCATGGTCACGTTCGTGGTCTTGAACAGGAACTTTCCGGCCTCGCAGTACACGGTCTGGCCGGGGTGCAGGCTGACGACCGCCATCTGCATGGCGTTGCCGACGATCTCTTGCTGAAGGGTCACGAGGGGAGAACGGCGGGGGCGGAGGAAAGAGTTCCGGCCCACCCGCTTTCGGCCAGCGGCTCCTTCGGCTCCTCGACCTCGGTGTCCGTTCGCCGCCAGCACGGCGGGGCGGCGGCCGCTGGGATGGATCCATGACGACGACCTACGGAACTCTCGACGGCAAGGTGGCCCTGGTGACCGGCGGCAGCCGCGGCATCGGGGCGGCGACGGCCCTGCGGCTCGCCCAGGAAGGCGCGGACGTGGCGGTGACGTACGTGAACGGCAAGGAGGCCGCCGCGGACGTCGTAGCGGCCGTTCAGGCGCTGGGTCGGCGGGCGGTGGCGCTGCGCGCGGACTCGGCGGACCCGGCGGAGGCGGCCGGGGCGGTGGACCGTGCGGTGGAGGCGCTGGGCGGCCTCGACGTGCTGGTGAACAACGCGGGCGTCGGCGTCCTCGGTCCGCTGGCGGAGCTCGCCCTCCCGGACGTGGACCGGGTGCTGGCCGTGAACGTGCGCGGCGTGTTCATGGCCTCCCAGGCGGCGGCCGGGCGGATGCCGGCCGGCGGGCGGATCATCACGATCGGCACCTGCATGACCCAGCGGGTGCCCGGCCCCGGCGGCACGCTGTACGCGATGAGCAAGTCGGCCCTGGTGGGACTGACCAAGGCGCTGGCCAGGGAGCTGGGCCCGCGCGGGATCACCGCGAACCTCGTCCACCCCGGCCCGATCGACACCGACATGAACCCGGCGGACGGCCCGTACGCGGCCGGTCAGGCGACCATGACCGCGCTGGGCCGCTTCGGGACGGCGCAGGAGGTGGCGGCGACGGTCGCGCACCTGGCGGGGGCCGCCTATGTCACGGGCGCGGAGTTCGCCGTGGACGGCGGGCACGCGGCCTGAGTGCGGGAGTGCGGGAGTACGGGGGTGCGGGAGTGCCTGACCGTCAGGCCAGGGCCTCCCGGACGCGGTGCAGATAGCTGAAGTCGTGGTCCTCGCGGGCTCGGGCCAGGGGGCGGATCTCGCGGGTGGCCACGTTCAGCGCGATGCCGCCGACCGCCCCCAGGACCCAGCCGAGGCCCGGCCGGACCACCTCGCCGGCAGCGGCCGTGAGGCCCACGGTCACCATCACGGACCGTTCCACCCAGGCCATCCGGCTGCTTCTGGCGGCCGCGCGGTAGTCCGCGACGGACTCGTCGATCTCGCGTCGCAGCTGGGCCAGGACGTCGGCCGGGTGTGCGTAGTCGCGGCGGAGGTCGCCGAGCATCCGGTGCAGGGCCCGCATCAGCCGCTCCCGTTCGTCGCCGTAGCGGTCGCGGAAGGCGAGGACGTCGGCGGTGGGGGTGCCGGGCGCGGGGACCGGCAGGAGGCCGCCGAGGTCCGCCTGGTAGGCGGGCAGCCGGTGCTCGTCGGGGGCGGCCAGGCACGCGGCCTCGGCCTCCGCGCGGTCGGTGTACGGGACGTACGCGAGAGGTCCGGCGTGGGCCAGTTCGCGTGCCATGACGCCGACGATGAGCTGCTGGACCCGCCGCGGCACGGCCAGGCTCCAGTACCCGCGGTCGCAGCGCTCGGCCAGGCCGAGGCGCAGCAGCTCCTCCTCCAGCCAGCGACTCAGCTTCGAGCCGTAGATGAAGGTGTCGGGCGGTACGGGGAGCCGCGGCCGGTCCGGGCTCTCGGCCAGGCGGTGCAGTTCCCAGAGCAGCACCCGGGAGGTGAGGGAGCCGAGGGAGACCAGGCCGTGGTACGGGTCGTCCAGCCGCTCCATCGCGCCCTGGCCGAAGACCAACGGCGTGTACAGCGCGCGGTCCCGCAGCTCCGTCAGCTCGGCGGAGACGGCGACCTCGTACACCTCGGGGTCGCGGGGCACGACCGTGGCGATGCCGTCCCAGTACAGCAGCGCCTGGTGCAGCACCTCCGTCGGTGGCTTCACCAACGGGTAGTAGAGCAGGACCGCCATCGTGCCTCCCCGTGAACACCCCGTTCCCCGACGGGGTGTTCACCGTAGCGGAGGCCGGCTCAGCCGCCCAGTTCCTGGTGGCGGGCCGTCAGCGCCGCCGTGCCCGCCTCCGTGAGCGAGCCGAACAGGCGCAGCCGGGAGATGCCGCCGTCGGGGTAGATGTCCACGCGCGCGTGCGTGCCGACGGCCGGCTCCGGCAGGACGAAGCGGTGGTTGGTGTCGGGCTGGAGGCGGGTGCGCGGGAGGATCTCCGTCCACGCGCCGTCCTCGCCGTCCTTGGCCGACACCGTCGCCCAGCCCGCGCTGTTGCCCTTCAGGTACGCGGTGTCGATCTCCAGGGCGCGGATCTGCGCCTGGGCGGCCAGGCGGTAGCGGATCCAGTCGTTGCCCCGGTCGCGTCGGCGGCGGGTCTCCCAGCCGTCGTCCATCTTGCGGGAGCGGCCGGGCTGGATGGTGTTGGAGGCCGGGGAGTAGAAGAGGTTCGAGGCGTCCTCGGCCCGGCCGCCGTTCTCCAGGGCGACGACGTCGAAGGCGCCGAGCACCGCCAGCCACGCGGGGTCCGGGATCACCTCGCCGTACACGCGCAGGCGGGCGATGCCGCCGTCGGGGTGCTGGTTGACCCGCAGATGCGTGACGCGCTGCTCCACCGACACGGCGAAACCGTTCGCCGCGTGGCCGCCGACCGGGGTGCGCGGGACCAGCGTCGTCCACTTCACGTCGTCGCCGAGGAGCTCCTCGGGGGACGGCGAGCCCGGCACCGAGGCGCCCTCGACCGACACCGCCTGCGGGTAGTTGCCCCGGAAGTGGGCCGTGTCGACGACGATGCCGCGGATCACGCCGGGCGCGCCGAGGCGGACCAGCGCCCAGTCGTGGTCCTCGGCGGTCGGCCAGGGGTGCTCGGCCGAGGCGCCGCGGCGGCGGCGGGTCTCCCAGCCGTCCATGATCTTGCCCTTGTGTCCGAAGCGCTCCGGGTCGAACTCGGCGGGCTCGGGGATCAGCAGGTTCTCGCGCTCGGCGAAGAACTCGTCGTTGGCGGCGATCACCGAGGCGCCGAGCCGCCGGTCGGCGAGGTCGGCGTGGTGGGTGAAGGGGAAGTCGGCGGTGCGGTAGTCCGCGTACGGGTCGCCGCCGCCGTAGGGGTTCGCGTCGCCGGTGAAGCGCTCTATCGCCGTCACGGTGATCAGATCTGCCTTTCGGGAGTCGGCCGGTGCGGATGCGGGTGGCGTCGGGGGTGCGGGGCGGGCGCGCCTTCGGCTCAGGGGGTGCGGGTGAGCAGCCGGCCCTTCGGTTCGGTGAACTCGCCGTCTGCGACGATGCGTTCGCCGCGCAGCCAGGTCGACTTGACGACGCCGTACAGGGTCCGGCCTGCGTACGCCGTGACGCGGTTGCGGTGCTGGAGGTCGGCCGGGTCGACGGTGAAGGTCTCGTCGGGGGCGAGGACGGCGAAGTCGGCGTCGCGGCCCACCTCGATGGCGCCCTTGCGGGTCAGGCCCACGAGGGCGGCGGTGCGTGCGGACATCCACCGGACGACGTCCTCCAGGCCGTGGCCGCGCCTGCGGGCCTCGGTCCAGACCGCCGCCAGGCTGAGCTGCAGGCCCGAGATGCCGCCCCACGCGGTCGCGAAGTCGTCGGTCTTCAGGTCGGCCGTGGACGGGGAGTGGTCGGTGACGACGCAGTCGATCACACCGTCCGCGAGGGCCTGCCACAGCAGGTCCCGGTTGGCGGACTCGCGGATCGGCGGGCAGCACTTGAACTCGCTGGCGCCGTCGGGGACTTCCTCGGCGGTGAGGGTCAGGTAGTGCGGGCAGGTCTCGACCGTGATGCGGACGCCGTCGGCCTTCGCGGCGGCGATCAGCGGCAGTGCGTCGGACGAGGACAGGTGCAGGACGTGCACGCGCGCGTGCAGGCGCCCGGCCTGCGCGACGAGGTGCGCGATGGCCGTGTCCTCGGCGTCGCGCGGGCGGCTGGCGAGGAAGTCGGCGTACTTGGGGCCGCCCTGCTGCGGGGCGGCGTCCAGGTGGTGCGGGTCCTCGGCGTGCACGATCAGCAGGCCGTCGAAGGCGGCGATCTCGGCGAGCGACCGGGCGAGCGCGTCCTGGTCGAGGTGCGGGAACTCGTCCACGCCCGACGGGGAGAGGAAGGCCTTGAAGCCGAAGACGCCACGGTCGTGCAGCGGGCGCAGCTCCTTGAGGTTGTCGGGCAGGGCGCCGCCCCAGAATCCGACGTCGATGTGCGCCTTGTCGGCTGCGACCTCCTGCTTGACGCGGAGGTGCTCCACGGTGGTGGTCGGCGGGAGGGAGTTGAGGGGCATGTCGACGAGGGTGGTGATGCCGCCGGCCGCCGCCGCGCGCGTGGCGGTCCAGAACCCCTCCCAGTGGGTGCGGCCGGGGTCGTTGACGTGCACGTGCGTGTCGACCAGGCCTGGCAGCAGGACGTCGTCCCCGAAGTCCTCCAGCCGGGCGCCCTCGGGGACGGGGGCGTCGTAGGGCAGGACGGCGGTGATCTCGCCGGCCGCGACGGCGACCGCGGCGGGCCGTGTCCCTTGGGGAGTGATGACGCGTGTCGAGCGCAGCACCAGTTCAGCGTCGGACACCCGGACCCCTCTCTGTTCGCGTTCTCCGCCGTTGTCTTCCGGTCTCGGAACCGGTTTTCTTCCGGTCGCCCCCGGAGAAACTTCCGGAGATATTTCGGAAACTTCCACGTAACGGAATTCAACGTTCTGTTGAAGGAGTCTTCACCCCCGCCCTCGCGTCGTCAAGGGCACACTTCTCCACAGTGCACCCACTGCCGTCACTCTGGACGTTTCCACAAGGCGGAATTAGTATTCCGTCAAGCAGAACGTAGCTACGCACCAGCGAGGAGTCAACCGACTGCCGGGTAGGCTTCAGCCCTTCCCGCCTGTTTCGAAAGGAACGCGCCGTGCCGACGTCCAGCGCCAGCACCACCGACTCCGCCAAGTCCGCCGGCGGAGGGGTCCAGTCCCTCGAGCGCGCCTTCGATCTGCTGGAACGGATGGCGGACGCGGGCGGCGAGGTGGGCCTGAGCGAGCTCTCCGCGAGCAGCGGACTGCCCCTGCCGACCATCCACCGCCTGATGCGCACCCTGGTGGCCTGCGGATACGTCCGTCAGCAGACCAACCGCCGCTACGCGCTGGGCCCGCGGCTGATCCGGCTCGGCGAGTCCGCCTCCCGGCTGCTGGGCACCTGGGCCCGCCCCTACCTGGCCCGCCTGGTCGAGGAGACCGGCGAGACGGCGAACATGGCGCTGCTCGACGGCGACGAGATCGTGTACGTGGCACAGGTGCCGTCCAAGCACTCGATGCGGATGTTCACCGAGGTCGGCCGTCGGGTCCTGCCGCACTCCACTGGCGTCGGCAAGGCGCTGCTGGCGGGCTTCCCGGACGCCGAGGTGCGCGCGCTGCTCGCCCGCACCGGCATGCCCGCCGCCACGGAGAAGACGATCACCACCCCGGAGGGCTTCCTGGCCGCCCTGGCACAGGTGCGCCGGGCCGGTTACGCGGTCGACGACAACGAGCAGGAGATCGGCGTCCGCTGCCTGGCGGTGTCCGTGCCGGACTCCCCCACCGCCGCGGCCATCTCCATCTCCGGCCCGGCGGGCCGCGTCACGGAGCCGGCCACGGAGCGGATCGTTCCGGTGCTGCAGCAGGTGGCGGCGGAACTGTCGGAGGCCCTGACGAACTCGGGACCGGCCACCTAGGGCGTGGTGCGAAAGTCCCGTCTGCACCCCGGCCGCGCGCAGGCACCCCGGGAGCCTCACCGGCCGGCGCCCGAGGCCCGGCCCGGAAGCAGGGGCCACGGCTCAGCGACGCGGCGTCTGTCCGAACAGCTCCACGGCGTCGCGTACGTCCGACAGGCCGCGGGCCAGCGCGCTCACCGAGCCGATCGCGCCCGCGACGAGGAGCAGGGAACGGCGTAACCGGGGGATTTCCGGGATGCCGTGGGTCGCCATCGCGGCGAGTGCGGCGAGTTCGTCCTCGGCGATGACCCGGTCGGGGAACTCGGCCGGGTGCGCGGCGAGTTCGCGGCGCAGCCGGGACACCGCGGTCCGCAGTTCCGCCACCCTCGGATCCTCGTCGCTGCCGGTCACTGCTCTTTGCCCCAAGCTCCGCAACACAGCTCTCCCCCCTGGCACACTCTCGCGTCTTCCCACCCCCGCGCCCACCGTGACGCCGGTCGGGCGCCGAAGGACGCGCGGGTCAGTAAACGCCACCCGATGCCGGGTGCGCCACTGCACGGACGGAAATTCAGCCCCCGGACACCGTGTGGTCGACACCGCGTCAGGTATGCAGGACGCATGACGCACAACGAAGACCGGGCCCGCGACCAGGTGGTCGGCCTGCTGCTGGCCGCGGGCGGGGGCCGGCGGCTCGGCGGACGGCCCAAGGCGCTGCTCGAACACCGGGGACGGCCGCTGGTCGAACATGCGGTGGGAGTGCTGCGTGCGGCGGGCTGCGCGCGCGTGCATGTGGTCCTCGGGGCCGCCGCCGACGCCGTACGGGAGCGGGCGCGGCTGGAGGGGTGCGTGCTGGTGGAGAACCCCGCGTGGGAGCAGGGCATGGGCACGTCACTGCGGGCCGGGCTCGACTCGCTCGCCGGGACGGGGGCACGGGCGGCGCTCGTCTCGCTCGTCGACCAGCCCGGCATCGGGCCTCGGGCGGTCGCCCGGGTACGCGCCGCGTACGAGGACGACTCCTCGCTCGTCTCCGCCGCCTACGACGGCGTACGCGGCCATCCCGTCCTGTTCGGGGCGGCCCACTGGGCGGGCATCGCCGCGACTGCCACCGGCGACCGTGGGGCACGCGCCTATCTGAGGGCACACGAGGAGGCGATCACGCTGGTCGAGTGCGGGGACGTGGCCAAGCCGTTCGACATCGACACGCCCCAGGATCTCGCCCACCTCGAGTGAGGGGCCTGACACTGAGCGCCACCCTGCCTCGACCCGAAGAATCTCGACATCAACAAACCATTGAACTTCCACAATGAGGAAACTAGTATCCACTGTTCAGAAGCGCCCGGCTCGTCCGGGGACCCGCTCGCCGTACCCGGTTCGACTGGCACCCGGTGCCACCGCTGAAGGAAGTGACCGCTCATGTCCGCACCAGCGCCGTCCCCGCTGGCCATCGTCGACGCCGAGCCCCTGCCGCGGCAGGAGGAGGTCCTCACCGAGGCGGCGCTCGCCTTCGTGGCGGAGCTGCACCGGCGGTTCACGCCACGCCGTGACGAGCTCCTCGCCCGGCGGGCGGGGCGCCGCGCCGAGATCGCCCGCACCTCCACCCTCGACTTCCTCCCCGAGACCGCCGCGATCCGCGCGGACGACTCCTGGCGGGTGGCCCCCTCCCCCGCGGCCCTGGACGACCGCCGGGTCGAGATCACCGGCCCCACCGACCGCAAGATGACCATCAACGCCCTCAACTCGGGCGCGCGGATCTGGCTCGCCGACTTCGAGGACGCCTCCGCGCCGACCTGGGAGAACGTCGTCCTCGGCCAGATCAACCTGGCCGACGCGTACACCCGCACCATCGACTTCACCGACGAGAGGTCCGGCAAGTCGTACGCCCTGCGCCCGGACGAGGAGCTGGCGACGGTCGTCATGCGCCCGCGCGGCTGGCACCTGGGCGAGCGCCACCTCGTCGACGCCGACGGCAACCAGGTCCCCGGCGCCTTCGTCGACTTCGGCCTGTACTTCTTCCACAACGCCCAGCGCCTGATCGACCTCGGCAAGGGCCCGTACTTCTACCTCCCGAAGACGGAGTCGCACCTCGAAGCACGCCTGTGGAACGACGTGTTCGTCTTCGCGCAGGACTACCTCGGCATCCCGCAGGGCACCGTCCGCGCCACCGTGCTCATCGAGACGATCACGGCCGCGTACGAGATGGAGGAGATCCTCTACGAACTCCGCGACCACGCCTCGGGGTTGAACGCCGGCCGCTGGGACTACCTGTTCTCCATCGTCAAGAACTTCCGTGACGGCGGAGCCAGGTTCGTCCTCCCGGACCGCAACGCCGTGACGATGACCGCCCCGTTCATGCGCGCGTACACCGAGCTCCTCGTCCGCACCTGCCACAAGCGCGGCGCGCACGCGATCGGCGGCATGGCGGCGTTCATCCCGTCCCGGCGGGACGCGGAGGTCAACAAGGTCGCCTTCGAGAAGGTCCGCGCGGACAAGGACCGCGAGGCGGGCGACGGCTTCGACGGCTCCTGGGTCGCCCACCCCGACCTGGTCCCGATCGCCATGGAGTCATTCGACAAGGTCCTCGGCGACCGTCCGAACCAGAAGGACCGTCTGCGCGAGGACGTCCATGTGGAGGCCGCCGACCTGATCGCGATCGACTCCCTGGACGCCCGGCCGACATACCAGGGTCTCGTCAACGCCGTACAGGTCGGCATCCGTTACATCGAGGCCTGGCTGCGCGGCCTCGGCGCCGTCGCCATCTTCAACCTCATGGAGGACGCGGCCACCGCCGAGATCTCCCGCTCGCAGATCTGGCAGTGGATCAACGCGGGCGTCGAGTTCGAGCACGCCGGGAACACGGTGAAGGCGACCCCGGAGCTGGCCCGCCAGGTCGCCGCCGAGGAACTCGACAACATCCGCAAGGAGATCGGCGAGGAGGCCTTCGCGGCAGGCCACTGGCAGCAGGCCCACGACCTGCTGCTGACGGTCGCCCTCGACGAGGACTACGCGGACTTCCTGACGCTGCCGGCGTACGAGCAGCTCAAGGGCTGAGCTACTCCCGCGACGGCTTGTCCGAGTGGCCCAGGGAGCGTCCCGGGGCCACTCGGTCGCGTACGGCCTGCTTCACGGCGGTCGGCTCCGGGAAGCCCTGTTCGCGGCGGTCCCAGACCACCTCGTCGTCGACCCGGACGACGAAGACGCCGCCGGTGCCGGGCTTGAGCGACAGCTCGGTCAGCTCCGCCTCGAAGGTGATGAGCAGCTCCTGCGCCAGCCAGGCCGCACGGGGCAGCCAGCGGCACTGGGTGCAGTACTCGATCTGTACCACCCGTCCCACGCGGTTCATCCGAGGTGCACCGACCAATCCTGTTCCGCCGCCGGTTTGCCGTGCAGGTCGGGGACCCGCTTGAGCCAGTTCGGGCGGCCTTCCTGAGTGCGGGCCGCGCGAAGGGCCTCCTCGGCGGCGAGTTCCTCCCGGGTCGGGAAGTCGGTGGGCAGCCAGGCCACGGATGCCTGCACGCGCGCGTGGAGGTAGTCGACGTACGCGGTCCGGACGTCGTCCGCGCTCGCGAAGCCCTCCTCCGCGTCCAGCCAGGCGTCGGGGACCTGCGCCGCGATGTCCCGCAGCAGTTCCCGCGTCACCTTCGGCGCCAGCTCCGCGTCGGCCGCCCGTACGTCGGGGGCGTAGTGGCCGAGGGCGTGGTGGCGGAAGTCGTACCGCTTCGCGGGATCCGACCCGTCCCAGCGGTGATGGAAGACGAGGGCCGCGCCGTGGTCGATCAGCCACAGGCGCGCGGGCACGGTGCCGAAGGTCGGCCAGACCATGAGGTTGGAGCTGTGCACCGTGCGGTCCACGTTCACCGTGAGGGCGTCGAGCCAGACGATCCTGCCCGCCTCCAGCGGGTCCACGGGGAAGGTCCTGGCGACCTCCGGGGTGAAGTCCCGCGCGCCCGGCAGGTAGTCCATGCCCAGGTTGAGGCCCGCGCTCGCGCCATGGAGTTCGCGCACCTCCTGGTGGGGCTCGCCGTCGGCGATCGCGGGGTCGAAGTGCACGAGCACCAGCTCGGGGAACCGCAGCCCGAGCGCGCGGGCCAGCTCGCCGACGATCACCTCGGCGACCAGCGCCTTACGTCCCTGCGCGGAGCCGGTGAACTTGACGACATACGTGCCCAGGTCGTCGGCCTCGACGACTCCGGGGACGGAGCCGCCGGAGCGCAGGGGCGCGACGTAGCGGGTCGCAGTGACTTCGGTCAGCATTTTCCCAGGCTCCACAGCTCGTTTTCCTTGCATACCACGGCACGCCCTCACGGGGTGCAACCGGGCATGAAATGAGCATAGTAACCGGGCGCGTGACACCGGCGGTCGTCATGGGACGAGCTCGGACAGACGCGAAGGGAGTTGGGTGCGGCGGCGGATGCCGAGTTTTCGATAGGCGCGGGTGAGGTGCTGTTCGACGGTGCTGACCGTGATGAAGAGCTTTCGGGCGATCTGCTCGTTCGTGGCACCCCGGGCGGCCAGTTCCGCCACCCGCCATTCCGCCGAGCTGAGCCGGCGGGCGGGTGGGTCGGCCTCGCTGAGGAGCTCCGCTCCCCTGCGCTCGTCGGCCGCCGGTACCGACGGTGGCAGCAGCGGTGCCGCGGCGCACCGGTCCGCCAGTGTCCTCGCCTGGTCGGCGTGGCGGCGGGCCTGGCCGACCTCGCCCAGTGACTCGTAGGCGTGGCCCAGGTCGGAGAGGGTGTACGCCAGGTTCAGCGAGTCGCCGCAGCGATCGAGAATGTTCGCCGCCTTCAGCAGCACCGGCGGACGTTCGTCCGGGCGGAGGGTGGCTGCCATGGCCCGGTAGGTCAGGCCGCGGGTGCGCGGGTGCCCCGGCGGGAGCAGCGTCATCTGTTCCGTCAGGAGTTCCCTCGCCTGCGTCACGAGGCCCTTGTGGAGATACGCGCGGGCGGCGTTGGCGCGCCAGGGCACCGCCGACGGACAGTCGGCCTCCCCGAGCTTCATCAGGTGTCCGGCCGCGAGGAAGTCCTGGAGAGCGGCGTCGTGGTGGCCGCGCGCGAGATGGAAATGGCCCCGGGCGTCGAGGTAGACCACTCCGCCCAGGGTCCCGAAGGCGGCACGGGGGACGGGGAATTCGAGATGGCTCTCGGCCTCGCCCAGGTTCCCCATCGCCGTGGCGGTGAGGATGAGGATCGAAAGCGGGAGGCCCACGGCCACTCCCCAGCCCTCGCGCGGCATCAGCGCGAGCGCGGCCTGTGCCTGTCTCCTGGCGTTCGGCAGGTCTCCGAGGCGGTAGTGGATCTGCGCGCGCGCCGTGGTGAACATGGCGTTCCATACGAGGCCGTGCGTCTCCCCCAGGGAGGCGAGGAGGGCGTCGCACCAGGCCGACGCCTTGTCGAGGTGGTCGGAATAGACCAGGACCATGAGTGAGGCGAGCGACGACGCCGGGCTCGCCGCCCCGGCCAGGGCCTCCCGCAGGACGAGTTCCGCGGCGGGGACGGCTCCCTCCTCGTCGGCGCCCCGCAGGATCGCGCCGAGTGCGGCCGCGGACCGCTGCTCGGGCGTGCCGAGGCCGGCGTCGAGGGGGGCCGCCTCCCCGAATCCCAAGGCGGGTGCGATTCCCGGATACGTGAGCGGAAGCCACAGGTGCAGCTGCTCGGCGTACGCGCCGGCGTCCGCGCCCACCTGCGCGTGAGGATCGTCGCCGAGGCATGCCATCACGCGCGTCGCCTGCTCCACCTGGCCGTTCCACAGCAGGCTTCGGACGACGGGGAGCGACTGCCGGACGGAGAGCTCGCCCTGCTCGACGGCCGTGACCAGATCGGGCAGGTAGCTCTTCACCGCTGTGGGATCGTGCCGCCAGGTGACGTCGGCGAGCTTCGCGGCGATGTCGATCCGCTCCCGCCCGTCCGCACACTGGCGGTGTGCTCTTTCGAGGTAGCGGACGGCCGCTTCGTGGTCTCCGCCGGCGAGGGCGCGGTCCGCTGCCTCGCACAGCACCTTCTTCGCCCAAGGAATCGTTTCGTCGATACGCATCAGGTGTTCGGCCGTCACCAGGGCGGGGGCGCCCTCCTGGTACAGCAGGCGGGCGACGCGAGACCGCAGGGCGTGGCGCTCTTCCTGGGGGATGCTGCCGAGCACGGCCTCACGCACGCTCGGCTGCCCGAGAAGGTCATGGTCCAGCAGTCCACCGACGCCGGGAGAGCCGGCGACCCGCGCGACGGTTTCCGAGTCCATGCCGCAGAGTCGCGCGACCACGGCCGGCGACCGGAACTCCCCCACCGCGGCCCTCGCCTGCGCGATCTCGAGCACGACGGGCTCGGCCCGGTAGAGGCAGCTCAGGACGGCACGGCCGAAGGCAGGGCCGGCCAGTGGCCGCCGCAGCGCGGCCGACGCCGATGCGCTGTCGGCATGGTCCTCGGCCATGGCGTGCACCAGCAACGGCCGGCCGCCGCTGAGCTGCCTGCAGTCGGAAGCGATCCGGCCCGCTGCCTCAAGGGTGAAATACTCCTCGAGCACCGTCGCGACCCCCGTCTCCGAGAGCGGCTCGAGTTCCAGCTGGGTACAGGTCGGCATCCTGAGGATCTCGGCCTGGAGTATGCGCTGAACGCTGGGCCGGCCCATGTCGGGACAGTAGGTGAGGACCATCGATATCGGCGCGCCGCCCATCCGCCGCATGAGCGCGAGCAGACCCTCCAGCGACTCGACGTCCATGAAATGCGCATCGTCGATGCAGAGGACCAGCGGCGGACTGTGGGTCAGGTACTGGAAAGCACTGTGCAGCAGACCGAGGACCGACGGGGAGATCTCGCTGTGCGCTCCTGCTCCGCCGCCGCTCTCCAGCACGGCCCGGATCTCGAGTTCCGCGCTGTGTGAGTAGAGCCGACGCCCCCGCAGAAGCTGATCTATGATCCCCAGCGGCCGGTAACGCTCAAGACTCGAACCGGTGGCCTCGAGGACGGTCGCGCCCGCGTCGGCGGCGTCGTGGGCGAAGGAGTCCAGCAGGGCCGTCTTTCCACTGGCGAGCGGTCCGCCGATGGCGACCGTCCGGCTGCGGCCCAGCGAACACTCGCTCCAGATCTGGACCAGCGTCTTTTCTGCCTCGTCCCGTTCGACCAGCATCTCCATCACCTCTCACCTTCCGCAGCACAGGGACAGGTGTGGATCGACACCCGGCGAACACGGGGGCCGTGCGGGTGGGAGGTCGGGAACAGTTCCGCGCTGTGCGGACCGGTGCCGGGTCGCTCGGCGCAGGCACCGTCTCCCGGCCGTGGTCGGTCGTGGTGAGATCGTGGGTGTTCACCGGCGCGCCGGCCACGGCCGGCCGCAGGGCGTCGGAACCGCCCCACCGCACCGTCGCGTCGTTCGCGGCGGCCTTCCCGTCGATTCCGCACCCGAGGATCCCGGCGACCGGGGCAGTGCGGGTCCGGTGCGGACCACAGCGCGCGGTGGCCCATGTCCCGGGCCGCCGCGAGCACGGGTGCCACCGGAATCCCACTCGACGCCACGACGCCGAAGAAGAGCGGGAGGGAACGGCGGTCGGTCTGCCGACCGTCCGAGGCAGCGGGACGCTGCGTCCCTGGGGCGATGCCCGGCATGAGGGGCGTGGCCTCGTCCGGTAAGAGGTGATCCGTCGAATCGCCCGGAAATTTGCCGCGCAGGCTCGTCCCGAAGATGAAGCCCACTGCGATCCGGCCGACCGCAGCCGGCTGCCCGATCCGGCGCGCGAGGGCGCCGAGCAGGCTCGACGCCCCGAGCACGAGGGCTAAATGGCCGATGACGTCGGCCGTCACCCCATCCATGGTCATAACCAACCCCCAATTGGTCGATGAAGTCGGCGAGCAGGACTTTCAGAGCCAGTGCGCATCCCTGGCGATCCGCAAGGCGTCGATGCGGTTACGCGCGCCGAGCTTCGCCACCAGGGACGAGAGGTAGTTGCGGACGGTCCCCTCGGAGAGGTGCAGCCGTGCCGCGATCTCGGCGATCGAGTCCCCGCGGGAGAATCGCTCCAGCACCGCGAGTTGACGCGAGGTCAGCGGGCAGCCGGCGTTGGACATGGCCGCGACCGTCAGGTCGGCGTCGAAGACGCGTTCGCCCTGATGCACCCGGTGCAGGGCCTCGAAGAAGCGGCTGGCCGGCATGGATCGCTGCAGCATGCCGTCGACCCCGCCGGAGAAGGCCTGGCGGACGATCGATCGGGTGAAGCACTCGGCCAGGACCAGGCTCCGGCACCCCGGAAGACTCGCGATCTTCTCGGCAAGGGTGATCGCACTGGTGTCGGCCCCGTCGAAGCTGATGATCGAGATATCGGGGCGATGAATCTCGGCGAATTCCAGCGCGTCCGAATCTCCGCCGACGGCCCCGACAACCTGGAGATCCTCGCGCTTCTCGATCAATGCGGCGAGCGCACTTCGGGAGAGTAACAAAGCGTCCGACAGCATCACTTGTATTCCCATTGTTCCCCCATGGCGTGAAAAACGCCCCACTGATAGTTGAGAACAGTTATGACCGAATATCGGGGCAGTAGTTCAATCCGCGATTACTGCGTCCAGCGCGATGTCCGGTCCACCGACGCTGCCGGGTCGTTCCGGAGGGGCCCGGCCTGACCAATGGCCGGACGGTGACCCGCGCCGCCCACCTCCGTGATGAGCGGCTCGGCCGTCCACGTCCCCGAGGGCACGCGAGCGACCCGCCGCCGCGTTGCCGCGTTGCCGACGCGGCGGGCGCCGGACGCCGTCCCGCGCCCGGCGACCATCCCCGCCGCGAAACCTCCGGCGAGGCAACCGATCTGCGGGTACCCGCCCGGCGAAACCCCGGTGACCCCGGTGACCTCGGTGACCCCGGTGACCCCGGTGACCCCGGTGACCCCGGTGACCTCGGTGACCCCGGTGACCCCGGTGACCTCGGTGAACCGGGGGGCGAAGGCGCCCGCACCGGAGCAGGCGGCGGCTTCGGCGATGTCACCGGCGCCTTGCTGGACGCGCGAGGAGAGCAGCCGACGTCGCGCCTGCTCTCCTCGTACGGCCAGCAGAAACCCGCCAGGGACCAATCCGTTCTCTTGGCGGAAAAAGCCGGCCGCGGGACAGGCGCCGAATCTCGCCATACGCCGTAAGCGGGCGATTGACAAGTTGTTTTCGTCCATGTGAATGCGCACAGCGCTCAGCCTTCCCCCGTTTTGAGCCGCGCATGACGATCAATGAACATAGCCAGTACCGCTGCGACAGGTCAAGAAGCCCGGGTCAGAGGGCTGCGACACCGAACTGATCAAACAGCGCGATGTGGCCGATACGCCCCGGCCCGCGTACTGGTGACGTCCATCGAAATACCAAGTCCCAGTCAAAAGCAGTACAACACCGATGCGTGAATTGCCGTGGCCGATTCACCTCCGGCCACCACGGAGGTGAAGATTCCGCTCGGCGCGCGGAAGCAACGCGGTGATTCTCGGCCAGTCGGGGGACCGCCTTGGTGACGCCGTCGGCGGTCGAGTGGGGCGCGAGGAGCGCCCACCCCGGCGGGGGACGGAGGCGGGCCGCCACGGGACGGCCGGACCGCGCGCTCGCGGCGGGGCACGGCGACCCGTACGCCGATGCGCCGGGCCGTACGCGGAGATCCCACGGATGCGGCCGACCGAGTCCCGGCCGCCGTGGACGAGTGGGCCGACCTGCCGCCGGAGACCGACTGACGCGCACTTGGACGCGCACGGGTACGCGGACGCTGACGCGGGCGCGGACAGCGGGGATCCGCCTGGTGGCCGCCGGGGCGGGCGCAGCGGAGCCCAGCCGTTTCGCGCGAGGCGGTGAGGCGCGCGAGGCGCGTGAGCCCGAGGGGCGCGCGAGGCGCTGAGGTGCGTGAGGCGCTCAGGTGCGTGAGGTGGTGGGGCGCGTGAGGTGGTGCGGGTTGGGGAGCCGCCGGCTCGGGGCGGCAGGACACGTCGCTGTGGTGCTGGGGGTCGAGGGGTTCTCCTCGGCCGGCTCACGCACGATCGAGGGCGTCCGCCGCGAGGGGGGCGCCCGGTTCCGCTACCTCAGTTGCCCACCGCCCGCCCGGGGAGTGACACCGCCACTGCCTCCCCCTGGAGGTGGCAGAGCCCTTCGATGAAGATGTTCAGCCCGTAGTCGAACCGTTCCGCCGGGTCCGCGTCCGTCAGCGAGTCGAGTGCCGCCGCATACTGCGGTGACACTTCGACGTCGAGCCCCTGGGTGCGGACCCGCCAGTCATGGTCGGGCGGCAACCGCAGCTGGGCCTGTTCCTCGATGGTGTGGCCGAGCACGTAGTAGAAGATGGCGAAACTGACCCAGCCCGCCTGGGCGGGGGGCAGACCGGCCCGGCAGAGCACCCGGACCGCCGCGTCCGAGCCGATGACCGTGTTGGCTCCGGGTGCGAACGTGCCGGCCACCACCCGAGCGCCGTCGCGACGGCTGAGCAAGGCCGCGCGGAGCCGGCTGCCGACGATCCGGATCTGCTCGGGCCAGGAGACGTCGGGCAACGCCTCGCCGACGCCTTCGACGATCTTGTCGGCCACCGCGTCGAGCAGGGCCTCCTTGTTCTCGAAGTGCCGATACAGGGCGCCGCCTTGCACGTTGAGTGATGCGCCGAGCTTGCGCATCGTGAGCTGGTCCAGGCCCTCGGCGTCGAGAAGGCGCAGCGCTTCCTCGACCACGTCGGCTTTGCGCAGCGGCATCGGTTCTCCCTCGATTGACACCCTCCGGACAGCATTGTAGCGTGAACAGTGTTCACGTGAACACTGTTCACATGAACTCGATTCAGTCGCGATCGGCCACTGAGGAGACTCCATGTCTGAGCCACGAGTCGCGTCCGCACCCCCTGTTCTCCGGCCGAATCTGCCACTCGGCGTCGTCGTGGCGATGTCCTGCCTCGCCCTGTTCATGGTCGTGCTCGACGCCACCATCGTCACCGTGGCCCTGCCGGACATGCGCACCGGGCTGAACCTGTCGAACGACCAGCAGCAGTGGGTCGTCAGCGGCTACCTGCTCACCCTGGGCGGCTTCCTGCTCCTGGCGGCCAGGGCCGGCGACCTCTTCGGGCACAAACGGGTGTTCCTGTTCGGGGTGGTCGTCTTCACCGCCGCCAGCCTGATCGGCGGCCTGGCGTCCGACGCGGCCGTTCTGATCACGGCCCGGATCGCGCAGGGCGCCGGCGCTGCCGCGATGGCTCCCACCAGCCTGAGTCTCATCACCGCCAGCCACACCGACGAACACGAGCGCGAGCGCGCCCTGGCGCTGTGGAGCATGATGGGCGGGATCGCAGGCCTGATCGGCGTGGTCCTCGGCGGAGTGCTCACCGCCGAGCTGAACTGGCGCTGGGTGCTGTTCGTCAACGTCCCCCCGGGCGTGGCGCTGTTGGTCACCGGCGTGCTGTTCCTGCTGCCTTCGGCGAACACCGAGCGGACCCGGCTCGACCTGCCCGGCGCCCTCTGCGTCACCCTCGGAGTCGGGGCGCTGACGTACGGGCTCTCGGAGGCCTCCGCCAAGGGCTGGGGTTCACCGAGCGTCGTGCTCCCGCTGGTCGCGGCCGTGGTCCTCATCGCCCTCTTCCTGGTGGCCGAAGCCAGGAGTTCCCACCCGCTCATCCCGGTCGACCTGATCCGGCCGCGGACCCTGCGGATCGCGAACCTGCTGATGTTCTTCCTGGGCGTGACGCTGACCGCCCTGCTCTTCTTCCTCTCGCTCTACTGCCAGCAGGTCCTCGGCTACAGCGCGCTGCGCACCGGCATGGCCATGCTGCCCATCACCGTCGTCTTCATCGTCGGCGGCATCACCTCCCGGGTGCTCACGCCCAAGGTCGGCCCCCGCCGCATGCTGGTGGTCGGCGGCCTCATCGCCACCGCGGGCATCGCCTGGCTGACCACCATCCCCTCCCACCCCGCCTACGTGACCCACATCCTCGGCCCGAACGTGGTCGGCGGGTTCGGCGTCAGTCTCATGCTGCTCGCCGTCACCATCAGCGGCACCACCGATGTGGATCCCAAGAACGCCGGCGCCGCCTCCGGGCTGCTCAACACGTCCCGTCAGATCGGCGGAGCGATCGGTCTTGCCGTGCTCGTGAACATCGCGTCCAGCGTGACCCGTAACGCGAGCCATGACAGCAGCCACCTCGACGCGCTGGTCCAGGGCTACCGCGTCGCGTTCCTCGTCAACGCGGGTCTCATGCTCGTCGCGGCGCTGGCCGCTCTGGCACTGCCGGCCATGGCACCGGGCAAGCAGACAACCGATGAATCCCTCGCGGGCCGGCCGGCGACCACCCGACCGTGACCACGAGAACCTCACCTGCGCGGCGCGCCCTGATCCATGTCTCAGACATGGCCCGGGGCGCGCACGGCAGCCACGGCAGCCACTGCTCGACCCGGATCGGCGTGCTGCCGAATCTGGCTGAAGATCGCCTCCCTGGCACTTGACTTTCTGCCCCGAAGGCCACCGCTCGCCGTGACCGGCGACACTCTCCGCCCGCGGCCCGACAAGCCTCGGCTACGACTGTTCTCAGCCACGCCCGACTCGTCACCGCCGGCCCCGCCACTCGGCCCCGGACCGACATTCGGCACCTGACAAACGCGGGTCCCGCTCGGCGAAGTGACGCGGACTCATGAACGAGCAGGCCAAAGCCACAGGTATGGCACGGCCCTGCGTACTTCCTGCGAAAGACGCATACGAATGTCGCCGCTGTTCACGCGGCCAATGGCCGCGCGGGGCACCCCCTCGGTCGCGCACGGCCTCAACGGCGACGCCCGGCGGCACCGATCTGCGCGTACCTCCGGCGCGAGCACTCAACGCGAGCACTCAATAGGGGTTGCCGACCGCTGGATAGGGGTTGCCGATAGGGGTAATCCATCGGTAGCTTTTTTTCTCGGTTCTTCGTCTTATATTCCGGCGCTGCGGCCACCGAGCCCGCCGGCGGCCCCAGTTTCCAGCCTTATGCCGCTCTGAGCGAAGCCTTCGAGCGCGATTAGGATCGAGGAGAAAAAATGGCCCGTACGAAAACCTTCGCGCTGACCCCCGAAGAGCTGAAGCAGTTCGCTCGCGATGGCTACATCGGCCCTTTCGACCTCTACACCGAAGAAGAGATGGAAGGACATCTCAGGGCGACCAGGCCGAAGCTGCTCAGGACCAAAACGTCCATTTACCACGAGGGGCAGACGGAATCCGGAAACACAAATCTGGCGGCCAGTTACGATCGCCATCTCGACGTCGACTTTCTCGCCGAGCACGTCACGAGGCCGGAGATCGTGGACAGGGTGTCGAGCATCCTCGGGCCCGACACGCTCTGCTGGCGTACCGAACTCTTCCCGAAGTATCCGGGTGACGAGGGAACGGACTGGCACCAGGCGGACAACTTCTCCAGCGTCGACGGTTCGAAGCACCCGCACATCGTGTGGCCGGAGGACGCGGAATTCGGGGGCACCGTAACGGCCTGGACCGCTTTCACGGAGGCGTCGGTCAAGAATGGCTGCCTTCAGTTCATCCCGGGCACTCACACGTCGATGAATTATGATGAGTCGAAGATCATGGAATACAATCCGGAGATCATCAACCAGGTAGAGAAGGACGGCGTCAAGCGCGGGCTCTTCGGCTACGACTACCGGCAGCTGCAGAAGGATCCGGACTGGACTCCCGACGAGTCGAAGGCCGTCTCCCAGGTCATGCGCCAAGGCCAGTTCATTCTCTTCTGGTCGACGCTCATGCACGCGTCTCATCCGCACAGCGGCGAAACCGACCAGATGCGGCTCGGCTTCGCCTCCCGTTACCTGCCGACGCAGGTCCAGGTCTACCCGTACTCCGACGAGCTCCAGGAATTCGGTGCGCGGGCGAGCCTTGAGAAATACGGCTGCGTATTGGTGTCCGGCGAGGACCGATACGGCCACAATCGTTTTGTTGAGAGCACTGTCAACGGATTCCGCTTCCCGGTGCACCAGGAGAAATGACAAATGAGCGAGACGGACAACCGAATGACGTCGGAAACACTGCTGGCATGGGTCGTCGACGAGTGCAGGCAGCTCGGCCTGCGGGTGACGGGCGGCGAGGACGACTTCTTCGAAGCCGGCGGCACATCGCTCACTGCGGTGAAGCTGATCGAGCGGGCGGAACGAGAGTTCGGCGACGACTCGCTTCCCGCTGACGAACTGTTCACCGAGAGCCGCGTCATGGACATCGTGGTCAGCATCCAGCGGAACAGCAAGCACGCTGACGCGGCGTCGGACTAGCGGGTCGGCGTGGCGGCAAGGGCCGACAAGTGGGTGATGACCCTCAAGGCGGCGACGGCAGAGCCGGTCAGCACGTTGTTCTGCTTTCCCTACGCGGGCGGGAGCCCCGAGACGTTCCGTGCCTGGTGCGGCGGGATCGCGGACGACGTGGAGCTGTTGTGCGTGGTGCTCCCCGGCCGGGGGCGCCGGCTCAAGGAACCACGCTACGACCAGTGGCAGCCCCTGGTGGACGATGTCTTCGAGGCGCTGTCGCCGTATCTGAACCGCCGCCACGCCTTCTACGGCCACAGTTTCGGTGGGCGGCTGGCCTACGAGCTGTCTCACCTGGCCACGGCCGAGTACCCGGGAATGACACGCCGGCTGTTCGTTTCCGGCTGCCGGAGCCCGGATGTGCCGCAACTGCGCCCTTATATGCATCGGATGACGGAGAGCGATTTCCGCGATGCGGTGGCGAAGATGGGCGGCACGCCGGCGGAGCTCTTCGAACAGGAGGCGCTGATGCGCCTCCTGTTGCCGACGGTGCGAAGCGAAATCCACCTTGCCGAAATATGGGATCACCGCCACGCCACCGGCGTGGATGTCCCCATCACCGCCATATACAGCCTGGATGACGCGATCGACAGCTGGAGAACCATGCGCGGCTGGCAGAGGTTCACCAAGCAGCATTGCGAGCTGATCGAAGTCCCCGGCGGACACTTCTTCGTGGACAGCCACCCGGAGTACGTAACAAGAATCGTCAACACACGGCTGGGGAACCTGAATGGATAAGATCGCCCTCTCCGAAGAGGCTCTGTCTGTTCATCAGAAGATCAACAGGACTGATGCTGTTCATCCGGTGGAGAGCCTGAAGGAGCTCTTCGAAAGCGCTGCCGGCCGTCATCCCGACTCCGTCGCCCTCGTCCATCAGGAGCGCAAGCTCACGTACCGCGAGCTCAACGGCCTGGCGAACAGCCTGAGCGTGCGGCTCCGCGAGGCCGGCGTACACCCTGGCCAGGTCGTGGGACTGTGCGTCAGGCGCTCACCGGAGATGATCATCGCAATGCTGGCGATCATCAAGTGCGGCGCCACCTACCTCCCGTTCGACCGCACCTGGCCGGATGAACGCCTGAGCGGGATATTCGGCCAGGCCGACTGCACGACCTTGCTCACCGACGCGTCCGGCGAAATGACGGTCCGCTTCGAGAACATGCAGGTGATTCCCGTCGACCTGCCCACGCTGAACGCGGACGAGAAGAACCCTGACCTGCGGGTCCAGCCGGACTCCATCGCCTACATCGTCTTCACGTCGGGATCGACGGGATCCCCCAAAGGCGTGCCGATCCGGCATGAGGGCGTCGTTCGCCTGGTGTTCAACGCCTGCTTCGTCGCCCTCGACGAGAACGCCGTCATCCCGCAGTTGGCGTCGATATTCTTCGACGCCGCGGTCTTCGAGATCTGGGGAGCGCTGCTCCACGGCGGAACGTGCGTGCTCTACCCGTCAGATTTCATCCGGCTCTCGGAACTGAAGCGGGTCGTGCAGCAGAACGGCGTCACGGCGATCTTCGTGACGACAGCGCTGTTCAATGTGATAGTCGATGAGGCGCCCAGCACCCTGGATACCGTGCAGACAATCCTCACGGGCGGCGAGGCGCATTCTCTGAGGCATATGGAAGACGCTCGGAGCCATTACGGGAACGACAAGATAGTGAGCGTGTACGGGCCGACCGAGTGTTCGGTGTTCGCCACGTATTATCCCGTTCGGCATTCCGTCCTGGGGATGTCCGCGCTCCCGATCGGATTGCCCATTCAGAACACGTCTCTCTATGTCGTCCGTGACGGAGTGCTGTGCGCGCCCGGCGAGACCGGAGAGGTGTGCCTGGCGGGACCGGGGCTGTCGCCCGGCTATCTCGGCATGCTTGAGCTGACGAAAAAGAAGTACGTCGAATACGACATCAACGGCGACAAGGTGCGGCTCTACCACACCGGAGACCGCGGATTCTTCCGGGAAGACGGAAATGTCGTCTTCCAGGGGCGGCTGGACGATCAGGTGAAGGTCAACGGTTTCCGGATCGAGCTCGGCGAGATCGCGCACTTCATGAATGAGGTGCCGTACGTCAAGCAAAGCTATGTCACCACCGGCGAGAAGGAGTCCGGCGAGAAGGTCGTGGTGGCGTTCGTGGTCCCCGCCGGCGAGGACTGCACGCCCCAGGCGTGCCGCGACCACCTGGTCACGAAGGTTCCCAGCTACATGCTGCCCGGGGAGATTCATGTCTGCGACAGTCTGCCGCTGACGGGATCGGGCAAGGTGGACCGGAGGGCGCTGCTGTCGCAACGGAATTATCAGGATGCCCCCAAGGCGTAGTGGCCGGGCCCACGCACGGAAATCCAGAATGAAGACGAGAGAAGGGCAAGGATCCAGTGACAGCGACCGAGCTGAGTATCAAGGCGGCGACCCTCCGGCTTCCGTCGGGCAAACAAGGTCCTGCGGACGGTGAGCTCAGCTCAGCGGATATCGAACGCATCGGCGTGACGGAACTGTATGTCGCTCCGGACGATACAGCGCCACCGCAGATGGCTGCGCTGGCCGCGAAAGACGTTCTGGAGTCGAGCGGAGTCGAGCCTGCCGCCATAGGCTGCCTGGTTCATTCCTTCAGTTACCACCAGGGCTTTGACATGTGGTCGCCGGCGCACTACATCGCCAACCAGGCCGGGATCATCGACGCGCTTCCCGTCAATGTCCAGCAACTCTGCAACGGCGGCGCCGTGGCGCTGCAACTCGCGGCCAAATGGCTGGTCGCCACCCCTGAGGCGGGCGCGGCTCTCGTCACGGCCGCGGACCGTTTCTGCGCACCGGGATTCGATCGATGGGCAAGCGACGACGACGCGGCCTACTCGGACTCGGCGACCGCGGTCCTGCTCGGTCGCTCCGGTGAGGGCAGCGACTTTCTCCACCTGCGTTCGCTGGAGATGGAGACGGACACCGAGTGGGAATTCCAGATGCGCGGCGACGACGAGTTCACCTCCGTGCCGCTGGGGCACGGCACTCCGATCGACCTCCGGCGCGCCAACAAGGCGTTCAGGGAGTCCGGTGCGGCAGCACGCATGGTCAAGCTCAGCGTTCCCAAGCTGTTCGGGCTCGTCCTGCGGGCTCTGCGGGCGGCGAATGTCGAACCCAAGGACATCAGCTGCATCGCGCTGCCGCGTCTTACCCGGACCATGCGCGAGGGCATGTTCAAGCCGGCCATCAGTGAAGTCATCGGAGGAAACCCTCGCTATCTCGAGTGCAGCACCGGCTGCCTCGGCGCCGGAGACTTCCTCGCGAACCTGGTGGACATCGAGGCCGGCCTCAACCCGGGCGAATTCGGCATGCTCATCCAGGGCACCGGCGGATACACCTTCACGTGTTCCGTGGTCCAAGCGCCCGTGAAATAACGCGGGAAACGGGGAGACATGGCCATGACGCCGAGTACATGGGATCGTGAAACATACCCTCTCTGGCACGGGACCCTACCCACGTCAGCGATCCTCGAGCAGAGCGGAACCAAGGACTTCTGGGTCAAGGGCGAGGGGTCCTGGCTGATCGACGCCTCGGGAAACCGCGCGCTCGACGCCCGCGCCGGGGTGGGCAACATGATGCTCGGCTACGGCAGGAACGACGTCGTAGAGGCGATGTGCCGCCAGGCGCACGAGCTGCCCTACGTCTGCATGGTGCGGTGGGAACTGGCCGCGCCCGTGGTCGTCGAACTGGCGCAGGCGCTTACCGCGATCGCCCCTGCCGGCCTCAGCCGTGTGCGGTTCTGCCATACGGGCGGCGCAGCGGTCGAGAACGCGATACTGATGGCCCGCTCCTATCACCGAAACCAGGGCCGCCGGGACAAGCGCCTGATCGTGGGTCTCCGGGACAGTTACCACGGCAGCCCGATGGCAGCCATGGCGGCGAGCGGGCAGCGCATCATGCATTGGCTCTTCGGTCCGATGCCGGACGGCTTCTGTCACCTTCCGGAGCCGACCGACGAATCCGGTGCCGAACTCGCCGCCCAGCTGGACGCGCTGGGGCCGGATCGCATCGCGGCGATGATCCTCGAGCCGGTGAAGGGACGCAACGGACAGCCTCTCCCTGCCGCATACCTACGAGCCGCACGTGAGTACTGCACAGAGAACGACATTCTGCTGATCTTCGACGAGGCGTTCACCGGGTTCGGCCGCATGGGCGAGATGTTCGCGGCCGATATCTCCGGAGTCTCCCCGGATGTCATGTGCCTCGCGAAGGGCATCACCGCCGGCTACGCGGCGCTCGGTGCCGTCCTGGCGACCGACCGGATCTACCAGGCATTTGACACCAGCAGCACGGTGTTTGCCCATGCCTCGACCACGGACGGCCACCCCGTGGCCTGCGCTGCGGCGCTCGCAGCCATCCGTGCCTACACGTCCGAGGATCTGGTGGCCAACGGCCGGGCACTCGGCCGGCTCCTTTGCGATCGGCTGGACGACCTGCTCGGCAAGGCGCCCACGTTCGGGGGCGTCCGGGCTGTCGGCGCCTATGTGGCGATCGACCTCGTGGAGGACGACGGCAGTCCGCTCTCCATGCAGGACCGACGTCACCTGGAGACAGCGTGCCGACGGCAGGGCCTGCTGGTCCACTACACGCCCGACACCGTCGTGCTGATGCCTCCGCTGACGATGACCACACAGGAAGCGGAGTTCGCGGCGCAGAGATTCGCGAGCGTGGTGGCCGACCTCAGGCCGGCCGTCCGTCACTAGGGCTCATCGGTCCTTCGGGCCCGCTCCCCGGACGTGGCGTACGTGCGAAATGCACGAACGGGGGTGCGATCCGCATATCGCTCCGGTGCTGCTCCTGCCGCTACTGTGGCCGGTCGGTGGGGAGTCGAAAAAAGGTGCGGATCATGGAGAATTCGACGCGTTCACACGTCGCTGACCATCCTGAATGTCGATCCGGACGACGATGACGTCGGATTTCCGACTGCAGGGTCCGAGGAGTTCCCTGACGGCTCCTCAGGATCCGGCCGGTCCGCCCAACGTGGTCGTCGTCGGCTTCGTCGAACGGGGTGGTGTCGACACGGAGATCCTCGCCGACGCCGTCGTGGGTGTCGTCGCGCACCATGCCCCCGAGATCGTCCGCGCCGAACACGACGGCGCGCCGGAGCACTTCGACGCCTGGGCGCGCGATACGGCGCGCCGATTCGGGCAGCCGCCCTTCGACCCGTCCGCCGCGGCGTCGATGCGCTTCCTGCTGCTCTCGCACGAGGGCGCTCTTCGTGCGGTGGCCGTCGCGGCGCCCCGGTTCCTTCTCGACGCACACGCCGTGGGCCGACTGCTGCGCACACTGTTCTCGCGTCATGACCAACTGCGCCTGGACGCACCGGCTGCCCGTGTCCGCGCCGGCGCGCAGCGCCGCCCCGACGATGAGCCAGAACGCCTCACGGCGTCGTGGGCGGACCGGCTGGCCGAGGTGCCGACGGTCCTCAAGATTCCCTCCGACCGGCCGCGCCCCTACCGCCACGACACGTCCGGCGCGCGGCTTCCCGTCGAACTCTCCGCCGAGGCGACGCAGGCCGTGCTCGAGCGGTCCCGGGCCCTGGGGGTGACCTCGTCCGCCTTCCTCCTCGCCGCGTTCGGTCTGATCCTGGGGCGGATGACCGGTGCCGACTCGCTGCTCGTGGGCATCACCTCGCCGGCCGGCGAGCTGCTCCCGGTCCGCATCGACATCGACGACGACCGCCCACCGGGCGCGTTCGTCCGCGCCGTCCATGAGTCGGTGGCCTGGAGCCTGGCCGCCGACGGCGTTCCGTTCCCGCGGATCGTGGAGCGGCTGGGCGTGGAGCGGTCCGGGCCGGGCCATCCCCTGGTGCAGACGTCCTTCAGTACCTACGGCGAGCCCGGCCCGGAGAGGATCGAGACCGGCACGGCGCGCATCCGGATCGAGGAGACGGACGGCGGCGGATCGCGATTCGACCTCAGCCTCCGGTTCGGCCGGGACGAGCCCTCCTACGCCGGCCACGCCGAATACGCGACGAGCCTGTGGAGCCGGGGCGAGGCGCAGCGTTTCGTCCTCGACTACGTGGCCGCGGTGCAGCAGCTCACCGAGGCGGCGGGCGACGACGACGGCACACTGGCGGACGTGCGGTGCATCTCCCCCGCCGGCCGCGAAGTCCTTGCCGGGCTCAACGAGACGGGCCGTGTCTTCCCCTCCTCCTCCCTGGACGAGCTGTTCCGCGCCGTGGCGGCACGCCGGCCCGCGGCGGTGGCCGTACGCGACGACGAGTCGGCGCTGACCTACTCCGAACTCGCCGCCGCCGCGGCCGAGCAGGCGCGGCTCCTGCGTGCCGCCGGCGTCCAGGACGGCGACACCGTGCTGATCGGGGTCCAGCGGTCGGCGGCGGAGGCGGTGGCCGTCCTGGGCACACTCTGGGCGGGCGGTACCTACGTCGGCGTCGATCTCACCCAGCCCGCGGCACACACCGCGGGGATCGTCGCCAAGGCGGCGCCGGCCGCCGCCATCGTCGGCGACGACGACGCCGGCGAGGTCTCCCGGCACAAGGTGCCCGTGGTCAGCCCCTGGCGGCCGGAGTGGACCGTCGGCGCGGAGCATGTGCCGCCCGCCGCACCCGATCCCGACCGCCCGGCGTACATCGCCTTCACCTCGGGCACGACCGGCGAGCCGAAGGGAGTGGCGGTCCCGCACCGTGCGGTGATCCCGCTGTTCCAGGACACCGACCACCTCGTGTTCGGCCCGGGCGAACGCGTGCTCCGCCTGTCGTCGCTGGCCTTCGACGTCTCCGCGTTCGAACTCTGGGGCGCGCTGCTGTCCGGCGCGGTCCTCGAGGTGTGTCCGCCGGGGCTGCTGTCGCCGGGCGAGCTCGGCGCGTTCATCGAGGAGCGCGAGGTGACCGTGGCCTGGCTGGCGGCAGGTCACTTCCGGCTTGTCCAGGAGTTCGCGCCGACGTCGCTGGGCACGCTGCGCCAGCTGTTGACCGGCGGGGACGTGGTCCCCCACGAACATGTCGCGCGAGCGCTCGCCGACCACCCGGGCCTGACCGTCACCAACGGCTACGGGCCGACCGAGAACGCGATCTTCACGACGTTCCACTCGGTCCGCAGGCCGCAGGACGTCGACGGCCCGCTGCCGATCGGCACCCCCGTTCCCGGGACCCGGGTGTACGTCCTCGACCGGCGGGCGAGGCTGCTGCCGCCCGGCGCCGTCGGCGAGCTGTGCACGGGGGGCGAAGGCCTCGCGGTGGGGTACGTCGACGACGAGGAGGAGACCGACCGCCGCTTCGGCCGCTTCTCGCCCGACGTCCCGGAGCGGATCTACCGTACGGGCGATCTCGTCCGTATCGACCAGGCCGGCCGCATCCACTTCGTCGGGCGGGCCGACCACCAGGTCAAGGTGCGCGGCTACCGTGTCGAGCTCACCGCGATCAGCGACGCGCTGAACGGCTGTCCGGAGGTCGAGGAGACAGTTGTCACCGTCACCGACGGCATCTCCGACAAGCGGCTGCTCGCCGCGGTCCGGCTCGCGCCGGGAACGGCCGTCACCCCGGTCGACCTCAGAGACCGCCTCGCCGAACGGTTCCCGTCCTTCATGGTGCCCTCGCTCTGGGCGGTCGTCGACCGGATGCCCCTCACGGCGAACGGGAAGGTCGACCGGCGTGCGCTCGCCGCCTCGGCCGTACCGGCCAACGTGTTCGCCCGGAGGAAGCGGGGCCGCCGGGGAAGGTGAGCGCGTCCGCCTGGCCGGTGGGTGGCTTCCCCGCAGGCCCGGGACCGTTCTCAGGCGGCGGGGCCTGTCGCGCGTTCGGGTGTGCCGGTGACCTCGGCGACGTCCGCGGCCGCACCGGGGCCGGTGGCGGTGAGGTCGTCGCCGGTCGGGCGGCCCAGGATCCAGGCCAGCAGCGGACCCGCCATCGCGGTCGTCACCACGGCCATGACGACCATCAGGGAGTACAGGCCCTGGCGGATGAAGCCCAGTTGCAGGCCCACGTTCAGGACGATGAGTTCCGTCAGCCCGCGCGTGTTCATCAGCGTGGCCAGCGCGGCGGACTGCCGGACCGGCATCCGGCTCAGCCGGGCGGCGGCGTACGCTCCGGTGAACTTCCCGCCCACGGCCACGAGCAGGATGAGCCCCAGGTCGCCGAGCCCGCTCGCGTCGAGCCCGGACAGGTCGACCTTGAGGCCGGCGACCAGGAAGAACACCGGCAGAAGCAGGGTCGCGCTCAGCTGGCCGAGGCGGTCGTGCACCTCACGGCGGAGCGGCGCGGTGCCCGAGCGCGGGAGGACGGCGCCGAAGAGGAAGGCGCCGAAGATGTAGTGCAGTCCCATCCATTCGGTGGCCGCGGCGGACAGCAGCAGGCCGGCGAGGATGCACGCGAAGACGGTGGGGGTCAGCCGGAGCGAGCCCTGTCGGCGGGCCAGCTGACGCAGTGCGGGGCGCAGGACGAACGCCATGCCGAGCAGATAGGGGACGGCGAGCAGGATCCGCCACTGGTCGGAGCCGGCCGATCCGCTGATGGCGACGACGGCGGCGAGCAGGGACCAGGCGAGGACGTCGTCGATCGAGGCGCAGGCCAGCGCCACCACGCCCAGCGGCGTACGGGTCATGCCCCGGTCGGTGAGGATGCGGGCCAGGACCGGGAACGCGGTGATCGACATGGCGATGCCCATGAAGAGCATGAACGCCGTTTTGTCGCCCGTGCCGTGATCGTGCATCAGATAGCCGCCGAGGGCCGTGCCGAGGCCGAACGGCAGGAGGACGGAGCTGATCGACACCGCGGGGGCGATGGCGCCGCTGCCCCGTATGAGGGTCGTGTCCCACTCGAGGCCGACGATGAACATGAAGATGGCGACGCCGACCGCGGCCAGGGCACTGAGCAGGGGGCGCGTCGTGTCGGGGAAGAGGGCGTCGGATATCGCCCCGTGGAACAGGGTCGGTCCCAGCGCGATGCCGGCGAACACCTCACCGATCACCGGGGGTTGTCCCAGGCGCCGGGCCAGCGCGCCGAGCAACCGGGCGAGCAGCACCATGACGGCCAGGCCGACGAGGAGTGCGGTGGTCTGTTGCGTGGTCATGCGGTCCGTCTCCGTTCTTCGTGGTCCCGCCCGCCGCCTCGTCCGCGGGGCATGGACGGGCAGGGTTGTCTTCCGGATCAGGCCGACCGCGGTCATGTGTTCCCGCGCGGCGTCGGGCCGGATGCTGCTCATCCGGCCCGACAGCCTCAAGGCCGAACGCCACGGCCTTTTCGTACGGCGTCTCCCTGCGCCGTCACTGGGAGTGGGACAGGGCCGTCGGCCGGCCGGTCCTCGTGACGGGGCTCGGGGTGCTGGTCAGGTCGGTGAGCAGGTCGTCCAGGACCTCCTGGAAGTGGTGCCGGATGTAGAAGTGGTCGCCCGGGTAGCGGTGCAGCGTGAAGGCTTCCGGGCCCGCTGCCCACTGCTGCCATCCCGCCATGTCCTCGGGGTCGGCGATGGCGTCGTCGTCACCGGCGAAGGCGGCGACGGCGCAGCGCAGCGGGACGGGCGGCTGGATTCCGAGCCCGGTGTACAGACGGGCGTCGGCGCGGATCAGGGAGATGAAGGAGTCGACGGTGGCCTGGTCGTGTTCGATCTGTCCGGGGAGGGCCTCGCCGCCGAGCATGAGATAGGCGGTGACGGGATCGGTGAGCAGCTTCTCCGCGGTGCTGGTCCAGTACGGGTGGTCCGGTGCCGAGATCCCGGAGGGGCACAGCAGTGCGGGGCCACGGTTGGCGCGTTCGAGGGCCCGGCAGACTTCGAAGGCGTAGCGACCGCCGCCCGAGTGCCCGAACAGTGCCGTCGGGCGGCGCTCGCAGATCCCCGCGATCGCGTTCGCGGTCTGCCTGACCAGGCGGGGCAGGTCGGTGATGGGCAGCTCGGCGGTGCGGGCCTCGCGTCCCGGTGGCTGGACGGCGAGGATCTCGACGCCGCGGGCGTCGGCCCAGGGCGCGTAGAAGTTGGGGCCGCCGCCGGGGTGTGGCAGTCCGATCACGCAGACTGGCGCGTCCGGGTCGGGTGCGATGGGGACGATCCAGTCGTTCACGAGTGCTGCTCCTTGGCGTGACTGATCCCTGCGGCAGCCATGGCGCGGTTGGCCAGGTCGCGTATGCCTTGGCTGGCAAGGATTTCCAGGGTGGGGATGTCGAGGTCGAGTTGGCGTCGCAGGGTGACGCCGAGCTCGGTCGCCAGAATCGAGTCGAGTCCGAGGCGGTTCAGCGGTACCGAGGGTGAGAGGCGTTCCGGTTCGGTCCGCAGGACGGCCGCGATGACGTCGGTGAGCGCCTGGGTGGCCAGTTCCTCCGCGTCGGCTGCCTCGCCTGCCTGCAGTTGCTCGCGCAGGCTTGTGCCGGCCCGGTCCTGCTGCCCGGACGCCGAGGTGATGAGGTGGGAGAACCGGGTGGCGGCGGCGGCCGGGAACATGAGGCCGGCCCGCTCCCAGTCGACGCGTGCGATCACCGCGCTGTGGGGTGCGTCGCCGGTGAGGAGCCGGCCCAGGCGGTCGAGGGCTTCGGCGGTGGAGATCGGCTCCAGTCCGAGCCTGGTCATGGATTCGGCGAGGTTGTCGCGGACGACGACGCCGGTGCCGGCGATGGCTCCCCAGCCGACGGCGAGTGCTGCCTGGCCGCGGTCGCGGCGCCGGCGGGCCAGGGTTTCCAGGCACAGGTTGGCGGCGGCGTAGGAGGCTTGGAGCCGGTTGCCGAGCAGCGCGGAGATGGAGGAGTAGAGGACGAAGTGGTCGAGGTCGCAGTCGCTGGTCAGCTCGTCGAGGAGGTGGGCGCCGGTGACCTTCGGGGCGAGGACGCCTTCGTACCGGTCGCGGGTCTGCTCTTCGAGGGGCCCGTCGTCATAGCCGGCCGCGCAGTGGAACACTCCGCGCAGTCCGCCCGGCGCGCAGGTCCGGGCGTGGTCGATGACCTGGGTCATGGCAGCCCGGTCGGTGACGTCGGCGGCCATGAAGGTGATGCCGGCGCGGTCCGGCTGCTGAGCGGGCTCGCGGCGTCCGGTGACGATGACCCGCCCGGCGCCGTGGTCGGCGAGCCAGCGTGCGGTGGCGGCGCCGAACCCGGCGGTTCCGCCGGTCACGAGGTACACGCCTTCGGGGTCGAACGTCACGCGCTGGGCGGCGATGCCGGTGGTGTCGATGACGAGCTTGCCGATGTGCTCGGACCGCTTGAGCCGGTTGAACGCGTCGTCGAGGCCGGCTGCCGGGTAGACGATGTGCGGCAGCGGTTCGATACGGCCTTCTCCGGCCAGCCGGGCGATGTCGCTCAGGACCTCCCGGGCCCGCTCGGGACGCCGGTCGATGAGCTGGGCCAGGTCGACGGCGAAGTAGGACAGGGTGTTCAGGAAGGGGCGCAGCCGCAGTCCCGCATCGCCGTACAGGTCCCGCTTGCCGAGTTCGACGAAGCGTCCGTCGGGGGCGAGCAGTTCCAGGCAGGCCGCGGCGGCCGTTCCGGTCAGGGAGTTGAGGACGATGTCCACGCCCCGTCCGCCGGTGAGTTCCCGGACCTGGTCGGGGAAGTCGCCGGAGCGTGAGTCGAGCGCGTGCTCGGCCCCTCGGTCCAGCAGGAGCTGCCGTTTCTCGGGTGTGCTGGCGAGGCCGATGACGCGCACGCCGGCCAGGCGTGCCAGGTTCAGGGCGGCCAGGCCGACACCGCCGGCGCCGCCGGGCAGGAGCAGGGTCTCGCCGGCCGACATGCCGGCGAGGACGTTGAGGCTGTAGTGGGCGGTCGCGTAGACCAGCGGCATGGTCGCGGCGTGCTGGAAGTCCATGCCTTGCGGGATGGGGACGGTGACGGCCGCTTCGGCCTTGACGTGGCTGGCCAGAGAGCCGGACGCGACGGCCATGACGGCCTGGCCGGGGCGCAGGCCGGTGACGCCGGGGCCGGTCCTGACGATCACGCCGGCGCATTCCTGGCCGATCAGCGGACCGGCGTTGACGCCTGCGCGCCAGTCGGCCTGGCTGGGCTCGATGGGCATCAGGCCGGTGGCCAGCATGACGTCCTTGTAGTTCAGTGCGGCGGCCTTGACCTCGATGACGACCTGGCCCGGGCCCGGTTCGGGCATCGGGATCGCGGCGGGCCCGAACTGTGGTGTCAGCGCGATCGTGCTGACCTGCAGGGCTGTCGCCTGGTCCGTGGGCCTGCGGCGCGGCGGGGTGGTTTCGCCTGTGGACGGTGGCAGGGCGGCGAGGCGCGGCACGCGTACCTGGTCCGCGAAGACGGCGAACTCGTCCTCCTGGCCGGTGTCGGCCGTGAGGACCTCGGCGACGCGTTCGGTCAGCGCGGCGGCGAAGGAGGGTTCGACGGCGATCCGGCGGATGGCGATGCCGGGTATCTCGTTGGTGATGGTCCGTGCCGTGCCCCATGCCGACGCTGCCGCCATGCTGCCGGCTCCGTCCGTGCCGGGGTGTGCCATGGCGCCGCAGGGCCCGGTGATCAGCCACAGCGTCAGCCGTGCGTCGGGGGTGTCGGCGATGCGCTGCTGCCAGGCGATGGCCACGTCGCGGAGGATCTGTCCGGCGTGTGCCGCGGCCGCGCCCGGGTCGTGGTTGTAGTCGTCGTTGTCGTTGTCGTCGGAGAGCACCAGGGCCACCGCGGTCGCGGCGTCGGGCCGGACCGCGTCGGTCCAGGCTGCGGTGTCACCGGGGGCGACGGCTGTGGGGGCCGTGGCGTCGAGCGTGTCGGCGAGCTGCCGCGCGAACGGCAGGCCACCGTGATCCGCCATGACCGTCCAGGCCGTCGGGGCGCCGGCGGTGTCCGTGGGGAGCGGCGTACCGGGCTCGTCCGCGAAGGCGGCTGCTTCCGACGTGGCCGCCCATACTCCCAGCGGGGGCTGTGGACGGCCCTCGATCAAGCGGAGCCGCATGTTCTTGATGGTGATGGCGACGGTGCCGTCCGGAGCGGCCAGCGTCACGTCCCATACGGCTTCCCGGCCGGTTTCGGAGTGGGCGACGACATGCACGATGCCTTGGGTGGGCGGCCGTGACCAGGCGGTGAGCGCGCCGAACTCGACGGGCATGAACAGCATCGAGCCGTCGCGCAGGGCTGGGTTCAGCGGGCCGCCCGCGTGGAGCGCGACATCGAGGAGTACGGGGTGGGCGACGTAACGGCTGGTGGGTCCGGTCATCTCGGCGGCGGGTGCGGCGGGCATGGTGTACTCGGCGAGAAGCTCGCCGGTTCCGCCCACGTCGTCGCAGCGGAACCATGCGCCGGTCACGGCACGGAAGTCGGAGCCGTAGACGGTGCCCGCGCGGTCGCTGATCGCGTAGAACTCGTCGTGGTTCAGGGTCATCGCCCCGGCGAGGCGGGCGCGGATGGCTGTGGCGTCGAGCGCCTCGGGGCTGGGTGCGGTGACGGCGCGCAGTCGGCCGCGGGCGTGCTGCTGCCACGGCTGGGCCGGGCCGCCGAGCCGGTCCCGCCGCGAGGAGATCGTGATGACGTCTCCCGACACGGCGGTGCTGAGGTGTACCTGCGCGGGGTCGCCGGGTGCGGGCATGGTGAGGCCGGAGGTGACGGCCAGGTCGGTGACCTGGATTGCGTGGTCGCGGATCGCCGCGGGTCCTGCGACCAGAGCCATTTCGGCGAATGCCGCGCCGGGCATGACGGTCGAGCCCGCCACTCGGTGTCCGCTCAACCAGGGCACCCGCGCTGTTTCGACCGTTCCCTCCCACTGCGGGTCCGGGACGGCCACCCGCTCGCCGAGCAGCGGGTGTACGAGCTTGCCGTCGCCGGGGCCGTGTCCCCACCAGGACGGTTCGCCGACCCACAGCCGTTCCCGCTGCCACGGGTAGGCGGGCAGGTCCGCGACGCGGCCGGGTGCGGCGAACCACGTCTGCATGTCGACGGCGCCGCCGGCCGCGAGTACCGCCGCGGCGTGCGCGTCGAGGTCCGGCTTCTGGTCGCGGCGCAGTGTCTCGGTCGCTGTGAAGGCAGGGCTGTCCGGGGACTGGGAGATGCGGCGCAGGTAGGTGGCGAGTACGGGGTGCGGGCCGATCTCGACGAGTACGCCCGCGCCGGCGGCGGTCATCGCCTGGACGGCCTCGGCCATCCTGACGGGCTCCCGGATGTTGCGCCACCAGTAGTCCGCGTTCATCGTCCGGCCGTCCGGCACGGCCGCGCCGGTCACCGTGGAGAACATGGGCAGCGTCGGGTCGCCGGTCGCGAGGTCGTCGAGTTCCTCGAGGATCTGGGCCCGGATCGGGTCCATCCTGGCGCTGTGGAAGGCGTAGTCGAGGGGCAGCATCCGGAAGAACACGCCGCGGTCGGCGAGTATCTTGCCGATGTCCTCCAGTGCTTCGCGGTCGCCTGAGAGGGTGACGTCGCTGGGCGAGTTGATGGCGCTGACCTCCACCTCGGCCCCGCTGGAGGCGATGAGCGCGTCCGCTTCCGCCGGGCCGACGGCGGCGGCGGCCATCATCCCGGTGCCGGCGGTGCGGCCCTGTGCGGCGCTGCGGATCGCCACCACCCGGCAGGCCGCCTCCATGCCGAGGATGCCGGCGGCGTAGGCGGCGGCGATCTCCCCGACGCTGTGCCCGGTGACCATCGACGGGGTGACGCCCCGCTCACGCAGCGAGGCCAGCAGCCCCACCTGGACGGCGAACAGAAGCGGTTGGGCGATCTCCGTGCGTGCCAGGTCGTACTGCCCGTCGGCGAGCGCGGCGGCCACCGACCAGCCGAGCAGCGGGGACAGGTACGTGTCCGCCTCCCGCACGGCGGCGGTGAAGGCGGCGTCGGCCCCGGCGCCCGCGCCCATCAACGCCGACCCCATGCCGGCCCATTGGGAGCCGTTGCCCGCGAACACGAAACCGACGGGTGTCCCTGCCGCCGCGGCTGCCTCGCAGCGGGCGGCGGCTGCGGGGAGCGTCCCCGCGGAGATGCTGTACAGGTCCTGGGCGGCACCGGCCGCGTCATCGGCGATCACCACTGCGGTGTGCTCGTAGCGCTGTCGCCGGCGCACCGAGGTGAACGCGACGTCGTAGAAGCTGTCCGGGGTGTCCTCCAGGTACTCGGCCATCGCCCATGCGGCCTCGTCGAGCGCCTCCGGGGTTCGCGCGGAGACCAGCACCGGCAGCCGCCGGTCGGGCGTCGGGGGCCGGGTGTCGGCGTGCTCTGCTGTCGGCTCGGCGAGGATGACGTGGGCGTTCGCGCCGCCGATGCCGAACGAGTTGATCCCTGCCGCCGCGCGGCCCGGGCCCCGCTCGATCGGGATCTCCCGGTCCGTGGGGAGGAGTCCCAGCCCGTCGAAGTCGATGGCGGAATTGCGGGGCAGACCGTGCAGGGACGGGGGGATCCGGCCGCTGCGCAGGACGACCAGGGTCTTGAGCAGTCCGGCCATTCCGGAGGCGCACTCGAGGTGCCCGATGTTGGTCTTCACCGACCCGATCGGGAGCGGGCGGTCGGCGGCCCTGTGCGCGCCGAGCGCGGCGCCGAGCGCGGTGCATTCCACCGGGTCTCCGACCGGTGTGCCGGTCCCGTGGCATTCCAGGTAGACGAGCTCTTCGGGGCTGATGCCGGCTTCCGCGTACACCTGCTCCAGGAGCGCCTGTTGGGTGACCGGGGACGGCTGGCTCATCACGTTCACCGACCGGCCGTCCGTGTTGGTGCCCGAGCCCGCGACGACCGCCAGGACCCGGTCCCCGTCCGCGAGCGCGTCATCGAGCCGCTTGAGCAGGACGACGCCGCCGCCCTCGCCTCGTACGAACCCGTCGGCGAGTTCCGAGAACGCATGGCAGCGTCCGGTCGGCGACAGTACGGATGCCTCGGCGAATCCGATGTAGTCGACGGGGTTCAGCAGCAGGCCGACACCGGCGGCTATCGCGGTGCGTACCTTCCCGCTCGTCACCGCCTGGGCGGCCTGGTGGAGGGCGACCAGCGCCGACGAGCACGCCGTGTCGATCGAGTACGACGGGCCCCGCCAGTCCAGCAGGAACGACAGCCGGTTGGAGGCGTTGCAGGTGAGGGTGCCCTGCAACGAATGGGCGTCGATCGCCTCGGGTCGCGCGGACACCAGCTCCCAGTACCCGCGCGTGGAGGTCCCCACGTATACGGCGCCGTCCTGCCCCTCCACCGCCGCCGGGTCGATGCCGGCATGGTGGAAGGCCTCTATCGTCATTTCCAGCAACAGCCGCTGCTGCGGGTCCATCTGGGCCGCCTCACGCGGCGAGATCCCGAAGAAACCCGGATCGAAACCGGTGATGTCCTGCAAAAACCCGCCGGCGTCGGTGTAACTCATCCCCGGGCGGTGCTCCCCCGGGGCACACCACAGCGCCGGATCGAACCGGTCCGGCGGCACTTCGGTCACCAGGTCGAGGCCGGCGAACAGGGCCGCCTGAAGCTGATCCAGGTTGTTGATGCCACCCGGCAGCCGACAGCCCACTCCCACGATTGCCGCGCAGTTCCCAAGATCGCCCACGAGTCTCTCCTCCCAGAATCCTGAAACAAAACGCATGGTGGTCAATTTCATTCACCGCTTCATTCACCGCTGGATCGCAACGGCGAACGAAAGGTCTTCCTCGGAACGGATCCACACCGGTACCGCCGCACCGCGATAGGACGCGATCAATGCATCGTCGGACCGATCGAGTGCGATCTTCCAGAACAGGAAGTGTTCCGGTGCGCCGATGCCGTACAGCGCCTTGAAAGCAGCCTCCTTGGCCGAGAAGAGTTCCCGTGGGGTGAATTCCCCGGCGGGCGGGAGCAGCGTATTTCGCTCCCGTCCGCTCAGGACGAATCCGGCGACGCGCGGACCGATGACCGCGCTTTCGATGTCGACGCCGACCGCCGCAGCACCGGGAATCACCACCGCGACCGCCAGACGGTCGGTGTGGGAGATCGATCCGGCGAATCCCGGCGGGAAGCGCGGCCGTCCGTCCCGGTCACGGGGCACGGTCCGGTCGGCGGCGCCGGCCGCGGCCAGCGCCGCCGCGGCCGCCCGTCGGCCGGCCGTGAACTGCTGACGCGGCCCGTACGGCCGGTGCACCGCACGCCATTCGACCCGCATTCCTGCGGCGGCGCGGGCGGGAACCGCCGGCTCGACAACCACGTCGGGCCGTCAACCGCGCAGCGCCACGACGTGGTCGGCCAGCGACTCGATCGAGCGCAGCGCCTCCGGCTGGACGTCGTCGTCCCATTCGAAGTCGAACGCGTCCTCCATCGCCACCAGCAGAGCGACCAGCGCGTTCGAGGACATCCCCGCCTGGCGGAGCGACTCGGTGTCCGACACCGTGCTCACGAACCGGTCGCCGCCCTGCTGCTCCCGTAGCAGTTCACGGATGCTCTGCCGCACCTCGAGTGCTTCATCAGGCACGTGATTCCACTTCTTCGACGAACTTTCGGACGATCGACTGGTAGCCCTCGGGATCGTCGATGAAGGGGATGTGGCCGGCCTTCGGAATGATCTCGCAGCGGCCGTCCGGGAAGAGGCCTGCCAGTTCCTTGGCGCCGGTCGGGCTGAGCAGGAAGTCGTCGTCGCCGACGACGACCAGCGTCGGCGCCTCGATGCGGGCCAGCATCTCGGGGCTGCTCTTGTCCTGCATGGCGCGCTTCAGACCGTTGGTCATCTCCTCGACGGTGGCGAGCGCGCTGAAGCTCTCCCGGAAGCCCAGGAAGCCGGGCGCACCGAGCGCCTCGTTCATTTCCGCGCTGAACACCTCGGGGTACAGATGCTCGTACAGGCCCTCAAGGCCGTGGCTCTCCAGCGTCCGCAGCCACGCCCGCTGAATCTGCCGCTGCCGCCGCATGCCGCGGGGGCCGAAGGCCGGGCCTGTCAGCACCAGCCCCTTGACGCGCTCGGGGTAGCGCAGCGCCACTTCCCTGGCGAACACGGTGGAGGTCGACAGGCCGACCAGATACGTCGTCTCGATCTCCAGGGCGTCGAGCAGGGCGATCAGGTCGACCGCGTGCTCGTCCCAGGTGGGTTCCTCCGCGACCTTCGAGGAGTGGCCGTGATTGCACAGGTCGAAACTCAGCACGCGGTAATGCTGTTCGAGTTCCTCGGTGTATACCCGCCACGCCGGGACCGGCAGGAAGAAGGTGTTGAGCAGCGTGAGGGCAGTGCCTTCACCACGGGTCTCGTAGTAGAGTTCGACGCCCTCCCTGGTGCGAATTCGCGGAGTGTCGAGGTAGGTCATATCCAGCCGGGACAGTTCTTCATAGCTTGCCATGCGATTCCTCCACATTCTCTGTTCCCACAGTGCCGGAACCCGGCAGAATGCGGGCAAATTCGGCGACGATGTCGGCAGCCGGGCGTTCGCCGGAAATGGCGCCGCAGGACAGTCCGCAGTACATCGCCATCTCTTCGATGCGGCCGCTGGTGGTGACAGTGGGAACCGCGGCGCTGAACCGCGGCACCACGTATTGCTTCCCCTCGACCACGGTGCGGCCGATGAATTTCTTCGGCTGGTCCGAGTCGCGGGTGACGGCCGTCGCCAGAACGCGGTGCCGGCGGCCGGACCAGCCGATCTCGTACACGTCGGTGATCACCGTGTCGGCCTCGCCGGAGGCGCAGACCGCGGTCTTGAAGTAGGGGTGGGCCATCGACTCGCGGGCGACGACGAAGGCGGTTCCGAGCAGCACGCCGTCGGCTCCGGCGGCGAGAGCCCGGGCCGCCTCGGCCGGTGAGCCGATCCCGCCGGCGGCGACCAGGCAGGCGTCGGGCAGCAGGGCGCGCAGCTCCGCGACCAGCTCGTCGCGGTGCGAGGTGCCGAGGAGATGACCGCCCGCCTCGGTGCCCTGCACCACCACGATCGCGCCCTGTTCGGCCGCGTGCACGCCGTCCCGTACGGTCCCGATCTGGACGACGAGCTGCCGTCCCGCACCGGTGATCCGCTCGCACACGGCATCGTCCGGCATGCCGAACAGCGACAGGTACACCTGCGGGGGCGTCTCGTCGAGCACCTGCGTGACCTGGCGGTCGAGTTCCTCCGGTCCGACGACCTCCGGGATGAGGTTCACGCCGACAGCGCGGTCGGTGCCCGCGACCAGCCGTTTCAGCGCTGCCGACAGCGCCTCGCCGACCAGCTTGTAGCCGCCGAGGCAGCCCGCCGCGCCCGCCTCCGACACCGCGCACGCCAGGTCCGGGCCCGCGACGCCGCCCATTCCCGACTGGAGCAGGCTCACCCTGATCCCGAGCGCCTCCGCCAACGTGGCGCGCATCAGCCCAGACTCTCCACTGCGGACAGCGCGGCGGCGGTGTCGCCGAAGTGCCGGGTCAGGGTGTGCACCCATCGCTCCAGGCCGAAGGCGAGGCAGCTGGTGTGCGCCGTGTCGCCGCCGGCCTGGATGGCGCATCGCTCGCCGAAGAAGTTCCGGTGGTAGTTGACCGAGCCGATCGCCAGACCGTCGACGACGAACTCCTCCTTCACCGGGAACAGCCGCTGCATCTTGGCCTTGCTGCTGTTCTTGTCGAAGAAGGGATCGGTCGCGACCTCGACCTGGACGTCCAGCCCGAGTCCGGCGCAGAGCGTCAGCACGGTGTCCTTGGCGTTCAGCAGATGCTGCTTGGCGCCGTCCTCCGGGCCGATGAAGACGATCTCCCGCATGGAGAAGCCCAGCAGCCGCTGGAGGCCGTCGTAGTGGTCCTCGTTGCGGAAGCAGGTGGCGACCGTCGTCCGCAGCAGCCCGGCGTCGGGCAGCGTCCGGCCTGCCAGGTTGACGTAGACCGCGTAGCAGGCGGCCGACGGCAGTGCGAAGGCGGTCGTTTCCATGATCTCGGGCGGCACGCGGTCGATCGGCCGCTCCGCCTCGGTGAGCAGCTTGCCGAGGCGTGGCGGGTCGAGCCGGGTCGCAGCCAGGCCCAGTTGCGGGAAGTTGTCGAAGTAGTCGAACCTGTCCAGATCCTCACACCGGATCAGGAACGGGAACCGGAACTCCGGGGCCTGCCAGCCTTCGGCGAAACGCTGGAACACCGCGTCGAGCGCCCGCAGCAGACGCAGTTGGCCGCCGTCGAGAACTCCCAGGCCGTTGTCGGTTGCTGTGGTCATCACGCCGCCTTCTGCTTGAAGAATCGCGCTTCGATCGCGTGGAGCGTGCGGAAGTCGTCCAGATCCAGGTCCTCGGGGTCGATCGGCTCGCCGGTCAACTCCTCGAGCAGGAAAATGAATTCGACGAAGGCCAGCGAGTTGATGGCCCGGCTGTCGATCAGGTCGAGGTCGCCGTCCAGCCGGTCGATCTTGGGATTGCGGCCCAGGATGAACTCCCGAACCGCCTGCATGGGCTCGGTCATCACTTGATCAGTTCCCTGCCTGCGCCTGCCTTGGACAGGAACTTCCGCGTCCGCTTGAGTATCCGGTCGTGCGCCTCCACCCGAGCGGGGTGCTCCAGCGCGCGCCGCCGCAGCGCCAGCGCGTCCGGGATGCCGGCGTCGCGGTAGGCGGCCGGGTTGTAGAGGGTGCCGATGCTGTACTGCAGGTAGTTCTCGAGATACTCGGCGACCACCGGCACCTCGTCCGGGTCTCGCCCGGCCACCTGACCGAGCAGGTTGGTGAAGACCATCCGGCCGAACGCGACGTGCCGGCTCTCGTCCTGGTGGTGCACCCGGTTGATCTCGCGGGCGATGTGCGGCAACGACGGGTCGGTCGCCATATGCGCGTTGTAGTGGTCGACGATCTCCTCGAAGATCAGGATGCGCGCGAACACGATGACCTCACGGGCCACCGTGGAGAGGTGGGCGACCGAGTCGGCCTTCAGCGTCGGCTGCGCCGGATACAGCTTGCCGCCGTAGCGCAGGCAGAACTGCGCGAAGAACCACATGTGCTCGTTTTCCTCACCGATGAAGTGGTGCAGGAATTCCGAGACGTCCGCGTAGGTCCGCTCGTGGATGCGCATCACGACGTCGCTCATCAGCTCGCGGATGCCATGGATGTTGAGGCTGAAGAAATTGATCGCCTCGTATTTGGTCAGCGCGATCTGCTGTTCACGCGTCAACTCGTCCCACATCGGCGTGCCGGCCAGCGTGGTCAGGCTCTCGCTCATCCACGGCAGGTCGGGCTCGATTGTCTCGGGCCAGTCGAACATCGTATACGGGTTGTAATAGCCGGACTCGGCCAGCTGTTCCAACCGGTCGAGTTCGAGCACTACCGGCTCGATTTCGCGTACAGCCATGTGCAGTCGTCTCCTCAACGCACCGATCGGATATCCGCACGCACGTGGACCGGCGTCCGTGAGCCGCACTCGTGATGGCCCAGGGCGGCGTTACCGGAAGCGGTGGACGGAATGACCTTGTTGTAGATCGAGCCAAGGCACAGCTCCTGGAACTCGGCGGTGCTCGCGGAGAGGCGGGCGGCCAGCTGGGCCTTGGCGATGTCGATGGTCTTGAGCCTGCCGTCGTCGTCCTCGACCTCGACGCAGGCGTGCGGCAGGTCGAGGGCGCCGCCGAGTACGCCGCAGAACCAGCCCCGCTTCGCCTCGGCCCGGTACCCGGCGTCCCGGAAGCGCTCCGCCAGCAGCAGACTGGCCGCGATGCAGCTCGTCGCGCCCAGGTCGTGCACCAGGCCGTAGTCGGCCTGCATGGGTACCGGGATCATCTGCCAGCGGTAACCGGCGGCCAGGTACTCGCTGGTCAGGCGCCGTAGCACCGGAGAGATCACCGGGGTGCGCGCACCGGTCGTGGTGACCGTGGCCGTGTACTGCGCGGATCCCGAGCCCGGGGCCGGCGCCGTCACGTCGGCGACGCTCCCGCCGAACCGGACAATGTCCGGTTCCTCCAGACGCCACGGAGCCTCGCCCGCGCAGTCGGAACACTCCAGCCGGACCTGGAAGTCCCAGGTCTTGGTGCGCAGCAGGTCGTCCACGGGCCGGCCCGCGAACCGGAACAGCATGCGGAACGCGAGCTCCGGCTGCGTCTTCGAGGTGTTCGAGTACATGCCGAGGTTGTAGAGATCGTTCACGTCGAAGTGACGGACGCCGGAGCGCTCCTCGAACGGCAGCCCGGCGGCGACGAGCCGATCGATCTCCGCCGGCCCGCACCGCAGCATCTCCTGCGCGACCGATTCCGGCTCGCTCTTGACGGAATATTCGGCGGGAATGAATTCGATGGAATCGGCGACCTTTTCCCAGGGCGTATCCATCACTACAGGCGGATCCGACACAATCCATCTCCCGAGGCAGCATCGAACGGTGATCGTCGACGGACTTTCTCGACGCTAGCAGCGGGAGGCCGGCCATGGCAGATCAACGCCACACCTTTCCCCGTGCATTCTTCACCGCATAAAAGGACAAGAATGATCGCCCCACCGTGGTCCGGCCACCTCGGCAGGTAATGAGTGGGGGGGTTCAGCTCACCGACCACCGGCGCATCCATCACGGACCCGGCCGGCTCACCCCGTCACGGTCTTCGGTCTACCCGACCCGGGAGGCCACCTCAACCCCTATCGCACCCTTAGCCGATGGGCTTAGGGGTGTGCGTAGGGGTGGAGGTGGGGTACCAGGGGACCACGCCCGCGCAGTAAGGTCGACCGGGAATTATGCCGAAGTGAAAAATATGCGTCCCCGGGCCTTCGGATTTGAATTGCCGACAATTACAGGGAGCCGTACGACGAATGGCTGATGAAGAAAAGCTGCGTCAGTACCTGAAGAAGGCCACCGGCGAACTGCAGCGCACCGCCCGGAGACTGCACGAGATCGAGCTGAAGGATTCGGAGCCCATCGCGATCGTCGGCATGGGCTGCCGGTTTCCGCCCGATCTGCGTTCCGCGGCGGATCTCTGGCGGTTCGTCGTCGGCGAAGGCGACGGCATCTCGCCGTTCCCCGACGACCGGGGATGGGGCGCCGTCGACGTGCCCGGCTGCACGGACGCGATGGCGCGGCCCACGGCGGCCCAGGGGGGCTTCGTCGCCGGAGCCGACCGGTTCGATGCCGAGTTCTTCGGGATCGGCGAGCACGAGGCGCTGGCGATGGATCCGCAGCAGCGGCTGCTCCTGGAGACCGCCTGGCACGCGGTCGAGCACGCCGGCCTGGATCCGGCCGGTCTGCGCGGGACCCTGACGGGTGTCTACGCCGGGGTGTCCTACTCCCACTACGCCGGGGAGCCGCGGGCGGGGCTCCCGGCGGGCGTCGAGGAGCAGCTGATCGTCGGCGGAGCGCCGAGCACGACGTCGGGCCGGGTCTCCTACGTCATGGGGCTGCGCGGGCCGGCCATCAGCGTCGACACGGCCTGCTCGTCCTCTCTGGTCGGCATCCATCTGGCGTGCCAGGGACTGCGGCGCGGCGACTGCGAGCTCGCGCTGGCCGGCGGCGTCACGGTCATGGCCACGCCGGACGTCATCGTCGAGTTCGGCCGCCGCGGCGCTCTCGCCGGGGACGGCAGATGCAAGCCCTTCTCGGCCGCCGCGGACGGCATGGGCTTCGGCGAGGGCGCCGGGTTGCTGGTGCTGGAACGCCTGTCCGCGGCTCGGCGCAACGGCCACTCGGTGCTCGCGGTGATCCGCGGGTCGGCCGTCAACCAGGACGGCGCGACGAACGGGCTGACCTCGCCGAGCCGCGCGGCCCAGGAGGCGGTCATCCGGCAGGCGCTGGACGACGCCGGGCTCACCCCCGACCAGGTGGACGCGGTGGAAGGGCACGGGACCGGCACGGCGCTGGGTGACTCGATCGAGGCCGAGGCCGTCATCGCCGTCTACGGCGAGAGCAGGACGGCCGAGCGGCCCCTGCGGCTGAGCTCGGTCAAGTCGAACATCGGCCATACCCAGACGGCGTCCGGGGTGGCGAGCGTGATCAAGACGGTCATGGCCATCCGTGCGGGGACACACGCGCGGACGCTCCACTTCGACCGGCCGTCCCCGCACGTGGACTGGTCCGGCGGAACGGTCGCGCCGACGGCCGAGACGGTTCCGTGGCCCGCCGACGGTCGTCCCCGGCGGGCCGGTGTGTCCTCCTTCGGCATCAGCGGCACCAACGCCCATCTGATCCTCGAGGAGTCGACCGCGCAGGACGGCGGATCCGACCCGGCGCCGGACGGCGCCGACGACATCGCCACGCCCTGGGTGCTGTCCGCGAAGTCCGAGCCGGCGCTGCGTGCCATGGCCGCGGAGCTGGGCGGCTTCCTCGCCGCTCGACCGTCCCGCTCGACGGAGGTCGGGGTGTCGCTCGCCCGCACCAGGGCGGGCTTCAGGCACCGCGCGGTCAGCGTGGGCGTCCGCGCCGGCGACCATCTCGCCGCGCTCGCGGCCCTCGCCCGCGGCGAGGACGCGCCCGGCCTGTTCACCGGTGCGGTCACCGCCGCGAAAACGGCCATGGTGTTCACCGGCGCCGAGACGGCCCACGACGACTCGATCCGGCGGCTGGCGGAACGCTTCCCCGTCTTCGCCGAGGCGTACGACGACGTTCGCACCTGTCTTGAGTCCCATCTCGACCGGCCGCCGGCGACGTACCGCCACGCAGCCGTCTTCGCCGTCCAGGTGGCGCTGTACCGCCTGGCCCTTTCGTGCGGAGTGGTGCCGGATCTCGTCGCCGGTTCGGGGATCGGCGAGATCACGGCCGCTCTCGCCGCCGGTGTCCTGTCGCCTGCGGATGCCGGGGCGCTCGCGGCGGCCGTCGCGCGCGTCCACGACACCGAAAGCCGCGAGGACCGCGGGGATCGCGGGGCCGCGGACGGGCTGCGGGCCACCGCGGAGCGGATCGGTTACGCGAAGCCGCGCATCACGTTGGTCTCCCCCGACCACCCCGACCACCCCGACCACCCCGGCCACTGGGCAGCGGGTGACTTCCTGTGGGCCGGCGGCGACGGCGACGACCTCCTGGCCCGGGTGCGGTCGCAGGGTGCGACGGCCTGTCTGGAGCTGGATCCCGGAGCCGTCGTCACGGCGGAAGGGCTGCTGACACGCCTCGCGGAGGCGTACACGGCCGGTGCGGCGTTGTCGTGGGAGGCCGCCTTCACCGGGACGGACGCCAGGGGGATCCGCCTGCCCGGCTACCCGTTCCGCCGCAAGCGGTACTGGCTCGACGCGCCGAGCTCCCGGGGCCGCGGGGGCGACGAGCTGGTCGGGGAGCCCGTGCACCCTCTGCTCGGGGGCCCGATCGACCTCGCCGACCCCGGCGAACGGCGGTTCACCCGGACACCGGCGGAGCGGGAACCCTGGTACGTCGCGCAGTACCGGTTGCGCGGCACGCGGGCCCTGCCACCCGCCGCGGTCGCCGAATGGGCGCTGGCGGCCGCACGCCGCGGAGCCCGCGAGGGCGACGACGCCCGGACGATCGGGGATCTCGTCTTCGGCGAGCCCACCACGCTGCCCGGCACGCTCCCGCCGACCCTTCAGACAGCGGCGGAAACCCACGGCGCGGTCCGCCGGATCAGGGGATTCAGCGCCGGTCCCGGGGACGCCGGTCCCGGGGGCGGCGGCTGGACCCTGCGGTTCACCGCGTCGAGCACCGAGGAGACCGTCCCGGTCCCTTCCGGCGCAGACCTCGACCGGCTGCGCTCCCGGATGACCGAGCAGGCACCGAAGGAACTGTTCGCGCGGCTCGCGGACGCCGGAATCGCCTGCGGCCCGGCCTTCCGGGAGGTCGCCCGCCGCTGGTGGCGGGCCGACGGGGAAGCGCTGACCCTCCTCGAGACCGACGCGGTCGCCGCTGACGGCGATCAGTACGTCGTGCACCCCGTGGTGCTCGAGACCTGCTTCCTGACCGCCCTGCCGCTCGTCGCCGACGCCAACGCCAATGCCGATGCCGATGCCGACGCCGGCCTGTGGCTTCCGTCGGGCCTGTCCCGGCTCACCCGGCACCGCGCGCTGCCACGACGGCTGTGGTGCCACGTCCGCCGTACGCCGGGCGGCCCGATCGACCTGGAGCTGTACTCCGACGCCGGCGAACCGCTCGTCACCGTCGCGGGGCTCACGTACGCCGCATCCGATCCGGCCGGGCAGGCGGCGGCCGTCGCCGAGCCGGAGGCCGTCGAGCCGTGGGACGCCGACGAGCTGTCGCGGCTCGCCGTCGAGGAGCCGCAGGAGGCACGGCGAGCCCTCACGGACATCCTGTTCACCCGGATGACCGTGCTGGTCCCGGGGCTCGCGGACGAGGTGGAGAGCCTGCGCGCACGGTTCGCCGGCGCCCGGCTGGGTGATCTCGGCCTGGACTCGCTGCGCGCGATGCGGCTCAGGGAGCAGTTCCGCACGGCGCTTGTCGTGGACGTCCCGCCCCAGCGCCTCCTCGGCGACACCACCGTGGCGGACATCGTCGACCTGGTCTGCCGGTCCCTCGCCGCCCGAAGCCTCGTCCTGACCGGCGACGAGGAGTCGGCGGCCGCCGGACCCCTCGAAGAACTCATCCTGTAACCCGCCAGGAAGGCAGGCACGATGACCACGGATCTCTTCGCCGAGCTGTACCGCCGGGGGGTCAGATTACGGCTGGCCGACGGCCGGCTTCATGTGACGGCCCCGCCCGACGCCCTGACCCCCGAACTGCGCGAGGAGATGAAGCTCCGCAGGGACGAGCTCGTCGAGATCATCTCGCGCTCCGGGAGCACGGAGGAGCCGGCCGGCCTGGTTCCACGGCCCGAGGAGCGGCATGAGCCGTTCCCGCTGACGGACATCCAGCACGCGTACTGGGTGGGGCGGACACCGGCGGTGGAGCTGGGCGGGAACTCGACCCACTGCTACCTCGAGTTCGATGCCATGGATCTCGACGTGCCGAGGCTGGGCCAAAGCCTCGACCAGGTCGTCCGGCGCCACGACATGCTCAGGGCGATCATCCAGCCCGACGGCCGTCAGCGTGTCCTGCCCGAGGTCGCGCCGTACGACATCCGGGTCACCGACCTGTCCGGGCTCGACGACGCGGCGCAGGAGAGGGGGATCGCGCGGATCCGGGAAGAGCTGGCGCACCAGGTCCTGCCCGCCGACCGATGTCCGCTGTTCGAAGTCCGCGCGACCCGGCTGGACGACCGGCGGTGGCGTCTGCACCTCAGCCTGGACATGCTGGTCATGGACGGTTTCAGCTTCGGAATCTTCCAGCGCGACTGGTTCCGCTTCTACAGCCGGCCGGACTCCCCGCCCGAGCCCGTCGACGTCACGTTCCGGGACTACGTTCTCGCCGAGCAGCGGCAGCAGAGCGAGCAGCCGTTCGAAGCCGACAAGAAGTACTGGCTGGACCGGCTCGACCGGCTGCCACCCGCTCCCGAACTGCCCCTGGCCGTCCAGCCCGGGCAGCTCTCCCGCCCCAGGTTCGCCCGGCGTGAGGGCCGGTTGTCCCGCGAGCAGTGGTCCGCCGTCAAGGAGACCGCCCGGCGCCGGGGGCTCACTCCGTCCGCCGTGCTCATCACCGCCTACGCCGATGTGCTCCGGCGCTGGTCGAAGCGGCCCGAGTTCACTCTCAACCTGACGCTGTTCAACCGCCGGCCGCTCCATCCCCGGATCGGCGAGGTGATCGGCGACTTCACCTCGTTGGTCCCCCTGGAGGCGCGTCCCGAGCCGGAGGACTCCTTCACGGTGCGGGCGAAACGCCTGCACCACCAGCTCATGGACGATCTCGGGCACTCCGCCTACTCCGGGGTCCGCGTCATGCGGGAGCGCGCCAGACGTCTGGGGGGTCGGCTGGGGGCCGCGATGCCGGTCGTCTTCACGAGCATGATCGGCTTCGACTCCGCGACCGATCTCGCCGGGACCGCCCAGGTGTTCGGCGACGTCGTGTACGGCGTCAGCCAGACGCCCCAGGTCTGGCTGGACTACCAGGTGCTCGAGGACCGGGGCGAGCTGCTGGTCAACTGGGACTTCGTCGACGGACTCTTCCCCGTCGGCATGATCGAGGAGATGTTCCTCGCCCACCGGGCGTGCCTGGAACGCCTCGGCGAGAGCGAAGCCGCGTGGGACGAGCGGGAGCTCGTCACGCTCCCGGCCGCCCAGGCCGACGAGCGCCGCCGGGCCAACGCCACCGAGGCCCCGCTCCCCGAGCGGACGCTCTGCGGCCTGGTCGAGGAACAGGCCGAACGGACTCCGGACGCGACCGCCGTGATCTCGGCCGACGGCGAGCACACCTACCGCGAGCTGGTCGGCGACGCCTACCGGCTGGCCCACGTCCTGCAGTCGATGGACGCGACCCGGGACACCCTGATCGGCGTCATCACCGAGAAGGGGTACGAGCAGGTGGCGGCGGCCCTCGGCGTCACCCGGTCGGGGGCCGCGTATCTGCCGATCCAGCCGCGCTGGCCGGACGCCCGGCGCACGCAGCTCCTCCAGCAGGGCCGGGTCCAGGTCGTGGTCACGACACCGCAGCTGCGCTCCGAGCTGACCTGGCCCGACGGCATCCGGCTGGTGACCCTCGCCGACGCCGCAGTACGGTCCGCGCCGCCCACCCCGCCGCCGGCCGGTCCCGCCCCGGACGACCTGGCATACGTGATCTTCACCTCCGGGTCGACCGGCACGCCGAAGGGCGTCATGATCGACCATCGGGCCGCGGCCAACACGGTCCAGGACCTCAACGACCGCTACCGCGTCACCCCGGACGACCGGGTCCTCGCCCTGTCCGCCCTCAGTTTCGACCTCTCCGTGTACGACGTCTTCGGCCTGCCGGCGGCGGGCGGCGCCGTCGTCATGCCGGAGCCGAGCAGGTCGCAGGAGCCACGGCACTGGAGCGAGCTGGTGAACCGGCACCGGGTGACGATCTGGAACACCGTGCCGGCCCTGATGCAGGCGTGGATCGACGCGCACGAGCCGGCCGCTCCCCCGCCCGGACACGGGCTGCGGCTGGTCATGATGAGCGGCGACTGGATCCCCGTGGCGCTGCCGGACCGCATCCGCGCGTTCTACCCCGAGGCCGAGGTGATGAGCCTGGGCGGCGCCACCGAGGCGTCCATCTGGTCGATCCACTACCCGATCGGCGCGGTGCCCCCGCACTGGTCACGGATCCCCTACGGCAAGCCGCTCGCCAACCAGACCATGCATGTGTACGACCAGTGGCTCGAACCGAGCCCGGTCTGGACGACGGGTGAGATCTACATCGGCGGAAGCGGTGTGGCCCGTGGCTACTGGGCCGATCCCGAGCGGACGGCGGAGCGGTTCGTCGTGCATCCCCGGACCAAGGCCCGGCTGTACCGGACCGGCGACCTCGGCCGCTATCTCCCCGGCGGGGACATCGAGTTCCTGGGGCGCGAGGACTCGCAGATCAAGCTCAACGGCTACCGCATCGAGCTCGGAGAGATCGCGGCCCCGCTGCTGCGGCATCCGGGCGTCCGTGACGCACTGGTGTCCGTGGACACCAACCCCAGGACGGGCCGCCGCCAGCTGGTCGCCTACCTGGTGCCCGCGGCAGGCGAGGCCGTCACGGGGCCGACGCATCCCGACGCCGACGCGCTGCGGGCCGAGCTCGAACAGGTCCTGCCGGAATACATGGTGCCGCGCCACTATCTCGTCATCCCGAGGGTGCCGCTCAGCGCGAACGGGAAGGTCGACGTGTCGGCTCTGCCCGCCCCGAGGGACCACCAGGCCCCCGCCCGGCCGTCCGCTGCGCAGGACGAGCTGGAGCGGACGCTGCTGCGGGTGTGGCAAGAGGTCCTGGAGCGCGACGACTTCGGGACGGAGGAGAACTTCTTCGAACTCGGCGGGGACTCCCTGCACGCGATCGGCGTCCTGGAACGCATCGGCAAGGAGTTCGGGACGACCGAGAGTCAGGACGACGGTCTGCGCAGGCTCTTCGACCACCCCACGGTCGCCGGGCTGGCCGCCGTCATACGGGCCGAGGGCCAGGGGTCCTGACCTGCTCCTCCCGGTGATCCGGGGCTGACGAGGGAGAGCGACCGCCGCCGGAAGACCGGTGGCGGTCGCTCTGCCCATGGCCCCCGGGCAAGGCAGGGGGCAGCGGGGGGTCAGCCCTGCTTGCTGTAGAGGCGGAGCGTGATCGGGCCGCATACGAGAGTGAGGACGGCGATCGCGGCGAGCGACCACAGGACGTCGCCGCCGGCGCCTCCGGTGTCGTTCATCAGGGCGCGGGCCGCGCTCGACACATGGCTGAGCGGGTTGACGTCGACGAAGGCCTGGAGCCAGCCGGGCATGGTGCTCGGCTGGACGAAGATGTTGCTGGCGAACGACAGGGGCATCAGCACGGCGTTGGCGATGCTGAGGACGACGGCCTGGTCGCGGACGGCCAGGGCGACCGCGGCCCACACCAGGGACAGCGAAAGTCCGAAGGCGACGACCAGGGCGACCGCGGGCAGCACGCCCAGCACGCCGCCGTCGGGGCGGTAGCCCATGATCATGCCGAGGACGAGCACGATGGCGGAGGCGAACAGATAGCGGGCGATATCGCTGAGCAGCCCGCCGAGCACGAAGGCACCGCGCCAGACCGGCAGGCCGCGGAAGCGGTCGAAGGCTCCGCTGCGCACGTCCTGGGCGAGACGGCCGCCCCCGTACATGGTGACGATGGCGATGCTCATGCTGAGCACGCCGGGCAGCAGGACCTTGAGGTATTCGCTGGTCGAACCGCTGATGGCGCCGCCGAACAGGTAGGTGAACAGCACCGTCAGCAGGATCGGGATGGCGGAGGAGTCCACGAGCTGCTTGGGGTCGTGCTTGAGCTTCAGCATGGCGCGCCTGCCGAAGGTGGCCGATGCGGCGAGGGCGCCGGCACGGCCGCGTACGCGTCCCTCGGCGAGGAGCGCGTCGATCGGGTCCTCCGGCGCGGCGGGGCGCGTGGACACGGCAGGAGTACTCATGCGTTCAGTTCCTCGTGGTCGATGGTGGCCGGACCGGCCCCGTGGCCGGTCAGGGCGAGGAAGGCCTCGTCCAGGCTGGGCTGGCCGAGGGAGAGGTCGGCGATGCCCACCCCGGCGTCGGCGAGCCGGGTCGCGGCGCGCCCCACCAGCCGGCCCACGTCCGTCTCGTCGGGCCGGCCGGCGAGCAGCACGGACACGGAAAGGGGGTCGGCGGCGGCCTGGACCGTCCCGCCCAGGACGTCGGCCAGGATCTGCAGCGCGTGCGGACGCTGCTCGCCGTCGAGGAGCCGGACGTGCAGGGTGCCCGAACCGACCCGGGACTTGAGCTGGGCGCTGGTGCCTTCGGCCACGATCCGGCCGTTGTCGATGACCGCGATCCGCTCGGCGAGCTGGTCGGCCTCCTCGAGGTACTGGGTGGTGAGCAGCACCGTGGTGCCGGCCGCGGCGACCCGACGGACCAGGTCCCACACCTGGTTACGGCTGCGCGGGTCGAGGCCGGTGGTCGGCTCGTCGAGGAACAGCAGGTCGGGCGTCACGACCAGGCTCGCGCCGATGTCGAGCCGGCGGCGCATGCCGCCGGAGTAGCCGCCCACCGGCCGGTCGGCCGCGCCGGTCAGGTCGAACGCGGCGAGCAGGGCGTCGGCGCGCTTCCTGGTGGCCGCCCGGGACAGTCCGTTGAGCCGGCCGAGGATCAGCAGGTTCTCGTGTCCGGTGAGATCTTCGTCGAGGGAGGCGAACTGGCCGGTCACCGCCACCCGGGCCCGGATCGCGTCCGTCTCGGTCAGCACGTCGTGGCCGAGGACGCGGGCGGTGCCGCCGTCCGGCCGGGTCAGGGTGGCCAGGATGCGGATCGTGGTGGTCTTGCCCGCGCCGTTGGGGCCGAGGAACCCGAACACCTGACCGCGCCCGATCGTGAGGTCGATCCCGTCCAGCGCTCGGTTCTCGCCGTAGACCTTGACCAGACCGCGCGCCTCGACCGCCGGATGATCCGCACCCGAACTTTTCTTTGACATGCCGTAAGAGTTAGCCAATCTCTTACAGCTTGTCAAGGTTATGGCCGAACGCGTATCTTCTGGGAATGGCCGAATCGCACGACACCATCACGCCGCCACGCCGCCGCCGGGCCGACGCCCGGCGCAGCATCGACGCCATCCTCAACGCGGCCCGGGTCGTGCTCGGCGAGCGGCCCGACGCGAGCATGGACGACGTCGCCGCCACGGCCGGCGTCACCCGCCAGACGGTCTACGCGCATTTCCCTTCCCGCGACGCGCTGGTCGCCGCCCTCATCGAGGCCGCGGCCGCCGAATACATCGCCGCGCTCGACAGCGCCGGCCTCGACGTCGACCCGCCCGCCGAGGCGCTGGCCCAGTTCCTCGACGCCGGCTGGCGGTTCCTTCGCCGCAACCCCCTCCTGCTCAACCCCACCGGACCCGGAGCTCCGCGCCCGAACCGCAACGCTCTGTCCGACGTCGTGCCCCCGCGGCTCGAACGGCTCATCCGGCGAGGCCAGAACACGGGCGACTTCGGTGCGCCCCTCCCCGCCGCGTGGCTCGCCGCAGCCGTCATCGGACTGCAGCACGCCGCCACGGCAGAGGTCACCGCCGAGCGCCTCACCACCGACGAGGCGGACGCGCTGTGCCTGGAAAGCGCACTGCGCCTCTGCGGTGGCGAGGCGCCGGCGTCGCGGTAGTCGTGCCCGGTCCGCTCCCGGTCCCAGCCCGCCGTGGACCGGCGACAGGGCCGATGACCAGCCGGGTCCACGGCCTCCGCCGGATGGCCGGCCTGCCCGTGTCCAGGGGCAGGCCGCCCGTCATGCGGTGTCGGGGAGGTCTGCGTCGATGAGCGCGAAGAGTTCGTCGTCGGTGGCGGAGTCGAGGGCGGAATCGAGGGCGGAATCGAGGGCGGTCGCCGCGCCCTCGCGGGACGGCGCCCCGCTCTCGGGGTGAGCGTCGTCCCATCGGCTCAGCAGCGTGCGAAGGCGCCGGGCGATCCTGTCCCGCAGTTCCTCACCCGGCTCGATCCGCAGGAGGCCCTTCTCGAGGCTGTCGATCTCGTCGAGCACCGGCACGGACTGCGGCGCCGCCTCGGAGGTGAGCCTGGTGCGCAGGTGCTCGGCGAGTTCGGCCGGAGTGGGATGGTCGAAGACCAGCGTCGCCGGGAACCGGCAGCCGGTCGCGCCGGCCAGCCTGTTGCGGAAGTCGACGGCGGTGAGGGAGTCGAACCCGATGTCCCGGAACGGGCTGTCCGGATCCATGCTCTCCGCGTCACCGCCGCCCAGCGCGACCACCGCGTGCGACCGGACGAGGTGGAGCAGGAACTGCCGCTGGTCGGCTTCGCTCAGCGAGGCCAGTTGCCTCGCCACACCGGTGGCGGGGTCGGAGGCCACGATCCGTGGCTGGGCCGGCGTGTTGATCAGCCCCCGCCAGAGCGCCGGGAGCGAACCGTCACGGGCAAGGGTCCGAAGCCGGCCGGTGCGGATACCGGTCGCCAGCAGGAGAGGTTCGGCGGAGCCGCGTGCGGCGTCGAACAAGGCCAGCGCCTGCTGGGTGGGCAAGGGGGCGAAGTACCCGCTCATGCGTGCCCGGTTGGAGCTGGTGATGCCGGCGGTCAGCTCGCTGGTCTGCGCCCACAGGCCCCACGCCGTCGACGTCGCCGGCAGGCCCATGGCCCGCCGGTGACAGGCGAGCGCGTCGAGGAACACGTTGGCGGCCGCGTAGTTGCCCTGTCCGGGTGCGCCGGTCAGCCCGGCGCCGGAGGAGAACAGAACGAACGAAGCGAGGTCGGCCCCGGCGGTGAGCTCGTGCAGATGCAGGGCCGCGTCGACCTTGGGCCGCATGACCGTGTCGATCTTGTCCGGGGTGAGCGAGGGCAGGATCCCGTCGTCGAGGACGCCGGCCGCGTGCACGACCGCCGTGAGGGGGTGATCAGCCGACACCGTGGCCAGCGTCCGGGCGAGATCGGCCCGGTCGGCGACGTCACAGGCGACGATCTCCACCCGGGCGCCCCGCTCGGCCAGTTCGTCGTGAAGGGCCTGCGCACCGGGGGCTTCGGGGCCGCGGCGGCTCAGCAGCAGGAAGTGCCTGGCTCCGTGCTCGGCGAGATGGCGCACGACGAGGCCGGCCAGGGTTCCGGTGCCGCCGGTGACGAGCACCGTCCCCTCGGGGTCCAGCGCCGGCGGAACGGTCAGCACGATCTTGCCGACGTGCCGGGCCTGGCTCATGAACCGGAACGCCGGTATCGCGTCGCGGACGTCCCAGGTGGTGACCGGTGGCAACGTCAGTGAACCGGCGTGGAACAGGCTCATGATCTCGGACAGCATCTCCTTGATGCGGTCCGGTCCCGCGTCGTTCAGTTCGAATGCCCGGTAGTCGGCCCCGGGATGGCTGCCGGAGACGTCGGCGCCGTCGCGGATGTCGGTCTTCCCCATCTCGACGAAGCGTCCGCCGGGCCGTAGCAGCCGCAGTGAGGCGTCGACGAAGTCTCCGGCCAACGAGTTCAGCACGACGTCGACGCCCTGCCCGGCGCTCACGTCGCCGAACTGCCGCTCGAACTCGAGCGTGCGGCTGGACGCGATGTGCGCGTCGTCCAGTCCGGCGGACCTCAAGACCGGCCACTTGCCCTGGCTGGCGGTCGCGAACACCTGTGCGCCCCGGTGCTGCGCGAGCTGGACGGCCGCCATGCCGACCCCACCGGCCGCCGCGTGCACGAGCACGGACTCGCCGGGTCGCAGCCCCGCCAGGTCGGACAGCGCGTAGTGCGCGGTGAGGAAAGCCACCGGCACCGAAGCGGCCTCCTCGAACGACCATCCCTCGGGGATCTTGGCGAGCAGCCGGTGATCGGTCACCGAGAGCGGCCCGAACGCATGGGTCAGCAGACCCAGGACCCGGTCCCCTGGCACCAGGTCAGGTACGTCGCTGCCGACGGCGGTCACCGTTCCCGCGCCCTCGCCGCCGAGATCCGTCTCACCGGGGATCAGCCCCAGCGCGACGACCACGTCATGGAAGTTGAGTCCGGCCGCCCGCACGGCCACCCGTACCTCGCGCGGGCCGAGTGGGCCGGTCGGCGGTGAGCATTCCGCCGCCGTCAGTCCCTCCAGCGTCCCGGTGCCGGTGCATTCCAGGCGCCAGGCGGCCGCCCGGGCGGGCGGTGTCAGGCTTTCGCCGTCGGCGGCCCGGGCCAGCCGCGGCGCCAGCAGCTCGCCGGAACGGACCGCGAGCTGCGGTTCCCCGCAGGCCGCTGCCGCCGCCCAGGCCTCCCCCGGTCCGGCATCCTCCGGGCAGCTGCCGTCGTCGACCAGGACGAACCGGCCCGGGTGCTCCGTCTGCGCCGTGCGCACCAGCCCCCACACGGCGGCCGACGCCAGGTTCGCGACGTCGTCCCCCGCCCGTGCCGCGACCGCGCCCTGGGTCCTGATCACCAGCCGGCCGGCGCCGAGGTCGTCGTCCGCCAGCCATGCCTGCACCACGCCCAACGCGGCCGCGGTGACTGTCCGGACGAGGGCGGGCAGGTCGGCGGAGCCGTTGCCGCGGACGGCCTCGGGAGCACTCCACAGCACCAGGTCGGGCGCCGGGGTTCCCTCGGCGATCGCCGCCCGCAGCCCGTCCGGGTCACGGTAGGTGTCGACGACCGCGCCGGAGTCACCGAGCCGCTGCGCGACCGCCGCCCCGTCCGTGCCCAGGACCGCCCAGCGCGGCCGCGCCGGGCCCGGCCCGGACCCGGGCCGGGGCACGGGCGCCCAGTCGACCCTGAACAGCGCGTCGCGGAGCGCGCCCGACTGCGTGGCGCGCACCTGCTCCGCCGATACCGGCCGTACGACGAGGGCGCCGACCGAGACGACGGGACGCCCGTCGAGGTCCGCGGCCGTCAGCGCCACCCGGTCCGGGCCGTTGCGCCGCACCCTGACCCGCAGATCGGTCGCGCCCGACGCGACGAGGGCGACCTCGCTGAACACGAACGGCAGCAGAAGTCCGGCACCCGTCGGCGGGCCTTCCGGCGCCATGAGGATGCCCGCCGCCTGCACCGCCGCGTCCAGCAGGGCAGGGTGGACGCCGAACCGCCCGGCCTCGCCGCGCTGCGGGGAAGGCAGGCGGACCTCGGCGTACACGTCGTCGCCGAGCCGCCATGCCCGGCGGATCCCACGGAACGCCGGTCCATACGTGAATCCGCGCTCCGCGTACTCCTCGTAGAGCCGCTCCGTGGGCAGTTGCTCCGCGCCGGCCGGCGGCCAGATCACGAGGTCGCCGAAGTCCTCCGCGAACGGCGTGCCGGTCAGCTCGCCCACGGCGTTCGACGTCCATCCGCCGTCCACGGACGTGTCCTCCGGCCTCGAGTACACGCTCACTGGGCGGTTGCCCGAGTCGTCCGGGGCTCCGGCGACGACCTGGACCTGGACCGCGCCCTGCGACGGGACCACCATGGGGGCTTCCAGCGCGAGTTCGCCGATTCCGGAGCAGCCGGTTTCGGCCGCGGCGCGCAGCGCCAGCTCCACGAACCCGGTGCCGGGAAGCAGCACCTGGTCCTCGACCACGTGATCGGCCAGCCACCCGTGGGTCTGCGGCGACAGACGGCCGGACAGCACCACGGCGGCGCTGTCGGCGACGTCCGTCGCGGCGCCGAGCATGGGATGCTCACCGGCCCGCAGTCCCGCCTTGCCGAGGGCGTCCGCGGAAGGGGCCGTCGGGTCCTGCCAGTAGCTCTGCCGCTGGAACGCGTACGACGGAAGGGCCGGGGTGTCGTTCCCGCGCCGCCCCAGCACGCTCTCCCAGGCGACCGGCACGCCGCCGACGTAGGCCTGCGCGACGGAGCCGAGGAAGTCGTCGAGGCCGCCGCGGTTGCGATGCAGCGTGGCGAGGACCAGTGCGGAGGCGTCCGCGTCGGCGATCGTGTCCTGCAGTCCCATGGTCAGCACCGGGTGCGGGCTCGCCTCCACGAACAGCTCGTAGCCCCGGTCGAGCAGGGTCCGGGTGACCTCGTCGAAGCGCACCGGCTGCCGGAGGTTGCGGTACCAGTAGTCCGCGTCGAGCTCGGCGGTGTCCAACTGCCCGCCGGTGACCGCGGAGTAGAAGGGGATCCGCGAGGGGCCGGGGGTGACGCCGTCGAGCCGCGCGAGCACGTCGGCCCGGATCCGCTCGACGTGCGGCGAGTGCGAGGCGTAGTCGACCGGGAGGAGCCGTGCCCGGACGTCCGATTCCTGGTGTTCGGCCACCAGAGCGGCTGCCGCGGCGGCGTCGCCCGACACCACCACCGACCCGGGCCCGTTGACGACGGCGATCGTCAGCCGGCCGTCCCACCGGGACAGCAGGGCCTCGGCGTCCTCGCGTCCCAGGCCCAGCGACGCCATCGCCCCCTGCCCGGACAGCGACGCCAGGGCCCGGCTGCGCAGCGCCACGACCCGTGCCGCGTCCTCCAGGGACAGTCCGCCCGACACACAGGCAGCCGCGATCTCGCCCTGGGAGTGTCCGACCACCGCGGCGGGCACGATCCCGGCGTGCTGCCACAGGGCGGCCAGCGACACCATGACCGCGAACAGCACCGGTTGGACGACGTCCACCCGGTCCAGGTCCGGGGCGCCGGGCGCTCCCCGGAGCACGTCGCACACCGACCAGCCGGTGAACGCCGCCAGCGCCTGGTCGCATTCGGTGAGCCGGTCGCGGAACACCGGAGCCGTCTCCAGCAGCCCGAGCGCCATCCCCGGCCACTGGGACCCCTGTCCGGGGAACACCAGCACCGCCTCGCCGGAGCGGCTGCGTGCCGTGCCCTGGATCAGCCCGGGCGCGGGCCGTCCCGCTGTCAGGGCGTGCAGTCCGCTCAGCAGCCCGGTCCGGTCGGCGCCGAGCACCACGGCCCGGTGGGGCAGCGCCGCGCGCCGGGCCAGCGAGTGTGCGGTGTCGCGCGCGTCGAGGTCCGGGCGGGCCTCGACGAACTCCGCCAGCCGGGCGGCCTGCCCGCGCAGACCGGCCTCCCCTCGTGCGGACACCACCCACGGCAGCACAGGCACGGCGTCTTCGGGCCCGGACGGCTGCGGGGCGGGGTCCGCGCCGTCGTGGGCCGGGGGCTGTTCGAGGACGAGGTGGGCGTTGGTGCCGCTGACGCCGAAGGAGGACACCCCCGCACGCCGTGGATGCCCCGCGTCGGGCCACGGCGACGCCTTCACGGCCAGCTCGGCCTCGCCCGCCGACCAGTCCACATGACGGCTCGGCTCGTCCACGTGCAGCGTCGCCGGCACCGTCCCGTGACGCATCGCCAGCACCATCTTCATCACGCCGACCGCACCGGCCGCCGCCTGCGTATGGCCGATGTTCGACTTCACCGACCCCAGCAGAACCGGCCTGCCCTCGGGCCGCTCCTGCCCGTACGTCGCCAACAGCGCCTGTGCCTCGATCGGGTCCCCCAGCGACGTGCCCGTGCCGTGCGCCTCCACCACGTCCACGTCCCGCAGCGACAGGCCCGCGTTCGCCACCGCCTGACGGATCACCCGCTCCTGCGACGGGCCGTTCGGCGCCGTCAGACCGCTCGACGCGCCGTCCTGGTTGACCGCCGAGCCCCGGATGACCGCGAGCACCTCGTGCCCCCGGCGCCGGGCCTGCGACAGCGGCTCGAGCAGCAGCAGCCCGACGCCCTCGGCGAACCCGAATCCGTCCGCGGCGTCGGAGAACGCCTTGCACCGCCCGTCCGCCGACAGCGCGCGCTGCCGGCTGAACTCGACGATCACCTTCGGGCTCGACATCACCGCCACCCCGCCGGCCAGCGCCATCGAGCACTCGCCGGCCCGCAGGGCCTGACAGGCCAGGTGCAGCGCCACCAGGGACGACGAACACGCCGTGTCGACCGTCACCGCCGGGCCCTCCAGCCCGAACACGTACGACAGCCGCCCCGACAGCACACTCGGGGTGGTCCCGGCCACCGCGTAGCCCTCCACGCCGTGCGGGTAGTCCGTCGGACCGGCGCCGACGAACACCCCGGTCCGGCTGCCCTTGAGGCCGAGCGGATCCACTCCGGCCGCCTCGAACAGCTCCCAGGAGGTCTCCAGCAGCAGCCGCTGCCTCGGGTCCATGGCCAGCGCCTCGCGCGGGGAGATCCCGAAGAACTCCGCGTCGAACCCGGACACCCCGTCCAGGAACCCGCCCTCGCGGACATACGACGTCCCCAGGTGATCGGGGTCCGGATCGAACAGCCCGGCCAGATCCCAGCCCCGGTCCGCGGGGAAGGCGGACACCGCGTCCCGGCCCTCGGACAACAGCTGCCAGAACTCCTCCGGCGACGTCACACCCCCCGGCAGGCGGCACGACATCCCCACGATCGCGACCGGCTCGCGGAGCGTCGCCTCGAGCTCGTCGTTTCGCAGCCGCAGCCGCCGGGTCTCCTTGACCGATTCCCGCAGTGCTCTGGTGATCTCGTCGATTGACGCAGTCATCGGGGCCTCACTCTCCGGAGTTCTGCTCGTGGCCTTCGCCGCCGTGCACCGCGCGGATCAGTTCGTCCACGTCCATGTCGTCGACGGCGCTGGTCTCCTCGTCGACGCGCTGTCGGTGGCCGTCGTCGCCGCCGTCCGCCGCGCTCGGGACGTCACTCACCGGACTGAACCGCTCCTCGATTCCGCGTGCGAGGTCCAAGGGCGTCGGACAGTCGAAGATGACGGTCGCGGGCAGCCGCAGACCGGTGGCCGTGGCCAGCCGGTTGCGCAGTTCGACGGCGGTCAGGGAGTCGAATCCCATCTCCAGGAACCCGCGGTCGACGTCCAGCGAACTCGCCGAGCCATGGCCCAGCACCGCGGCGGCCTGTTTCCTGACGAGGCTCACCAGCGCCTGGCGCCGCTCGGCCGGGGACATCCCGGCGAGCCGGTCGGCCAGTCCTTCGGAGGTGCCGCTGTCGCCCGCGGTGTGCTCGGGCCGGCCGCGGCGCGGCGCCAGAGCGCGCATGACGGGAGGGAGCGTTCCCTGGCTGTCCTGGGCGCGCAGCGCCGCGCGGTCGATGTGCGCCGCCACGACCAGCGGCTCCCCGGACCTGACCCCTTGATCGAACAGGGCGAGGCCTTCCGCGGCGGACATGGCCTGCGCCCCGCCCCGGGAGAGCCGATCGCGGTCCACGGCGTTCATCTGCCCTGTCAGTGCGCTGTCGGGCGCCCACAGGCCCCAGGCGATCGACGTGGCGGCCTGCCCGCGCGAGCGCCTGACCGCGGCGAGCGTGTCGAGGAACACGTTGGCCGCGCCGTAGTTGGCCTGCCCGGGGTTGCCGAGCAGGCCGGCCGCGGAGGAGTACAGGGCGAACATGCCGAGGTCGAGGTCGGCGGTGAGCTGGTCGAGGTGCACGGCGGCATCGACCTTGGGACGCAGCACGGGCGCCAGGCGTTCGCCGGTGAGGGAGGTGAACACCGTGTCGTCCAGCACCCCCGCCGTGTGGACCACCGCGGTGAGCGGGTGGTCGGCCGCGATCTGGTCCAGCAGGCCGGCCAGAGCCTCGCGGTCGGCGATGTCGCAGGCGGCGATCCGCACGTCGGCGCCCAGCCCGGCGAGTTCCGCCCGCAGTTCCCCGGCGCCCGGCGCGGTGGCGCCCTGGCGGCTCGCCAGCAGGATGTGGCGCATCCCCCAGGGGCCGGCCAGGTGCTTCGCCACCAAGGCGCCCAGTGTCCCGGTGCCGCCGGTGATCAGTACCGTGCCTTCCGGATCGGGAACGGGCGGAATCGTCAGGACGAGTTTGCCGATGTGCTTGGCCTGGGCCATGTGCCGGAATGCCTCGGGTGCGTCACGAACGTCCCAGGTGCGGACGGGCAGCGGCTCCACGGCGCCGTCCCGCAGCAGCCCGACGACCTCGGTCAGCATGGTCCGGATCGACTCCGGGCTCGTGTCCGGCACCAGGTCCACCGGCCGGTACACCACGCCGGGACAGGCGGCGGCAACCTCTTCCGGATCCCGGCGATCGGTCTTGCCCAGCTCGATGAAGTGACCGCCCTTGGGCAGCAGGCGCAGCGACGCGTCGATGAGTTCGCCGGCCAGCGAGTTGACGACGACGTCGACTCCCGCGCCGCCGGTGGCGGCGAGCACCCGGTCGGCGAACGCGGAGTCCCGTGACGAGGAGATGTGAGCGTCGTCCAGGCCCATCCGCCGTAGCGCGTCGTGCTTGGCCGGGGCGGCCGTGGCGAACACCTCGGCGCCCAGGTGGCGGGCGAGCCGGACCGCGGCCGTGCCGACTCCGCCGGCCGCCGCGTGGACGAGGACTCGTTGCCCGGCGCGCAGGCCGGCCGCTTCGTGCAGCGCGAAGTGGGCGGTCAGGAAGGCGGAGGGGACCGAGGCCGCCTGCTCGAACGACCAGTCCTGCGGGATCGGGACCAGCCAGCGGTGGTCGGTGACCGCTTCGGTGCCGAACGCCTGTGGCATCAGCCCCATGACCCTGTCCCCGGGCTTCAGCCCGGTCACGCCGGGACCGGTCGCCTGGATCACCCCGGCTCCCTCGCCGCCGATGAACAGGCCGTCGTCCGGCGGCAGCCCCAGGGCGACGAGGAGATCGTGGAAGCTGATGCCGGCGGCACGGACCCGCACCCGCACCTGGCCCGCTGCCAGGGACTCTCCGGTCGCCGGGCACGCCACCACGGACATGGCGTCCAGGACACCGGCCGGGTCCGGTTCGAGCCGCCACCGGCCGCCGAGCGGCGGCGTCAGCCTGCCCGGCGGCAGGGCCGCCGCGGCCAGCCTGGGGATCAGCAGCGCGCCCCGCCGGATCGCGATCTGCGGCTCGTCGCCGGCCAGCGCGAGCGCGGCCGTGCCGTCGTTCTCGTCCAGGTCGGCGAGGACGATGCGGCCCGGGTTCTCGGCCTGCGCCGAGCGAAGCAGCCCCCACACCGGGGCCGCGGCGAGGTCGTGCACGTCGCCGGGGTCCCCGACCGCGAGCGCGCGGCGGGTGACCACGATCAGCCGGGTGTCGAGCGTCCGGTCGTCGGCCAGCCAGGCCTGGACGTCGTGCAGCGCCCTGTCGGTCAGGTCGAGAGCGGAACCGGGCAGCCCGGCGCCCGCCGTCGTCGTACAGGGGAGGACCGCTGTGCGGGGGGTCGGCGCACCGTCGGCCAGGGCGCTGAGCAGGGTGGCCACATCGGGGTAGGTGTGCACGGGGGTTCCCGACGCCGTCAGCGCGTCGGCGAGGCCGAAGGCGTCCTCGCCCAGTACGGCCCAGTCGCCGTCGACGCGACGGTCCTGCGGCGCCAGCGGAACCCAGCCCAGGTGGAACAGGGACCGGTTGGCGGGGCTCGCGGCCACGGAGAGCTGCTCGACCGGGACCGGCCGGGTGACCAGGCGTTCGATCACCAGCACCGGGTCGCCGGTCTCGTCCGCCGCGGTCAACGCCACCGCGTCCGGGCCGGCCGGCGCGATGCGCACCCGCAGGGCTCGTGAACCGGGCGCGAACAGTGACACGCCGGACAGGCTGAACGGCAGCCGCACCGTCCTGTCGGGGCCGTCGCCCTGCGCGGCGGACGGGGCCAGGACCATCGCGTGCAGCGCCGCGTCGAGCAGCGCGGGGTGGATGCCGTACCGACCCGCCTCCTCTCTCACCCGGGCGGGCGGCGATATCTCGGCGTAGATCTCGTCGCCGCTCCGCCACGCCCGGGCCAGACCCTGGAACGACGGCCCGTAGGTGTAGCCGGCCTCCGCTCCCGCCGCGTAGAAGGAGTCGGGGTCCATCGGCACGGGTTCGGCACCGGGCGGCGGCCACTCGGCCGGCGTGGCCGAAGGCGTGCGGCCGGCTGCCGCCAGGGCCGCCGACGCGTGCCGCGTCCAGTCGCCGCCCTGGCTGTTCTCACCGTCCGGCCGTGAGTAGACGGCCAGCGGCCGATGCCCCGAATCGTCGGGCGGCCCCACGATCAGCTGGAGGCTCACCGGATCGTCGCCGTGCAGCAGCAGCGGCGCTTCCAGGGTCAGTTCCTCGACACACGGGCAGCCTGCCTCGGCTCCGGCGCGCAGAGCCAGCTCGGCGAACCCCGTCCCCGGCAGCAGACACACGCCGTCGACGGAGTGATCGGCCAGCCACGGCAGGGTGCGGGCCGACAGCCGCCCGGTGAGCACCAGGCCGCCGCTGTCGGCCAGTTCCACGGCGGCGCCGAGCAGCGGGTGGTCCGGTGCCGTCACGCCGAGGGTGGCCGGGTCCGCGGCGGCGCTCTCGTCGTCCATCCAGAACCGCCGCTGGTCGAAGGCGTAGGTGGGCAGGGGGACCCGTCTGCCGCCGGGGATCAGCTTGGCCCAGTCCAGGTCCGCGCCGTTCACCCACGCCTGGGCGAGCGAGGTGGTGAAGCGGGCCATGCCGCCTTCGTCGCGGCGCAGCGAGCCCACCGTCACCGGCTCGGCGGCGACGTCCGCCGACGTGGCGGTGTCCAGCACCGCGGCGGCCAGCACGGGGTGCGGGCTCGCCTCGACGAACAGGGTGAAGCCGTTGTCGAGCAGCTTCTTGGTGGTACGCGCGAACAGCACCGGTTCCCGCAGGTTCCGGTACCAGTACTCCGCGTCCAGCCCGGTGGTGTCGATCGGCTCCGCGGTCACCGCGGAGTAGAACGGGATGCGGGCGCGCCGGGGCGCGATGGCGTCCAGCTCGGCGAGGAGACCGTCGCGCATCGGCTCGACCTGCGGCGAGTGCGAGGCGTAGCTGACCTCGATCCGCCGGATCCGGATCCCGCGCCGTTCGCACTCGGCGCTCAGCTCGTCCAGCGCGTCGGTGTCACCGGCCACGACGACCTGCGAGGGGCTGTTGACGGTCGCGATCGACACCCGCCCCTGCCAAGGGGCGAGGAGGGTCGCCGCCTGCTCCTCATCGGCGTGCAACGAGGCCATCCCCGCGGAGCCGGTCAGCCGGGCCAGTGCCGCGGCCCGTACGGCCACCACCTTGGCGGCGTCCTCCAGCGACAGCGCGCCGGCCACGTACGCGGCGGCGATCTCGCCCTGGGAGTGCCCGACGACGGCCGCGGGGTGCACGCCGTGGTGCTGCCACAGGCGGGCCAGCGAGACCATCACCGCGAACAGGGCCGGCTGCACCACGTCGACCCGTTCCAGGCCGGGCGCCCCGTCCGACCGGCGGAGCACGTCGGTCAACGACCAGGTGGTGTACGGAGCCAGCGCCTGCTCGCATTCGCGGACGTAGCCGGCGAACTCCGCGGAGGTGTCGAGCAGTTCCGCGGCCATCCCGGCCCACTGGCTGCCCTGTCCCGGGAAGACGAACACGACGCGTGGCTTGCGCCGTGCGGTGCCGCACACCAGCGCGGGGTCCGGCTCGTCGTCGGCGAGCCGGGTGAGCGGGCGCGGGTAGTCGTCGCGGCCCGCGCCCAGCACCACCGCGCGGTGCGGCAGCGCCGACCGGGTGGCGGCCAGGCTCCAGCCGATGTCGCGCGGTCGCACGTCCGGCTCGTCCGCGAGCAGCCGGTGCAGCCTGCCGGCCTGTTGCCGCAGCGAAGCGGGGGACGCCGCCGAGACGGGCCAGGGAAGCGGCGAGTTCGCCGCATCCGGACCGGCGTCACCCTCCTGCTCCGGCTGCTCCGGCTGCTCCTGCGGCTCCTGCGGCTCCTGCGGCCCAGTCGGTGGCTCTTCGACGATCAGGTGGACGTTGGTGCCGCTGACGCCGAACGCGGAGACCCCCGCGCGCCGTGGATGTTCCGCGTCGGGCCACGGCAGCGCCTTGACCGCGAGCTCGACCTCACCGGCCGACCAGTCCACCTTCCGGCTCGGCTCGTCGACATGCAGCGTCGCCGGCACCGTCCCATGGCGCATCGCCAGCACCATCTTCATCACGCCGACCGCACCGGCCGCCGCCTGCGTATGACCGATGTTCGACTTCACCGACCCCAGCAGAACCGGCCTGCCCTCGGGCCGTTCCTGCCCGTACGTGGCCAACAGGGCCTGTGCCTCGATCGGGTCCCCCAGCATCGTGCCCGTGCCGTGCGCCTCCACCACGTCCACGTCCCGCAGCGACACGCCGGCGTTCGCCACCGCCTGACGGATCACCCGTTGCTGGGACGGGCCGTTCGGCGCCGTCAGTCCGTTCGACGCGCCGTCCTGGTTGACCGCCGAGCCCCGGATGACCGCGAGCACCTCGTGCCCCCGGCGCCAGGCCTGCGAAAGCGGTTCGACCAGCAGCAGGCCGACGCCCTCGGCGAACCCGGTGCCGTCCGCGGCCTCGGCGAACGCCTTGCACCGTCCGTCCGCCGACAGCGCGCGCTGCCGGCTGAACTCGACGAACACCTTCGGACTCGATATCACCGAGACGCCGCCGGCCACCGCCATCGAGCACTCACCGGCCCGCAGGGCCTGACACGCCATGTGCAGCGCCACCAGGGCCGACGAACACGCCGTGTCGATCGTCACCGCCGGGCCCTCCAGCCCGAAGAAGTACGACACACGACCCGATATCACGGCCGGTGTGCTTCCGGTCACCGCATATCCCTCGGCGCTGCGCGGCGCCAGCGGCGCCCCGGTCGCGTAGTCCGTCGGACCGGCGCCGACGAACACCCCGGTCGGGCTGCCCTTGAGGCCGAGCGGATCCACTCCGGCGTTCTCGAACAGCTCCCAGGAGGTCTCCAGCAGCAGCCGCTGCCTCGGGTCCATGGTCAGCGCCTCGCGCGGGGAGATCCCGAAGAACTCCGCGTCGAACTCCCCCACCCGGTCCAGGAACCCGCTCTCGCGGACATACGACGTCCCCAGGTGATCGGGGTCCGGATCGAACAGCCCGGCCAGATCCCAGCCCCGGTCCGCGGGGAAGGCGGACACGCCGTCCCGGCCCTCGGACAGCAGCCGCCAGAACTCCTCCGGCGACGTCACACCCCCCGGCAGGCGGCACGACATCCCCACGATCGCGATCGGCTCGTCGACGGCCGACGGGTTCCCGGACGGCACGGCCGGTGCGGACTCCACCGCCGGCGCGGCCGGTTCGCCGGAGGCGAGCTCGAGCAGGCAGCCGGCGACAGCCGTGGCGGTGGGGTAGTCGAACGCGAGGGACGCCGGCAGGCGCAGCCCGGTGGCCGTGTTCAGGCGGGTGCGGAACTCGACCGCCGTGACGGAGTCGGACCCCATCTCGGTGAAGGGCCGGTCGGGGTCCAGGTCGCCGGCCCGGCCGTAGCCCAGCACGGCTGCGGCCTCGGTCCTGACCAGGTCCAGCACCGCCCACTCGCGCTCGGACTCCGGCGTCCGCGCCAGCAGTTGGGCGAGGGCGCTCTCCCCCGCCTCCTGGTCGCCCTGCCCCGGCGTCCCACCCGCGACGCCCTGTACGTCCGACAGTTCGTCGAGGAGCGGCCGGGAGCGGGCCGCCGTGTACAGCGGGGCGAACCGCTCCCACTCCACGTCGGCGACGGCCACGGAGGTCTCGTCCCTGTCGAGCACGTGCCGCAGGGCCCGCAGCGCCTGCCCGGGATCCAGGAGCGGCAGGCCCTGCCGTTCCGACTGACTGGTGAACATGTCGCGCACCGCCGCGTCGTCGGCGTCGTCTCCGAACGCGTTCCAGAAGCTCCAGGCGATCGCGGTGCCCGCCCGGCCTTTGGCGCGGCGCTGGACGGCCAGGGCGTCCACATGTGCGTCGGCGGCCGCGAAAACGCCGTTCTCGGCCGCTCCCCAGACGCCCGCGACGGAAGAGAACAGGACGAAGGCGTCCACGGCCTCCTCGCTCAGCAGTTCGTCCAGGACGTGCGCGCCTGTCACCTTGGCGCGCAGTGTGCCGGCGAGCTGCGCCAACGTCGTCCCGGACAGCGGGCCGGGCTCGGGAACGACCGCCGCGTGAAAGACCGTACGGACCGGCCGTCCCGCGGATCGGGCCGCGCGCAGCAGATCCCCCATCGCGGCCCGGTCGGCCACGTCGCAGGCCGCCATCGTCACCGACGTGCCGGACCGTACGAGTTCGGTCTCGAACTCGGCCGCGCCCGGTGCGTCTTGGCCCCGCCGGCCGACGAGGATGATGTGCTCCGCGCCGGAGGCCGCCAGCCACCGGGCCAGCCGCCGCCCGAGCCGGCCGGTGCCGCCGGTGATCAGGACGCTGCCGCCCGGCTCCCAGGTGCGTGTCACGGGCCGGTCGGCCACCGGATCACGCACCAGTCGCCGCACGTGCACACCGCTGTCGCGTACGGCGACCTGGTCCTCCGCGCCCAGGCCGCCGCCGAGCACGGCACACAGTTGTTGAAGCGCGTCGTCGCCCGGTGAGCCGGGCAGGTCGATCAGGCCGCCCCAGCGTTGCGGAACCTCCAGGCCTGCCACCCGCCCCAGGCCCCAGACCTGGGCCTGCGCCGGTGAGGGAAGATCGCCGCCGTCCACGCGGACCGCACCGGCGGTCACGAGCCACATCGGGATGTCGGCCCCCACGTCGCCCAGCGCCTGCACCAGGGCCAGGGTGGCGGCCGAACCCGCCGGGACGTCCGGGAACTCCTGGTGCGGGCGCTCGTCCATCGCCAGCAGGGACAGCACACCCGCCGCGTCCGCGGCCGACGCGCCGCGGAGCAGGTCGGCGAGGTGATCCCGGCCGTCGCGCGCCGGGTCCAGGGTGAGCTGCCGCGGGTCCGCGCCCCGGGCGGCGAGCACCCGGCACACGTCCGCCGCGCGGTCCTGTCCCGGGCCGGTGCCGGGAGCCAGGACAAGCCAGGTTCCGCTCAGCGGCGGTTCTGCGGGGTCGGCGGCGGGCCGCCAGTCGACGCGGTAGCGCCAGGCGTCGAGTTCGTGGGCGGCGACGTCGGGGATCGCGGCCGGCTCCGCGTCGCGCCCGGCGAAGACCGGCTGCCAGTCCACGTCGGCGCCCTGCGTGTACGCCTCCGCGAGGGAGGCCAGGAAGCGTCCGGTGCCGCCGTCGTTCTTGCGCAGCGTGCCCAGTGCCCTCGCGTCGCTCCCCGTCTGCTCGACCGTCTCCTCGATCGCCGGGGTGAGCACCGGGTGCGGGCTGGACTCGATGAACAGGGTGTGGCCGTCCGCGAGCAGCGCGCGGACCGACTCCTCGAACCGCACGCGGCGGCGGAGGCTGTAGTACCAGTACTCCGGACCGAGTTCGGCGGTGTCGAGCAGGCCGCCGGTGGCCGAGGAGTAGAACGGCGCGTTCCCCTGGCGGGGCCTGATGCCCGCGAGGACGTGCCCGAGCCGCTCACGGATCTGCTCCACGTGCGGCGAGTGCGAGGCGTAGTCGACGTCGACGCGCCGGAACCGGACGCCGTCGCGCTCGCAGACGGCCGCCAGTTCCTCCAGGGCGGCGACGTCACCCGCCACCACGACGCTGCTCGGACCGTTGATCGCGGCGATGGACAGCCGGTCGGCGAAGCGGCGAAGCATGCCGGTGACCGCCTCCGCGCCCAGCGCGACCGAGGCCATGCCGCCCCGGCCGGACAGTCGCGACAGTTCCGCGCTGCGCAGCGCCACGACCCGGGCCGCGTCGCTCAGCGACAGCGCGCCGACCACGCAGGCGGCGGCGATCTCGCCCTGCGAGTGGCCGACCACGGCCGCGGGCACGACGCCGTAGGAGCGCCAGAGTTCGGCGAGCGAGACCATCACGGCGAAGAGCGTGGGCTGAACGACGTCGACCCGGTCGAGCGACGCGGCGCCGGGCTCACCCGCGATCACCGCGCCGAGCGACCAGTCGGTGTACTCGGCCAGCGCCTGACCGCAGGCGCGCATCCGCTCGGCGAAGGCCGGTTCGGCCGCCATGAGCTCCGCGGCCATCCCCTGCCACTGGGCGCCCTGTCCCGGGAACACCAGTGCGGTTTTCGGCTCGGCCGCGGCCGTGCCCCGGATCAGGTTCGCCGCGGTCCGGCCCTGCGTCAGCGCACTCAACGCGTCGCCGAAGCTCCTGGCGTCGCCGGCCAGCAGGACGGCGCGGTGTGCGGCGGAGTGCGGCAGCGCGGCCAGGGAGGAGCCCACGCCGAGGGGGCTGAGGTCCTGGCTGCGTGCCGTGAAGTCCCGTACCGCGGCGGCGCGTGCCCGCAGACCGGTGGTGCTGGCGGCGGACATCACCCACGGAATCGCCGGCCGGTCGTCGCGGACGTCGGCGGCCTCGCGATACCAGTGGCGCTGACGCTGCCACGGATAGCCGGGCAGGCTGACGGGCCGGCGTGCCGCCTCGGCCGGAGCGGGGACGGCGCCGGTGACGAACAGGTCGGCCGCCGCGGCCGCGATCCGGTCCAGTGGATCGTCCGCGCCCGTCTCCGCCCGCGGCCGGCCGGCCGGCCGATCGGGCAGGTCCTCCGGCGGCAGGATGTCGAGGAGCGTGTCCACGCCCGCGGCCGAGATGGCGTCGGCGAGGCCCTCCGGCCGGTCGGCGGACGCGTCGTGGCGGGCCGGCCGGACGAGTTCGTCGGGCGACACGGCGGGGCTTTCGCCGTCCGCCGGCACGTCGGGGATGCGGCCGGGGCGGAGTTCCGCGCCGGCCGGCCGCCCGGCGGCCAGGCGCAGCGCGTCGTCCAGGGCCAGCCGTCCCGCCGCCCAGGCGGCGCCCAACCGGCCCGCGCCCTCGCCGACCACGGCCTCGGGCACCAGCCCGACGGTGGCCCACAGTCTGGTCGCCGCGACGTGATGGCACAGCAGGTGGGCCGCCGGCAGGTCGGCCGGCGCGGCGGCGAACGGGTCGACGCTCTCGCCGGTCAGCGCGGTGAGGCGCTCGGCGCAGGAGCGCAGGGCAGCGGCGTACTCCGGCACCCCCGCCAGCCGGTCGCGCAGGGCGGCGGACGGCGGCTGCGCTGCGTACCGGAATCCGACCCTGCGCTCGGCCCCCTCGGCCACCTGCCCCGTCCGGGCGGCCGGCGTGTCGTTGCCTCGCGCCGCCTCCTCCAGCGCCGCCGCGAGTCCGGCGGCGTCGTGGCCGGTGACGGCGAGCCGGTGACTCAGCCAGGTACGGCGGTAGGCGGCGGTGAAGACGATGTCGTCCACGTCGGCCGGAGTCTCACGGAGCCGGGCGGCGAGGCGTTCGGCGGCCTGCTTCAGCGCCGGTTCCGCCGCCGCGGTGACCATCAGGACGTAGGGCGCCCCGCGGGGCGGTGCCGCCGCCGGCTCCGCAACCTCCGACAACTGTTCGACGACCACGTGCGCGTTGCTGCCGCTGAACCCGAACGAGCTCACGCCCGCCCGGCGCGGGCGGTCCCGGCGCGGCCACTGCCGCCGCTCGGTGACCACCGAGACCGGGAGCCGGTCCCAGTCGATCTGCGTCGACGGACGGTTCAGCGGATGCGGCGGGAGCTCCCCGTGGTGGAGCGCGAGGACCACCTTGAGCAACCCGGTGACGCCGGCCGCGGCCTCCAGATGGCCGATGCGGGCCTTGGCCGCGCCGATGAGCAGCGCCTCGTCGGGCGCACGCCCCTGTCCCAGCGCCTCGGCGAGGGCGCGGACCTCGATCGGGTCGCCAAGGGGCGTCCCGGTGCCGTGGGCCTCGACGTAGTCGACGTCGCGCGGCGCCCAGCCCGCGGCCTCGACGGCCCGCCGGATGACGGCGACCTGCGCGGACGCGCTGGGCACCGTCAGGCCGCCGCTGGCCCCGTCCTGGTTGACCGCGCTGCCGCGGATCACCGCGTAGACGCGGTCGCCGTCCCGTCTGGCCGCGCCGAGCGGCTTGAGGATGAGCGCCGCCGCTCCCTCGCCCCGGCCGTAGCCGTCGGCCGCGTCGTCGAAGGTCTTGCACCTGCCGTCGGGGGCCAGGGCGCCGGCGCCGGCCATGGAGACCGACACCGTGGGCGCGACGATCACGTTGGCCCCGCCCACGACGGCGATCTCGCAGTCCCCCTCGCGCAGGCCCTGGCAGGCCAGGTGGATCGCGGTGAGGGAGGAGGAGCACGCGGTGTCGACGGCGATGCTGGGGCCGCTCAGTCCGAGGAAGTACGACAGACGTCCGACGGCCGCGGCGAACGTGGTGCCGGTGCCGTAGAAGTGGTTGACGTCGGCCATGTCACGGGTGAGCAGCTGCTGGTAGTCGGCGGTGTTGAGGCCGAAGTAGACACCCGCGGCCCGGCCCTCCAGGGTGGGCGCGGGCTGCCCGGCGTCCTCCAGTGCCTCCCAGGCGACCTCGAGGAGCAGCCGGTGCTGCGGGTCGAGGGACTTCGCCTCGCGCGGCGAGACGCGGAAGAACTCCGCGTCGAATCCCTCCACCTCGTCGAGGAAGCCGCCGCGGAGGGGGACGCCGGACCCGGCCTCGGCCCAGATCGGGTCGGACCGGCGGCCGGCCGGCATGTCGCGGATCGCGTGGCGGCCCTCGGTCAGCAGCGCCCAGAACTCCTCCGGCGAACTCGCGCCGGGCAGCCGGCACGCCATGCCGATCACCGCGACGGCGTCGTCCGCCGACCCGTCCTCGTCCGCAGGCCCGCCGGACCGGGCAACCGGCGAGGTCGCCCGGTTCCGGCCGTCGGTTTCAGGCGCTGCTTGGGGGGCGGCTTCGGGGGCGGCTTCCGCCAGGAACGCGGCGAGTGCCTCGATCGTCGGCTTCTCGAAGACGATCGTCGGGGGCAGCTCCAGGCCGAACTCGGCGGCCAGGCGGTCCCGCAGCTCGACCGCGGTGAGCGAGTCGAGTCCTTGGTCGAACAGGCCGCGCCGGCGCGCGGGCGGCTGGTCGCCGGAGAGGCCGAGCACCGCCGCCACATGCTCCTCGACCCGCCGCAGCGGGCCACCGTCCGCCCGCGGCTTCCTGGCGGGTGCGGGCACGGCCCCGAGTGCGGGTGCGGGTACGGGTGCGGGTACGGGTGCGGCCAGGGGAGCCGGCGGGGCCTCGGCGCCGCGGGCTCCCGGGGCGGCGTCGTCCGTCGGGCGCGCGACCATGTCGCCGATCACCCGGCCGTCGCCGTCGCGCAGGCTCAGGTGGATCTGCGCCGGCACGGCAGCCGGGTCGCTGCCCTGCTCGCCGGGCTCGACTCCCGGCAGCCAGTACTTGTCGCCGCCCCACGAGGGCACCGGCAGCGTCCGGTACCGGCCCGGCGTGCCAGTGATCTTCGTCCAGTCCACGTCGATGCCGGCGACATGGAGTCGGGCGACCGTCCTGTGCAACCCGAGCAGCCCGGACTCGCCGCGGCGCATGGTGCCCGTCACCGGTCCCCGGCGTCCACGGCGACGGACGGCGTCCGCGAGCGGCCGGGCCAGCGTGAAGTGCGGGCCGATCTCGACGAACGCCCGGTCGCCCTCGGCGAGCAGCCGGTCGACGGCGGGCCACAGGAGTACGGGGTCGGTGAGGTTGCGTTCCCAGTAACCCGCGTCGAAGCGCACGTCCGGATCGTCCGGCAGCACGGTGGAGATCAGCCGCACCGAGGGCGTGTCGACGGTGAGAGAGGCCAGCTCCTCCCGCAGCCGCGGACCGCACTCGGCCACCACCGGGCTGTGGAACGCGTAGCCGCCGGGCAGTCGCTTGCACCGCAGGCCGCGGCCCTCGATCGCCGCCGCGGCCGAGTCGACGGCGTCGCCGGGGCCGCTGAGCACGACCGTCTCGGGTCCGTTGACCGCGGCGATCACCACCGGCAGACCGGTGTCGGCCAGCATCGCGAGGACCGTGTCCCGGTCGGCGCGGACCGCCAGCATGGCGCCCCGGCCCGCCGTCTCCTGAAGGATCTGTCCCCGCCGGACGGCCAGCCGCACGGCGTCGGCACGGGTGAGCGCGCCCGCCGCGTGCGCGGCGGCGATCTCCCCGACGCTGTGTCCGACCACTGTCTCGGGCCGGATGCCGCATTCGGCCAGCCAGCCGGTCAGGGCCGTCTGTACGGCGAGGAGGGCGGGCTGGGCGATGTCGGTGCGGTCGAGCCGGGCGTCCTCGCCCCGTCGCAGCTCGTCCATCAGCGACCACGGCACATCCCGCCGGATCAGCGCGTCGCACTCGTCGAGGGTCTCCCGGACCACGGGCGAGGCGTCGTACAGGTCCACCGCCATGCCCGGCCACTGCGCGCCCTGACCGGAGTACACGAACACCGGTTCGGGGGCGCCCTCGGGGTCCACGGCGCCGAAGTAGGCGCCGTCCGGCGCCTCCTCCATCTCCTCCAGGGCCGCCGCCAGCTCCTGCGGTCCCGCCGCGACGGCGGCGAACCGGTGCCGTTCATGAGTGCGCCGGGTGGCGGCGGAGGCGAGCAGGTCGCCGAGCCCGTCGGCATCCGCGCTCACCCGCTCCCCCATCGCGGAGATCTGATCGGCCAGGCCCGGCCGGTGGGCGGCCGAGGCGAGCAGCACGTAGGGGCCGGCGGGGCGCGTGTCCGCGGGCTCGACGGCGGCGGGCTCGACGCCCTCCGCGATCACATGGACGTTCGTGCCGCTGAGCCCGGACGAGCTCACCCCGACGCGGACCGGCCGGTCCCGTCCGGCGAGGCTGACCGTGTCGAGGGGCACCGCCAGCCTGCCGCGGTCCCAGGCGACGGCCGAGGTGAGCCGCCCGGGGTCGGGCTGGGCGGGCACCTCCCGCGCGTTGATGACCCACAGGCCCTTCAGCAGGCCGGCGACTCCGGCCGCGCCGTCGGTGTGCCCGTACACCGCCTTGTTGGAGCCCACGTAAAGAGGCGGGCCGTCCGGATCCCGCTGCCGCCCGTAGACCTCGTCCAGCGCCATGAGTTCGACCTGGTCGCCGAGCGGGGTCCCCGTGCCGTGGGCCTCCACGTAGTCCAGGTCCGACGGACCGATCTCCGCGTTGCCGAGGGCGGAGCGCAGCAGTTCGGCCTGGGCGACGCCGTTGGGCGCCGTGATGCCGAGGCTGCGACCGTCGTGGTTGGCCACCGAGGCCCGCAGGACCGCGTAGATCCGGTCCCGGTCGGCGAGGGCGTCGGGCAGGCGCTTCAGTACGAGGACGCCGCATCCGTCACCGCGGAGGATGCCGTCGGCGTCGGCCGCGAACGGGCGGCACCGCCCGGTCGGCGAGATCGCGCCGATCCTGCTCATGAAGACGCTCAGCTCGGGCGTGATCATCAGGCTGACGCCGCCGGCCAGGGCGATGTCGCTCTCGCCGGACCGCAGACTCTGGCTCGCCAGGTGCACGGCGAACAAGGAGGAGGAGCAGGCGGCGGTGAGCGAGGCCATGGGCCCGTGCAGGTCGAAGGTGTAGGCCAGCCGGCCCGCCGCGAAGCTGAACTCGGTTCCGCTGGCGTAGTGCGGCCCGATGCCCTTGATGCCGAGCGTCTTGGTGTGCAGCGTCGCGTAGTCGTGCGCGAACATCCCGAAGAACGCCCCGGTGCGGGTGCCGTGCCAGGCGTGCGCGGGCCGCCCGGAGTCGCTCATCGCCTCCCAGGCCACCTCGAGCAGCAGCCTCTGCTGGGGGTCCATCGCGCTCGCCTCGCGTGGCGAGACCCCGAAATAGGAGGCGTCGAACCGGTCGATGTCCTCCAGGAACCCCCCGACATGGCTCGCCGTGCCCGGCCCTGAGGGGCCCGGGGCGGCGAACCCGCGGTCCCAGCGGGTCGCGGGGACGTCCCCGAAGACGGCGGTCGCGGAGCTGAGCGCCGCACCGAAGGAGTCGAGATCGCGGGCGCCGCCGGGGAACCGGCAGCCGATGCCGACGACGGCGATCGGCGTAGCGTACGGGCTCGTCAGCGGTCGTTCTGCCATTGAAGATAGTCCTCGCTCTACAATGATCTTCCGCAATTTCGGCATCGGGATCCCCGTGGGATACCGGAGAGGGCGACAGATGAGTGAGCCCCACCTCGCGGGGTCCGGCTACGTCGCCGTCTGGGTGGCGGTGGGCGCGGCGCCCGGGGGCGAGCCGCTCAGCCTGGACCAGCGCGCCCGGCGGTATCGCCGGGCGCGGGCCACCGCACATCGGGTCGGTCGGCAACTGGTCGCGGCGTACACCTCATGTCCGCCGGACCGGCAGGTCTGGGAGCGCGACGCCCGGGGGCGCCCGTTGGTCGTCGACCCCGGCGGCCTCCACGTGAGCCTCAGTCATGCCGAGGCCGTGGTGGCGGCCGCCGTGTCCTGGGACGCTCCGGTCGGCGTCGACGTCGAGCGGCTGCGGCCGCTGGCCGACCGCGGCGCGCTGGCCCGGACGGCACTGTCCGAAGCCGAGCTGAAGGCCGTGGACGAGCTGCCGAAAGCGCGCAGAGACGCACAGGTGCTCCGTTTCTGGACCCGTAAGGAGGCCGTGGCGAAGGCCCTCGGCACCGGGCTCGCCACGAACCTGCGCGGCATCGTCACGACGGCGCACGGCGCCGTGGTCTCGCTTCCCGACGGGTGCGGCGACATCTCCGGGTGGTCGCTGGCCGACCTTGTGGTCCATAACGAAGTGATCGGCTCCGTCACGGTCCGGGCGCCGGGTGTCCGGGTCGTGACCCGGACACTCGCACTCCCCGCGGACGCGGACCGAACCGGCCCGGGCGGCGCCGCCGGTCACGACCCGGAGTTCCCTGGAAACGGCCGCGGGGGCCGGGACCTGCGCAACACGCCCTAGAAGGCCGGGGCCAGGACCGGGGCACGCAGGGAGCCCAGGTACGAGTGCCACAGGTGGGACGGGTCCTGCTCCACGGCGGTCACCGTCTCCCGCATGACGCGCAGCACCTCCGGCTCCTCCTCGTCGTAGAGGTCGCCCTGGAGCAGCCGGATGATGTCCAGCCGGTACCGCGGGTCCTGCACGAACGTGGTGAACAGGATGTTCAGCCGGTAGTAGACCGAGATGAACTCGTACCAGTTGCGGACGCCGTTGCGGATCGTCTTCTCGTAGGTGGTGAACCTGTCCCGCGAGAAGTCGTCGGCCTCGACGGCGGCGACGATGTCACGGCAGGCCAGCCGCGCGCTGTTGAGCGCGACGCTCACCCCGCTGGAGAAGATCGGGTCGACGAAGCGCGCGGCGTCACCGAGCAGCACGTACCGGTCGCCGCAGATCTGCCGCATGGCGTAGCTGTAGTCGCCCTCGACCTTGAAGGGCGTCACCTGCTCCGTCTTCCTCAGCGCCTCGGCCAGGTCCGGCCGGCTCTCCACGAAGCTCCAGAAGAACTTGTCGCGGTCCATGTTCGCCTCGGCGAAGCGGTGCTTCTGCGTCACGACCCCGACGCTGGTGACGGTGTCGGTGATGGGGATCTGCCAGACCCAGGTGTCGCTGATCGGCAGGAAGTGCACGTAGATGTAGTCGACCTTCTCGGGGGTGTTGGCGACCGCGGACCGGTCGAGGCCGTCGAACCAGGCGTGGATGGCGTACTGGTTGAAGACGGGGTCCGCCTCCTTGATCCCGAGCTGCCGGCCCAGCATGGTCTGGCGGCCGGAGGCGTCGATGATCATTTTCGCGGTGACGTCCACCTCTTTGGGACCCATGCGGCAGGTCAGGGTGACCTTGTCCGGGTCGTCGAAGTCCACGCGCTGCGCCCGGACCCCCTGGAAGACCTTGGCGCCCAGGCTTTCGGCGTGCTTGAGCAGGATGAGGTCGAACTTGCTGCGGTCGACGTGGAAGGTGTAGTCCCGGTCGACGCCCGGCTGGTCGCGCTCACTGAAGAGGATGTCGGCCGCGCCGAGCTCATGCGTGAGCGTGCTCGCCTGGCCGGCGGTGACATTGCGCGACTGGGACGACGTCCAGGCCGCGCCGTACTTGCGCGGGAAGCCCGCCGCCTCGATCTTGTCCATCACGCCGGTCTCCAGCAGCACCCTGGTGGTGGCGGGGACCAGCGACTCGCCCACATGCGGCCGGGGGAAGTTCTCGCCCTCGAACACGGCCACCGACATACCGGCCTTGGCCAGGTAGGCGGCGGCGCTGGAACCGGCCGGCCCACCGCCGACGATCACGACGTCATAGTCGACACTCATCGTTCTCAGGCACCTTCCGCGGGGACGGCCAGCAGGCCGCCGACGAGCTTGCTGATGGAGGCGATGTCTCGGAAATTCGCCGCGTTGATCGACGACAGCGGCACGTCGACCCGCAGTTCCTCCCGCAGGAAGTTCAGCAGGAGTGCGCTGTTCATGGAGTTGAGGACCTCCCACTCGAGCAGCGGGGTGGACTCGGTGAGTTCGCCTTTCGGGTCACCGTCGAGAAAGCTCTCGCTGATGAAGGCCGTGATCCGCGGTGTGACCTCATCGAGGGTCATTACGCCGCCCCTTCTGCCGGTTTCTGCCGGGTGTCGGGAGATCGTTGACACGACTCCGGTTCATGAACTGCCTGTTCCGGACCCGCCGGCGCGCGCCTGCAGCACCAGCCGGTCGATCTTGCCGTTGCCGTTCCTCGGCAGCGGGGAGAGGATCCGCACCTCGTCCGCCACCATGTAGCGCGGCAGGCGCTGGGAGAGGTACTGCCGCAGTGCCAGAACGCCGAGGTCACAGCCGGATCGCGGGGCCGCGAACGCCACCAGGCGGGCGTCGACTCCTTCGCCCACCGCCACCGCGGCGGCCTCCGCGACGTCGGCGTGGTTCTCGAGCACGGACTCGACCTCGCCGAGCTCGACCCGGTGGCCGCGGATCTTCACCATCTGGTCGCGGCGCCCGACGTAGTCGAACGCGCCCTCGGGAAGGACCCGGACCATGTCACCGGTTCGGTAGGGGCCGCTGTGCGGCGGTCGGCCCCAGTAGCCGGACATCACCGTGGGGCCGTCCACGACGAGTTCGCCCTCCTCGCCCGCGGTCGCGACTCCTCCGTCGTCCCGCAGCGCCCAGACCCGGTCGCCGCTCGCCGCGATGCCGATCGGCACCGGACGGTCGCGGTCCAGGTCCGCCTTCGTGACCTCGTGGTAGGTGCACACGTTGGTCTCGGTCGGGCCGTAGAGGTTCATCATCCGCGCACCGGTCCAGCCGGCCAGGTCGCGGAGCTGCGCGATGGGGAACGGCTCACCCGCGAACAGGACGGTGTGCAGCGTCTCGGGCGCCGGACGGTCGAGGAGTCCGCCGTGCCGCATCATCACCGCGAGGGCGGACGGCACCGAGTACCAGACGCCGATCCGCTCGCGGTGGAGGAACTCGACGAGCTGCATCGGCGCGAAGGACAGCTCGGGGGGAACGAGATGCACCGACGCAGCGGCGCGGAACGCCACGTACAGGTCGAACACCGACAGGTCGAAGGCGAAGGGCGCATGGTTGGCGAAGCGGTCGTCCTCACCGGGCGCCAGCAGGTCGTACGCCCAGTCGACGAAAGCCCGTGCGTTCGCGTGGGTCAGGCACACGCCCTTGGGCGCGCCCGTCGACCCCGACGTGTACAGGATGTACGCCAGCTCGTCGGGGCCCGTGGCGGTGTCGACGGCCGGCGCCGGCTCGTAGGGGCCGTCGAGCTCCTCGTAGCGGACGTCCGGGCCCAGTTCGGCGGAGATCCGTGGAATCCGTGCGCCGTTCGTCAGGACGACGCGCGCCGCGCAGTCCCTGGCGATGGCCGCGACCCGGGCCACCGGGCTGCTGCCGTCGACGGGCACATAGGCGGCGCCGAGCCTGAGAACGGCCTGCGTCGCCGCCACCGTCGCCGGGCTCTTGCCCGCCCAGAGCACGACACGGTCACCGCGCCGGACGCCCTGACGGGTGAGCCTGGCGGCGATCGCGTCGGCCGCGGCATCGAGCTCGCCGTAGGTGAGGGCGCCGGACGGCCCGCTCACGGCCGGTGCGTCGGGCCTGCGTGCGGCGGCCTCGATGACGAGTTGATGGAGGGTCACAGGCCTGCCTCTCTCGCGATGAGCTCCAGCTGGATCTCGGTCGTCCCGGAGAAGACGGTGGTGGGCAGGCAGTCGCGCAGCTGCTCCTCGATCCCGGCGTCGGCCAGATAGCCGGCCGAGCCGAACAGCTGCATGGCGTCCAGGCTGTTGGCGACCGCGGCCTCGGACACGGCGGTCTTCGCCATGGCGATCGCGGTGACGTCCGTGCGGCCCTGGTCGAGCAGCCAGCAGGCGCGGTACAGAAGCAGCCGCGCGCTCTCCAGCCGCTGCCGCATCCGGGCGATCCGGTGCGACACGGCCTGGAACCCGGAGATCTTCCGCCCGAACTGACGCCGTCGGGTCGTACGGCTGACGCACTCGGCCAGCTGCCGTTCCATCAGCCCCAGGTACGCGGCGAACAGACAGCCGCGCTCCCACGCCATGGAGTGCTGGAAGATCGCCCCGCCGCTGCCCTCGGCACCGAGCAGATACCGGGCCGGTACGACGCAGTCCTCGAACCGCACCCGCGCCGCCAGGCAGCCGTTCAGCCCCATCTTGCGCAGCGGCGGACCCACGACGACACCGTCGAGCTCCCGCGGCACGGCGAACGCCGAGACGCCCAGGAACCCGGCGGACGGGTCCGTGACCGCATAGGTCACGAACACGTCCGCGACCGGGGCATTGCTGACGAAGGACTTCTCCCCCGCCAGCACATACCCCTCGCCCGTGCGGGTGGCGGTGGTACGGATCCGCCCGATGTCCGAGCCCGCCTCGTCCTCGGTCATGGCGTTCCCGGCGATCAGGTCGCCCGCCGCCATGCCCGCCAGCAGCTCCCTGGCCGCCTCGTCCGTCCCGAACTCCCCGACGGGCACGGCACACGACAGCAGGTGCGCCGCGACCCCGAACACCAGGCCCATGTCGGAGCAGGAGCGGCCGAACGCCTCGAGGCCCAGCGCCGTGTCCAGCGCCCCCAGCCCCGCCCCGCCGTGCTGCTCGGACAGGCACAGTCCCGTCAGTCCGACGCCCGCCGCGTCCTTCCAGGCAAGCCGCACCAGCTCCGGGTCGGCGGACGTCACATGCTCGGCGAACCGCTCGGCGACAGCCGCGCCGATGCCGGCGCAGCGTTCACGTTGAATAGGTGACAGCTCGAAGTCCATCAGTCGTTTTCCGGTGTGTATTCGACCGTTGCCAATTCAATCCCCCCGGAGACCGTATGCGGAAAGTGAGATGCAGCGACATTTGATTTACGTGGCCCGGTACACTCGGCAACGTTATGTTCCGGGCGAGCGGACCCCAACCCTTACCGCACCCTTAAGCGAAGAAGAGTGGGGCTAGGGGTGCGGTAGGGGTTTCGGTCAAGACGCAATCGACGTACGGTCCGCGCGAGAGACCGCGGAGAATTTCCGGGAGACGCACGGACGCGTCAGGCACGACCCGTCTCCTGCCGTACTCCGGAGAGCACGGACGAGATCACGTCGGACACCCCGGCCCGGCAGTCGTCCAGATAGAAGTGGCCGCCCGGGAAGATCCGCATGTCGAACCGGCCGAGCGTGTGCCCCGACCAGGCCGCCGCGTCGTCGACGGACGCCCTGGGGTCGCTGTCCCCGACCAGCGCGGTGATGTCGCACGACAGGGGTGGCCCGGCCTCGTACCGGTATGTCTCGATGGCCCGGTAGTCGGCGCGGACCGTCGGCAGGACGAGGTTCAGCAGCTCCTCGTCCGCCAGGATGCGCGGGTCCGTGCCGCCCAGCGCGCGCATCTCCGCGACGAACGCGGCCGTGCTCGCCCGGTGCAGCTCCTCGTGCCGCACCAGGGAGGGTGCCCGTCGGCCGGAGACGAACAGATGCGCCGGGGCGGCCCCCTCCTCCCGGGCGATCCTGCGCGCCACCTCGAAGGCGAGGATCGCTCCCATGCTGTGGCCGAAGAACGCGAACGGCTCCCCCAGCCGCGGCCGGATCGCCGCATGGATCCGGTCGGCCAGCTCGGGGATGCTGCGGACGCAGGGCTCGCTGCCGCGGTCCTGGCGGCCCGGGTACTGCAGGGCCAGCACCTCGATGTCCCGAGGCAGCGACCTCGACCACGAGTAGAAGTAACTGGCGGCGCCGCCCGCGTGGGGGAAACAGAACAGACGCATACCTTCCGGCGCCTCGCGGTGGACGCGGATCCAACTGTCGTCGTCGGTATTTCCCAATGCCCTCACCTTTCCGAGCGCAGCACCCCTGGCCGATCCCTCAGTCGCGTTCGAGCCTATCCGCCCACTTAATTCGGCGAACCCCTATCAGGCCCCTATTGTTTGGGGCCTCGCGTTGCCCGGCATTGACGCGGTCCCTACGCTCGGACCGACGGCGCGGCAATGGACACCGCAGGCGGGACGGGCGAATGCTCAGCATGGATGAAATCACCGAACTGTTGACCCGGCAGTGGAATTATCCTGACCTGGCGGACGACGCCGCCCTGGCCCGGCTGTGGAGAACGGCCGCGGCCCGGGGCTGGTTCGACCCCGGCGACCTCACCGACGCCGTCGCGCTGGTCCGGGCCACCGGAGCGGCGGCCTGCCCGCTGCCCGTGATGGACGGCTTCGTCGCCGCGGGCCTGCTGACCGAAGCCCCGGAGACCGTGGCCCGCATCCGCTCCGCGGACGTGCGGATCGTGGTGGCGCCGGCGGACCCGGCGGCCGAGACAATACCGTTCGCGGAGGGCGGGACGGCTGCCTCACATGTCCTGGTCCTGCCGCCCGCGGGCGGGCGCGCGTCGGTGCGGCCCGTGGAGTTCGCCGTCCCCCAGCCCGGGCTGGCGTCGCCCGCCTGGGCCCGGCTCCATCTGGGCGGTCCGCAGGCCGTCGTCGACGTCGGTCCGGAGCAGGCCGGCCGGGCGCTCTCCCTGCTCCGGCTGGGCCTGACGGTACGGGCGATGGCGGCCGCGCGGCGGACTCATGACCGTTCCCTCGCCCATGCGAAGGTCCGTCGGCAGTTCGGCCGGCCGATCGGCGGGTTCGGCGCGGTCCAACAGCGTGCGGCGACCCGCGAGATCGAACTGCGCGCGGGCGAGCTCCTCATCGACGATGCCGTCCGCAGACACGCTGAGCACGCACCGGACCGGATCCTCGCCACGGAGCTCGCGGTGTGCCACGCGGTCGCTGTCGCACCGCGCATCCAGGTCAGCGCCCATCACAACCTCGGCGCGGGCGGGTACTTCGAAGAGCATCAGGCCCCCTGGCTGTTCCGCCGGGTGCACGCCGACATCGCGCTGCTGCCGTCCTGTCCGCCACCGCTCGGAACGGTCGCCGACATCCTCCTCGGGACCGCCGCCGGTCTGCCCGCCGTGGCGTCCACCGCGCCCGCGGCGGCGATGCGGGAACAGGTCCGCGCCTTCGGCGCCGAACACCGCACCGGCGCCCGAGCGTTCGCCAAGGGCGACGATCCCGCTCTGGTGGCGGCCATGTCCGCGCGGAAGTGGTTCGGGATGACCTGGCCCACCGCCGACGGCGGCCGCCACGCCACGCTCGCCGAGCAGCTGGCCCTCCAGGACGAGACCGCCTATCACCAGCTGCCGGTCGCCCACGCGATGGCTGCCGTCTCGGTGGTCGGCGCTCCCGTGGTCACCTACGGAACCTCCGAGCAGAAGGCGACATATCTGCCCCGGATCCAGGAAGGCACCCTGACCTTCTGCCTGGGCTACAGCGAGCCCGAGGCGGGGTCCGATCTCGCGTCTTTGACCACGACCGCGATCCGGGACGGCGACGACTGGGTGATCAACGGGACGAAGTCCTGGATCGCCAACGCGCACACGGCGCAGTACATCTGGCTCGCCGTGCGCACGGACGTGGACGCGAAGCTGCCGCTGGCCGGGATCAGCATGTTCATGGTTCCGATGGCGTCCGCGGGGATCGCAACGGAGCAGCACCAGGCCCTGTCCGGGCAGATCTGCTGCACGGTGACCTTCGACGACGTCCGGGTGAGCGACTCCGCGCGGATCGGCCCGGTCAACCGCGGCTGGCAGGTCATCACGGACACCCTGACCGGTGAACGACTGCTGCTGGCCAGCGATATCGCCGGGATGTGCCGTCGGCAGTTCGACGAACTGCTGGCAGCCGGCCGTGCCGATCCGGACCGTGTGCTCGGCCCGCCCGGATCGGCCGGGCGAGCCAGGCTGAGCGGCATGGCCGTCCAGGTCCAGGCGGTGAACGTCCTGCTCGCCGAGGCGGCCGAGAGGGCTGAGCAGGCCGAGCGGGCCGAGCGCGGTGCGGCGCACACCGCGCGCCTCGCCGCGGCCATGGCGGGCGTGCTGGCCGCCGAGGCAGTGGAGCAGCTCAGCCGCGACGCCCTGGAGATCCTCGGCCCCGCGGCGGCCCTCCACACACCGGACGCCCCGGGCGCGGGCATCTTCGAGCTGGGCCTGCGCCTGTCCGTCCTGGCCTTCCTCGGCGGCGGCACCAACGACGTCCAGCGCGGGCTGATCGCCCGAGGCCTCGGCCTGAACTGACCGCGGCACAGTGTGTCGGGGGGATCGGCCGCGCGTGAGGCGACCCGGATCCGCAGGACGCTGAAAGGGTTCGCGTATCGACCAGCGGTCACGTCGCGCGGCACACCGGCCGGGGTGGGTCAGCGGCCCGCGGCGAGGGGACTGGGCAACGGCAGGTAGCGGGCGTCCGCCCCGTCCGCGCCGGTCCAGCGCAGCAGCAGGTTCGTCTTGCCGGGCAGGGTCGGCGCGGTGAGCAGGGCGGCGGCCTCGGGGAGATCGTGGCGGGCCAGTTCACGGCGGACGGCGGGCCAGGGGTCGACGCCGGGGTGGTGTTCGGCGAGGGCCGCGGCGACCTCCCAGAGGTGGTTCACGACCAGGCAGTACACCAGCCGCTCCCAGCCGGCCGCCCGCTCCACGTCCGGCAGCAGTTTCACGCCCTCGGCGTCCCGGAACAGGGCCTGCACGGGGGTGCCGTCGGCGTCGACGGCGACCAGGGTGTTCTGCAGATGCGCCTCCAGGACGACGCCGTGGTCGGCGAAGACCTGGAGCGCCGGCGGGACGACGACGGCCAGGTAGGCCTCCCACCAGGCGGCCGGGTCCGCCGTGGCGGCCAGGGGGCTGCCGTCGAAGCCCTCCACGAGGCCCGCGGCGAGCAACGGGGTCGCGCCGGGCAGCAGGTGGTCGTCCAGACCGTCACGGACCAGGACGGCGAGCTCCTCGAAGGCGAAGGCGGCGGTGCGGTAGCCGCGGTCGCTCAGCCAGGCGGCCGGTGCGCGGACCGCCCGCCCGTCGTCGGCGCCGGCGAGCGCCGCGAAGGCGTGGACCGCCGCCGCGTCGGTGCGGCGCAGTTTCAGCAGGTCGTGGCGCCACAGCCGGCGGATGTCGTTGGTGATGCGGACGTCGAGGCTGAACTTCAGACACAGATCACGCTCGGGCGCGTACACGGTGCGTACGGCGGCCGTCGGCCAGGCTTCGAAGTCGGTCGTGCCGAGCCGCAGCAGCCGGCCGTCGGCGAAGGCGGGCGCGAGCAGCGGGCCGGCCAGGTCGAGCTGCCAGGGGTGGGCGGGCAGCAGCCGGTAGCCGGGCGGCGCCTCGCCGAGCGCGTCCAGCGCACCGGTGTCGCCCTCCTCGACGACCAGATCCTCGCGCAGGCCCAGCACAACCAGCGGGAACCGGGCGTGCGCCTCGGGGGCGTACGGCAGCCAGCCTGCGTGCGGGCCGCCGCCGCGCGCCTTGGGGGCGGGGTGGTGGGGGTGGCCGGTGATCAGTGCTTGCTCGGAACGCAGGTAGCGGGAGTCCGGCGGGGTGGCACGCGCGCGTGCGGTGAGCAGTGCGGCCACCGCGTCCCTGCTGTCGATCATCTCGGCGGGCAGCTCGTGGTTGGACAGCCCGGTGTGCCGGCGCAGTACGTCGCCGGCCAGTTTGACGAGCTCGGGGTGGCCGAGGCGGTGCCAGGCGCCCGCCGCGTACACCTCGGGGTCGGCGGGCCGCCGGGCGCCGCGCACCCGCAGCAGACGGTCACCGGGCAGCCGGTACACGAACCGGTCGTCGCCTCCCGGCGGTCCCGGCAGCGGTTGCGCGACCTCCCGCAGGAGGCAGTTGAGCAGCGGCGCGGCCGCGTAGGCGTCGGCGCGCTCGGCGACGCCGTCGGCGGGCGCCGCGGCGTCGGCGGGCGGAGGTATGAGGTCCACGCGATCCACTGGTTCCCTGGTTCCCTACGGTTCTTCTGGGCGGAGACGATCAGTATCGCTGTCGTCACGGCCCTCCGTGACGTCGTACCCGTACCACCAGCCCGTACCCCAGGAGCCCACCCGTGCACCGTCCCCCCACCGTCGAGGCCGAGATCGCCGCGGAACTGGCCGCCGTACGCCCCGCTCTCGGCCCCCGGTACTCGGCCGCGCTGCCCGGGGCGCGGGCGGCCGTGCTGACCCGGCTGTGGCGGGCCCTCGTCCACGAGCCGCTGCCCTGGATCGCGCACCGGGAGGAGTCGGGGACGCAGAGCGTGCTGCGGCTGCGTGACGGCCGCCGTCTGCACGGTCCGCGCGCCGACCCGTACGCGACCGCCTCCTACGTGACCGAGGTGCGGCTGGACGGGGTGGCGTACGAGGATCCCGCGGCGTTGACGACGGCGCTTGCGGTGCCGCACGGCGGGGCCTTCGCCGCCGAACTCGGCCACAGCGTCGCGTCGTTGGCGCTGTCGCGGGCCGCGCAGGAGCCCGACGACGCCTTGTCGAAGGACCCGCGGGAGTGGCCGGTGCACGACTGGGAGTGGGAACAGCGGGTCGTCGACGGGCACCCCTACCACCCCAACTGCCGTGCGCGGCCGGGCTTCTCGGTCGCCGAGCAGTTGGCGTACGGGCCCGAGCACCGGCCGTCGGTGCGGTTGGGTCTGCTGCCGGTGCCGGCCGGTGAGTGCCTGGTGTCGGGTGAGTGGCCGGAGCGGCTGCGGGACGGGGGCCGGCTGCTGATCCCGGTGCATCCGTGGCAGGCGGCGCACGTGCTCAAACGATCCTGCGAGGAGGAGCTCGTCGCGCATCCGCTGATGGCGCTGCGCACGCTCGCGCTGCCCGGCGGGCCGCATGTCAAGACCGCGCTGAGCACCCGGCTGACGTCCTCGGTGCGGGACATCTCCGTCGGCTCCATCGCCGCCTCCGCGGCCCTGTCCGCCTTCGCGGAGAGTCTGACGCCGCGCACAGACGGCCTGCTGCACATGACCCGCACGCTGGGCGCGGCCACCGCCGACTCCCCCGACCTGGCGGCCGTGTTGCGCGAGTCGCCGCGCGTGTACGGGGCGCCGGGCGAGCACGTCGTCCCGGTGGGGGCCCTCGCCGGAACCGAACTGTCGGGCTCCGCCGTCTGGTTGGCGCAGTTCGCGCGGCTCGCACTCACCGTCGGGCTGCGCCTGCTGGAACTGGGCGTGGCGTTGGAGGCGCACGGCCAGAACCTGCTGGTCGTGCTGTCGGCTTCGGGCGCGCCGCTGCGGCTGGTCTACCGCGACCTGGCCGACATCCGGGTCAGCCCGGCCCGGCTGGCCCGACGCGGCGTCCCGCTGCCGGCCGACCTGCCCGCCCGGATCCTCACGGACGACGTCACGGCGCTGCGACGCAAGCTGTTCGGCTCCCTGGTCGCGGGCTCGCTCGCGGCGACGGCCGGCAGCCGCCAGGCCCTGCGGACGGCCCTGGAGTCGGCCCTACGGGACCTGCCACGCACCCCGGACCTCACGGCACTGCGCGAAAGACCGCTTCCCACAAAGGCACTGACGCTGATGCGGCTGTCGCCGGGCGTACCCGGCGACCAGTGGACACTGCTGCCCAACCCGCTGTCCCCCAACCCGCCCGCGCCGAACGCGAACTGACCACGTTCCCGGCGACCGAGGTTCCCCGCGTCACCGAACCCGGCCTTCCGTCGCGCCACCGATACCGGTCCCACACGCGTCACCGAGGCCGGCTTCCGCCCGCATCACCGAAACCGCATACGGCGCATGGCGAGGCCCGGGTTCCGCCGCGATTCCCGAACCCGGTTCCCCCGCGTCGCCGAACCCCGGTTCGCCGTCGTTTTCGTGAGCGGTTGTGCCGTCGTTTTGTGGCGGGACGCCTCTGATCAATAGGATCCGCCGATGATCAGAACACAACGGCTGGCGGCGGGCGTCTGCGCCCTGCTCGCCCTGCTCGCGGCCGGGATCGCGTTCCCGGCCGGGGCGGTAGCCGACGAGACCACCGCCCTCGCGCCCAAGGTCGACCTGGTCCTCGACGTCAGCGGTTCGATGCGGACGAAGGACATGGACGGCGGGACGCGGATGGCCGCGGCCAAGCAGGCGTTCAACGAGGTGCTGGACGCGACACCGGAGAACGTTCTCCTGGGCATCCGCACCCTCGGCGCCAACTACCCGGGCGACGACCAGAAGACGGGCTGCAAGGACACCGCGCAGCTCTACCCGGTCGGCCCGCTGGACCGCACCGAGGCGAAGACGGCGGTGGCGACCCTGTCGCCGACCGGCTGGACGCCGATCGGCCCCGCACTGCTGAAGGCGGCCGACGATCTCGAGGGCGGCACCGGCTCCAAGCGCATCGTGCTGATCAGCGACGGTGAGGACACCTGCGCCCCGCTCGACCCGTGCGTGGTGGCCCGTGAGATCGCGGCCAAGGGCATCGGCCTGACCATCGACACCCTCGGCCTGGTGCCGAACGTCAAGATGCGCCAGCAGCTCAGCTGCATCGCCGAGGCGACCGGCGGCACCTACACGTCGGTGGAGCACACCGAGGAACTCACCGACCGCGTCAACCAGTTGGTGGACCGGGCCGCCGACCCCGTGGTGACGCCGGTGGCCGCCACGGGCGCGGCCTCCTGCACCAAGGCGCCCACGCTGAAGTCCGGTCTGTACACCGACCGCGAGGAGTTCGGCCAGGAGCGCTGGTACAAGGTCGACGTGGAGCCGGGCCAGGAGCTGCGCGCCTCGGTGAGCGTGTCGGCGGACCGTGCCATGAACCCCGACTACGGGGTGCTGCTGCGGGCGGTCACGGTGCACGGCCGGGAGATCGTGCGCGGCGAGGCGTCCGGCAACGGCCGTACCGACGTCATCTCGACCGGTCTGCGCTACCCGAAGGCGGAGAGCGACGAGGACGAGGCGCCCGCCGAGACGGTGTGCGTGCAGGTGACCAATTCCTACTCGGCGGCGGCCGGCGTGAAGACCACGCCGGGCATGCCGCTGGAGCTGACCGTGGACGTGGTCGACGGCCCGTCACAGGCGAGCGACGTCGCCTCCTTCGGCCTCGGCCGCGGCTGGTGGCTGCTGGGCGTCCTGGTGCTGGTCGGCTTCCTCGCGGGTGTGCTGTGGGGCTGGCTGTCACGCTGGCGGGTCGCGGTCTGGAGGACCAACTGATGTGGATCACACGCGTGTTGAACAGCGCCCTGCCCGCTCTCGGACTGGCGCTCGGGCTGACGCTCGGCCCGGCGGCGACGTCGGCCACGGCCGACGCCACCCCGTCGGCGAGCCCGTCCGGCGACAGCTCCGCGCCCACCGAAGCGGGCACGTCGTTCCGTACGGCGACGGAGATCGACCAGGGGCAGACGGCGACGGCGAGCGGCTCCTCGGGCGACTACCTGTACTGGTCGTTCCCGGCGGACTCGGGTCAACGCCCCACCGTGAAGGCGACGGTGAAACTGCCTCAGACGCACACCGCGCAGACCTGGCAGGTCGATGTGTACGACGGTCTGCGGCGCCGCCAGGCCTGCCAGTACGGAGCCCAGACGCGCACCGCCGCCGCCGGCGCGACCTCCGTCGAGCTGGCCTGCGTACTGCGCACGGTCCGCGCCTGGTCGGAGCCGTGGGCGAACGACCCGCTGCCGGGCACGTACTACGTCCGCCTGACGGCCCTGGACCTGAAGGCGGGCGACCTGGGCCTGCCGGTCGACGCCGAACTGCGGGTGGACTCCAAGGACATCGGTGGAGCCGCGGCCGTCGACGGTTCGCTGGCGAAGCCACTCGTTCCGGGCATCGCCGTGAAGTCCGAGGCGGAGAAGGACGATTCGTCGGCCACGGCCGTCCTGTCCAGCATCGAGCCGGATGACGGCTGGGCGTCCGGCTGGTGGTCCGACCGCTGGGTGTGGACCGCGATCGGCGCGATCCTGGCCGCCCTCGCCGGCATCGGCGGCTACACGCTGACGCGCGGCTCGGGACGACCGCGGAACGTGCCGCCGACCGCCTGAACATCTGCCTGACGCACCATCAGAAGGCTCATCGCAGCACGGCGGTGGGCCTTGTGTGCTTCGCCTCGCGCCGTGCGGTGGTTTCCCGCATGCGGGCTCTCAGGCCTCCCGCAGCGCCTTGGCCAGGGTGCCGTCACCGCTCACGTCGATCCGCCCGGCGCGCACCGCCTCGAGCACGGTCAACTCCCCTTGGGCGACGGCCGTGCAGGTGTCAGTGTCGAGCACGAGCCGCGCGTCGGGCTCCCCGGGCGCGGCGCCGAAGCCGTACACCGGCCCGCTCTGCGCACCGACGAACAGATGGAACTCCCCCTCCTCCAGCCGGACTTCGACAAGCCCCGCACAGTCGACTCCCGTACCGCCGACTCCCGCACCGCCGGCTCCCGCACCGCCGTGCCCCTCCCCCTGGAGCCCGCGCAGCAAGGGCAGCGCGAACCAGTGCGCACGCAGGGCGTCGGTGGGCCGCCGCCGGCCGAGTTCCCCCTCGCCCCACTTCCCCAGCGCCTGGAGTACGGGCAGCAACTCCCGCCCATGCGCGGTGAGTTCGTACACGTAGGCCGCGCCGGGCGGGGGCAGCCTGCGGCGGGTGGTCAGCCCGTCCCGCTCCATGTCCTTCAGCCGCGAGGCGAGCACGTCCGTGCTCACGCCCGGCAGATCGGCGTGCAGGTCCGTGTAGCGGCGCGGGCCGGCGAGCAGCTCCCGGACGATCAGCAGGGTCCAGCGGTCGCCGACGGTGTCGAGCGCGCGGGCGGCGGAACAGTACTGGTCGTAGCTTCGGCGAGGTGACATGGCACGCAGTCTAGACATGTCGTTGGACTTTCCAAGCTGGAACTTGGTAAAACCAAGCAACACAACGAACCGGAGGGGCGAGCGCGCATGGAGTTCCGGCAGTCGAACAAGTTGAGCGAGGTCTGTTACGAGATCCGCGGCCCGGTGATCGAGCACGCCGACGCGCTGGAGGCGGCGGGCCACAGCGTCCTGCGCCTGAACACCGGCAACCCCGCGCTCTTCGGTTTCGAGGCGCCGGAGGAGATCCTCCAGGACATGATCCGGATGCTCCCGCAGGCGCACGGCTACACGGACTCACGCGGCATCCTCTCCGCCCGCCGCGCCGTGGCCCAGCGCTACCAGGAGCGGGGCCTGGAGGTCGGCGTCGACGACGTCTTCCTCGGCAACGGCATCTCCGAGCTGATCTCGATGGCCGTGCAGGCGCTGGTCGAGGACGGCGACGAGATCCTCATCCCGGCCCCCGACTTCCCCCTCTGGACGGCGGTCACCACGCTTGCGGGCGGCAAGGCGGTCCACTACCTGTGCGACGAGCAGGCCGACTGGTACCCCGACCTGGACGACATGGCGTCGAAGGTCACGGACCGCACGAAGGCGGTTGTGATCATCAATCCGAACAACCCCACCGGCGCGGTCTACCCCAAGGAGGTCATCGAGGGCATCCTCGACCTCGCCCGTCGGCACGGCCTGATGGTCTTCGCCGACGAGATCTACGACCAGATCCTGTACGACGACGCCGTGCACCACTCGGTCGCCGCGCTCGCCCCCGACCTGGTCGTCCTGACCTTCTGCGGCCTGTCGAAGACGTACCGGGTAGCCGGCTTCCGCTCGGGATGGCTGGTGATCACCGGCCCGAAGCAGCACGCGAAGAACTACCTGGAGGGCCTGACCATGCTGGCCTCCATGCGTCTGTGCGCCAACGCGCCCGCCCAGTACGCCATCCAGGCCGCGCTCGGCGGCCGGCAGTCCATCCACGACCTGACCGCCCCGGGCGGCAGGCTGTACGAACAGCGCACCGTGGCCTGGGAGAAGCTCAACGAGATCCCCGGCGTGTCATGTGTGAAGCCGAAGGGCTCGCTGTACGCCTTCCCTCGTCTGGACCCCAAGGTGCACAAGATCCACGACGACGAGAAGTTCGTCCTGGACCTGCTGCTGAGGGAGAAGATCCAGGTGGTCCAGGGCACGGGCTTCAACTGGCCCACCCCCGACCACTTCCGCATCCTCACCCTTCCCCACGCGGACGACCTGGAGGCCGCCATCGGCCGGATCGGACGCTTCCTGAGCGGGTACCGGCAGTAAGCGGCTCGCGCGTGCCGGACTGCGCCGGCCGACGCCCTGTGACACGGTGCTGATCAGGCACGGCAGGAAGGGCACACGTGGGCGACCTGTTTCTCGTCCGGCACGGCGAGACCTCCTGGTCGCGCTCCGGACGGCACACCGGATCGACGGACGTCCCGCTCACCGAGGACGGGCGGGCTCAGGCACGGCGGCTCGTGCCGCTGATCCGCTCGCACCGGATCGGGGCGGCGTTCGTCAGCCCGCTGCGGCGGGCGCGGGAGACGGCGGAGCTGATCGGGCTGCACGACGTCCGGGTCGACGCGGACCTGCGGGAGTGGGACTACGGCGGCTACGAGGGCATCACGACGGAAGAGATCCAGCGCACCCGACCGGGCTGGTTCCTGTTCACGGACGGCGTGGCCCCCGGCCCGCCCGACCATCCCGGGGAGACGCCCGAGCAGGTCGGGGAGCGGGCCGACCGGATGCTGGCCAAGGTCGACGCGGCGCACGCCGACACCGAGGGGTGCGTGGCGCTGGTGGGGCACGGCCACTTCCTGCGGGTGCTGACCGCCCGCCGGCTCGGACTGCCCCCGTCGGCGGGCGCGCTGTTCCAACTGGCCACGGGGACGCTGTGCCGACTCGGCACGGAGCACGGGCGGCCGGTGATCGCCGGCTGGAATGTCAGACCCGGGTCGTAGCCTTCGAGGAGGCCCTGCCGAGGGGGCTCACAACTGCTGCGGTATTCATCAGTGAATATCAGCCTTTCTAGTATGTTATCTTGATCACGTGAAGCTTTCCGAGTGGGCGGCGCGCAACGGCGTCCACTACCAGACCGCGTGGACGTGGGCGAAAGAGGGCCGTATGCCGGTCCCCGTTCGCCAGACACCGTCCGGCACGTGGCTCGTCGACGAGCCTGCCGAGGAAGTGTCCGGGCGCGTGGTGGCGTACTGCCGTGTGTCTTCGGCTGACCAGGAGCCGGACCTTGACCGGCAGGTCGCGCGCGTGGTCCAAGGAGCTACCGGGCTTGGCCTGCCGGTCGCCGAGGTCGTCACCGAGATCGGGTCGGGACTCAACGGGCGGCGCCGCAAGCTGCACCGCCTGCTGTCCGACCCGCAGGCGGCTGTGATCGTGGTCGAGCATCGTGACCGGCTGGCCCGGTTCGGCGTCGAGCATCTGGAGGCCGTCCTGTCGGCGTCCGGGCGGCGCCTGGTCGTCCTCGACCCCACCGAGACCGCCGATGACCTGGTGCGGGACATCACCGAGGTGCTGACCGCGATGTGCGCCAGCTTGTACGGGCGGCGTGCGGGGAAGAACCGGGCCGCCCGCGCGGTGGCCATGGCGACCGCCGAGGACACCGAGTGAAGAAGTTCCAGGCGCAGTCCGGTTTCGTGGTGCAGGCGTTCCGGTTCGCGCTGGACCCGAACGTCGCCCAGGAGAGCGCGCTGCGCTCGCACTGCGGCGCGGCGCGTGCCGCGTACAACTGGGCGGTCGCCTGGGTCGAGGCGTCGTGGTGGCAGCGCCGCGCGGAGGAGTCCTACGGGATCGCCCAGGAGCAGCTGACGCAGTGGCGGCCGTGGTCGCTGCCCGCGCTGCGGAAGGCGTTCAACGAGGCCAAGCACAGCGACCCGAGGTTCGCCGCCTGGTGGGAGGACAACTCCAAGGAGGCGTACGCCACCGGCCTGGCGAACGCCGCCGCCGCGTTCGACAACTACGCGAAGTCCAAGCGCGGACAGCGCAAGGGCAAGAGAGTGGGTATGCCCCGCTTCAAGTCGAAGCGGAAGGCGCGCCTGTCCTGCCGGTTCACGACCGGCACGATCCGCGTCGAGTGGGATGGCCGGCATGTGACGCTGCCCGGGCTGGGCACGATCCGTGTCCACGAGCCCACGGTGAAGCTCCTCGCGCGCGTCCAGGCCGGGACGGCCCGGATCCTGTCCGCGACCGTCCGGCACGAACGCGGACGCTGGTTCGTCTCTTTCCAGGCCGAGGTCAAGCGCGACCTCGAACGCGTGGCGCGGCCGGACGCGGCGGTCGGCATCGACCTGGGGGTGAAAACCCTCGCGGTCATGGCCGACAGCACCGGCGAGAGACGCACCGTGCCCAATCCCGGGCACTACGACCGGGCGCGCAAGCAGCTGCGCCGCGCGTCCCGGATCGTGTCCCGCCGCCAGGGCCCCGACCGGCGCACCGGGCAGAAGCCGTCGAAGCGGTGGGAGAAGGCGAACGCCGCCCGCAACCGCGTCCACCACCGGGTGGCGACCCTCCGCGAAGACGCCCTGCACAAACTCACCACCGCCGTGGCCGCCGAGTACGGCACGATCGTGGTCGAGGACCTCAACGTCGCCGGAATGCTCCGCAACCCGCGCCTGGCCCGACGGATCGCCGACGCCGGATTCGGCGAGATCCGCCGCCAGCTCACCTACAAGACCGGCCAGCGCCACGCCACCCTCCTCGTGGTCGCGGACCGCTGGTACCCCTCCTCCAAGACCTGTTCCGGGTGCGGCGCGGTGAAAGCCAAGCTGCCGCTGCACATCCGGACCTACGAATGCGACGCCTGCGGTCTGGTCATCGACCGGGACGACAACGCCGCGCTCAACCTCGCCGCCCTTGCGGCAGCCGTAGTGACTGGTACCGGAGTGGCCGGAGCCCAGGACACCACCGAGGTGGTGCCGAAGCCTCGTGGAGCCGACCAGAAGACCCGCGCCACCCGCACCCGCCGAAAGGCGGAGGCGGGGCGGGCAGGTGGCGCGACCCTGCCGCACCAGCGGCAGACGGAAACGAGAGACCGTCCTCAAGCCGAGCCCCTGACGCTCTGGTGATGTGACGGACCTTCCGAGCCGAAACGCCCGGAATGCTGAAAGTCCTTGAGGCTGAAAGCAACGGCAGCACTCGAAGGGAGCACGCCCGTGACCCGAGCACCGACCGCCGCGCAACGGCGTGTGATCGACGCCGCCGAACCGGTCACCGGGCGGTTGCGGGGTACGCAGGCGCAGCTCGCGGCCCTGGTGAGGCACGGGCTCGCGTTCCGGCACCCGCGGCCGCCGCACGATCACTTTCTGACCCCGGCGGGGCACCGGATACGGGAAGCCGTACCCGAGCCGGCTGCCGAGCGGCGTGATGCGGACGCCCCCGGCAGCGGCGGTGCTGGTGATGCCGGGGGCGCCACGGGGGTGTTCGCGGCGCGCGTCGGGGGCGAGGAAGGCGTCGGGGAAGCCGGGCCCGCCCGGACCCGTGAGGTGCACAGTGCCTGGCAGGGGCTGCTGGAGCTGCGCCGGATGACCAACCAGGGCGGCGGCATGGACCGGCCCTGCGGCTGGGAGCGCACGCATCTCGTGCGGGCCGCCGCGCTCGCCCTGGAGGCGGCCGGCCACCGCCCCGCCGGTCCGGCGGGCACGGACGGCTACCGGGTGTGGGCGACCCCGCAGCCGGAGGCGGTGGCCGTGCACGGGCCGGACGAGGCGGCGCTGCGCGCCTGTGCGGCCACACTGGAGAAGGCGGGCTGGCAGGTCGGCGAGCACACCGATCCCCGGACGAGAGCGCGCTATCTGCTGGCTTCCCCACGCCGGATGTGAGGGACATGCCAAGATCGATGCTCATCGAATGCTCGTCGACGAGAAGGGGAAGCAGTGAGCGAGCCGTTTTCCGTCCGCATCACCGTCCGCGGTTACGAGACGGACGTGCAGGGTCATGTGAACCAGAGCGTGTACATCAACTACGCGGAACACGCCCGCTGGTCCCTGCTGCAAGCCGCGGGCATCAGCCAGGCCGATCTGCTGGGGAGGGGCGTGGGCCCGGTCGGCCTGGAGACGACCATCCGGTACAAGCATGAACTCCTCGCCGGGGAGGAGATCGACGTCACCTGCGCCTTCGAGTGGGGCAGCGGGAAGACGTTCCGGATCGAGCAGACCATCCGAAAGGCCGACGGCACGGTCGCCGCCGAACTCACGTCGGTCGGCGGTCTGCTGGACCTGGAGAAGCGCCGGATGATCGCGCACCCGCACGACTGCTTCAAGGAACTGGCCAAGGACCCGGGCCTGTTCGAGCTTTAGGGCCGACGCCGTCGAGCCGGGTGATCACACCGACTCACGCTCCGCCGAGTCCCGGCTCCCTCACCGCGCCCCGAACGCCTCCCGGTGGTCGAGCGCCCACTCCCGGTACGTCCGTGCCTGGCGCCCCAGGAGCTGCGGCACGTCCTCGGTGACGACGGCGTTGCCGCCCCGGCGGACGTACGCGGAACTCACCGCGACGCCGTCGGCGACGGCCTCGTCCTGCCACCAGTTCAGGACGTACGCGCGGACCTCGTCCACGGCGAGGTCGCGGGTCGGCACCGGACGCCCCAGGAGATCGGCGAGGACTGCGGCCTGGCCGGGCACGCTGATCGTCTCGGGCCCGGTCAGCGTGTACGTCCGGCCCGCCCGGCGCTCGTCGAGGAGGGCGACGGCGGCGGCCTCGGCGACGTCGCGCGGATCGACGACCCCTTGGGCTCCGTCACCGCTCATGTTCGGCACCGGTTCACCGGCCCGGAGGGCCTGCGCCCAGCTCAACGTGTTCGAGGCGAACGAGGAGGGCCGTAGGACGACCCACTGGGCGCCGCTCTCCCGGACCGCCCGCTCACCCTCGACATGCCACTCACCGGTGGGCCCCACCTCGGGATCGCCGGTGCCGATCGCCGACAGCTTGACCAGCCGGCCCACGCCGACCGTCTTCGCCGCCGCCACCAGGGCCGCGTCGTGCTGCACGGACGGACCGGGCAGGCCCACCAGGAAGGCAGCCGTCACCCCGGACATCGCGGCCTCCAGGGAGGCGGGTTCGCCGTAGTCCCCGCGCACCACCTCGACGCCCGCCGGCATCCGGGCGTTCGCGGGATCGCGGGTGAGGGCACGCACCTTCTCACCGCGCGCCGCGAGGTGTCGTACGAGTTCGCTGCCGATGGTGCCCGTGGCACCGGTCACTAGGATCATGACCACCACGGTGGCGGCCGACGCCCTCCCCGCTCTAGGAAATACCGGCACGCTTCGACAGCCCGCCCGCCGCGTCCGCGCGCATACGGTGGAGGGGTGACGAACGCCCTTGCCGCGCAGCCCCTGCCCGTCCCGTCCGCACTGCGTCCCTGGATCGCCGGCATCGGTGACGTCGTCGTCGACCGCGCTCCGCGGGACGCCTTCACGCACGTACCGGACGCGGCGACCAAGGTCGTCGTCCGCGTCGCTGAGAACGGCCGACCCGACACGCTGGTCGTCGGTCCGCGTACGCGGGCCACCTATCACGTGGATCCTGACCGACCTCTGGTGTCGTGCGTGCAACTGCGGCTGGCGCCGGGGGCGGTGGGCCCGTTGCTCGGGGTGCGGGCGGTGGACCTCGTGGGTCGGGCGGTGCCGGCCGGTGACCTGCCGTCCCCGGCGGCCGGCCGTCTGGCCCGCGAACTGACCGGTGCGGAACCGGAAGAGATCACCGCCCGCCTGGCCGACCTGCTGCCGCAGCCCACGGAAGGCACGCGCGAACGCCTGTTACGGGCCGCCGTCGACGCCCTGTCGACCCGCCCGGACCGCACCCCCGCCGCCGTGCGCGAGGTGGCCCGTGAACTCGCCGTCAGCGAGCGCCAGTTGCGCAACCTGTTCGCCGACGGCGTCGGGGTCTCCCCCAAGCACTACGCCCGTATCGACCGCGTACGCCACGTCCTCACGCACGCGGCCTCCGCCCCGTGGGCCGAACTCGCCGCCACCACCGGCTACTACGACCAGTCGCACATGACGGCCGACTTCCGCACCCTGATGGGCGTCCCGCCGCGGGCGTTCTTCAGCGGCCGACTGCCCCGGGCAACGCCCTGCCAGGCGTCCTGACACGCGCGGACCCGCGATGATCCGCTCCCATGACCGCACGGCCCGGGGACCGGTTCCGGGGCGCGCGCGTTCACGCGCGCGCCCCGGTCACGGCCGGCCATGAACCCTGGTGGGGTTCATGGCTCCGGTCGAGGGCCGTCCCCCTCGACCGGAGTTCTCGGGTCGCTCAGCCCTGCGCGGCGATACGCGCCAGGCGCTGTGCCTCCTCGCGGGTGGAGCGGGCGATCGCGTCCTCGTCTGCGTGCAACAGACGTCCGTTCTCGACGATCTGACGGCCGTTCACGAAGGAGGCGGTGACCGGGGCCGCCGCTCCGAAGACCAGCGCGGTCACCGGGTCGGCGATGGAGGCGTGGGCGAGGGTGTCCAGCCGCCACAGCACCAGGTCGGCGAGCTTGCCCGGCTCCAGGGAGCCGATCTCCCGTGCCCGGCCGAGGACTTGAGCCCCGCCGAACGTCCCGAGGCGCAGTGCCTGACGGGCATTCAGGGCAGCTTCCCGGTGGGCGCCGAGGCGGTTGATGAGGAGGGCGTTGCGCAGTTCGGTGTGGAGTTCGCCGGACTCGTTGGACGCCGTGCCGTCGACGCCGAGACCGACCGGGACGCCGGCCGCCAGCATGTCGGGGACGCGGGCGATGCCGGCCGCCAGCCGGGCGTTGGACGACGGACAGTGGGCGACCCCCGTCTTCGTCCGGGCGAAGGCGTCGATGTCGGAGTCGTTCATGTGGACGCAGTGCGCCATCCACACGTCCTCCCCGAGCCAGCCGGTGGACTCGAAGTAGTCGGTCGGGCCCATGCCGAACAGCTCGTGGCAGAACTTCTCCTCCTCGACCGTCTCCGAGCCGTGCGTGTGCAGGCGCACACCGAGGCGGCGCGCCAACTCCGCTCCCTGGCTCAGTAGTTCGGTGGACACGGAGAAGGGCGAGCAGGGGGCGACGGCGATCTGGGTCATCGCGTCGAAGGAGGCGTCGTGGTGCTGCCCGACGGTCTCCTCGGTCGCGGCGAGCGCCCCTTCGAGGGTCTCGACGGCGAAGTCCGGGGGCAGGCCGCCGTCCTTCTCGCTGCGGTCCATGGAGCCGCGGGCGAGGGTGAAGCGGACGCCCATGTCGCGGGCCGCGCCGATGATCGCGCCGGACAGGTCGCCGGAGCCCTTCGGGAACACGTAGTGGTGGTCCATGGCGGTGGTCACGCCGCCGCGGGCCATCATGGCGAGGGAGCCCTGGGCCGCCGCGCGGACCATCTGCTCGTCGATGCGCGCCCAGACGGGGTAGAGGGCGACGAGCCAGTCGAAGAGGTTGTGGTCGGTGGCCAGGCCGCGGGTGATCCACTGGTAGAAGTGGTGGTGGGTGTTGACCAGACCGGGCGTGATCAGGTGTCCGGTGGCGTCGATCCGGCGCACGACGTCGTCCAGTTCCGCCGGAGCAGTGCCCGCGCCGAGCGACTCGACGCGGTTGCCGGCGATGACGACGTATCCGGTGGCGTACTCGGTGTCCTGCGCGTCCACGGTCGCGATCGCCGCGTTCTCGATGACGATGCGCTGGGTCATGGTGGGTCCTTCGCTTTCGTGTCCGCTTGGTGTCCGCATCGTGTCCGCGTCAGAGGTTGGTGAGGTCCACCGGGATGCGCGCCTCGCAGCCGTCCCGCAGGACGGTGGCCTCGATCAGGCCGTACGGGCGGTCGGCGGCCAAGTACACGGCCCCGTCGGGGGTGGCGTTCTTCAGGCCGAACGGTTCCAGGTCCACCAGGAAGTGGTGCTTGTTGGGGAGCGAGAAGCGGACCTCGTCGATCTCGCCGCGGCGGTCGATGATCCGTGAGCCCATCTGGTACAGGGTCTGCTGCAGCGACAGCGAGTACGTCTCGGCGAACGCCTGGAGCAGGTGCTGCTTCGTCTGCTCGTAGGACTCCTCCCAGTCGGGCATCGGCTGCTCGTCGTCGGACCAGTTGAAGCGCCAGCGGGCGGAGACCTGCGTGGCCAGGATGCGGTCGTGGGCCTCGGGGAGCGTCGTGTACTTGTCCTTGACGTAACCCCAGAACTCGGAGTCGGTGGAGTTCATGACCACCAGGTCCGCAAGGCCCGAGACGACCTCCCATGACGTACCGTCAAAAGTGATCTGGGCGAGGCGGGTTTCCTGTCCCTGGCGGACGAACGAGTGCTTGCTCCGCGGGGTGTCGATCCGCTCCCAGGCGTACTCCTCGATCCGGATCCGGGCCGTGTGTATCGGCTCCTGACTCGTCACGAAGTGCCGGGCGAGGTGGATGCCGAACTGCTCGGCGGACTCGATGCCGTGCTCCTTGGCGAACGCGTACACCGTGTTCTTGGTGGTGTCGGTCGGCAGGACGTTGGCGTTGGAGCCGGAGTAGTGGACCTCGTCCATGTCGCCGCTCAGCGACACCGACACGTTGAGATCCTTGATGTGATGGGTGGCGCCGTCCCGCGTGATCTTGACGACTCGGTTCTCGGCCTTGCCGTACTGGTTCTGTCCCAGGATGGGCATGTAGCTAGCTCCCTCGGTATACGGAGTAGCCGAACGGGTTGAGCAGCAGCGGTACGTGGTAGTGCTCGCCGGGCACGACGGCGAACGTGATCGCCACCTCCGGGAAGAACACTTGGGCGGCACCGCTGTCCCGATTCGCGGGGGCGTCCTGCTGCGCATCGGCTTGCTGGTTCACATCATTCTCGAAGTACGCCTCGACCGCGAAGTCGAGGCGTGCGTGGGTGGTCCCCTCCGGCAGCGCCGGGAGGTCCTTGCACCGGCCGTCCGCGTCGGTCGCGGAGCCGCCGAGCGCCTGCCAGGCCGCGGCACGGCCCGTGCGGGCCGCGAGACGGACGGCGACGCCGGCGGCGGGACGGCCGACGGAGGTGTCCAGGATGTGGGTGGACACCGAGGCGGAGGTGCTGGTGCTCATGGCGGTTCTCAGTCCTCTTCGACGAGCCGGGCGAGCCGGATACGGTTGATCTTGCCCAGTTCGGTGCGGACGATCTCCCGCTCCTGCTCGGGCGTGTTGCCGAGCCGTTCCCTGACCGCGTCCCGCATCTGCTCTCCGGTGCGACCGATGGCGCAGATCAGGAAGACCTGGCCGAACTTCTCCTGGTAGGCCAGGTTCAGTTCGAGCATCTGCGCCTTCAGCTCCTCGGAGGCGCCGGCCATGCCGCGCTGTTCACGGGCCGAGGTCGGGTCGCCGGGCTTGGGGCGGCCGATCGGGGGGTGCCCGGCCATCGCCTCTGCGAGGTCCGCCGCGGTCAGGTCGGCCATGGCGGCGTCGCTGGCGGCGTACAGGTCGTCGGCGGTGGCGTAGGGGCGGGCCGCGAGCAGTCGGTCCGCCCACGCCGTGGCGGCGCACGCCTCGTGGAGGGCGGCGCGGGCCGCGGACTCCCCGAGGTCGTTGAACCGGGCCAGGCCCCAGGGCGTGGAAGTCGAAGTCACGGGAGCCTCCGTGGCCGCGAGACGGCCTTCGTGCTTGAGCGGGCTGCGTTCAGCTAACGCCTCTCCGGAACACCGCGTCAACACTTTGTTGAAAATTCCGGGTAACGAAACCCGGCCCCAGGCTCCCCGCCCAGGCCTCCCCCAGCCCCCAGGCCTCACTCGGGCCTCGCTCAGGCCTCCTTCTCCCGGTTGAGGTAGTTGTAGACCGTGAAGCGGCTCACCCCGAGCGCGCTCGCCACGGTCTCCACGCCGTGCCGTACGGAGAATGCGCCGCGCACCTCGAGTATCCGTACGACCTCCTGCTTGGCCTTGCGGTCGAGGTCGGCGAGGGGCTTGCCCTTCTTGCGCTCCATCGCGGCCAGGATGTGATCGAGGGAATCGGCGAGCTGCGGCAGCCGTACGGCGACGGTCTCGACGCCCGCCCAGGTCAGAACGACGTCGTCGGCGCCGGCCTCGTCGGGCGGGAGCATCTCGGCGCCCATCGCGTCGACCAGCGGCTTCACCGCCGCGATGAAGGCCTCGTCACCCCTCGCGTTCACTCGCCCTCCCCGAGGACGTTGACCTGGAGGGAGATGCGGGTGGCGCCCGCGCCCAGGGACTTGCGCAGCAGGGCGTCCACGGCGGCGAGCACCGTGTCGGCGGCGCCTTCGACGGTGTTGCCGAACGGTCCGACGTCCACCGCGTCCAGGTCGGCCGCCTCGATCACCTCGCGGGCGACCAGCGCGTGCGCGGGCGCCTCGTCGAGGTCGAAGGGCTCGGTGGTGAACTCCACTTTCAGTCGCATCGCGCCCCACATCTCTTTGAACCGGACCGGACCGTCGACGCCCGGACCCCGACCTTAACGGACCCGGCGGACGGCCACCCGGGACTCGCGATTCCCTCCCGTCCCGGCTCCGCGCCCCCTTGACAAGCCACGAGACCGGGCGACAGTCTTCCAATAGGCAGAAATTTACTTCCGCATTACGGAATTACTCGACACGGAAGGGAGCGCGGAACCCCATGGGCTTCGAAGACCAGCGCTTCAACGTCAACCTGTCGATCCTCTTCACCGAACTCCCGCTCCTGGAGCGTCCCGCGGCAGCCGCCGCGGCCGGCTTCACCGCGGTCGAGCTGTGGTGGCCCTGGATCGCCTCCCCCACCCCCGAGCGGTCCGAGCTCGACGCCCTGAAGAGCGCGATCGACGACGCGGGCATCCGGCTCACGGGCCTCAACTTCTACGCCGGCCGGCTCCCGGGCCCCGACCGCGGCGCCCTGTCACTGCCCGGCGAGGAGTCGGAGCGGTTCCGCGCCAACATCGACGTGGTCGCCGACTTCGCACAGTCCCTCGGCTGCACCGCGCTGAACGCCCTGTACGGCAACCGCGTCGACGGCGTCGACCCGGCCGAGCAGGACGCGCTCGCGCTGGAGAACCTGACCCTCGCGGCCCGGGCCGCGCACCGGATCGGCGCGATCCTGCTGATCGAGGCGCTGAACCGACTCGAGTCGCCACGGTATCCGCTGGTGAGCGCACCGGCCGCGGCCGGGATCGTCGACAAGGTCAACGAGGCGACGGGGCTCGGCAACGCGAAGTTCCTGATGGACCTCTACCACCTGTCGATGAACGGCGAGGACCTGCCGTCGGTGATCGAGCGGTACACGCCGATCACCGGCCATGTGCAGATCGCCGACAACCCGGGCCGCGGCGCGCCCGGCACGGGGACGCTGCCGCTGGAGGAGCTCCTCGATCAGCTGAAGAAGTCCGGATACGACGGCTGGGTCGGCCTGGAGTACAAGCCGGGCGACCGCCCGAGCGCCGAGGCCTTCGACTGGCTGCCCCGCCGGCCCCCGTACCGAGAGGCACCCCGATGAGCAACGCACTCCCCAAGGTGGCCTGGATCGGCCTCGGCATCATGGGCTCCCCCATGTCCGAGAACCTGATCAAGGCGGGTTACGACGTCACCGGCTTCACCCTGGAGCAGGACAAGCTGGACCGGCTCACCGCCGCCGGCGGCACCGCGGCGGCGTCCATCGCCGAGGCCGTCCGCGACGCCGACGTCGTGATCACCATGGTTCCGGCCTCCCCGCAGGTCGAGGCCGTCGCCTACGGCCCGGACGGCATCCTGGCCCACGCGCGGTCCGGCGCGCTCCTGATCGACATGTCCTCGATCACCCCGCCGACCTCGGTCGACCTCGCGCGAGCGGCGAAGGGCAAGGGCATCCGGGTCCTCGACGCCCCCGTGTCCGGCGGTGAGGCCGGCGCCGTCGAGGCCGTGCTGTCCATCATGGCCGGCGGTGAGCAGGCCGACTTCGACGAGGCGAAGCCCCTTTTCGAGGCCCTCGGCAAGACCGTCGTGCTGTGCGGCCCGCACGGCTCGGGCCAGACCGTGAAGGCCGCCAACCAGCTGATCGTCGCCGTGAACATCCAGGCCTGCGCCGAGGCGGTGGTCTTCCTGGAGAAGTCGGGCGTGGACCTGAAGGCGGCCCTGGACGTCCTGAACGGCGGACTCGCCGGCTCGACGGTGCTGACGCGCAAGAAGGACAACTTCCTCGCCCGCGACTTCGAGCCGGGCTTCCGGATCGACCTGCACCACAAGGACATGGGCATCGTCACGGACGCCGCCCGCAGCGTAGGCGCGGCCCTGCCCGTCGGCGCGGTGGTCGCCCAGCTGGTGGCGAGCCTGCGAGCGCAGGGCGACGGCGAGCTGGACCACTCGGCACTGCTGCGGGCCGTGGAGCGGCTCTCGGGCGCCCTGGTCTGAGTCCGCCGCGAAGACTTCCGGGCCGCGGCGCCGCCGACATCTGTCCTGTCGCGCCCAGGCGACGCCGCGGCCCGGAACCGCCTTCACCGTCGACGTCGACATCTACGTCGAGGACTCTCGACGTCGACACTTTCTCGACCTGAGGGAAGGCGTGCCCGGTTCCGTCGCACCCGCCGCGGTCCCGCCCGCACCCGAGCCCCCTCGGCAGGACGACGCCGTTCGCGGACGTCCTACTCCTCCCCGGGCTCGAGGTCTTCCAGGAAGTAGCTGTCGTGCCGGATGCGAAACTGCCTGAGTTCCTCGCCGCCACGCTGCGCCATCTCCGCGACCCGCTCGAAGTACTCCTCGCGCGGGGCGCCCGGGGAGAAGAGCATCAGCATGGACATGGGCTCGTCGGTCGCGTTCTTGAAGGCGTGCAGACCGCCGACCGGCACGTACAGGAAGTCGCCCCCGCGACCCGTGACCCACTTCTCGCCGTCGTAGAGCTCCAGCTCGCCGGAGAGGATGTAGAAGGACTCCGACATCGCCTTGTGGAAGTGGGTCTTGGCTCCAGCGGACCGCGCACCCAACTCCAGCTTGTACAGGCCGAATTCGCCGCCGGTCGACTCGTTGGTGGCGAGGTAGTGGGTAGCCGCGCCGGGTGAGGAGATGTCCGGCGGGGTGCCGGCCGGGCGGAAGGCCGCGTTCACTTCGCCCTTGTCACCGTGGTAGCGGGCTTCCGGGTACGCGAGGTGTTCCGGGTACGACATCATGCGCTCCTCTCGGCAGGTCTCCACCGGCATGGTGGCCCCCGCCTCCAGCAGCCGGCATCGGGCTTGCGCATGATCCCGGGTCGGCCCGGGCCGAGGGCCGGGGACCTAGGGCGCTGCACGCGGGGGCGCCGCACGTGGCCTCGGGCCGCCTCGCGGCCGTCCGGCGTGCGGATCCGCCCCGTCCGCAGGAGGCTGAGGACATGGGCAATCCGACGCAGTTTCCGCACATCGTGGTCCATCCCCCGGCCCTGGACGGATCCCGCCGCGTCACCTCGGGCGATGCCGTCCTCGGGGTCGCCTCGCATCTCGACGACGTCGTCGAGATCCTGCGTCTGGCCGACCTGGACCGGATCGAGGTGGAGGAGAGCGACCTCATCGAGTGGCAGGGCGGCGGCCCCGAGGACTGGCCGGGGCTGTCCGAGCCGCACGGGACATAGGACACGCCAACCTCAAATCAACCTCTGAACATGGTTCAGCAGGCTTCAACCGCCCCCGGGGCAGGGCACATTGTCGTCACGCGGGGCCCGCCGACACGGGGGCGGCGGGCCTCGCCACGGGGGTGATGACATGAGCGGTGCTACGTCGCTCCGGCTGGAGCCGTACGAGGTCGCGCTGTTGCGGGGTGGTTCCGGGGCCGCGGTCACGGTGGCCGTGCTCTCCCTGCACCTACGGGGACTGATCGAGGTGGGCCGGCCGGGCAGGATCCGGGCGACGGGGACGGCGCCCTCCGAGGACGCGGGAGACGACCTCCCTCCCCTGCCCGCGGCCGTGTACGCGACGCTCCAACGGTTCGTGAGCATCCCGGAGTTGGAGTCCCGACCGGACGTGCACCGGGCGCTCGCGGAGTTGCGCGCCGGGCTCGTGGCGGCCGGCATGCTGCGTTCTCTCCCGCCGCGCCGGACCCGTACCGCCCGCCGCACGCTGAGCGCCCTTCGCCTGGAACATCCCCTGCCGACTCTGCCGGCCGCCCGCAAGGGACTGCCGCCGGACGACATCCTGATGGCGGTGGCCCTGCACGGGGAGGCCGCCCTGGGCGTGCTGGCCGCGCGCTTCGCCCTGCGGGCGGGGCTGACCGCCCGCGCCGAGGTGGCGGACAAGGGTTTCCACCGACGCGCTCCCCGAGGCGGCGGCACGGGAGGCTTCATGTACTCCTGCGGCGGAGGCGGCGGCACGGACTGAGGTCGGACGGGTCGGACGACGGGTCAGACGTTCAGCGTTCTGATCGACGTCGGCGCGTGCTCCGGCTCGGTGGCGATCTCCTCGAACTCCACGACGTTCCCTATGTCGTTGGTGCCGCTCATCGAGATGTTGGTGACGCGTTCCAGGATCGCCTCCACGACGACCGGCACCTGGAACTCCGCGGCGAGCTTCTTGGCCTCCTCGAAGGCGGCGCCCAGCTCGGCCGGGTCCGTCACCCTGATCGCCTTGCAGCCGAGGCCCTCGGCGACCTTGACGTGGTCGACGCCGTAGACGCCCAGCTCGGGCGAGTTGATGTTCTCGAACTCCAGCTTGACCTGGAAGTCGATGTCGAACGCCCGCTGGGCCTGACGGATGAGGCCCAGGTAGGAGTTGTTGACGAGGACGTGGACGTACGGGATCTTGTGCTGCGCGCCGACCGCCTGCTCCTCGATCATGAACTGGAAGTCGTAGTCCCCGGAGAGGGCGACGACCTGCGCTTGCGGGTCGGCCATCGCCACACCCAGCGCCGCCGGGATCGTCCAGCCGAGGGGTCCCGCCTGACCGCAGTTGATCCAGTGGCGCGGTCGGTAGACGTGCAGCAGCTGCGCGCCGGCGATCTGCGAGAGGCCGATGGTCGTGACGTAACGGGTCTCCGGGCCGAAGGCCTTGTTCATCTCCTCGTAGACGCGCTGCGGCTTGATGGGGATGTCGTCGAAGTGCGTACGGCGCTGGAGGGTCGCCTTCCTCTCCTGCGCGGCGGCAGCCCACGCGGAGCGGTCGGGAAGCGTGCCCGCGGCCTTCGCCTCCCTCGCCACCGCGACGAAGAGCTCCAGAGCCGCCTTCGCGTCCGAGGCGATCCCGTAGTCCGGGGCGAAGATCCGGCCGATCTGCGTTGGCTCGACATCGACGTGGACGAAGGTGCGGCCCTTCGTGTAGACGTCGACGCGGCCGGTGTGGCGGTTGGCCCAGCGGTTGCCGATGCCGAGGACGAAGTCGGATTCCAGGAAGGTCGCGTTGCCGTAGCGGTGCGAGGTCTGCAGGCCGACCAGGCCGGCGTGCAGCTCATGGTCGTCGGGGATCGCGCCCCAGCCCATCAGCGTCGGGATGACCGGAGTCCCCGTCAACTCGGCGAATTCCACGAGGAGTTCGGTGGCGTCGCCCGTGATGACACCGCCGCCCGCGACGATCAGCGGACGCTCGGCGGCGTTCAGCATCCGGATCGCCTTCTCGACCTGCGCGCGGGTCGCGGCCGGCTTGTACACGGGCAGCGGCTCGTACGTGTCCGGGTCGAACTCGATCTCCGTCTGCTGGACGTCGACCGGCAGGTCGATCAGGACCGGGCCCGGCCGGCCGGAGCGCATGAGATGGAAGGCCTGCTGGAAGACTCCGGGGACCTGGGCGGCCTCCAGGACGGTGACCGCCGACTTCGTCACCGGCCTCGCGATGGAGGCGATGTCGACGGCCTGGAAGTCCTCCTCGTGGAGCACGGCGGTCGGGGCCTGCCCCGTGATGCACAGGATGGGGATCGAGTCTCCGAGGGCGGAGTACAGCCCGGTGATCATGTCGGTGCCGGCCGGTCCGGAGGTGCCGACGCAGACGCCGATGTTGCCCGCACGGGCGCGGGTGTAGCCCTCGGCCATGTGCGAGGCGCCCTCGACATGGCGGGCGAGCGTGTGGTTGATGCCGCCGGAGGCCCTCAGTGCCGCGTAGAAGGGGTTGATCGCCGCGCCGGGGACACCGAACGCACTGGTGACACCCTCACGCTTGAGGATCTCGACTGCCGCGCGGGCAGCGGTCATACGAGCCATGGAGTACTCCTGCTTCGCCTGCTTCAGCTGGTGCAGCTGGTGCAGCTGTCGGATTCCGCTCTCCCGTCGCGCCCCGCGGTGAGCCCTGCCGTATCCGCGACGACTCCGCGGACTTCCGTATTGTGGAAATTACTTTCTACTATCTGGAAGTAATGTAAGTGGGTGCGCGAAGGTAGTCAAGGGACGGACAAGCGGGGGCCGAAGGAGGACGATGGGGGCCATGCCCGAGAGCGTGCCGGTGCGCTGCCCGGCCTGTCGGCGCGAGCGCCTCTACACCGCGCCGTCCTACCCGTGTGCGTGCGGTTCCCCCGTCACGCCGGTGCTCGACCGGCGCACGGCGCCGACGGCAGTGGCGCACCGGGCGTGGGACGAGGAGTGGATCGCCTTGCGGTGCCGCGCCTGCGGCCGCCGTGACCAGTTCCCCCACCCGGAGTTCGGCTGCGCCTGCGGAACAGTGCTACGGATCCCGGTGGCCGCCCCGCCCGCCGAGCCGAAGCCCGAAACACCGACACCCCCCTCGGCGCCGGCACAGGCACCGCAGGCGGAACCGGCACAGCCACCCGAACCCGCGTCCGCACCCGTGCCGGCGGCGCGACGGCCCGCCTTCCGGCCCGCCGCCATCCGCACCGCGCTCGACGCGGTCACGGCCACCGCCCTGTATCTGAACTGGCTCGGGCACGAGGGCATACGGCGAGCCGACCAGCGGCCCACCTGCGGCATCGGCCTGGCCGCCCGCGGGCTCCTGGTCCAGGTCGACCCGAGCGCGCGTCCGGCCTCACCGCGGGACGTGGAGTGTCTGTGGCTGACGGCCATGACGGAGTCCGCGGACTGCGTCTACTTCTCCCTCGCCGGATACGACGCCGACGCCCGCGCCCGCGCCGACCAGCTGCACGTCCCGCTCTTCGTGCTGGACCTCACGGGCACTCCGCAGCCGGTCAACGCGATCGCCGACGCCCTCGACGCCCGAGGCGGCAACCGCCACCGGGGCCGGTGACCGCTACCCGGGGCAGCAACCGCCACCGACCGTGGTTCTCACGCGGTGCCTCTCAAGCGGTGTCTCTCAAGCGGTTCGATACTTCTCCCGCAGTTCGATCTTGCGCACCTTGCCGGAGACGGTCATCGGGAAGGCGTCCAGGATCTGCAGCCTGCTCGGGATCTTGTAGTGCGCCAGCCGGCCCTCGCAGTACGCGCGCAGTTCCTCCAGGGTCAGGGGGTCCGCCGCGTCGTGCGGGATCACACACGCGAGGACCTCCTCGCCGTACCTCTCGTGCGGGACGCCGACGACCTGGACGTCCCTGATCTTCGGGTGGGCGTAGAGGAACTCCTCGATCTCGCGCGGGTAGATGTTCTCCCCGCCGCGGATGATCATGTCCTTGATGCGGCCGACGATCTCGACGTAACCGTCTTGGCGCATCACCGCCAGGTCCCCGGTGTGCATCCAGCGTCCCGCGTCGATCGACTCGGCGGTCTTCTCGGGCTCGTTCCAGTAACCGAGCATCACGCTGTAGCCGCGGGTGCACAACTCCCCCGAGACGCCCCGGGGTTGGGTGACCCCGCTCACGGGGTCGACGACCTTCACCTCAAGGTGCGGCAGGACGCGGCCGACGGTCTGGGTGCGGTGCTCCAGGTCGTCGTCGCGGCGGGTCTGGGTGGAGACGGGCGAGGTCTCGGTCATGCCGTAACAGATCGACACCTCCGCCATGTTCATCTCGGCGACGACCCGCTTCATCACCTCGACCGGGCAGGGCGAGCCCGCCATGATGCCGGTGCGCAGCGAGGAGAGGTCGTAGGTCGCGAAGTCGGGCAGGTTCAGCTCCGCGATGAACATCGTCGGGACGCCGTACAGCGCTGTGCACCGCTCCTGCTGGACCGCCTGCAGCGTGGCCTTCGGGTCGAAGGACGGCGCCGGGATCACGATGCAGGCGCCGTGCGAGGTGGCCGCGAGGTTTCCCATCACCATGCCGAAACAGTGGTAGAAGGGCACCGGGACGCAGATCCGGTCCTGCTCGCTGTAGGCGATCAACTCGCCGACGAAGTAACCGTTGTTGAGAATGTTGTGGTGGGAGAGGGTGGCCCCCTTGGGGAAGCCCGTCGTGCCCGAGGTGTACTGGATGTTGATGGGGTCGTCGCAGGACAACTCCTGTGCCCGGACGGCGAGTTCGGCGCGCAGTTCGGGTGTGCCGCGCGCGATGAGCGCCTCCCAGCTCGGATCCCCGATGTACACGGTCTCCCGCAGTTTCGGGCAGCTGCGGCGCACCTCCTCGACCATCGCCCGGTAGTCGCTCGTCTTGTGGGTGAGCGAGGCGAACAGCACCGAGATTCCGGCCTGGTTGAGGACGTACTCGACCTCGTGGGTGCGGTAGGCCGGGTTGATGTTCACCATGATCGCGCCGATGCGGGCGGTGGCGTACTGGACCAGTGCCCACTCGGCGCAGTTGACCGCCCAGATGCCCACCCGGTCGCCCTTGGCGACCCCGCTCGCGAGCAGTGCGCAGGCCAGCCGGTCGACGTCCGCCACGAACGCGGCGTACGTCCAGCGCCGCCCGGACGCCATGTCGACCAGCGCCTCGCGGTCCGGCCAGCGCTGCGCCGCCCGGTCCAGATCGGCCCCGATGGTGTCCCCGAGCAGCGCGGTGGCGCTCGTCCCGTGCGTGTACGAGGAACCCGAGGCCGGCCGCGACGGCTGCACCGACGTCTGCCCCGACGTGTGCGGGGACGACGGCCCGCTCACCGGAAGTCCTCCTCGCGGTACTCCGCCGTCGAGCCCGCGGCCGTCGCCTCGCGCAGCTCGATCCGGCGGATCTTGCCGCTGACGGTCTTGGGCAGCGGCGCGAACTCCAGGCGGCGGACCCGCTTGTAGGCGGCGAGGACCTGGCGGGAGTGCTCGAACAGCACCTTCGCGGTGTCGGGACCCGGCTCCCAGCCCTCGGCGAGGACGACGTACGCCTTGGGCACGGCGAGGCGCAGCTCGTCCGGGGCGGGGACGACGGCGGCCTCGGCGACCGCCTCGTGCTCCAGCAGCGCGCTCTCCAGCTCGAAGGGGCTGATCTTGTAGTCGGAGGCCTTGAAGACGTCGTCGGCCCGCCCGACATAGGTGATGTAACCGTTCTCGTCGCGGTTGCCGATGTCACCGGTGCGGTAGTAGCCGCCGGCCATCGCCTCCGCCGTACGGTCGGCGTCGCCGTGGTAACCGGTCATCAGACCGACCGGCCGGGCCGACAGATCGAGCGCGATCTCGCCCTCCTGCGCGCCCGGCGCGCCGGACACCGGGTCCAGGAGCTCCACCCGGTAGCCGGGGCTGGGCCGGCCCATCGAGCCGGTCTTCAGTTCCTGTCCGGGGCTGTTGGCGATCTGCACGGCCGTCTCGGTCTGGCCGAAGCCGTCCCGGACGGTCACCCCCCAGGCGCGGCGCACCTGGTCGATGACCTCGGGGTTGAGGGGCTCGCCCGCGGCCACGGCCTCGCGGGGCGGGATCCGCAGCTGGGTGAGGTCGGCCTGGATGAGCATGCGCCAGACGGTGGGCGGCGCGCAGAAGGTCGTCACGCCCGCCCGGTCCATCTCCGTCATCAGCCGGACGGGGTCGAAGCGGGTGTAGTTGTGGATGAATACGGTTGCTTCGGCGTTCCACGGGGCGAAGAGGTTGGACCAGGCGTGCTTGGCCCAGCCGGGCGAGGAGATGTTGAGGTGGACGTCGCCGGGCTGGAGCCCGATCCAGTACATCGTCGACAGGTGCCCGACCGGGTACGAGGTGTGGGTGTGCTCCACCAGCTTGGGGCGGGCGGTCGTGCCGGAGGTGAAGTAGAGCATCAGCGGATCGTCGGCGAGGGTGGGGCCGTCGGGGGTGAAGCCGGCCGGGGCGGTGTAGGCGTCCTCGTACGGCTGCCAGCCCTCGGGCGCGCCACCGACCGCGATGCGCGAGTAGCGGCCCGGGACCTCGTCGAACTTGCCGGTGTCCGCGGACCGCACGAGGACATGGCGGACCCGGCCGCGTTCGACGCGGTCGGCCAGGTCGGCGGGGCCGAGCAGCGGGGTGGCCGGGATGACGACGGCGCGCAGCTTCATCGCGGCCAGCGCCGTCTCCCACAGTTCGGCCTGGTTGCCGAGCATGACGAGGATCCGGTCCTCGGCGGCGACCCCGCGGCCGCGCAGCCAGTTCGCGATCCGGTCGGAGCGTTCCGACAGCTCGGCGAAGGTGAGACGCGTTTCGGAACCGTCTTCTTCCACGATGTGCAGGGCGGTGCGATCGTTGCCGTCGGCGATGACGTCGAACCAGTCGAGGGCCCAGTTGAAGTGCTCGGGCCGGGGCCACTCGAAACGCTCGTAAGCGGTCGTGTAGTCCTCGCGGTGTGCCAGCAGGAAGTCGCGGGCTCTGCGGAAACGCCCCGTCGCCGTCGTCATCTGTCCTCCTTGCTCTGTCGGTCGTTCACCGCGAAAACGCTTCTCCGGTGCGTCGTGGCGGTTCACGCCCGTGGTGCCGGACCATTGCCGGGCGGCTCTCTGCCATCGTGTAATCCGTGGTGCAGGTCTCACTACCCCCGAACGGGGGTGTGCGGTACCAGGCCGCACGGAAAGGGCGAGAACGTGGCAGCAGACGCGGCCGGAACGGTGGAGATGCGCGGGGCGCTGGCGCGGCTGCGGCGCGCGACGGGGCTGCCGGTCGCCTTCGGCGGCCTGGTCGAGCCGGGGCGCCGGCAGATGCGGATCAGTGAGTTCAGCGGCGCGCGGGGTCTCGCGCTGCGCGGACTGGCCGTGACCTCGGGCAACGGTCTCGGCGGCAAGGCCGTCGCGCTGGCCCGTCCGTGCGCGGTGAGCGACTACTCCCTCTCCCGGCAGATCAGCCACGAGTACGACGCGGCCGTCGCCGAGGAGGGGCTGCGTTCGGTGCTGGCGATCCCGGTGATCGTGCGGCGCCGGGTGCGCGGGGTGCTGTACGGCGCCCTGCGCACGGCGCAGCCGCTGGGCGACCGCACGCTGACCGCGGCCGTGCAGGTGGCGCGGGACGTGGAGCAGGCGCTGGTGGCCGGGGACCAGGCGCGCGAACTGCTGACGGCGGCCCGGCCTGGCGCCCCGGGCGGTGCGACGGGCCCGGGCGGCGGTCCGCGGGCCGGTCAGGGGGCCGATCCCGGGGCGGGTGCGGCGGCCGGCTGGGAGCAGGTGCGCGAGGCGCACGCGGCCCTGCGCGCCCTGGCGCCGCGGATCACCGACCCGATGCTGCGCGCCGAGCTCCTCGACGCCTGCGGGCTGCTCACCTCCGGCAGCGGCGACGCTCGGCAGGTCGCGCTCGCCGCGCGCGAGCTGGACGTGCTGGCCTGCGTGGCGGCGGGGGCGACGAACGCGGCGACGGCCGAGCGGCTGGGGCTGCGCCCGGAGACCGTCAAGGGGTATCTCAGGTCGGCGATGCGCAGGCTGGGCGCGCACACCCGGGGAGAGGCGGTGGCCCTGGCCCGCAGGGCAGGTCTGCTGCCGTAGCGGGGGGGGCGCGCAACACGGCTGTAGCGCGGACGGTGCAGGATGCCGGGGAGCAGCGATCACATCAAGCCAGGGAGGTGCCTCACGACAAGAGACCATTCACGCGCAGCCGTCATGAATTTCCCCATGCGTCACGTTGTTATATCCCTCACCACGCCGCGTCTCCGAATTTCAAAGAGTCATTGCCTAGAATTTGGCCCGGACACGACACTCGGAGGGGAGCGGTGACCGTGCGACGGGAGTTCAAGGAGCCTGCCCGATGCCGCCCCGACCTGGTCATCGGCAGGGAGGAGCTGTTCACGGCCGCCCGTGAGCAGCTGACTCGCGGCGGCAGTGTGCTGCTGCACGGCCCCGCCGGAATAGGAAAGTCGACCGTGCTGCGGGCATTGGCCGCGGAATACGGCGAGGCGGCGCGCACCGTGCTGCGCTGCTCGGCGACCGAGTCCGAATCCCACCTCCCGTTCCTGGCCCTGGCCGATCTCTTCGGTCTGGTACTCGACGAGATCTCGGACAGGCTGCCCGCCGCCCAGCGCACGGCGCTGGAGTCGGCGCTCACCGGCCGAGGCGAGTCGACGCTGCAACGCGACGGTCTCGCCCTGCGTCTGGCCGTGCTGTCCGCCCTGCGCGCCCTCGCCGCCGCGGGCCCCGTGCTGCTCGTCGCCGACGACCTCCAGTGGCTGGACTCGGCCAGCGCCGAACTCCTCGGCTTCGCCGCCCGCCGCCTCGGCGACACCCCCGTCCAACTGCTGTGCGCGGTGCGGACGGAGGGCCAGGAATACGACCGTCATCTACGCGCGTCCCCGCCCGACACCCTCGCCGTCCGGCTGAACCCCCTCTCCCGTGCCCAGGTCTCCGCGCTGCTCGACCACCGCGGCTACACCGACCTGCCCCGCTCCACGGTCCGCGAGGTCCACCGCACCAGCGGCGGCAACCCCCTGTTCGCGCTGGAGCTCGGCCGCGCCCTCGGCGAGAACCCGACGCCGCCCCGCCCCGGCGAGCCGCTGCCGGTGCCGACCTCGCTGCGCGCCCTGGTGCTCAGCCGTCTCGACATGCTCTCCGACGAAGCCCGCCGCACCCTGCTCGTGGCCAGCGCCGGCGCCCGCCCCACGCTGGCCCTGCTGCACGCGGCCGGCCGGGAGAACGCCGAGGCCGAGACCGCGCAGGCCGCGGCGCTCGGGCTGCTGGCGACGGAGCCGGAGGGTCCGGCCGTGCGGTTCGCGCATCCGCTGATCTCCGCCGCGCTGTACGCGGAGGCGCCCGCGCAGGAGCGCCGGGCCGCGCACGCCGCGCTGTCCACGGCCGCCTCCGACCCGATCGAGCGGGCCCGCAACCTCGCCCTGGCCACCACCGGCACCGACCCGGAGGTGGCCGCCCGGCTCGCCGAGGCGGCGGCCCTGGCCCGGGACCGGGGCGCGCCGTCGGTCGCCGCCTCGCTCGGGCTGCTGGCCGCCCGGCACACCCCGCCGGACGGCGTCCCCGCCCCGGACGACCGGCGGCTGCAGGCCGCCGAGGACGCCATCACCGCCGGCGAGGTGGATCTCGCCCGGGACATCGCCCGCGAGGTGCTGACCCGGGCGACCGTGCCCGCCGAGCGGATCCGGGCCTGGGAGGTGGTGATCGAGGCCGCCGGACAGTCCCTCGGCGAGGTCGACGCGGTCTTCCCGCAGGCTCTCGCCGACGCCGGCGACGACCCGCAACTGCTCGCCCTGGTCCACTACCGGCTGGCCTGGCGCAAGCTGATCGTCGAGGGCGACTTCGCGGAGGCCCGGCAGGAGGCCGCGCACACGGCGGAGCTGGCCGCACGCGGCGGCGACCGGCGCACCGAGCTGATGGCGCTGTCCTTCCAGGGGCACACCGAGGCCCTGATGGGCCATCCGAACGCCCCCGCGACCATCAAGCGGGCCCTGAGGGAGCCTCAGGACCCGTATGTGGCCTGCCATCACAACGGCGTCGGCGCGGCCCGGTTCCGCTGGCTGCTGATGAGCGACCAGCTGCCCGAGGCCCGGTCGACCATCACCGCGCTGCTGCGCGAGGTGCGCCGGCGCGGCATGGTCGAGAGCGAGGTGCACTTCCAGCGTTTCCTCGCCGAGACCGAACTGCGCTCCGGGCACTGCGGGCGCGCCCTGGACCTGGCCCGCGAGAGCCTCAGGCTGGCCCGCGACTCGGGCATCGGCCTGGGCGCCTCCGCGATGCTCACCTCCCTCGCCGAGGCCTCCGGCGGTGACGTCGACCGGGCGCTGGCGCTGGCCCGGGAGGCGGCGGACAAGGCCGAGGAGGACGGCGACCAGATGTACGTCTCCCGCGCCCTGGCCGCCCTCGGACACGCCCACTTGGTGGCCGGGGACGCGGCGGGCGCGGTCGGCTCGCTGCGCCGGGTGCGGGAGCTGGAGCAGGGCCTGGGCATCACCGACCCGGCGCGGGGCCGCTGGCAGGGCGACCTCGCCGAGGCGCTGGTGCGGGTCGGCGAGCCGGGCGAGGCGCAGGACGTCATCGACGTGACACGCGAGCACGCGCTGCGGCTGGGCCGGGAGAGCGTGCTCGCGGTGCTGGACCGGTCGGAGGCGCTGGTGCGGGCGGCGCTCGGCGACCACGAGGCGGCACTGTCCCGGCTGACGTCGGTGCAGGACCGGCTCGCCAAGCTGGGGTACGGCCTGGAGGAGGCGCGGGCGGCGTTCGCGCTGGCCCGGCTGCGCACCCTGCGGCCGGGGACGGTCGCGGGACCGACGTCGTACGACGAGGCGGCGCGGCTGTTCAGGCGGTGCCGGGCGCTGCCCTGGCTGCGTCAGGTGGAGGCGGCCGCGGCGGAGGGGCAGGCGCAGCCGGTCGCCACCGCCCAGCAGTCGTCCGCGTCCGACGCCCTGGAGGGCCTGGCCTCGATGGAGCGTCAGGTCGCGGCGCTCGTCATGGAGGGCGCGACCAACCGGGAGATCGCGGCGCGTCTGTTCATCAGCGTCAAGACGGTCGAGGCGACCCTGACCCGGGTCTACCGCAAGCTGGGGATCCGTTCCCGGGTGGATATCGTCCGACTGGCGGCAGGGCGTCACGCGAAGTGAGGAATCCGCGGGTCAACCGCCCCTGAGGGGCTATCTACCCTGAGTGGGTTTCTCCTGGGTCTCCGCCCCGCGCGGCGGGTTCCCTCAAGCGGCCCAAGCGGCCCCATCGGCGGCGACTGTGGGTTCCCTGTGGGGCGACCGAGGGTTTTCCCTGCCTCAACTCCCCTAGGGGGTTCCCTCATTGGGACGAGCGGGTTCCGGGTCCTAGCGTAAGGGACGTGCCGCTCGCCCGGGCACACGGGGGTCGGTCCCGCGACCCCCGTGCTCACCCCCACACCCGTGCGATCCCCCACCGGCCATCTCCACCGAGGAGTTCCATGTTCGGGCTCAACCGCGCCAAGAAGACCGCTGCCGTCCTCGCGGCGACCGCCGCCGCGGCAGCGACCGCACTGCTCAGCGCCCCCACCGCTGTCGCAGCGCCCCAGCCGATCGTCGGCGGCACGACGACCACGACCACGACGTACCCGTTCATGATGCAGGTCACGGACGCCTCGCAGAACCAGTTCTGCGGCGGCACCCTCGTCTCGGCGACCAAGGTGGTCACGGCCGCCCACTGTATGGTCGGCGAGACCACGAGCAGCGTGCGCGTCGTCGGTGGGCGCACGTACCTCAACGGCACGAACGGCACGGTCAGCCGGGTGAGCAAGATCTGGATCAACCCTGACTACACGGACGCCACCAACGGCGACGACGTGGCCGTCCTGACCCTGTCGACGGCGATGCCGTACACCACGGCGTCGTATGTCTCCTCGTCCCAGACCGGCGTGTACGCGGCCGGCACCACGGCCCGCATCATCGGCTGGGGCACCACCTCGGAGAACGGCAGCTCCTCCAACCAGCTGCGGACCGCGACCGTCCCGATCGTGTCCGACACCAGCTGTGCGAGCTCCTACGGTTCGGACTACGTCAAGTCCGACATGGTTTGCGCCGGATACACCTCCGGCGGCACAGACACCTGCCAGGGCGACAGCGGCGGTCCCCTGCTCATCGGGGGCGTCCTGGCAGGGATCACTTCTTGGGGCGAGGGCTGCGCGGAGGCCGGTTACCCGGGTGTGTACACCCGGCTGGCCACCTTCTCCAGCCTGGTGACGGCGCAGGTCAACTCGTAGTCACCGGGTAGCCCCCAAGAACCTCCTGAGCACCCCTCAGGGAAAGACCGGGGGGCGCTGCGAGCCTCCACGAGCGGCCCGCAGCGCCCCCTATCCAAGCCCTCACCTCTCACCGGTGGGGGCTTCGGCCTGTTCGGGATCGTCCCCGACAGGGACGTCCCCCTTCGCGTCAGGGGCGTACGACGGCAGCGAACCGGATGTCGTGGGGCCGGCCCGGGTGCATCGCGGACAGCATCCGCTCGCCCTCTTCTGTCACCTCGTCCCGCTGGGCCCTGGTGAGGCGGCCGAAGGGCTCGATGACGAGCGCGTCCTGCTCCAGCTTCCACAGGCCCGCCAGGAAGCCGTCGACGAGGAGCGTGCAGTAGGCCTGGTTGCCCTGCCAGCTGCGGCCCCAGTACTCGGGCGGGACGACTCGGGTGCGGTCCGCGTGGGAGAGGAGGAGGTTGTCGAACTCGGGGAGGAAGCGCGGCGGGGCCGGGACCTGGGGGTCCGGGCGGGGGGCGTCGGGGAGGTCGAAGAGTTCCACGCCGTGCTCGTCGCGGAAGGTGAGCAGGTGGGGGCGGAGGCGTTCGAAGGGCTCGCGCAGTCGGGTCAGGCCGGCCCAGGTCTGCATGTCCTTGACGGAGGCCGGGCCGAAGGCGGCCAGGTAGCGCAGGACGACGGCGTCCGGCGCGGGGGCCGGTGCGGCGGGCCGGCCGAGCCAGTGCTCGGCGGTGGTCAGCGCGACCTGCCCGCTCCTGCCCCACAGCCCGCGCGGGGTGACCTGGACGAGGGGCAGCCGGCACCGGGCGGCGACGGCGAGGGATTGGGGGTCGGCGTCCGGCCACTCTGCGAAGAGGGCTTCGCGCAGTTGCCTCATGGTGCGCGGTTCGCTCTCGACGAGGTCGCGGGCGAGGACGGCGAGCCGGTCGAGGTCGACGCCGGCGAGGCCCTTGCGGAAGTACGTCAGCTCACGGTCGCGGGCAGGCTGGACGAACGGCCGCAGGGTCAGGCAGTCGTCGGCGGTGTGGGCGTGGATGGTGGAGCGCATGCTGACGATGCGGACGACCTCGCGGCCGGCCATCGGCGTCGACAGCTTCTCCGGGACGAAGCCGTCGAGGCGGGCGGCGAGCGCGTAGTACGGCGGCTTGACGTTCTGCGCCTGAAGCCCGAGCAGGTGTTCCACGGCGGCCCCGGCCGACAGCGACGAGGGACGCAGCAACAGCTGCCGCTCCAGGGTGGCGCGGTTGAGGGCGCGGGCGCCGAGCACGGGGGCCGCCGGGGACGTCGTCTTCGTCATGCAGGGCAAGCTAACGGGGAATGAGGACAGTTGCTGTCCTCAAGGCGTTCGAGCCGGGTCGCGCCGGGGATGTCCCCCTGCCGGTCCTGGGGCGGGCCGGCTCGTGCCCCCGCCGGCGGCGAAACTAGCGTGCGGTCATGACGTCCACTCAATCGGTCGCCGCCAGCGGCACCACCGACCTGAACACCGGCCGCCCGGTGCCTTCCGACGGCTGCTTCCGCATGGCGGGCACGTCCAGGACGCTGCTCGTCACCGTGCTCCTCCAGCTGGAGGCCGAGGGCAGGCTGTCCCTGGACGACAGCCTCGACCACTGGCTGCCGGGAGTGGTGCGGGGCAACGGCAACGACGGCGGCCGAAGCGCCGTGGTCTCCATGTCCGAGGCGCGGGGCGACACCCCGGAGCACATCCTGGCCCAGGAGAACGCGGCCGGCGCGCTGATCGACCACGCACTGTGCGCAGGAGGCCCGGCGCGTCCCGTGAGCGCGGGTGATGCGAAGTGAGTCGGCCGACGCACGGCATGCTGCATCACGTCGAGTTGTGGGTGCCGGACCTCGACCGCGCCGTCGCCTCGTTGGGCTGGCTGCTGGAGGCGTTGGGGCACACCCTCTTCCAGAGCTGGAGCGGTGGGCGCAGCTGGCGGCTCGGGCCGACCTATCTGGTCATCGAGCAGTCCCCGGCCCTCACCGCCGAACAGCACGAGCGTTGCCGCCCGGGGCTGAACCATCTGGCGTTCCACGTCGACGACGACGCCATGGTCGAGAGGCTGGCCGCCGAAGCCGCGCAGCACGGCTGGCGCCTGATGTTCCCCGAGCGACACCCCTACGCCGGCGGCCGGCAGCACTACGCCGCCTACCTGGAGAACGAGGACGGCTTCGAGGTCGAACTCGTCGCGGGTCCAGGACGTGCTGCCGGGAGGCTGTGGTAGCTTGCCGAGGCCAGTCGTACCCATGTGCGTATCCGTACGTGCGCGGGTCAGGGAATCCGGTGCGACTCCGGAGCTGACGCGCAGCGGTAAGGGCGACGGGCGGGGCACTGGCCACTGGATCGTGATCACGGTCCGGGAAGGCGCCTCGTCCGGGTGACCCCGAGTCCGAAGACCTGCTGGCGGCCTCCGACGCCGGAAGACGGCCGGGGGAGCACCGTACGACCGGGCTTCGCGCCAGAGCCCTCGACGCCGAAGGAAGTTCCGTGCCGTTCGCACGCCCCGTCCGTCCTGCCGTCCTGCTCCTGTCAGCCGCCCTGCTGCTGACCGGCTGCGGCGGCTCCCCCGCCCCGTCGGACTCGTCCGGCTCGGCGGGATCGGCGGGATCGGCGGCGGGTGGCTCCGCCGGCCGTCCGGTCACGCTCGACAACTGCGGGCAGCGGGTCCACGTGGACGGTCCTCCGCGGCGGGCGGTCTCCCTCAACCAGGGCACGACCGAGATCATGCTCTCGCTCGGGCTGGCCGACCGCATGGCGGGCACCGCCACCTGGACCGACCCGGTGGCGAAGGGGCTGGAGAAGGCCAACGCGACGGTGCAGCGGCTGGCCGACAACGCCCCGTCGTTCGAGACGGTCCTGGACACCGAACCCGACTTCGTCGCCGCGTCGTTCGCCTCCACTCTCGGTGAGGGCGGCGTCGCCACCCGCGAACAGTTCGCGAAGGTGGGCGTGCCCACGTACCTCTCCCCCTCCGACTGCGTCGGCAAGGACAACGCCGGCGACGGCGACGGCTCGCGCACCGAGCCGCTGACCATGGACGCGGTCTACGGCGAAGTCACCGACCTGGCCAGGGTCTTCGGTGTCGAGGAACGCGGCACGAAACTGGTCGCCGCTCTGAAGTCCCGTGTGGAGAAGGCCACTTCGGGGCTCCGCGCGCAGAACGTCAGCCTCCTGTACTGGTTCGCCGACTCCCGGTCCCCGTATCTGGCGGGCTGTTGCGGCGCGCCCGGCGTCATCACCCGTGAACTCGGCGCGAAGAACGCCTTCGACGACACCCATGAGGAGTGGCCCCAGGTCAACTGGGAGACGGTCGCCGACAGGGACCCCGACGTCCTCGTCATCGGCGACCTGAGCCGCAGGCAGCAGACGGCCGAGACCGCCGCGAAGAAGATCGCGTTCCTGGAGTCCGACCCGGTCACGAAGAACATGACCGCGGTCAGGAAGAAGCGGTACGTGCTGCTGCCCGGGCAGGCCATGAACCCGACCGTCCGGACCGTCGAGGGTGTGGAGAAGGTGGCGGCTGCGCTGCGCGCGTACGGCCTCGGGGGATGAGCGACGCCCTGTCGGCGGCGACCCCGGCGGCGGTGCGCGGGCTGCGTCGCGCGGCGCTGTGGACGGCCGGTCTCGCACTGTTGTTCGGGTCGGTCGCGGTGGCGATCACCATCGGCCCGGCCGACATCGCGGTCGGTGACGTGTGGGCGACGGTGGCGGCCCATCTCGGCTGGGGGCAGGCGGAGTTGACGCCGATCCGGGACGGGATCGTGTGGAATCTGCGGCTGCCGCGCACGCTGCTGGCCGCCGTGTGCGGAGCCGGCCTCGCCGTGTGCGGCGCGGTGATGCAGTCCCTGCTGCGCAATCCGCTCGCCGACCCCTTCGTCCTCGGCGTGTCGTCCGGGGCCTCGACCGGCGCGGTCGCGGTCGTCGTACTCGGCGTGGGCGGCGGTGTCCTGTCGGTCTCCGGGGGCGCGTTCCTGGGCGCGGCGCTCTCGTTCGCGCTGGTGCTGCTGCTCAGTCACACCCTCGGCGGCACCACGGACCGGGTGGTCCTCGCCGGTGTGGCGGCCATGCAGTTGTTCTCCGCGCTCACCTCGTTCATCGTGATGACGGCCGCCGACGCGGAGACCACGCGCGGGGTGCTGTTCTGGCTGCTCGGCTCGCTCGGCGGGGCCGGCTGGAACGATGTGGGCGTGGGTCTGGCGGCGCTGGTGGTGACGCTGCTGGTGTGCGCCGGGTACGCCACGACACTGGACGCGTTCGCGTTCGGGCAGGACGCCGCCGCGTCCCTGGGCGTGCACGTGGCGCGCACCCGGCTGGTCCTGCTGTGCACCACCGCCCTGCTGACGGCCACCCTGGTCAGCTCGGCGGGGGCGATCGGCTTCGTCGGCCTGGTCCTGCCGCACGCCGCCCGCGCGTTGACCGGCCCCGGGCACACCCGGCTGCTGCCGGCCACCGCGCTGGCCGGGGCGGTGTTCCTGGTGTGGGTGGACACGCTCGCCCGCACCGCCCTGGACCCGCAGGAGGTGCCGGTGGGCGTGGTGACCTCGCTGATCGGCGTCCCGGCCTTCGTCCTCGTGCTGTACCGGACCAGGAGTACGCGATGAAGAGCACCGCGGACGGCGGCGGCGAGGGCGCCGGCGACGGCGGCGGGCTGCGCGCCGAGCGGGTCACGCGCACGGCCGGCGACGCCCTCATCCTGGACGGCGTCAGCATCGCCCCCCGCCCCGCGACCGTCACCGGTCTGCTCGGCCCGAACGGCTCCGGCAAGTCGACCCTGCTGCGCCTGCTGGCCGGGGTGATCGCGCCGGCCTCCGGCGTCGTCACCCTCGACGGTCACCCGCTGGATCGGGTGGGGCGCCGTACGGTCGCCCGGCGGGTCGCCGTCGTCGAGCAACAGGCCGACGCCCAGGTCGCGTTGAGCGTCCTCGACGTCGTACGCCTCGGCCGGATACCGCACCGCCGGGCCTGGGCCCCCGCCTCGCCCGAGGACGAGGAGGCCGTGCACCGCGCCCTGGAGCGCACCGCCCTGGCCGACAAGGCCGACCGCCCTTGGCACACCCTCTCCGGCGGCGAACGCCAGCGTGTCCAGATCGCCCGCGCCCTCGCCCAGCAGCCGCGGGAGCTGCTGCTGGACGAGCCCACCAACCACCTGGACATCCAGCACCAGTTGGGACTGCTGACGCTGATCAGGGAACTGCGCCTCACCACGGTCGTCGCCCTGCACGACCTGAACCTGGCCGCGATGTACTGCGACCGGGTCGTCGTCCTGCGGCAGGGGCGTGTGGTGGCCGCCGGCAGCCCGCAGGACGTCCTCACCGAGACCCTCGTCGCGGACGTGTACGGCGTACGCGCCACCGTCACCCGCACCGGCCCCGACGACCGCCCGCACATACGGTTTCTGGGCCCACGGTGAGCGCACGCCAAGGCCACGTCAGGACCACGCCGTGACCGGATCAAGAGGAGCCGCCCAGTGACCAGTCGTGTCACCTTCGTCTCGCCCGCGACGAACGCGTCGCTGCGTCAGGCCCGTTTCGACGACAGGGGTTCGATCGACGCCGCCGGGCAGGCCCGGGCCCGGGGCGCGGCCGGAACCCTGCCCGCCGTCGCGCGGGTCGTCACCTCTGCGAGCGTGCGCTGCCGGGAGACGGCGGCCGCGCTAGGTCTCGACGCGGCGCAGTCGGCGGAGACAGCCGAGCTCGCGGGGCTGGACATGGGGCGCTGGCGGGGCCTGACGCTCGCCGAGGTCGGCGCCGGTGAGCCGGAGGCGGTGGCCCGCTGGCTCGCCGATCCCGCGTCCGCACCCCATGGCGGGGAGTCCGTCGAGGAGTTGTGCGGGCGGGTGCGGCGTTGGCTGGAGACGGCCCAGGACACGGGCGGCCGTACGCTCGCCGTCGTCGAACCGGAGGTCGTACGAGCCGTGGTCGTCCAGGTGCTGGGGGCGCCCCCGGCCGCCTTCTGGCGGGTCGACGTGCCGCCGCTGACGGCCACCACGATCAGTGGGCGAAGCGGCCGCTGGAACCTTCGGATCGGGCATCCGCTGGACCCGTCCGAGCCGCACACCGACGGCTCATGACGACAAACCCGAGAGTGCCCGCGGACGCCTGCGCGGGCACTCTCGGGGTCGGACCTGTCAGTGCGGGGCGGCCGCCGCCGAGCCCGCGGACACGCCGGCCGGCTTCGGGTGCAGCAGTCGCTCGGCCAGTTCACCGAAGACCAGGCCGAAGCCGGCCCACAACGTGACCTGCATCGCGAGGGCGGAGAGCCGGAACCGCCACAGCAGCGTGGCCGGGAAGTCCTGCGGGACCTCGTTGACGACGGGCAGGAACTCGTACGCCAGCCCGATGACCAGCACGAAGCCGAGGACGGCGACGAGGGTGGCGTTCCAGTTGCCCAGCTTCGGCGCGAGCCGCTTGCCCACGATCACGGCGGCGACCGCGAGAAGCACACTGAGCACCATCATCAGGAAGTACAGGGTGGTGCGCTTGCCGATGGTGTCCGCGTCGCCGACGGACGGCGGGTTGGCCGGATACTTCAGGAACGGGACGACGTACACGGCGAGCAGAGCAGTGCCCGACAGCAGCAGCGCCGTGGCCCGGGGGCCGAAGCGGCCGACACGGCCGAGCGCGAAGCAGTAGGCGAGGGCGGCGATGCCGCCGAACGCCACCCCGTAGAGGAGCACACCCGTGGCCAGCCCCGCGGTGGACTGCAGGCTGCGGGAGACGAGTTCGACCTCGTGCTCGTGACCGGCGGCGTGGGACTCCTCGAAGCCGATGGCGCTGTCGACGTACGGTTCGCCGAGGAAATAGGCGACGATCAGGGCGAGCACGCCGGCGCCGAGGCCGGCGAGCATGCCCCGCACGAGCAGGTTTCTTACCGTTGCGGAGTTCATCGGGGTTGCGGCGTCCCTCAGGTCAGTGGCAGGGGAAGCCGAGGAGGTGGCGGGCGTCGTGCACCCACTCGTGGACGTTCTCGCCGGAGACGACGGAGGTGGCGCCCTGCTCGGCGCCGACGAAGTACAGCAGGACCAGCATCAGGACGCCGAAGAAGACAGCCCACGGGGCGATGTCCTTCAGCGCCAGCTTTGCGGGCACGACGGGGTTGTTGACGGTCGGCTGGGCGACATGCTGGGCCATGGCAGGGCCTCCTCTGGGAGTTCGCGTCCCATCTCGGTGGTGCACAGGACGACGGTCCCGGGTCTGACTCGCGATGCGCCCAGTCGAGAGAGCGCATCGACCACAGTGGCGCGACCGTGCCGGATTCCCACCGGCTTCCGTGATGCCGTCGTCGATATCAGAGCGACGGTACCGTGTGTCGGGTTCATGGCCAATAGCGCCCCACCTGGCGTGATGGCGCTCTCGCCCGCCAAGTGGCCCGCATCACCGCCCCGTACAGCTACGGACCACCGGTTTCCGGTCGGCGGCTATCGCGTCGCCTCGGCCGGCGTGAGGAGCACGAAGTCCGCGTTCGACGGGTCGAGGCAGACGGCCAGCCGGCCGACGCCCTCCGCGTCCGCCGGCCCCATCTGCACGCTGCCGCCGTTCCCGTGGACCTCGGCGACCGCCGCGTCGCAGTCGGCGGCGGCGAAGACCGGGTGCCAGTACGGCCGCCCGTGCGCCAGGGCGAGGTCCTCCTTCGAGACCTCCATGAGGCCGCCCTGCATGCGCTCCTCGGGCTGGCCTGCGGGCGTGATGAGGGTGTACGTGCCTCCGCCGCCCGGCAGTTCCGTGTCGCCGAACTGCCAGCCGAAGACACCGGCGTAGAACTCCTTGGCGGCTCCGGCGTCGCTCGTGTACAGCTCCGTCCAGGACAACGAGCCCGGCTTGTCCGCCAGTTCGAAGCCCGAGTCCTTCCCCGGCTGCCAGACGGCGAACTGGCCGCCCAGCGGGTCGTTGAACTGCGCCATCCGGCCCCAGTCCTCGAGGTCCCGCGTCGGCACCCGCACCGTGCCGCCGCCGCGCTCCACGGCCTGGCTCGTGGCGTCCGCGTCGGTGACGGCGAAGTAGATCATCCAGGCCGAGCGCGCGCCCTCCTCGGTCAGCTTGCCGAGCCCGGCGACGGTCTTGCCGTCCTTGCGGAACATCCCGCCCTGCATCTCCTCCCCCTCGCCCCCCATGGGCTCGTACTCCCAGCCCAGCACCGCGCCATAGAAGTCCGCGGCGGCCCGGACGTCGGGGGCGCCGAGGTCGATCCAGCAGGGGGAGCCGGGAGTGATGTCGGTGGTGATCACGGCGATTCCCTTTCGCAGGTCGCAGGTCCTGTCACCTCAGCCTGACACCCGGCACTGACAATCGCCCGTCGGCAAAGCGGCTCCGGACTGCGGCTACGGGCCCCCGTCTCATGCTCGGGCCGTATCCGGCCGTCCTCCTTGAGGATGACGAGCGGGCGTCACTTGGTGCGTCGGCACCAGGAGGGAGTGCGAGCACGCGCACGATGCCCCGGCGCACCCCCGCAGGCCAGGCTGGTGGTCCACCCGAACCCAGACCTGGAGATCCGTTTCTCGTGGCTACCTTCCTGTACCGGATGGGCCGGACCGCCTTCCAGCGGCGTTGGCTCGTGACGTTGCTCTGGGCGGTGATCCTCGGCGCCGTCGGGTTCGGCGCCGCCAAGGCTCCCGCCGCCTCCGACAACGGCACGTCCTTCATGCCCGGCATCGAGGCACAGAAGGCGTTCGACCTGATCGGAGAGCGTTTCCCCGGCTCGGACGCCAACGGGGCGGGCGCGCGCATCGTGTTCGTCGCCCCCGACGGCGAGAAGGTGACCGCGGCCGGGCACCGCGCCGCCATCGACACGCTCGTGACCGAGGCCGGCGACGAACCCCAGGTCGCCGGCGCCGTGAACCCGTTCACGGCGGGCGCGGTCAGCAAGGACGGCTCCACCGCGTACGCCACGGTGAACTACAAGGTCAAGGCCGCCGACCTCACCGACGCCGACAAGCGGGCCCTGGAGAAGGCCGTCGACGCGGCGCGCGAGTCGGGCCTCACGGTCGAGGTCGGGGGCACGGCGCTCGCCGAGCAGCCCGCGGCGGGCGGCTCCTCCGAGGCCATCGGCATCGCGCTGGCCGCCGTCGTCCTGCTGATCACCTTCGGTTCCCTCGCGGCCGCCGGTCTCCCCCTGCTCACCGCCGTCATGGGCGTGGGGATCAGCATGGCCTCGATCATGGCCCTCGGCAGCACCTTCGGTCTGTCCCTGACGACCGGGACGCTCGCGACGATGCTGGGACTGGCGGTCGGCATCGACTACGCCCTGTTCGTGGTCTCCCGCTACCGGGAGGAACGCGCGGGCGGCCACACACCGCGCGAGGCGACCGGCCGCGCCGTCGGTACGGCCGGTTCCGCCGTGGTCTTCGCAGGCCTCACCGTCGTCATCGCGCTGGCGGGCCTGTCGGTGGTCGGCGTTCCCATGCTGACCAAGATGGGCCTGTGCGCCGCGGGCGCCGTGGTCGTCGCCGTCCTGATCGCCCTCACGCTGGTCCCCGCGCTGCTCGGCATGTGGCCGGACGCCGTGCTCTCGCGTCGGGCGCGCAAGGGCGGTCGCCCGGCTCGGCCGACCGACAACGGCGGCTCGCGGTGGGCGCGGTTCGTGCTGCGCCGCCCGCTGACCGTGCTGCTGGTGTGCATCGCGGGCCTGGGCGCCCTGGCCCTGCCGGCCACGCACCTGGAGATGGGCATGCCGGGGGCGGAGTCCAAGCCCGTCTCGTCCACGGAACGGCGCGCCTACGACGCGCTCGCGGACGGCTTCGGCGCGGGCTTCAACGGGCCGCTGACGATCGTGGCGGATGTCAGGGGAGCGGACCACCCCAAGGCGGCCGCGACCCGGATCGCCCGGGAGATCGGCGCGACCCGCGGCGTCGAGTCCGTGTCCCCGGCGCGGTTCAACGAGGCCGGCGACACCGCGCTCTTCTCGGCGGTGCCCGCCACCGGCCCCAACGACGAGCACACCAAGGACCTCGTCCAGACCATCCGCGCCGAGCGCGCGGGGCTGGAGCGCACGACGGGGGCGACGTTCGAGGTCACCGGCAGCACCGCGATGGACATCGACGTCGCCCAGGCCCTGCAGGCCGCCCTCGTGCCCTACCTGAGCGTCATCGTCGCGCTCGCGCTGCTCCTGCTGCTGGTGGTGTTCCGTTCCGTGCTCGTGCCCGTCAAGGCGGCCTTCGGGTTCCTGCTGTCGGTGCTGGCCGCCCTCGGCTCGGTCGTGGCGGTCTTCCAGTGGGGCTGGGGCGCGCAGCTGCTCGGCGTGGAGCAGACCGGTCCGATCATGAGCCTGATGCCGATCTTCCTGGTGGGCATCGTGTTCGGCCTGGCAATGGATTACGAGGTGTTCCTGGTGGCCCGGATGCGCGAGGCGTACGTCCACGGGGACCCGGCTCCCCTGGCGGTCGTCACCGGTTTCCGGCACAGCGCGCGGGTGGTCGTCGCGGCGGCGGTGATCATGATCGCGGTGTTCTCCGGGTTCGTCGGCGCCGACGAGTCGATGATCAAGACGATCGGTTTCGGACTCGCGGTCGCGGTGCTGTTCGACGCCTTCGTGGTCCGTATGGCGCTGGTGCCGGCGGTGCTGGCCCTGCTCGGCGACAAGGCGTGGTGGCTGCCCCGGTGGCTCGACCGGCTGCTGCCGCACGTGGACGTCGAGGGCGCCGGGCTCACCGCCTCGCGGGAGCACTCCGCCGCGCCGGCGGGCAACGAGCCCGCGCCGCAGGAACCGGCCCGTCTCTGAGCCCCGTGTCCCGTGCTCCCGTACTCCCGTACTCCCGTACTCCCGTACGGTCATGCGGCAGGTCGCGGCGCCGCGGACAACGGCGCCGCGACCTGCGGTGTGTGAGCATGAATGTCCTCGACACCCTTCTCCCGGAGCGTCATGAACACCAGCTGGCGGCGTCGAGCGGCGACCCGTCCGAAAGCCGTCGAGGCGACGGCGTTGGTCCTGTTGTTCGCTCTCACGGTCGCCGGTGTCCTCCTCACCCGGACGGTGATGGCAAAGACACCGGCGCTGTGGCCCGGCGTCGCGCTCGCCGCCGTCGGGTGCGGCGCGCTGGTCTGGCGCCGTGACCGCCCCCTGTACGTCCTCGCCACGGCCCTGCTGTGCACGATGGCTCAGGCGGTGCTGGGCTACCTCCTGACCCCGGGGGTGATGGGCCCGCTCCTGGTCGCGCAGTACGCCACGAGCGTGCGCCGTCCCCGCCGCATCAGCTGGAACAGCGCGCTGGCGGCCACCGCAGGCATCGCCGTCACCGGCCTGTTCGTCCCGTCGTTCCTCCACTCGCCGATCCTCGCGATCGCCAACCCGGCGGCCTGGGTGCTGCTGTCGGCGGCCGTCGGCGCGTATGTCCGGGTGCGCCGCGAGTACGCGGTGGCCCGTGCCGAGCACGTGGACCGGCAGCGTGAGGAGGAGGCGCGGCACCGGGTGATCCAGGAACGCATGCGCATCGCCCGGGAGCTGCACGACGTGGTCGCCCATCATCTGACGCTGGCCGACGCCCAGGCCGGCACCGCCGCCCATCTCTCCCGGACGGACCCCGGCAAGGCCTTGGAGATCATCGTGAAGCTGCCGGAGACGACGGCCGCGGCGCTGCGCGAGCTGAAGGCCACCGTGGGGTTGCTGCGCGAGGACACCGACGCGGCGGACGAGCTGGCTCCCGCCCCGGGGCTGGGACAGCTGCCCGAGCTGGTGGACGGCTGCTCGGCGGTCGGCCTGGAGGTGACGGTCACCGTCGAGGGAGAGCCGCGCCGCCTCAGCCCCGTCCTCGACCTCACGGCGTACCGGATCATCCAGGAAGCCGTCACCAACGTCACCAAGCACGCCGCGACCCGCACCGCACAGGTCCGGCTCGTCTACACCCCCCGCTATCTGACCCTGACCGTCACCAACGACACCACCGGCGACCGCCCGGCGGCGCCGACCGCTCCCGGCGGCGGCTTCGGTCTGCTCGGGATGCGCGAGCGGGCCACGTCCGTGGGCGGCACCTTCCACGCCGGCCATCGCCCGCAGGGCGGCTTCGAGGTCGCCTGCGCCCTTCCGCTGCGCAACGACGACGGCGACACCGAGGACAGCCCCGACGACCGCGATCCCGAAGGCCCTCTCTCATGACCATCCGCGTCCTGCTCGCCGACGACCAGGCCCTGCTGCGGGCCACCTTCCGCATCCTCATCGACTCGGTCGAGGACCTGACCGTCGTCGCGGAGGCCGCGGACGGACAGGAAGCCGTCGACCTCACCGCGATCCACCGGCCCGACGTGGTCATCATGGACATCCGGATGCCGCACCTCGACGGTGTGGCGGCCACCGCCGCCATCTGCTCCCGACCGGAGCTGTCGGACACCCGCATCCTGATCCTCACCACCTTCGAGAACGACGTGAACGTCGCCAAGGCCCTGCGGGCCGGCGCGAGCGGGTTCCTCGGCAAGGGCGTCAGCCCCGACGTCCTGCTGTCGGCGATCCGCACGGTCGCGGCCGGCGACTCCCTGCTCTCCCCCACCGCCACCCGCACCCTCATCACCCGTTTTCTGGCCACCCCGGACACCGAGGACTCCCTCGCCCTGCCCGATGTCCTCAAGGCGCTCACCGACCGCGAACGCGAGGTGATGGCCCTGGCCGCGCACGGCCGGTCGAACGCCGAGATCGCCGTCGAGCTCGTCCTGAGCCCGCTGACCGTGCGCAGCCACATCCAACGCGCCATGACCAAACTCCATGCCCGCGACCGCGCCCAGCTCGTCGTCATCGCCTACCAGAGCGGGCTGGTCAAACCCCCTCCGCAGCAGGGCAGTTGAGGTGGATGGCACCGACCGGTCAGACCGACTCCGGTGCCGTTGTGCGCAGTTGGCGACGGGCGGCGGCGAGCAGGGCGCCGAGGTCGTCGGTCGAGCGGACGCCGCCGAAGACGTAGTGGTCGGGTCGGGCCAGTACGGCCACGCATGACTGGCGGCGCAACCAGCCGTCCAGGACGGGCTGTTCCTCGCGGTACTCGTCCGCTCCGGCGGGCGCGGCGCCCCGGGCGGCGTCCACGAGACGGACGAGGCGGAGCGGGAAGCCGCCCTCGACGGCGTGGGCGCGCAGGGCGGACTCGGCCGCGGCCGGGTCCGTGTCGTGCCGCAGCACCAGCCGGAAGGAGCTCCCGGTGAACTCGTCGAGCAGTGCGGGGCCGGATCGGGCGTCCGTCACCCTCGGCTGCGGCAGGAGGTCGCCGCGCGCGGGGAACCCTCGCGGCGCGAGGAAGCCCGCGCGCAGTCCGGGGATCAGTGACTGCCGGACGGTGCCCTCGGGCCGGGCGGCCAGTTCCGCCAACAGCTCGGCGTCGCGTTCGGCGGCCAGGCGGGCGTCGCGTTCGCAGATGACGTGGCCGAACTCCTTCGCCGTGAGGGTGACTTGGCGGACGTGTGGCTCACGCTCCCGCTGGTAGGTGTCCAGCAGGGCGTCGTCGGCTCCGGCGCGCAGACGCAGGGCGAGCTTCCACATCAGGTTGGAGGCGTCCCGGATGCCCTGGCACATGCCCTGCGCGAGGAACGGCGGGGTCATGTGCGCCGCGTCGCCGAGGAGGAACAGCCGCCGCACGCGCCACTGCTTCAGCACCAGGGCGTGGAAGCGGTAGGTGGACGCCCGCCACAGGTCGTACTCCCCGGGATCCAGCCAGCGCGACAGCAGGGCGCGGATGACGTCGGGGTCGGACACGTCCTCGGGCCGCTCGCCGGGGTTGATCATGAACTCCCAGCGGCGGTGGTTGCCGGGGCCCACGACGAAGGTGCTGGGCCGGGCCGGCTCGCAGTACTGGACGTTCGTCCGGGGCAGCCCGGCGCCGGCGCCGGGGCGCAGGAGCAGGTCCACGACCAGCCACGGCTGGTCGAACTCCAGGTCGTCCATCCGCAGGCCGAGGCGCCTGCGCGACGGGCTCGCGCCGCCGTCGCAGGCCAGCACGTACCGCGTGCGCACCGTGCGGGGGCGGCCTGCCGCGTCGACGACGTCCACGGCGGCGCCGTCGTCGTCGAGGCGCACGTCCGTCACCTCCGTGCCGAGGTGCACGTCGACGCCGTCCGACCGCTGGAGTCGTCGGCGCAGGGCGCCTTCCAGCTGGGGCTGGTCGAAGACGTAGTTGGGGGCCCAGCCGAGGAGGTGGGGCGGGGGCGCGGCGCCGATGCGCTTGATGACCCGTCCGTCGGCGTTGCGATACTCGGAAGGGCGGTACGGCATGGTGTGGTCGGCGATCGCCCCGGCCAGCCCGAGGCCGGCGAAGACGCGCATCGCCTCCTGGTCGAACCCGATGGCCCGGGGCCGCTTCTCGATCTCCGCGGCCCGGTCGAACGCGACGACGCGGAGCCCCAGGTCGTGAGCGAGGTTCGCGGCCGTGGCGCCGACCGGGCCCAGCCCGACGATCACCACGTCGGCGTCGAAGCCCCCGGCGTCGAAGGTGTCAGCGTCGAAGGTGTCAGCGTCGAAGTTCTCGGCGGTGTCGTCATGCTCGGTCACTGCGGCCCCTTCCGACTCCACGGAACGTATTTGTCAAAACCGAGACAGTCAAGGGTCTGACAGTTTTCTTCGGAGGGACGTGATCCGGTCGAACCGGCGCGATGCGCTGGTGGGCCCCCGGTCCCGGATGCCAGAGTCTGGGCCATGGCCATCGACGTCGCCGCCCTCCGCGCCCACTTCCCCTCCCTCACCCACGGCCTCGCCTTCTTCGACGGACCGGGCGGGACGCAGACCCCCGCCCCCGTCGCCGAGGCCGTCACCAGGACGTTGACCGGCCCCCTGTCCAACCGGGGTCTCGTCAGCCCGTCCGAACGCAACGCCGAACAGGCCGTCGCCGACTTCCGCGCCGCCTACGCCGACCTGCTCGGCGTCCCCGCGAGCAGCGTCGTGCACGGGCGCAGCGCCACCCAGCTCACCTACGACTTCTCCCGGCACCTGGCCAAGGACTGGCGGCCCGGCGACGAGATCGTCGTCAGCCGTCTGGATCACGACGCCAACGTGCGCCCCTGGATACAGGCGGCCGAGCACGCCGGGGTCACGGTCCGCTGGATCGAGATCGACGCCGAAACCACGGAACTCGACCTCGACTCCTACGAGCGGGCGCTGTCGCCGCGGACGCGGCTGGTCGCGGTGACGGCGGCGTCGAACGTGCTGGGCACCAAGCCGCCCGTGCGCCGGATCGCCGACCGGGCCCACGAGGTGGGCGCCCTGCTGTACGTGGACGGGGTGCACTTCGCCGCGCACCACCTGGTGGACGTGCCCGCGCTGGGGGCGGACCTGTTCGTCTGCTCGCCGTACAAGTTCCTCGGACCGCACTGCGGTGTGCTCACCGGATCCCCCGGCCTCCTCGAAGCCCTGGAGCCGGACAAGCTGCTGCCGTCCACGAACGCGGTGCCGGAGCGCTTCGAGTTCGGGACGCTGCCCTACGAGATCCTGGCGGGCGCCACCGCCGCCGTGGACTTCCTGGCCGCCATGGACGCGACGCGGACGGCGGGGGCGTCGCGCCGGGAGCGGCTCACGCGGTCGCTGGCGTCCTTGCACGCGCACGAGAACGCGCTGCGCGCCCGGGTGGAGGACGGTCTGCGGGCGCTGGGCGACGCCGTCACCGTCCACTCGAAGGCGCCGGACCGCACCCCGACCGTCCTGATGACCCTGGAGGGCCGGGACGCGCGTGAGGCACAGGCACACCTGGCCGCCCGGGGGGTCGTCGCCCCGGCCGGGTCCTTCTACGCCTACGAGCCGTTCACCGCGCTGAAGCTCCACGACCCCGCGCTGCGGGTGGGACTCGCGCCCTACACCGACGACGAGGACGTCGACCGACTCCTCGACGGCCTCGCCTCGTTCCTCTGACTGCGGCCTCTGACTGCGGCCTCCGCCGACCTCTGCCGACCTCCGCCGGCTTCCTCTCCGCGACCTGCGCCGTTTCCCAGACCTGCACTGTTCGTTTTCTTGAATCGTTCGTGTTTATGAAGTAGGTTCGGCCGCATGACAGCACCCCGTACACCGACCACCGCGGAGGAGCTGCGCGGTGTCGGCCTGCGGGTGACGGCCGCCCGTGTCGCCCTGCTCGAAACCGTCCGCGGCGGCGACCACCTCGGCGTCGAGGCGATCGCCACGGGCGTGCGCGACCGCGTGGGCCACATCTCCCTGCAGGCCGTGTACGAAGCGCTGCACGCGTTGACCACGGCAGGACTGGTGCGCCGAATCGAGCCGCCGGGCAGCCCGGCCCGGTTCGAGGGGCGCGTCGGGGACAACCACCACCACCTCGTGTGCCGCTCGTGCGGCGTCGTCGTCGACGTCGACTGCGCGGTCGGCCACGCCCCCTGTCTGACCGCCGCCGACGACCGCGGCTTCTCCATAGACGAGGCCGAGGTCATCTACTGGGGCCTGTGCCCCGCCTGTTCCACCGCCGGCAGTACCTGACCGCAGCACCCGAGCGCTGCGGTACGTGAGCATGTGATCCGACCAGCCCAGAAGGATTCCCCCATGACCGAGAACCATGATGCGATCGTGACCGAGCCCAAGGCGGCGGAGGCAGGTGGCTGCCCGGTCGCGCACGGTCGCGCGGCGCACCCGACCCAGGGCGGCGGAAACCGCCAGTGGTGGCCGGAGCGGCTCAACCTGAAGATCCTTGCGAAGGACCCGGTGGTCGCGAACCCGCTGGGTGCGGACTTCGACTATGCCGAGGCGTTCGCGTCCCTCGACCTCGCGGCCGTCAAACAGGACATCGCCGAAGTGCTGACCACCTCGCAGGACTGGTGGCCGGCGGACTTCGGCAACTACGGCCCGCTGATGATCCGGATGGCCTGGCACAGCGCCGGCACCTACCGCATCAGCGACGGTCGCGGCGGTGGCGGCCGTGGTCAGCAGCGCTTCGCGCCGCTGAACAGCTGGCCGGACAACGGCAACCTCGACAAGGCCCGCCGTCTGCTGTGGCCGGTCAAGAAGAAGTACGGCCAGTCCATCTCCTGGGCCGACCTCATGATCCTCACGGGCAACGTCGCGCTGGAGACGATGGGCTTCACGACGTTCGGCTTCGGCGGCGGCCGCGCCGATGTCTGGGAGGCCGACGAGGACGTGTACTGGGGTCCCGAGACCACCTGGCTCGACGACCAGCGCTACACCGGCGACCGCGAGCTGGAGAACCCGCTCGGCGCCGTCCAGATGGGCCTCATCTACGTCAACCCCGAGGGCCCCAACGGCAACCCGGACCCGCTGGCCGCGGCCCGCGACATCCGTGAGACGTTCCGCCGGATGGCGATGAACGACGAGGAGACCGTCGCCCTCATCGCCGGTGGCCACACCTTCGGCAAGACCCACGGCGCGGGCCCGGCCGAGTCGGTCGGCGACGACCCCGAGGCCGCGTCCATCGAGCAGCAGGGCCTGGGCTGGAAGTCCAGCTACGGCACCGGCAAGGGCGGCGACGCCATCACCTCCGGCCTTGAGGTGACCTGGACCACCAAGCCCACCCAGTGGAGCAACGACTTCTTCGACATCCTCTTCGGCTACGAGTGGGAGCTGACCCAGAGCCCCGCCGGCGCCAACCAGTGGGTGGCCAAGGACGCCGAGGCGATCATCCCCGACGCCCACAGCGACTCCAAGAAGCTCCCCACGATGCTCACCACCGACCTCTCGCTGCGCTTCGACCCGATCTACGGCGAGATCTCGAAGCGCTTCCACGAGAACCCGGCCGAGTTCGCGGACGCTTTCGCCCGCGCCTGGTACAAGCTGACCCACCGTGACCTGGGCCCGAAGTCCCTGTACCTCGGCCCGGAGGTCCCGGCGGAGACCCTGCTGTGGCAGGACCCGCTGCCGCAGGCCGAGGGCCCGGCGATCGACGCCGCCGACGTCACGGCCCTCAAGGCCAAGATCCTCGCCTCGGACCTGACCGTCTCGCAGCTCGTGTCCGTCGCGTGGGCGTCCGCCTCCACCTTCCGCGGCAGCGACAAGCGCGGCGGCGCCAACGGCGCCCGCATCCGCCTGGAGCCGCAGCGCGGCTGGGAGGCCAACGACCCCGACCAGCTCGCGCAGGTGCTGCGGGTCCTCGAAGGCATCCAGCAGGAGTTCAACTCCGGCGCCAAGAAGGTCTCCCTCGCCGACCTGATCGTCCTCGGCGGTGCCGCCGCGGTCGAGAAGGCCGCCAAGGACGCCGGCGTCGACGTGGAGGTCCCCTTCACGCCGGGCCGTGTCGACGCGACCGAGGAGCACACCGACCCCGAGTCGTTCGCCGCGCTGGAGCCGACCTCCGACGGCTTCCGCAACTACCTCGGCAAGGGCAACCGCCTCCCCGCCGAGTACCTGCTGCTCGACCGGGCCAACCTGCTCACGCTGACCGCCCCCGAGCTGACCGTCCTCGTCGGCGGCCTCCGTGTCCTGGGCGCCAACCAGGGCCAGTCCTCGCACGGCGTCTTCACCAACGCCCCGGGCACGCTGACGAACGACTTCTTCGTCAACCTGCTCGACCTGGGGACGACCTGGTCGTCGACGTCCTCGGACCAGAGCACCTTCGAGGGCCGCGACGCCTCCGGCGAGGTCAAGTGGACCGGCACCCGCGCCGACCTGGTCTTCGGCTCGAACTCCGAGCTGCGCGCGGTCGCCGAGGTCTACGCGAGCGACGACGCGAAGGAGAAGTTCGTGAACGACTTCGTCGCCGCGTGGGTCAAGGTCTCCAACCTCGACCGGTTCGACCTGGTCTGAGCCCGACCGGCCGGATCACGACGTGCGTGATCCGACCGGCACATCCAGCACCACCGAGCACCACGAGCACCGTCCGGGGCGTCCGGCCCGGCCCGCACAGGCCGAGCCGGGCGCCCCGGCGCGTTCCCGGCCGTGTCCGTCGTCCTAGACGCGCGCCGCCAGCCGGGGCAGCCGGGGCGCCGTCCCCGGGATGATCGTGCGCTGCAGGCTCTCCGGGCCCTCGGCGAGACACAGACCGGGGTGGCGGGACAGCAGGGTGTCCAGGGCGATCTCGGTCTGGAGGCGGGACAGGACGGCGCCGAGGCAGTAGTGGATGCCGTGCCCGAAGCCGATGTGTCCCTCGGAGCCGTCGTGCGGGCGGCGCGTGATGTCGAGGCGGTCGGGGTTCTCGTAGACACGCGGATCGCGGTTGGCGGAGACCAGCACGAACTGGACGCACTCGCCTCTGCGGATGTGCGTGCCGCGGAACTCGACGTCCTCGGCGGCCAGCCGCATGCGCACCATGATGTCGGGCCCGCACCAGCGGACGAACTCGTGGACGGCGCTCGGCATCAGGCCCGGGTCGGCCCGCAGGAGCTTCAGCTGGTCGGGGTGGGTGAGCAGGGCGGCGAGGCTGTTCACGACGAGCTGGGCGGTGTTGTCGTACCCGGCCATGACGACGTTGAGGGCCATCGCCACGGCCTCCTCCTCCGTCAGCCGGTACCTGTCCTCGTCGCGGGCGGCGGCGAGGGCGCTCAACACGTCGTCGGCGGGCTCCCGGCGCCGCTGGTCCAGCAGGCGCAGGACGGTGTCGACCACGGCCGGGGAGGACTCCCGCAGCCGGCCGGGTTCCCTCTCCAGGATGTCGTCGCCCCAGCGGCAGAAGACGGCACGGTCCTCCTCTGGAACGCCCGCCAGTTCGCACACGACGGTGACGGCCAGCGGGTAGGCGTAGCCGCCGACCAGTTCCAGGACGCCGTCGGCCGAACGGCGGTGGAGGTCGTCGAGGATCTCCGCGGCGAGCTGCTCCACGCGGGGGCGCAGAACCTGCATACGGCGGGCGTTGAAGCCCCGGCCGACGGCTCCGCGCACCCGGGTGTGGTCCGGCGGGTCGGTGTCCAGGGCCGAGACCAGGAAGTACTTCTGGACCTCCGCCGGCAGGTTCAGCATGTCCACCAGGGTGCGGCGCGGATCCTCCCCGGTGTACCCCTCGATCGCGGCGGGGCTGCTGACGAAGCGGCTGTCGCGCAGCCCGTCGCGGACGTCGTCGTAGCGGGTGACCAGCCACACCGGCTGGGTCTCGGTCAGCCAGCCGCGCACCACGGGACCCTGCTCGCGGACCTTGCCGTAGCCGGCGGCCGGGTCGGCCGTCAGCTCGGGATCGAGGAGGTTCGGCTCTCCGGGCGGACGCGCGGTGCGGGGGGCAGCGGGGGTGGTCGTGTTCGCCATGAGGCAACTCCCTTGTCATACAAGGCTGTTCAGCCGCGCGCCGATGCGGGGAATTCCGTCAGCCGAGCCGGGCGGCGATGTCCGCAACCAGCTGCGCCTCGTGCGGGACCAGGTAGAAGTGGTCGCCGGGGAACGAACGCAGCGTGAAGCGGCCCGGTTCGGTGAGCTCCGCCCACGCGCCGACGGACTGTGCCGGGCAACTGGCGTCGTCCCGGCCCGTGTAGGCGGTGACGGGGGTGCGCAGCGGCACCGGACGGTCGGGGCGGTAGCTCTCGATGAGGCGGTAGTCGGCGCGCAGGGCGGGCAGCAGCAGGTCCCTGAGCTCGGGGATGTCGTAGACCTCCGCCTGGTAGTCGCCGAGGCCCCGCACCGTGGCGAGCAGCGCCTCGTCGTCGCCGTCGACGCCGCCCGCCGGCCGGGCCCGGTGCGGGGCTGCCCGCCCGGAGACCAGCAGCCGCGCCGGACGCAGACCGCGCGCCTCCCACCGCAGCGCCACCTCGTAGGCGACGGCGGAGCCCATGCTGTGGCCGAACAGGGCGAGCGGCAGATCGGTGTACGGAGCGAGGGCCTCGGTGACGGCGTCGGCCAGTTCGCCCATGTCCTCGACGCAGGGTTCGGCCAGGCGGTCCTGGCGGCCCGGGTAGCGCACGGCGAGCAGTTCGACGTCGTCGGGCAGATGCGCGGGCCAGCCGTGGAAGAGGTGGGCGGTGCCGCCGGCGTGCGGGAAGCACAGCAGACGGCGGGCGGCCCGGGGCGCACGGCACCGGTGCACCCGGAACCACCGGTCCGCCGGGGCCCGCCGCTGCGCGGGAAGCGCGGCGGCGGTCGTTCGGTGGGTCGGCACCATGGTCGGACGGTCCTCCTGGAGTTAGCGAAACGCGCTGAATCGGCGGGAGTTGAGCAGCGAAAGGAAGTAAGGGAGCTTGTCCACGGCCCGTTTGGGGACGTGCGCGGTCTGCACGGTGTCCCGGCGCAGATCGGTGACGACGAGCTTGAACACGCCGTCCTCCTCGATGAGTTCGGCCGAGTACAGAGGTGTCTCCATCAGGGCGCCACCTCCGCCAGCCACGCGTCCCACGCGCGCGTGGCGGCGTCGGCGTCGGCATCCGGTGCGAAGAGATGGTGGCCGAGCCACACCGGCCAGTTCCAGGCGCTTCCGTCGTAGAAGCGGTACAGGGCGTCGGCGGTGCGCAGGCCCAGGAAGTCGGTGTCGAGGAAGTCGACCACCGCCTCGACGGGGGCCGCGGGCCGGGCCGGCAGCGTCACCTTCACGGTGTCGCCCGCGCCGGCCGCCGCGGGCAGTCCGAGCCGGTCGCGTACGGCGGTGAGGCTGCCGGGAACGGCCGGGTCGGGGCGGGTGGCCTTGACGTAGGCGGCGCGGCGGCCGGAGAAGTGCCGCAGGTACTCGGCGAGGCTGTGCCGGTAGAAGTCGATGTGCTTCTCGGCGGCGTCGGCCCGGGTGTCCCAGCCGTCGTCCACGACGCCGGTGTGCACCCAGTGGATCCCCATCGACAGCACGGCACGTCCCTCACCCCGCCGCGCGTCACCCTGCTGCGGTACGACGGTGTAGTCGAGGGTGTTGCTGAAGCCGTCCTGGTCGGCGGTCCGGCAGGCGAATCTGCGGGGCGGCTCCCACTCGACGACGGCGGCCTGCCCCCTCGACACCGCACCACCGACACGCGGCTCGATGTCCATCGGGTACAGCCAGCCGAGGTTGCCCTCGCCGGTGGCGACCGCGTTCCACACCTGATCGGGTGTCGCGGGCAGCACCTGCTCGCGGCGCACCCGGAACTCGCGGGCCATGCGCGTCACTTCCTCTCTCGGACGGTGGTGTCGGTGGTGTACGTGACCGGGAGCGCCGTCAGCCGGCGTTGCAGCGGGTTGGGGCGCCACCGCAGCTCCCCGGGTGCGACGGCCAACCGCAGGCCGGGCAGCCGGCGGACGAGGGCGCCGACGGCCAGCTCGGTCTCCAGCCGGGCCAGGGGCGCGCCGAGGCAGAAGTGCGGCCCGTGGCCGAAGCCGAGGTGACGGTGGGCGGGGCGGGCCAGGTCGAGCCGGTCGGGGTCCTGGTGGCGGTCGGGGTCGCGGCCCGCGGAGCCGAGGAAGAGATACACGAGGTCGCCGGCGGGCAGGGTGCGCCCGCCCAGCGGCACGTCCTCGGCCACCACCCGGACGATGGCCTGGCTGGGAGTGTCGTAGCGGACCATCTCGTCGACGGCCGTCCGGATCAGCTCCGGTTCGGCGCGCAGCCGGGCCAGCTGGTCCGGGTGGCGGAGCAGGGCGAGGACGCCGTTGCCGATGAGGTTCGTCGTGGTCTCGTCGCCCGCGGTGATCAGCAGGAAGCAGGTCGACAGCAGTTCGTGGTCGGTGAGCCGGTCGCCGCGGGCCTGTGCGGTGACCAGCGCGCTGATCAGGTCGTCGCCGGGGGCGGCGCGCCGCTGCGCGGCCAGCTCGGTCAGATACGCCTCGAACGAGTCGACGACCCGCTCGGCGCGCTCGATGTCCTCGTGGATCCGGCCGAGCCCGCGAAACCACTCCTTGACGCGGTCCCGGTCGGCGTCGGGGATGCCGAACAGCTCACAGACCACGGTGTGCGGGAGCGGCGAGGCGAGAGCGGTGAGCAGGTCGGTCGGCGGCCCCGCGGCGAGCGCGTCGTCGACCAGCCGGTCCACGACCTCCTGGACACGCTCCCGCAGCTGCTCGACCCGGCGGGCGGTGAACGCCTTGTTGACGAGCCCCCGCAACCGGGCGTGGTCCGGCGGGTCGGTGTTGCTCATGACCCGCCCGAGCCGCGCCGTCAGCCGGCTCAGGTCGCGCATCCGGCCGTCCCGGGCGACCAGCGCCCCGGTCATCCGCTCGCGGTCGTTCGACAACCGCACGTCGCCCAGGGCCTGTTCGACGTCGGCGTGCCGGGTGACGTACCAGACGCCCTGCGGCGCCCGGTACACCGGGCACTCGGCGCGCATCCGGGCGTAGGTCGGGTAGGGGTCGTGGCGGAACGCGTCCGACCGCAGAGCCGCCGCGAAGTCCCCCACGTCGGTGGTGAGCATGCTCATGGCGTGGCGTCCGTCGCGCCGGCGGCCATCGCCTCCACGAGGCTCTTGGGCCGCATGTCGGTCCAGGTGGCCTCGATGTACGCCAGACAGGCCTCGCGGGTGTCCTCGGGGTGGGCGACGGTCCAGCCGTCGGGGACGTCGGCGAAGACGGGCCACAGCGAGTACTGCGCCTCGCCGTTGACGAGCACGAGGTAGGTGGCGTCCTGGTCCTCGAAGGGGTTGTTCACGACTGGTTCTCCTGGGTGGTGCGGGGGCGGTCGGGCAGGTGCCGCTGGATTTCGGTGAGGCGGGCGGCGAGAAGCGGGCCGAGCTGTGCGAGGGAGCCCGGCTGGGTCATGCGGTCATGACGGGCGGTGATGTCGTACGAGTCGATGGAACCGGTTACGTAGGGGCGCCAGACGTCGGCGCCCGGGGAGTCCTGGCCGCGGTCGATGGTGGAGTTGAACAGGAGCATGTCCCCCTCGAACACGGCCGGCCGGAAGGTCAGGGCCAGGCTCGCGTTGTTGATCATGATGGCGACGACGGCCTCGATGTGCCGTTCCGTCAGCCCGGCCAGTGCGCTGCCCCGACCCCGCAGGACCTCCATGACCTGCCCGTGGGTGAGCTCCTGCGCGCCCACCTCCGCGGGGTCGCAGTCGAGCATGCCGACCAGGACGTCGCGTTCGCTGGGCACCGGCGCCTCGTCGAAGGTGAGGTCGGCGACCGGATAGGCGTCGAGGATCGCGAGGAGGGCGGTGCGCTGCCCCTGCCGCTGGAGTTCGGTGGCGACGGCGTGCGCGACGAGCCCGCCCGCCGACCAGCCGAGGAGCAGGTAGGGGCCCTCCGGCTGGACCTTGCGGATCTGCTCGGCGTAGTCGGCGGCCATCTCCTCGTAGGAGGTCGGGCGGGGTTCGTCGCGGCCGAGACTGCGGGCCTGGATCGCGTACACGGGCTGTTCGGGCGCGAGATGGCTGAGCAGTCCGCTGTAGCACCAGCTGATGCCGCCGCCCGGGTGGACGCAGAACAGCGGGGTGCCCGAGCCGCCCGGACGCAACGGCAGCAGGACGTCCAGGGAGTCGTCGGTGTCGCGCAGCGCGAGGCCTTCGGCGAGCCCGGCGACCGTCGGCGTCTGGAAGAGGGTGCGCAGTGCGAGCTCGGCGCCCAGGACGTCGCGGACCCGGGCGACGAGACGGGCGGCGAGCAGCGAGTGACCGCCCAGGTCGAAGAACCCGTCGTCGATGCCGACCCGGTCCCGGCCGAGCACCTCGGCGAACAGATCGCACAGCACCTGCTCGTGCGGAGTGCGCGGACCACGCCCGGTGCCGTCACTGCCCGGGCCGTACTCGGGGGCCGGCAGCGCGGCCCGGTCGAGCTTGCCGTTGACGGTCAGCGGAAGCGCGTCGAGGGTGACGAAGGCGGCGGGGACGAGGTGAGCGGGCAGGTCACGCCGGAGGCGATCGGCGAGGGCGCGCGCGTCGAAGCAACCGGTCGCGGCCGGTGTTTCGGATGCGGTCCCTGTTTCGGATGCGGCCGGTGTTTCGGATGCGGCCGCGGTCGTGGTCGGGGTGTCGTTTCCGGAAGCGGTTTCGACGCCGATGTCCTGTCCGGGCGGGGTGCCGCCGCCGGGGACGACGTAGGCGACGAGCCGTTTGTCGCCGGGACGGTCCTCACGGGCGACGACCGCCGCCTGGGCGACTGTGGGGCAGCGGGCGAGGGCGGCCTCGACCTCGCCGGGTTCGACGCGGAAGCCCCGCAGCTTGACCTGGTCGTCGGCGCGGCCCGCGAACTCCAGGGTGCCGTCGTCGAGCCACCGGGCCAGGTCGCCGGAGCGGTACATCCGGGCGCCGGGCGGCCCGTAGGGATCGGCGGTGAAGCGCTCGGCGGTGGCAGCGGGCCGGCCGGCGTAGCCGCGGGCGACACCCGCCCCCGCGATGTACAGCTCACCCACGACGCCGGCCGGGGCGGGCCGCAGCCGGTCGTCGAGGACGTACAGCCGCATGCCGGCCATGGGACGGCCGAGGGGCACGGAACGCGCGGGGTCGGGCGGGGTGTCCATGCGGTGGTGGGCGGCGAAGGTGGTGGTCTCGGTCGGACCGTAGCCGTTGACGACCCGCATGCCCGGGCAGGCGTCCATCACCCGTGCGACGGCCGTCGCGGACACCACGTCACCGCCGGTCCACACCTCGCGCACCCCGGTGAGCCCGGCGGGCTCCTCCTCGGCGACGACCCGGAACAGTCCTGCCGTCAACCACAATCCGGTCACCCGCTGTTGGCTGATCGTGGCGCACAACTCCCGTACGTCGAGGCGGCCCTGCGGGGCGACGACGATCCGCCCGCCGCCCAGCAGCGGCACCCATAGTTCATAGGTGGACGCGTCGAACGCGGTCGGCGCGTGCAGCAGCACCCGCTCGTGGGCGCCCCAGCACGGCGCGAGGGCGAGTCCGGCCACGTCGGCGTGGGTGACGGCGATGCCCTTGGGACGACCGGTGGAGCCGGAGGTGTACATCACATACGCCAACTGGTCGGGGCGACAGGGCACTTGGGGGGAGTCGGTGCGGGGCTCGGCGGCCAGCAGAGCGGTGAGCACGTCCTCGGTGAGGACGAGGGCGGCGCCGGTCTCGCGGACGACGAGGTCGATGCGGGCGGGCGGGAATCCGGGGTCGAGCGGCACGTATCCGCCGCCCGCCTTGACGATGCCCAGGATCGCCACGACCAGGTCGGCCGAGCGTTCCATGAGCAGGGCCACCGGCGTCTCGGCGGTCACGCCCTGGCCGGCGAGGGCGTGGGCGAGACGGTTGGCGCGGGCGTCCAGCTGCGCGTAGGTGAGCGTGTCGTCGCCGCTCGCCACGGCCACCGCGTCCGGGGTGGCCCGCACCCGCTCGGCGAACAGTTCCGGCAGGGAGCGGGCCGCGGGCAGCACGGCCCCGGTGTCGTTGTGCCCGACCACAAGCCGGTGTCGCTCCTCGTCCGACAGCAGGCCGATGGCGCCGATGGGCTCCCCGGGCCGCGCCACGACCGCCTCCAGCAGGCGGATCCAGCGGCTGACGAGCGTGGCCACGGTGGGCGCGTCGAACAGGTCGGTGGCGTACTCGACCGCGCCGACCAGTCCCTGCGGGGAGCCGTCGTCGGCGTAGCGTTCGGCGAGGCTGAGGGTGAGGTCACAGCGGGCGGTGCCGGTCGGCACGGCCACCGGCTCGGTGGTCAGCCCGGCCAGGCCGAAGCCGCCGCCGGGGGCGTTCTGAAGGGCCAGCATCACCTGGAAGAGGGGGTGGTGGGAGAGCGAGCGTGCCGGGTTGAGGACCTCGACGAGGTGCTCGAACGGCACGTCCTGGTGGGCGTAGGCGGCGAGCGCGGTCTCCCGCACCCGGCCCAGGAGTTCGGCGAAGCTCGGATCCCCGGAGGTGTCCGTGCGCAGCACGAGCGTGTTGACGAAGAACCCGACGAGATCGTCCAACGCCTGGTCGGTGCGTCCGGCCACCGGAGCGCCGAGGGGAATGTCGCTGCCGGCCCCGAGGCGGCTCAGCAGCGCCGCGAGACCGGCCTGCAGGGCCATGAACATACTGGCGCCGTGCTCGGCCGCGAAGTCCCGCAACGCGCGGTGGAGTCGGGCATCGAGGCGGATCGGCAAGGTCGCGCCGCGCTGCGAGGCGACCGCCGGACGCGGCCGGTCGGCCGGCAACGCAATCTGCGCGGGCAGTCCGGCCAACGTCTGTGTCCAGTAGTCGAGTTGGGCGGCAAGTCGACTGTCCGCGTCGCAGGCCTCGCCGAGCAGCTCCCGCTGCCACAGGGCGTAGTCGGCGTACTGCACCGGCAGAGCGGCCCAGTCGGGCGGCTCGCCCTCCCTCCGCGCCGCGTACGCGGTCGCCAGGTCCCGGGACAGCGGTCCCATCGACCAGCCGTCCCCGGCGATGTGATGGACGGCGACCAGCAGGACGTGGTCGTCGGGTGCGAGCGCGAACAGTTCGGCCCGCAGCGGCGGCTCGACGCCGAGGTCGAAGCCGCGCCGGGCGGCGCCGGCGAGCAGCTCCGGCAGCCACGCCTCGTCGGCCTCGGTGACCGGCAGCTCCGGGCGGACGTCCACAACGAGCTGGTGGGGCACACCGTCGGCCTCCGGGAACACCGTCCGCAGACTGTCGTGCCGGTCGACGACGTCGCCGAGGGCGAGCCGCAGCGCCGTCCGGTCGAGGGGCCCGGTCAGCCGCAGCGCCAGCGGCATGACGTACGTGGCGGCGCTCGGCCCCTCCAGCCGGTGCAGGAACCACAGCCGCCGCTGGGCGTACGACAGCGGCACCCGCTCCGGACGCTCCGCGCGGGCGGTGAGCGGGGTCCGGGCCGCCCCGGCCTCGTTGAGTCGTTCGGCGAGCAGGGCCGGCGTGGGCGCCTCGAACAGGGCCCGGACGTCGAGTTCCGCGCCCAGTGCCGCCCGGACACGGGAGACCAGCCGGGTGGCGAGCAGCGAGTGTCCGCCCAGGTCGAAGAAGCTGCTGTCGACGCCGACCCGGCCCACACCGAGCACCTCGGCGAACAGGTGGGCGAGCAGCTCTTCCTGCGGAGTACGCGGCTCCCGCCCCCTGCGACCGCTCCCCCCGCTCCCCCCGCTCTCCGCCGTGGCGGGGGCGGGCAGGGCGGCCCGGTCCAGTTTTCCGCCGGCGGTGAGCGGCAGTTCGTCGAGTACGACGAACCGGGACGGTACGAGGTGTTCGGGAAGCCGTGCGCGTACGAAGTCCCGCAGGTCGCCGACGAGGGATGCGGGGGTGCGGCCGACGGCGGGTGTGTTGGTGAACGCCCCTGTGTGGCGGGCCGGCCGGTACGCCTCGACCGGGGCGTCCGGGTCGTCCGCCCGCGCGGGGTCCACGAGCACGACGTCCAGGGCGTCGGCCGCGTCGGCCGACCAGGTGACGTGCGCCCGGCGCCCCGTAGAGGCCGCCAGCGCGTGCCAGACCTCGGGGTCGACGGCGGGACCCGCACCGGGACCGGCCCCGCTGCCCGGGGCGGTGCCGTCCCCGTGCACCGCGCGGTCGGCGGCGGACTCCCCGCTCAGGCGGGCGTCGGGCACACCCGTGATCCGCAGGACCGGGGGGTCCGCCGCCGCCACGAGGTCGCGTACGTCGTCCGGTGTGGCCACTGCGCGGCCCCAGGCTGCCTCCGTGAAACCGTTCCACTTCCCGGCGGGACGGGTGTGCAGGGTGACGTCGTAGCGATGGCGGGTGAGCTCGTTGTGGTGCCGGCCGCGCTTGACCTCGACGACGACGGCGCCGATCGCGTCGGCCGCGTCGCTCCGGCCCCGGCCCTGGCCCTGCCGCAGGGCGGCGAAGAAGTCGGGATCGACGAGGAGTTCCTCCTCGGAGCGCAGCGCCCGCTCGACGGCCCGCCGGGTTTCCACGGGGTCGGCGTCGGGGTCCTGGTGCAGTTGGACGGCCGTGGCGAGTGACCGCTGCGACCGCAGGTTGCGTACGTCGCCGATGAACAGTGCGCCGCCGGGCGCGAGGAGCGAGGTCAGCTTGCGGACCACGTCGAGGAGGTATGCGGCGCCGGGGAAGTACTGGACGACCGAGTTGAGCACGATGGTGTCGAACCCGCCGGGGAGTTCGGCGATGTCGTGCGCGGGCCGGGTGAGCAGCACGACCCGCTCCGCCAGCTCCGGGTCCCGGCTCAGCTGCTCGCCGAGGGCGTCTACCGCCGTGGCGGAGAAGTCGGTGGCCCAGTACGTCTCGCAGTCCGGAGCGAGCCGTGCCAGCAGCAGTCCGGTGCCGACGCCGACCTCCAGGACCCGACGGGGCTTCAGCGCCCGGATGCGGGCCACGGTGGCGTCCCGCCACTCCCGCATCTCCGCCTCGGGAAGGGGAAGTCCGTCGTAACTGCTGTTCCAGCCGGTGAAGTTCTCACCGAGGGCGGCCTGCGTGGACCTGACCGGAAGGGCGTCGTAGATCTCCCGCCATCCGGCGATGTGGTCCTGCTCGCGGCCGTGGTCCCGCTCCGGTCGGGACGTGGCGGCCGTCCCCGCGGTGGGAACGACGTAGCCGACCAGTAGTTCGTCGCGTACGGCCACGACGGCATGTCCGACGGCGGGATGGGCGGCGAGTACGGTCTCGATCTCGCCGGGCTCGACCCGGAACCCTCGCACCTTCACCTGCTCGTCGGCACGACCCACGAACTCCAACTCACCGTCCCCACGCCACCGCACCACATCACCCGTGCGATACATACGAGCGCCAGACGGACCGAACGGATCAGCCACGAACCGGCACGCACTCAAACCCGGCTGACGCAGATACCCCCGCGCAAGCCCCGCACCAGCCACATACAACTCACCCGGCACACCCACCGGCACCGGCTGCAACGCCCCGTCAAGCACATACACCCGCGCATTGACGATCGCCCGCCCGATCGACGGCACACCCCCCGACACCGCCAACGGCCCACTCATCGTCGCGCACACCGTCGTCTCCGTCGGACCATACGCATTGATCATCCGAAGCCCACAAGCCCACCGCGCCACCAACTCCCGACCACACGCCTCCCCCGCCACCACCAACGTCGACACCGACAACTCCTCCACCGCCGCCAACACCGACGGCGGCAACGTCACATGCGTGATCTCCGACGTCAGGCCCGCCAGGGGGTTGTCCGGGGGCGGAAGGACCAGGGTCGCCCCCGTGAGCAGGGCGGTGTACAGCTCGGACACGGACGCGTCGAAGCTGGGCGAGGCGAACTGCAGCACCCGGCTCGTCGCGTCGATGGCGAACCGCTCGACCTGTGCGGCCACCAGGTGCGCGATGCCCGCGTGACTGACGACGACGCCTTTGGGGCGGCCGGTCGAACCGGACGTGTAGATGACGTAGGCGGGCTGCCGCACATCCACCGGCACCCCGGGGTCGTTCTCCGGCTGTCCGACGACTGATCCCAAGTCCCGGACGGTGAGGGACGGTTGAGCGTCGTCGAGCATGTAAGCGATCCGCGCCTCGGGGTAACCCGGGTCGACCGGCAGATAGGCGGCGCCCGCCTTCATGGTCCCCAGGATCCCCACGACGAGATCCACCGAACGCGGCAGGACAAGAGCGACGACATCCTCCGCGCCCACACCACAGCCGATGACAGCGTGCGCGAACTGATTGGCGCGCGCGTCGAGTTCGGCATACGTCAGCTCGGTGTCACCGGACACCAGAGCCACCGCGTCGGGCGTGGCCCGCACCTGGCGTGCGAAGGCGGTCGGCAGCGGGACCGGATCGACGGCTGCGGCGGTGTCGTTGGCGTCGTGGAGCAGGCGACGGCGTTCGTCGGCGGAGAGGAGGTCGATGCGGCCGACGGGCCGGGCGGGGTCGGCGACGACGGCGTGCAGCAGTCGGCTCCAGCGGTCGACGAGGTCGGCGACCGTGGCCCGGTCGTACAGGTCGGTGGCGTACTCGACCGCGCCCGCGATGCCCGCCGGGGAGCCGTCGCCGGCATACCGTTCGTACAGGTTGAAGCCGAGGTCGAACTTGGCGGTGCCGGTGGGCACGGTCACGGGCGCGACCCGCAGACCGGGCAGCTCGAACTCGCCCATCGGCGCGTTCTGCAGGGCGAACATCACCTGGAACATGGGGTGGTGGGACAGCGAGCGAGCCGGGTTGACCTCCTCGACGAGGTGCTCGAACGGCAGGTCCTGGTGGGCGTAGGCGCCCAGCGCGTCCTCCCGGACCCGGCGCAGGAGTTCCTCGAAGGAGGGATCGCCAGAGGTGTCGGTGCGCAGGACGAGCGAGTTGACGAAGAACCCCACGAGGTCGTCGAGGGCCTGGTCGGTGCGGCCGGCGATGGGGCTGCCGACCGCGATGTCCGTGCCCGCGCCGAGCCGGGTGAACAGGGCGGCGAGGGCGGCCCGCAGCACCATGAACAGACTCGCGCCCGACCGACGCGCCAACCCGGCCAGTCCGGCGTGCAGTTCGGCGTTCAGCTCGACGAGCAGATGCGCGCCCCGATAGGAGGCCACGGCCGGGCGAGACCGGTCGGCGGGCAGCTGAAGCTGCTCCGGAAGTCCGGCCAACCGCTGTTTCCAGTAAGCGAGTTGGGAGGCGAACACGCTGTCAGGTGCGGCTGGGTCGCCGAGCAGTTCGCGTTGCCAGAGCGTGTAGTCGGCGTACTGGGCGGGCAGCGCCGCCCACTCGGGCTTGTGCCCCGCGCTCCGGGCCGCGTACGCCTCGGCGAGGTCGCGGGAGAGCGGCCCGGTGGACCATCCGTCGCCGGCGATGTGGTGCATGACGAGCAGCAGCACGTGCTCGTCGTCCGACAGCACGAACAGGTGGGCGCGCAGCGGGACTTCGAGGGACAGGTCGAAGGGGCGGCGGGCGGCTTCGGCGAGCTCCTGCGCCAGCCGGGAGGCGTCGGTGTGCGTCGCGTGCAGGCGTGGCCGGGCCGTGTCGGCATCCAGCACGTTCTGGTACGGCGTGCCGTGCGCCTCTGGGAAGACCGTGCGCAGGGTCTCGTGCCGGGCGACGACGTCCGCGAGGGCCTCGGTCAGCGCCCGCTCGTCGAGCCGTCCGGACAGGCGCAGAGCGAGGGGGATGTGGTAGCTCGCGCCGGGGCCCTCCATCTGCTGGAGGAACCACAGCCGGCGCTGCGCGAACGACAGGGGTGTCCGTTCCGGCCGGTCGGCGGCCGTCAGCGCGGGCCTGGCCCGGTCGGCGTCGTCGAGCGCCGCGGCGAGCCCGGACACGGTGGGCGTCTCGAAGAGGGTGCGCAGGGCGAGTTCGGCGCCGAGCACTGTCCGGACGCGGGAGACGAGCCGGGTGGCGAGCAGCGAGTGTCCGCCCAGGTCGAAGAAGCCGTCGTCGAGACCGACCCGTTCGACGCCCAGCACCTCGGCGAACAGCCCGGCCAGCACCTGTTCCCGCGGGGTGCACGGCGCCTGCCCGGGGGTTTCGGACGCGAAGTCCGGGGTGGGCAGCGCCGCCTTGTCGAGCTTGCCGTTGGGGGTCAGCGGAGTTGCGTCCAGCAGGACGACCGCGCTGGGCACCAGGTGCTCCGGGAGCCGCTCCCGCAGGAAGGCGAGCAGCACGGCCGGCCGCGGGTCGGCGTCGGGCTCGGGCACGACATAGCCGACGAGCCGCTCCTGCCGCACGGCGACGACAGCATGTCCGACGGCGGGATGGGCGGCGAGTACGGTCTCGATCTCGCCGGGCTCGACCCGGAACCCCCGCACCTTCACCTGCTCGTCGGCACGACCCACGAACTCCAACTCACCGTCCCCACGCCACCGCACCACATCACCCGTGCGATACATACGCGTTCCCGGACCACCAAACGGATCAGCCACGAACCGGCACGCACTCAAGCCCGGCTGACGCAGATACCCCCGCGCAAGCCCCGCACCAGCCACATACAACTCACCCGGCACACCCACCGGCACCGGCTGCAACGCCCCGTCAAGCACATACACCCGCGCGTTGACGATCGCCCGCCCGATCGACGGCACACCACCCGACACCGCCAACGGCCCACTCATCGTCGCGCACACCGTCGTCTCCGTCGGACCATACGCATTGATCATCCGACGCCCACAAGCCCACCGCGCCACCAACTCCCGACCACACGCCTCCCCCGCCACCACCAACGTCGACACCGACAACTCCTCCACCGCCGCCAACACCGACGGCGGCAACGTCACATGCGTGATCTCCGACGTCAGGCCGGTCAAGGGAGATTCGGCCGGTGCCAGGACCAGGCGGGCCCCGGTGAGCAGCGCGGCGCACAGGTCCCAGAAGGAGGCGTCGAAGCTGGGCGAGCTGAGCTGGAGCACCCGGCTGGAGTCGTCGAGGCCGAGCCGCTCCGCCTGCGCCGCGACCAGGCTGGGCACGCCACCGTGGGTGACGACGACGCCCTTGGGGCGGCCGGTCGAACCGGACGTGTAGATGACGTAGGCGGGCTGCCGCACATCCACCGGCACCCCGGGATCCGTCCGCGGATGACCGACGGCGAAGCCCAAGTCCCGTACCGTGAGGGATGGTTGAGCGTCGTCGAGCATGTACGCGATCCGCGCCTCGGGGTAACCCGGGTCGACCGGCAGATAGGCGGCGCCCGCCTTCATGGTCCCCAGGATCCCCACGACGAGATCCACCGAACGCGGCAGGACAAGAGCGACGACATCCTCGGCACCCACACCACAGCCGATGACGGCATGAGCGAACTGGCTGGCGCGCGCGTCGAGTTCGGCATACGTCAACTCGGTGTCACCGGAGACGACGGCGACCGCGTCCGGGCGGCGGGCCGCCTGCTGCCGGAAAAGCTCGAGAAACGTGGTTTCCGGGAGGTCGATGGCGTGCTGGTCGTGCAGGAGCGCGTGACGTTCGTCGGCGTCGAGGACGTCGAGGCTGCCGATCGGGCGGTCGGGTGCCGCGACGACGGCGCTGAGCAGTCGCACCCACCGGTCGAACAGCGCGCGGACGGTGTCCTCGTCGAACAGGTCGGCGCTGTACTCGACGACGGCGTCGAGTCCGTCGGGCCTGCCGTCCGGGCGGCGGCGTTCGGTGAGGGCGAAGGCCAGATCGAGCCGGGCGGTGCCGGTGCGGACGGGCAGCGGAGAGGTCTCCAGGCCGTCGAGGGCGAAGTCGCCGTCGGGGACGTTCTGGACGGCCAGCAGCGTCTGGAACAGCGGATGGTGAGAGAGGGAGCGCGCCGGGTTCAGAGCCTCGACCAGGTGCTCGAAGGGCACGTCCTGGTGGGCGTAGGCCGCGAGGGCGTTCTCCCTGACGCGGCTGAGGAGTTGGGTGAAGGTCGGGTCGCCGGAGGTGTCCGTGCGCAGCACGAGCGTGTTGACGAAGAATCCGACGAGGTCGTCGAGGGCCTGGTCGGTGCGGCCGGCGAAGGGGCTGCCGACGGGAATGTCGCTGCCTGCGCCGAGACGGGTGTAGAGGGCGGCGAGAGCGGCCTGGAGCACCATGAACAGGCTGGCGCCGTTGCGGCGGGCGAGGCCGGCCAGCGCGCTGTGCAGACCGGCGTCGACGGACGCGGTGAGCAGGCCGCCCCGGTGGGTGGCGTCGGCGGGGCGGGGCCGGTCGGTGGGGAGGTGGAGGCGGTCGGGCAGGCCGCTGAGGGTGTCGGTCCAGTGGGCGAGTTGGCGTGCGTAGGTGCTGTCCGGGGCGGACTCGTCGCCGAGCAGGTCGCGCTGCCAGAGCGTGTAGTCGGCGTACTGCACCGGCAGCGGGGACCAGTGGGGTTCGTGGCCGGCGCGGCGGGCCGCGTAGGCGGTCGCCAGGTCCGTCGACAGCGGGCGCAGGGACCAGCCGTCGGCGGCGATGTGGTGGAGAGCGAGGAGAAGGACGTGTTCGTCGTCCGCGAGTACGAACAGGTGGGCACGTAGGGGAAGTTGGGTGGCGAGGTCGAAGTCGTGGCGGGCGGCGGCGGTCAGCAGCGTGGGGAGGTCCGCCTCGGCGGCCTCGGTGACCGCGAGGGGGATCCGGGCCTCGGCGGCGGCCAGGATCCGCTGGTGCGGTACGCCGTCCGTGTGCGGAAACACGGTGCGCAACGTTTCGTGCCGGGTGACGACGTCCGTGAGCGCCTCGGTGAGGGCGGTCCGGTCCAGGGGGCCACGCAGCCTGAGCGCGAGCGGCATGTGGTAGGTGGCGCTCGCGCCTTCCAGCCGGTTCAGGAACCACAGGCGACGCTGCGCGAACGACAGCGGCAGGGGCGGCGACTGCGCGGTCCGCGGGGCCGGGGTGAGGGCCGGGCGGGCCTCGGCGGCTTCGTCGAGGCGGGCGGCGAGTCCGGCCGGGGTGGGCGCCTCGAACAGGTGGCGCAGCGGCAGTTCCACGCCCAGGGTGGCACGGACCCGGGACACGAGCCGGGTGGCCAGCAGGGAGTGGCCGCCCAGATCGAAGAAGTCGTCGTCGAGTCCGGCCCGTTCGCGACCCAGCACCTCGGCGAACAGGTCGCACAGGATCTGCTCCTGCGGGGTGCGCGGCGCCCGGCGACCCCGGGTGCCCGGCGCGGGGTCGGGCAGGGCGGCACGGTCGAGCTTGCCATGGGGGGTGAGCGGGAGCACGTCCAGGGCGACCACGTGCGACGGGACCATGTAGTCGGGGAGGCGGTCGCCCAGGTGGTCCAGGAGTACTCCGGGTACGACGCTCGCCCCGGCGGCCGGGACGACGTAGGCGACGAGCCGGTCCTCGCGGGGGACGACGGCGGCCCGCGCGACCGTCGGGTGAGCGGTGAGCGCGGCCTCCACCTCTGCGGGTTCGACGCGGAAACCGCGGACCTTGACCTGATGGTCGGCGCGGCCGAGGAACTCCAGCTCCCCGTCCGTACGCCATCGTGCGAGGTCGCCGGTGCGGTACATGCGGGCGCCGGCCGGCCCGTGGGGGTCGGCGACGAAGCGCTCGGCGGTGAGTCCGGGCCGGTTCAGATAGCCGCGGGCCAGGCAGGCCCCGGCCAGATACAGCTCGCCGGGCACTCCCGTCGGCACGGGGTGCAGCGCGGCGTCGAGGACGTATGCGCGGGTGTGCTCGACCGGCCGGCCGATGGGCACCGGCAGCGGGCAGTCGCCGAGGCCGGCGGGCAGGGTGTAAGCGGTGACGACGTGGGTTTCCGCCGGGCCGTAGTGGTTGTGCAGTCGCCGATCCGGGCGACGGGCGTGGAAACGGCGCAGCGCGTCACCCAGCCGCATCGCCTCGCCGGCCTGTGCGATCGTCCTCAGGTCGGGCAGGTCCCGGCCATGCTCCTCCGCGGCCTCCGCGAGCGCCTCCAGCACCAGGGTCGGCGCGAACAGCTCCTCGACGCGGTGCGTCTCCAGCCAGGCGGTGAGGAGTTCGGCGCTGCGCCGCTGCTCCTCGGTGGGGATCACGAGCGTCTTGCCGTACAGCAGGGCGGAAAGCGTTTCCTGCACCGACACGTCGAAGCTGACCGCGGTGAACTGCGCGGTACGGGTGCCGGGGCCTCCGCCGACGGCACGATGGTGCCAGTGCAGCAGATTCGCCAGCGCGGCCGACGGCATGACGACGGCCTTGGGCCGCCCGGTGGAACCCGAGGTGTAGACGACGTACGCGGGATGACGGCCGTCGATCACGACGTCGGGGTCGGATGCGGGGTCGGATGCGGGGTCGGTGTGCCCGACGCCCCCGTCCACGGCGGCGACGTCGTCCAGCACGAGGACCGGACGGGCGTCGTCCAGCATGAACGCGCGGCGCGCGGCCGGAAACTCCGGGTCCACGGGGAGGTAGGCGGCACCGGTCTTCAGGACCGCCAGGATCGCGACGACCAGCTCCGCCGAGCGGGGCAGCACGAGCGCGACGACCGTCTCCGGTCCGGCGCCACGGCCGATCAGCGCGTGCGCCAGCCGATTCGCACGGGCGTTGAGCTGCGCATACGTCATGACGGTGTCCTCGACGACGACCGCCAAGGCGTCCGGCGTGGCCCGTACCTGCGCCTGGAACAGCTCGGGAAGAGCTGCGGCGGCCGCAGGCCCGTCCTCGGCCACCCCGAGAAGCCGGTCGTGCTCGTCGTCGAGGAGGACGTCGAAGCGGCCGATCGGCCGGTCCGGGTGGGCGACCGCCTCGTGCAGGAGTCGTGTCCAGCGGGCGAGGAGCCGCTCGACGGTGGTGTCGTCGAACAGGTCGGTGGCGTACTCGACGTAGCCGTGGATGCCCGCGGCTTCCCCCGTGCCGCGCTCCACCAGGTGGAACGACAGGTCGAACATGGCCGTGGCGTGGTGCACCGGCAGGATCTCGGCGTGCAGACCCGGCAGGTCGAAGTCGCCACGCGGCACGTTCTGCAACGCGAGCAGCACCTGGAACAGCGGCTGGCGGGACAGCGACCGGGCCGGGTTGAGCACCTCGACCAGATGGTCGAAGGGCAGTTCCTGGTGCGCGTAGGCCCCGAGCGCCGACTCCCGTACCCGGCCGAGGAGTTCGGCGAAGCTCGGATCGCCGGAGGTGTCCGTGCGCAGCACGAGCGTGTTGACGAAGAACCCGACGAGATCGTCCAGGGCCTCGTCGGTGCGCCCGGCGATGAGGCTGCCGACCGGGATGTCGTCCCCGGCTCCCAGCTTCTTCAGCAGCGCGGCGAGTGCGGCCTGGAGCACCATGAACAGGCTGGCGCCGTGCTGCCGGGCCAGGCCGAGGAGTCCGGCGTGCAGATCTGCGTCGAGGGCGACGGGCAGATGGCGGCCCTGGAAGGACGGGGCCGCCGGACGCGGCCGGTCGGTGGGCAGCTGGATCTGCTCGGGCAGTCCGCTCAGCGTGCTCGTCCAGTGGGCGGCCTGACGCGCGAACAGGCTCTCGGGGTCGGCCGGTTCACCGAGCAGCTCACGCTGCCAGAGCGTGTAGTCGGCGTACTGCACGGGCAGCGGCGCCCAGTCCGGCTGCCGCCCTTCGCGGCGCGCCGCGTACGCGGTGGCCAGGTCACTCGACAGCGGACCCAGCGACCAGCCGTCACCTGCGATGTGGTGCACGACGACGAGCAGTACGTGCCGGTCGGTACCGGTGGTGAACAGCGCGGCGCGCAGGGGCGGTTCGACGGCGAGGTCGAAACTCCGTCGTACGGCACGGTCGAGCAGCGGGAGCAGTTCGGCCTCGTCGATCTCGGAGTTCTCGACGGGCTCAGCGGTCGCAGCGGCTCGGGCGGTCTCAGCGGCTCGCGCGGTCCCGGTGAACCCGGTGATCCCGGTGAGGAGCAGGTCGCGGCGGGCCTGTTCGGGGTCCAGGACGAGCTGGTAGGGCACTCCGTCCACGGACGTCGGGTAGAGGGTGCGCAGGACTTCGTGTCGGGCCACCAGGTCGCCGAGGGCCTGGCACAGCGCCTGCCGGTCGAGCGGACCGTTCAAACGCCAGGCCAGCGGGATGTGGTAGGCGGCGCTGCTGCCGTCGAGTTGGTGCAGGAACCACAGACGGTGCTGCGCCGACGACAGCGGCATCCGCTCCGGCCTCGGCGCCGGCGCCAGCGCGGGCCGCGCCTCCCCGGCCCCGCTCAGCCCCTCCGCCAGCCCGGCCACGGTCGGCGTCTCGAAGAGGGCACGTAGTTCGAGTTCGGCGCCCAGGGCAGCGCGGACGCGGGCGACGAGCCGGGTGGCGAGCAGGGAGTGACCGCCCAGGCCGAAGAAGCCGTCGTCCATGCCGACGCGTGGGACACCGAGTACTTCCGCGAACAGTTCGGCGAGCACCTGCTCCTGCGGGGTGCGCGGCGCTCGTCCGGCTACGGCGGGCGTGAACTCCGGCTCGGGCAGGCCCTTGCGGTCCAGCTTGCCGTTGACCGTCAGGGGCAGGGCGTCCAGCGCGACGAACGTCGCCGGAACCATGAACTCGGGCAGCCGGTCCCGTAGATGCTCTCGCAGGACGTCCGAGTCGACCTCCTCTGCGCCGACAGGGACGACATACGCGACGAGCCGCGTGTCGTCGGCACGATCCCGACGTGCCACGACAGCCACATCACCCACACCGGGATGGCCGGCCAACGCGGCTTCGATCTCACCGAGTTCGATCCGGAAGCCCCGCACCTTAACCTGGTCGTCGGCGCGCCCCACGTATTCCAGCGAGCCGTCGCCCCGCATACGAACCAGGTCACCCGTGCGGTACATCCGGGTGCCGGCCGGCCCGTAGGGGTCGGCGACGAAGCGCTCGGCGGTCAGGGCACGTCGGTTGAGGTATCCACGGGCGAGCCCCGCCCCGGCGACATACAACTCGCCGACCACGCCTGCCGGTACGGGACGCAGCCATCGGTCGAGCACATACGTCCGCAGGTCCGGGATGCGCGTGCCGATCACGCCGGACGGCTCGCCGACGGACCGGGCGTCGAGGGTGGTGTGGGTGACGTGGACGGTGGTCTCGGTGATGCCGTACATGTTCACCAGCACGGGAGCATCGTCCGCGTGCCGCGTGTACCAGTCCGAAAGCCGACCGGGTTCCAGCGCCTCCCCACCGAACACGACCGTTTGCAGGGCAAGTTGAGTGCCCGGGTTCTCCCGGTCGGCCTGCATCAGCTGGTAGAAGGCCGACGGCGTCTGATTGAGAACCGTCACCCGCTCCTGCGCCAGCAGCCGCAGCAACGCCTCCGGAGACCGCGACGTCTCGAACGGCACCACCACCAACCGACCGCCATGCAGCAGCGGACCCCACAACTCCCACACCGAGAAATCGAACGCATAGGAGTGGAACAACGTCCACACATCATCCGACCCGAACCCGAACCACTCCCGCGTCGCCGAGAACAACCGCACCACATTCCCATGCGGAACAACCACACCCTTCGGACGCCCCGTCGAACCCGACGTATAGATCACATACGCCGGATGCCGCGAGTCCAGCGACACACCCGGATCGGTGTCCGAAACCTCCCCCGACTCCCACTCCGCCAAGTCATCGACCACCAGCACCGGTCGGGCGTCACCGAGCATGAACTCCCGCCGCGCCGCCGGATAGTCCGGATCCAGCGGCAGATACGCAGCCCCCGCCTTCAACACACCGACAACCGCCACCACCAACTCGACCGAACGCGGCAACGCCAACGCAACGACGTCCTCGACACCCACCCCACACCCGATCAACCCACGCGCAACCCGATTCGCCCGCCGATTCAACTCCCCGTACGACAACACCACCTCACCCGACACCACCGCCACCGCATCCGGCGCCTCCCGCACCCGCGCCTCGAACAACCCCACGAGGCTGTCCTCGACGACGGCGGGCGGGAGGGCGGTGGGAAGCGACAGTCGTCGTTCCGCCTCCGCCAGGACGTCGAAGTGGCTGAGCCTGCGCTGCGGTTCGGCCACCGCTGTGGTCAGCACTCGTACCCAGCGGTCGCACATGGCCTGGACGGTGTCGGGGTCGTAGAGGTCGCCTGCGTATTCGACGAAGCCGTCGATTCCCTGGGGGGTTCCGTCGTCCGTGTGCCGTTCGGACATGGAGAAGATCAGGTCGAGCTTGGACGTGGTGGTGGTGAGCCGGACGCTGCTGGTGCGCAGGCCGGGCGGGGCGAAGTCGACGCCGGGTGCGTTCTGCAGGACGAGCATCACCTGGAACAACGGGTGGTGCGCCAGGGAGCGGGCCGGGTTGAGTGCCTCCACGAGGTACTCGAAGGGCAGGTCCTGGTGGGCGTAGGCGGCCAGTGCCACGTCCCGGACCCGGTCGAGGAGTTCGGTGAAGGTCGGGTCGCCGGAGAGGTCGGTACGGAAGACGAGGGTGTTGACGAAGTAGCCGATCAGGTCGTCGAGGGCCTGGTCGGTGCGCCCGGCGATGAGGCTGCCGACCGGGATGTCGTCGCCGGCGCCGAGCTTGTTCAGCAGGGCGGCGAGTCCGGCCTGGAGCACCATGAACAGACTGGTGCCCTGGTTGTGTGCCAACGCTCGCAGACTGCTGTGCAGTTCGGCGTCCAGTCGGACCCGGACGAAGCCGCCCTGGTGGGAGGCGACGGCGGGTCGGGGCCGGTCGGTGGGGAGTTGGATCTGCTCGGGCAGCCCTTGCAGCGCGGTCGTCCAGTGGGCGGCCTGCCGTGCGAACAGGCTGTCGGGATCGGCGGAATCGCCGAGCAGCCGGTGCTGCCAGAGCGTGTAGTCGGCGTACTGCACCGGCAGCGGCGCCCAGTCGGGCTCCTCGCCCCGGCAGCGGGCTGCGTAGGCGTCGGCGAGGTTGTGCGCCAGCGGGCCGAGGGACCAGCCGTCGCCCGCGATGTGGTGGATGACCAGCAGGAGCACGTGCTCGTCCGTGCCGAGCGCGAACAGCTCCGCGTGCAGCGACAGGTCGACGGCCAGGTCGAAGGGACGGCGCAGCGCCTCGGCCAGTACGGCGTCCAGGCCGGCCTCGGTCGTCTCCCGCACCCTCAGTCGCGGCCGGGCCTGCTCCGCGGACTCCGTGAGGATCCTCTGGTACGGGGTGCCGTCGATCTGCGGGTACAGCGTGCGCAGGCTCTCGTGGCGGGCCAGGACGTCGGCGAGGGCCTGTTCCAGGGCGCGGCGGTCGAGGGGACCGGCCAGCCGCCAGGCGAGCGGAATGTTGTAGTTGGCGCTCGCGCCCTCCAACTGGTGCAGGAACCACAGTCGGCGCTGTGCGAACGACAGCGGGACCAGGTCGGGCCGGTCCTCGTACGGGGTGAGAGCGAGACGGGCCTGTCCGGCGCCCGCCAGGCTCGCGGCGAGCCCCGCCGGAGTCGGGACCTCGAACAAGGTACGCAGCTCCAGCTCCACGCCCAGGGTGGCCCGGACGCGGGCGACGAGCCGGGTGGCGAGCAGGGAGTGACCGCCCAGATCGAAGAAGCCGTCGTCCACACCGGCCTCGGCGACCCCGAGGATCTCGGCGAACAGCTCGCACAGGATCTGCTCCTGCGGGGTGCGCGGCGCCCGGCCCGCGCCCAGACCGCCGCCGGCCTGCGGTTCGGGCAGCGCCCGCCGGTCGAGCTTTCCGTTGACGGTCAGCGGCAGCGCCTCCAGCACGACGAAGGCGGCCGGGATCATGTACTCCGGGAGGCGCTCACGAAGGTGTTCGCGAAGGGTGGCCGAGTGCGCCGTCCTGCCGGGCGCGGGGACGACGTAGGCGACGAGTCGGGTGTCGTCGGCACGGTCCTGACGCGCCACGACGGTGACATCGCCGACCTCCGGATGGCCGGCCAACGCGGCTTCGATCTCGCCGAGTTCGATCCGGAAGCCGCGCACCTTGACCTGGTCGTCCGCGCGCCCGACGAACTCGAGCGCGCCAGAGGAGTTGCGGCGTACGACGTCACCGGAGCGGTACATCCGCGTGCCGGGCGGGCCGTAGGGGTCGGCGACGAAGCGGGACGCGGACAGTGCGGGCCGGTTGAGATAGCCACGGGCGAGGCCGGCTCCGGCCACGTACAACTCCCCCGCCACGCCTGTCGGCACGGGGCGCAGGTGATCGTCGAGTACGTGGACGCGCAGGTCGGGAATCGCCGTCCCGATCGCACTCGCGGCGCCGGCGACTGCGCTGTCCCGGGTGAGGGCGGTGTGGGTGACGTGGATGGTGGTCTCGGTGATGCCGTACATGTTCACCAGCACGGGAGCATCGTCCGCGTGCCGCGTGTACCAGTCCGAAAGCCGACCGGGTTCCAGCGCCTCCCCACCGAACACGACCGTTTGCAGGGCAAGTTGAGCACGCGGGTTCTCCCGGTCGGCCTGCATCAGCTGGTAGAAGGCCGACGGCGTCTGATTGAGAACCGTCACCCGCTCCCGCGCCAGCAGCCGCAAAAACGCCTCCGGAGACCGCGACGTCTCGAACGGCACCACCACCAACCGACCGCCATGCAGCAGCGGACCCCACAACTCCCACACCGAGAAATCGAACGCATAGGAGTGGAACAACGTCCACACATCATCCGACCCGAACCCGAACCACTCCCGCGTCGCCGAGAACAACCGCACCACATTCCCATGCGGAACAACCACACCCTTCGGACGCCCCGTCGAACCCGACGTATAGATCACATACGCCGGATGCCGCGAGTCCAGCGACACACCTGGATCGGTGTCCGAGACCTCCCCCGACTCCCACTCCGCCAAGTCATCGACCACCAGCACCGGTCGGGCGTCACCGAGCATGAACTCCCGCCGCGCCGCCGGATAGTCCGGATCCAGCGGCAGATACGCGGCCCCCGCCTTCAACACACCGACAACCGCCACCACCAACTCGACCGAACGCGGCAACGCCAACGCAACGACGTCCTCGACACCCACCCCACACCCGATCAACCCACGCGCAACCCGATTCGCCCGCCGATTCAACTCCCCATACGACAACACCACCTCACCCGACACCACCGCCACCGCATCCGGCGCCTCCCGCACCCGCGCCTCGAACAACCCCACCAGGTCGTCGTCGGTCTTCGGCACATCGACGCCGACGGACGGGGGCAGCAGCAGTTCGCGTTCAGCGTCGGTCAGGACGTCGAACCGGCTGAGCCTGCGCTGCGGTTCGACGACCGCCGTGGTCAACAGGTGCGTCCATCGGTCGACCATCGTCTCGACCGTCTCCCGGTCGAACAGATCGGTGCTGTACTCCACGGCGCCGACGAGGCCGGCCGGGGTGCCGTCGGGGTGGCTGCGTTCGGCCAGGTTGAAGGTGAGGTCGCACTTCGCGGTGCGGGTGGGGACCAGGCTCGTCGTGACGTGCAGGCCGGGCAGGTCGAACGCGCCGAGCGGCGCGTTCTGCAGGGCGAGCATGGTCTGGAACAGCGCATGGTGGGCGAGCGATCGCGTCGGGTTGAGCTCCTCCACCAGATGCTCGAAGGGCAGGTCCTGGTGGGCGTAGGCGGCCAGGGCGTTGCGCCGGACCCGGCCGAGGAGTTCGGTGAACGTGGGATCGCCGGAGAGGTCGGTGCGCAGGACGAGCGTGTTGACGAAGAAGCCGACCATGTCGTCGGCTGCCTCGTCGGTGCGCCCGGCGACGGGCGCGCCCAGGGGGATGTCGGTGCCCGCGCCGAGCTTGCCGAGCAGAGCGGCCAGGCCCGCCTGGAGCACCATGAACAGGGTGGCCCCGTGGGCGCCGGCGAACTCTCGTAGTCGGCGGTGGAGTTCGGCGTCCAGACGCAGCGGCAACTGCGCGCCGCAGTAGGTCGTCGCGGACGGTCGGGGCCGGTCGAAGGGCAGCTCCAGCCGCTCGGGCAGGTCGGCCAAGTTGTCGGCCCAGAAGGCTAGTTGGCGCGCGGCGAGGCTGTCGGGATCGGTGACGTCGCCGAGGAGGTCGCGCTGCCAGAGCGTGTAGTCGGCGTACTGCACCGGCAGCGGCGCCCAGTCGGGCTCCTCGCCCCGGCAGCGGGCCGCGTAGGCGCGGGTGACGTCGTCGGCCAGGGCGGACAGCGACCATGCGTCGCCGACGATGTGGTGGACGACGAGGAGAAGGACGTGCTCGTCCGGCGCAAGCGCGAACAGTTCGGTGTGGACGGGTGGTTCGGCGGCCAGGTCGAAGGGGCGGCGCGCGGCGGCGGTGAGCAGGTCGGGGAGTTCATTTTCGGTGACGGGGGTGACGGTCGGGCGGGGCGCTGCCCGGTCGGCGTCCAGGATGCGCTGGAAGGGCACCCCGCGTTCGTCGGGGAAGACCGTGCGCAGGCTCTCGTGCCGCGTGACGACGTCCCGCAGGGCCGCTGCGAGGGCGGTCCGGTCGAGGATGCCGGACAGGCGCAGGGCGAGGGGGATGTGGTATGTGACGCCGGTGCCCTCGATGCGTTGCAGGAACCACAGGCGGCGCTGCGCGGATGACAGCGGCACGGCGTCCGGCCGTTCGTAGGGGCGCAGAGCGGGTCGGGCGGCACAACGGGCTGTGGCCATGGCCATGGCGTCCAGGGCGGTGGCGACGCCGGCGGGGGTCGGGGCGTCGAAGAGGTCGCCGAGCCTCAGGTCGGTGTCGAGGGCCGCGCGGATCCGGGCCAGGAGGCGCATGGCCAGCAGCGAGTGACCGCCGAGGGCGAAGAAGTCGTCGTCGACGCCGACGTGCGGGACGCCGAGGACGTCGGCGAAGAGTCCGCACAGCAGTTCCTCGCGGGCCGTGCGCGGGGCGCGACTCTCCCCGGCGTCCGCGGTGGCGGGAGCCGGCAGGGCGCGCCGGTCGAGTTTGCCGCTGGGGGTGAGCGGCAGCGCGTCGAGTGCGACGAACGCGGCCGGGATCATGTGGTCGGGGAGGCGTTCGCGCAGGTGGGCGCGGAGTTCTTCCGGCTGCGGCGGGGTGCTGCCGGGCTCGGCGACGACGTAGGCGACCAGGCGGGAGCTGCTGCCGTCGCCGCTGTCACCTCCGTCCACGCGGGCCACGACCGAGGCGCGGGCCACGGCCGGGTGGGCGCTCAACTGCGCCTCGATCTCTGCGGGTTCGACCCGGAAGCCCCGGATCTTGACCTGCTCGTCGGCGCGGCCGAGGTATTCGAGAATGCCCTGCGAGGTGCGTCGGACGAGGTCGCCGGTGCGGTACATACGCGTCCCGGGCGTGCCGTAGGGGTCGGCGACAAAGCGCTCGGCGGTGAGTCCGGGCCGGTTCAGGTAGCCGCGGGCCAGGCCGGCGCCCGCGATGTACAGCTCGCCGGACGCTCCGTCGGGAACCGGTTGCAGCGCGCTGTCGAGGATGTGGGCGCGGCAACCCGTTACCGGGTTGCCGATCGCGGGGCGGGGGGTTGTGTCGAAAGAAGCGGTGACGGCGTCGACGGTGCACTCGGTGGGGCCGTAGAAGTTGTGAACGCGTACGTCGTCGGCCGCGCGCAACTCGTGCCAGAGGCGCTCCGGCACGGCCTCGCCACCGGCGACGATCACGGACGGACGCCACGGTTGTCCGCCGTCGAGCAGGCCGTGGTCGAGAAGGACCCGCAGGTAGGACGGGGTGGCGTTGACGAAGTCGAGGCGGTGGCGGGCGAGATGGCCGAGGAAGGCTTCCGGGTCGGTCCAGGTGGCGCGGTCGAGGACGTGCAGTTCGTGCCCGGTGAACAGACAGGCCAGTTGGTCCCAGGAGGCGTCGAAGGAGAGGGAGGTGGTCAGCGCCACCCGCATCCGGTCGCCCGCGGTGGGGTACAGCGCGCCGAGTTGGTGAAGCACCAGGTTCGTCACCGCGGCGTGGGTGGCCACGACCCCCTTGGGGCGTCCCGTGGAACCCGAGGTATGGATGACGTACGCCGGATGGCGCGGGTCGCGGGCCGCATGCGGGGCGCTCTGCGGCGCGGCGGTGAGCCGCGCGGCCGTGTCGCGGGCGTCGAGGACGACGACCTCGGCGGTCACCTCGTGCGGCAGTCGGGGCAGGGTGGCGCCGTCGGTCACCAGGACGGTGGGGCGGGTGTCGTCGAGGAGGCCGGCAAGGCGGGCGGAGGGGTGGTCGGGGTCGAGGGGGACGTAGGCCGCGCCGGTCTTCAGGACCGCCAGGACGCACACGACCAGCTCGGCGGAGCGAGGCAGCGCGAGCGCGACCATGCGCTCCGGGCCGGCGCCGTGCGCGGTGAGGAGGTGGGCGAGGCGGTTGGCGCGGCCGTCGAGTTCGGCGTAGGTGAGGGTGGCGTCGGAGGCGACGACGGCGACGGCGTCCGCAGTGCGGCCGGCTTGCCTTTCGAAGAGGTCGGCAAGGTGGGTGGGTGCAGCCGTCGTCGGCGTGGCGGCCGGTGGGGCGACCGCCGACGTCGGCGTCGCCACCGGCATGGGCTCGGTCAGGCGGACGCGGCCGACGGGACGGTCGTCGTCCGTCCCGGCGAGGCTCTCCAGGAGGCTCGTCAAACCGTGTTGGTGGGCGTGGCGTTCGTCGGCGTCCCAAGCGTCGGCTGCGGCCTGGAGCTTGAGATGCGGGCCGGTGCCGTCCATACGGTCCAGCGCCCAGACGGCGAATTCGGTGGCGGGGCCCTCGGCGAGGCTGTGCGCGGTCGCTTCCAGGCCGGCGAAGCGCAGGTCGCTGTCGAAGGACATGATGTTGACGACCGCGGAGTAGGCCGATCCCGGTGCGCCGGGCAGGCCCAGGTCGCGGTGCATGTCCTCGCCGCGGTAGCGCTGGTGCCGCACCGCCGCCCGGACCTCGGCGTCGACCTGCCCGAGGAGCCCCGACCAGGACGTTTCCGGCCGCACGGTCAGCCGCAGCGGCACCATGTTGGAGACCACGCCCGGGGTCGCCGCGAGCACCGGGTCGCCGTGGTCGCGGCCGGTGACGGGAAGCCCGAGGAGGAGGTCGCAGGCGCCGGTGTGACGCTGCACGTACAGCGCGGTGGCCGCGATCAGGACGCGCGACCAGCGCACTCCGGCGCGTGCGGCCAGCGTGTTCAGGGCGTGGAGTACGGGCTCGGCGGGCAGCGGGGTGTGCGTCGAGCCGGCGGCGAGGTGGCCCGCGGACCGGCCGATGCGGGCGGGTTCGGGGAGGTCGGCGAGGCGCTCGGTCCAGTAGGCGCGGTCGGCGGTGAAGCGTTCGGAGGTGCGGTAGGCGGCGTCGCTGTCCACCACGGAGCGCAGCGGCGGGAACGGTGTCGGCTCCGGCGTGCGCCCCTCGGCGAGCGCCGTGTGGACGGCCGCGACCCGGCGGGCGATCAGGGCGTATCCGAGGCCGTCGGAGAGAAGGTGGTGGTAGCTGTGATACCAGAGGTGGTGGTCGTCCGACAGCTTGATGAGGGCCTGGCTGAAGAGGCGGTCGCGGGTGAGGTCGAGGGGCCGCAGACGGTCGGCGGCCATCCACTCCAGGGCGGCGGCGTGCGGGTCGTCCCGCGTGCTGAGGTCGAGGTGGCGGGGGCCGCAGTCCCTCGGCTCCCGCATGATCTGCCGCGGTCCGTCGGTGCCGTCGCCGCCGTCCGTGCCCTCGGTGAAGGCGACGTGCAGGGCCTCGTTCTCGGCGACGACCTGGCGCAGTGCGGCGGTGAGCAGGTCGATGTCGACGGGGCCGGGGAGGTCCACGTACTCGCCGATGCGGTAGTTGGGGATCACCCCGTCCGTGCGCTGTTCGGCGAGCCAGAGTTCGCGCTGAGCCGCCGTCAGGGGCAGGGCGACGTCATCGCGAGCAGACATGGGGGTACCTCCAGGGATGCTGAGTGGAGCTGGGGCCGCCACCCGGGGGACACGGGCGCAGGCGCAGACGCGAAGGCTGCGGGGAGAGGCAAGAGAAGGCGATGCCGAAAGAAAGGGCGAGAAGGAAAAGCAAGGGAGAGACAGAGACGGTGACGGAGACGGTCGATCAGTCGGTCGAAACCGGTTGCTCGGGCGGGGCGACGCCGGGGGCCGGGCGGGTCACGCCGCCTGCTCGCCTGCCTGTAGGTGCCACAGCGAGGCGTAGAGGCCGTTGCGGGCGAGGAGTTCGGCGTGGGTGCCCTGTTCGGCGACGAGGCCGCCCTTGTCGAGGACGTGGATCCAGTCGGCGTTGCGGATCGTCGAGAGACGGTGGGCGATGATGATCAGGGTGCGGTTCTCGGCGAAGGTGCGCAGGGTGCGCTGGATGGCGGCCTCCGTCTCGTTGTCCACGGCGGAGGTGGCTTCGTCGAGGATGACGACGGGCGGGTCCTTGAGGATGGCCCGGGCAAGGGCCAGTCGTTGTTTCTGGCCGCCCGACAGGGCCGCGCCGCGCTCCCCGATCATCGTTTCGTAACCGCCCGGCAGGGCCTCGATGAAGGGGTGCGCCTCGGCCATGCGCGCGGCGTCGACCAGGCGTTCGTCGGTGGCGTCGAAACTGCCGTAGCGGATGTTGTCGGCGATGGTGCCGTCGAAGAGGAAGGGGTCCTGGGCGACGAATCCGACGGCGCCCCGCAACCCCCGCCGGGACAGGTCGCGTACGTCCCGGCCGTCGAGCAGGACCCGGCCGGAGTCGGTGTCCTGGAAACGCATGAGCAACTTGGCGATGGTCGTCTTACCGGAACCTGTGGGGCCGACGATGCCGGTGACGCGGCCCGGCGCGATGCGCAGGGAGAGGTCCCTGAGGACGGGCGGGCGGCCGGGGTAGGCGAAGGTGACCCGGTCGAGGGTGACGGCGCCCTTGACGCCGTCGGCGTCCACGGGATGTTCGGGGCCGACGGGTTCGGTGGGCAGTGCGTGCAGGCGCAGGACGCGCTCATGGGCGGCGAGGGTGCGCTGACACTGGTCGACGATGGAGCCGAGCCGGGTGAGCCGCAGCAGGACCTGCTGGGGCAGACCGATGAGGGGACTGAACACCTCGAACGGCAGGGTTCCGTCGAGGACGGAGCGGCCGCCGAGCAGGAGGGTGCCGGTCATGGAGGCGGTGGTGACGGCGCGGATCGTCTCGGCGTGGCGGACGGTGGAACGGTCCGTGCGGCGTGTGCTCTCGCGGCACACCTCGCTGAGGTCGTCGACGCGCCGGGACTCGTACTCCTCGGTGCAGAAGCTCTTGACGGTGGCGCCGGCCTCCAGACTGTTCACCAACTGGCTGTGCAGTTGGGCCTTGTGCTCGCTGGAGAGTCTGTAGTCGATGGCGACACGGTCGTGGTAGCGGAAGGACAGCCAGGCCACGATCGGCATCGGCAGGAAGGCGATCCAGGCGATCTCGGGGGCCAGCAGGAGGAAAGCGGGCACCAACACCAGGAAACTGAAGGCGAGTTGGACGACGTCGCCCGCTGCGGTCGCGAAGAAGGCGCCGAGTTGGGTGACCTCTTCGGTGAGGACGCCGGCGATGCGGCTGGTGCGCTCGCCCTCCAGATGGCGCAGTTCGAGCTTCTGCACCTGGGCGTAGGTTGCGCTGCGCCAGTCGTGCTCGACGGTCTGACCGAGTCGCCGCCATTCCACGCTCGCCGCGTAGGACAGGCCGGCGACGGCGGCGCAGGCCACGGCGGCGGCGCCCGCGAGGAACCACAACTGGGCGGAGGCGCCGGTCAGTCCGAGAGCGAGAAGGGGTGCGGCCTCGCCCTTGATGAGGACGAGCGCGATCCAGCCGAGGAAGAGACCCAGCGCCACCTCGGCCAGCTGGCATGCGGCGGAGAGCCCGGAGGCGAGACAGAGCCGGGGTCTGTGCGGGCCGACGATGTCGAGCAGGGAGCGCAGGGTGGACCTCGGCCGGGGCGGCGACGCCTCGTCGGCGGTGGAGCCGGGCGGGTGTGTGCCGTCGGGTGTCGCGCGCACGGCCCGGCGTACGACGAGGACGGTGGCGGTGACGACGGCGCCGAGGACGGCGAGCGGTTTACGCAGGAGCTTGCCGGGGCCGAGGGCGAGCGCGGCCGCTGTCGCGCCGCCTGCGAGGGCCAGGGCGGGGGCTGGGGTGCGAGTGGGGGCAGAGGCGGAGGCGGGGGCGGAGGCGGTGCTCGGGGCGATATGGCTGGGCGGTGTGGCGGGTCGCCGTTGTGCGGCCCGGAAAACGGTGGCCAGGGAATCACGGATGATTCTTGCGACCTCAATGGTTTCCAGGCATGGATCGTGGAGGACGAGAACGCTTCCCGTGACCCCGCTGACCTTTGCCGTCCGCACGCCAGGAGATTTTTCCAGAACGCTTTCCAGGACTTTCGAGAAACGCGTTCTGCCCACCATTTCGGCAATCTTCCAACGTTGCCGCCCCGGAATCGCAGAGCACAGTCTCAGCGAATATGTTTCCGCGTTTTCCCGGGCCGAATTCCGTACGGCCGCAGTATCCACCAGCAATGTCATGTTCAGTAGACCCCCGAGTTGCTTCCCCTTCGAGGCGTGGGCGTTCAGTTCGCCTTGCCGGTGGCGACGGCGGCCGTGCGTCCCTTGGCGGGCCCCTTGGACCGGGTGTCGGCGGCGGGTGTTTCCTCAGCGACCGACTGAGCCTGCGGGTGTGACTGCGGCTCCGGATGACCACTGCCCCCCATCTGCGCCGCGACGACTTCGGCGGTGACCTCGGCGGCGAGATCCTGCAAACCCTCGCCGGCTTCTTGCGCGGCGCGCTTCACTTCGAGCGCCAGCCCCACCGACGTTTTCACCAGTCCTCGCATCAGCGGCTTGACGACCCGCTTGGCCAGGGGTGCGGCGATGAGACCGATCAGAAACGGGGGAACTACGGGAGGCATGAGTCGTACCCCTTTCTTTTCGGGGGCGCAAACTCATTGCCCCCGGCATTTGTGTAACCTGCATCAGCGTATCGGAGTCCCGAGGGCAGAAACCAAGCCGATACCTGCCCCGTCACCCGGAAGAGTAATAAGCCGCAATGAAACCAGCCGGTTCAGGCCAGAAACCAGGCCCGATCCAGCCGGTCCGGGCCGGTCGGCCACGAATGAATCAGCGGCCGACCCGACCACCTTTCCCCATTAATTTCACGGAGCGTACGGAAAAAGGTGGCCAGTAAATGCAGAGACGATACGGCGATCCGCGCGGACCCGCACCGGGCCGGCGGCGCAGCGGTCGCCACTTTTCATCCCGGCCCATGCGTCCGCATCGCAGCCTGCCGAAACCATTGACGAGGACATGATGGCCCCCTATCTTCTGGCCGAAGTTACGAACCATGTTCGAAATAGCGAACAGGTAGCTTCATGGACAAGGGACGGTCCTGTATGCCTCGGATGTACCGCCGCAGACCCCTGCTCGTCTGCGTGTTGGCGCTCCTCGTCGCCCTGGTGGCGGCGACCCAGCCGGTGTCCGCGGCCGACGGCCGCCCGTACACCAACCCGCTGAAGTCCGCCAAGGGCGCCGACCCCTGGCTTGAGTACTACGACGGCGACTACTACCTGATCACCACGACGTTCACGGGTGTCCTCGGTATCCGCAAGGCGCCGACCCTGGCGGGTCTCGCGACCGCGCCGACCGTGCAGGTGTGGTCGGACACCACGTCGACCCGCAACAACAACATCTGGGCACCGGAGATCCACCAGTTCAACGGCCACTGGTACCTGTACTACTCGGCGGGACAGGGCGGCACCGCCTGCTGCGACTCCCAGCGCACCCATGTCCTGGAGAGCGCCGGCACCGACCCGCTGGGCCCCTACACCTACAAGGGGTCCCTCACCGGTTCCAACCTCACCCCCGGCGGCTGGCTGATCGACGCAAGCGTCCTACAGGCGAACGGAAAGCTGTTTCTCGTCGGAAGCGGTTTCGTCAACGGCAGCACGCAGAGTCTGGTCATCGCGCCGATGAGCAACCCGTACACGCTGTCCAGCAGCACCTTCACGGTGATCTCCAGCCCGACGCTGAGCTGGGAGACCTCGGGCTCACCGGTGAACGAGGGCCCCGAACCGCTGTACCACGACGGCCGCACCTTCCTCACCTACTCCGCGAGCTCCTGCCAGACCGCCGACTACAAGCTGGGGCAGCTGGAGTTGACGGGCAGCGACCCCCTGAACCCGGCGTCCTGGACCAAGAAGCAGACGCCCGTCTTCCAGCGCAGCGACACGAACGGCGTCTACGGTCCGGGCCACAACGGCTTCTTCACCTCGCCCGACGGCACCGAGAACTGGATCGTCTACCACGCCAACTCGTCCGCGAGCGGCGGCTGCGGCAACGGCCGGACGACCCGCGCCCAGAAGTTCACCTGGAACGCCGACGGCACGCCGAACTTCGGCGCCCCGGTCGCGCTCGGCACGACGCTCCCCGGCCCGTCCGGCGAGACGGCGACGACCCCGACGTCGTACACCCTCGTCAACCGCAACAGCGGCAAGTGCCTGGACGTCGAAGGCGGTTCCACCGCCAACGGCACGAACATCCTCCAGTGGACCTGCACCGGCGGAGCCAACCAGAAGTGGCGGATCGAGGACCAGGGCGACGACACCAGCCGGCTGGTGAACGTGGCCACCGGCGGGGTGATGGACACCGCCGACTGCTCCACCGCGGACGGCGCCGATCTGCGTCAGTGGTCGTGGCTGAACAACAAGTGCCAGCGTTTCCGGCTCGTCTTCACCGCGAGCGGCGACTACGTCCGGCTCGTCGGCGAGAACAGCGGCAAGGTCGCCGACGTCGCGGACTGCGGTACCGCGAACGGCACCGACGTACGGCAGTGGACCTGGCTGAACAACACCTGCCAGCAGTGGCGCCTCGTGCCGACCACCTGAGCCCCACGCGCGCCTCCGCCGCCCGAAAACACCCCGGACTCGACTCCCCCTCCCTCATCTCCCCTCTTTGTCTCCCTCCCCCATCAGGAGAACTCCCTTGAGACGCAACGCCGTTCGGCTGTTCCTTGCCGGCCTCGTCGCCCTCGCGGCCGTCCTCACCGGCCTGGGCGCCCCGGCCCAGGCCGCCGTGCCAGACTCCCCCGCCGTGACGTACACCAACCCGATCGCCGAGAAGCGCGCCGACCCGCACATCTACAAGCACACCGACGGCTACTACTACTTCACCGCCACCGTCCCCGAGTACGACCGCATCGTGCTGCGCCGGGCGACGACCATCCAGGGCCTGTCGACGGCCCAGGAGGTCACCATCTGGACCAAGCACAGCAGCGGGGTCATGGGCGCCCACATCTGGGCGCCGGAGATCCACTTCATCGACGGCAAGTGGTACGTGTACTTCGCGGCCGGGTCCACCAGTGACGTCTGGGCGATCCGGATGTACGTCCTGGAAGGCGCCGGCGCCAACCCGCTCACCGCGACCTGGACCGAGAAGGGCCAGATCAAGACCACGTGGGAGAGCTTCTCGCTCGACTCCACCACGTTCGTCGTGAACGGCGTCCGCTACCTCGCCTGGGCGCAGCGCAACCCCTCCGAGGACAACAACACCAGCCTGTTCATCGCGAAGATGGCCAACCCCTGGACCATCTCGGGGACTCCGACGGAGATCTCGCAGCCGACGCTGTCCTGGGAAACGGTCGGCTACAAGGTCAACGAGGGACCCGCGCTGATCCAGCACGGCGGCAAGGTCTTCATGACCTACTCGGCGAGCGCGACCGACGCCAACTACTGCCTCGGCATGCTGACCGCCTCCGCGACGGCCGACCTGACCGACCCGGCGTCCTGGACCAAGGGGTCGCAGCCCGTCTTCAAGACGAACGCCGCGACCTCGCAGTACGGGCCGGGCCACAACTCGTTCACGGTTTCCGAGGACGGAAAGTCCGACATCCTCGTCTACCACGACCGCAGCTACAAGGACATCACCGGCGATCCCCTGAACGACCCCAACCGCCGCACCCGCGTGCAGAAGGTGTACTGGAAGGCCGACGGCACGCCCGACTTCGGCATCCCGGTCGCCGACGGCGTCACCCCGCAACGGTTCTCCTCGTACAACTACGCGGACCGTTTCATCCGCCACTGGGAGTACCGCGCCCGCATCGAGGCGAACGTCAGCCCGCTCGCCGACTCGCAGTTCCGGGTGGTGACCGGTCTCACGGGATCCGGCACGGTGTCGCTGGAGTCGGCCGACTTCCCCGGCTACTACCTGCGGCACAAGAACTTCGAGGTGTGGCTGGAGAAGAACGACGGCACGTCGACGTTCGCCTCCGACGCGAGTTTCTACCGGCGGGCCGGGCTGGCCGACTCCGCGGGGATCTCGTACGAGTCCTCCAACTACGCCGGCCGTTACATCCGCCACTACGACTACCTGCTGTACGTGCAGACGCCGAGCACGGCGACGGACAAGTCAGACGCGACCTTCTACGCCCAGTGAGGCCCTCGCCGATGTGACGGCGGCCCACGGGCGGCCCGCCGACAGCGGGGCAGCGGCACGACACCGAGACTATACATAGGGCGTATATGCTCTATGTATAGTCTCGGCATGCCTACTCTGACCAGGAAGATGAAGAACACGGGGGCCTGGTTGCGTCCCGCCGCCGTCTCCGCGGCGGCCGCTTGCCTGACGGTCACGCTGACCGGCTGCGGCCGTGCCGACACCACGCACCCGAGCGCCGCCCGCGCCCATCCCGCGGCCACCGCCCAGGCCGCCCGTTTCGGCGCCGTGGACTGCCGGGAGGCGAAGTGCATCGCCCTCACCTTCGACGCGGGCCCCAGCGAGAACTCGGCCCGGCTGCTGGACATCCTGAAGGAGAAACAGGTTCCGGCGACCTTCTTCCTGCTGGGTGCGCGGCACATCGAGAAGTACCCGGAGCTCGTCAGACGCATGGCCGCCGAGGGACACGAGGTGGCCAGCCACACCTGGGACCACAAGATCCTCACGCAGATCACGCCGGCGGAGATACGCGAGGAGCTGCAGCGCCCCAACGACGAGATAGAGCGCCTCACGGGGCGCCGTCCCACCCTGATGCGCCCGCCGCAGGGCCGCACGAACGAGACCGTGCACAAGATCTCCCGCGAGCTGGGCCTCGCCGAGGTGCTGTGGTCGGTGACCGCCAAGGACTACACGACGACCGACCCCGCGCTGATCCAGCGCCGGGTCCTCGCACAGGCCGACCGGGACGGCATCATCCTGTTGCACGACATCTACGACGGGACCGTGCCGGCCGTGCCCGGGATCATCGACGCGCTGAAAGAGCGCGGATACGTTTTCGTGACGGTTCCCCAGTTGCTGGCGCCCGGCGAGGCTCAGCCGGGGCGGGTCTACCGCTGACCTGTGATCCGGAGGGTCATCCTCCGCCGGACGGTCCTGACTCCCTAGGATCTCCGCGTGGTCATTTTCCAGCTGGAACGCACGGTACCGCTCTCCCTGGACGACGCCTGGCGTCGACTGACCGAGTGGTCCCGGCACGGCGACGTGGTGCCACTCACCCGCGTGTCCGTGCTCTCTCCCTCCCCGACCCGCGAGGGCACGGTCTTCGTGGCGCGAACGGGTTTCGGCCCGTTCGCCTTCGCCGACCGGATGGAGGTGACCGTCTGGCAGCCGCCGACCTACGACGAGCCGGGCCGGTGCCGGCTGGAGAAGCGGGGCCGGGTCGTCCTGGGCTGGGCCGAGATCGAGGTACGGCCGGGGCCGGGCGGGCGGGCCCGTGTGGTCTGGCGCGAAGAGTTGCGGGTGCGGTTTCTGCCGGCTTTCGTCGATCCGCTGCTCGCAGCCACGGCCCGCACGGTGTTCGGCCGGGCGGTCAACCGGCTGCTCCGCAGACCATGACGGTGCGGGGCTCGTACGCCGATGTCAGGGTGAGCGCATGACGGGAGCGGACCAGGTCGAGGAACCTGCGGTGGACGCCCCGCGCCGGATGCGGGGCGCCGCGCGGGACATCGGGGACATGGCGCCATTTCGGCGACGACACCTACGCCGACACCGCTGTGCGCGCCACCCCCAGCCTCCGATGTCGACGGACCGGCCGGCCGTGCGCGAGGCGGCGGCTCAGGCCACCGACCCGATCCGCCGAGCGGGCGCCGACGTCACGTCGTGATGGATCGGCGTGTGCGCCCCGGTGAGGGAGACCCCGCTGCCGCCCCGCCGGTTGGCGACGATTTCGGCGGCGATCGACAGCGCGGTCTCCTCGGGCGTACGGGCGCCCAGGTCGAGGCCGATGGGTGAGCGCAGGCGTGCCAACTCCAGCTCGGTGACGCCCACTTGGCGCAGCCGGTCGTTGCGGTCGAGGTGGGTGCGGCGGGAGCCCATCGCGCCGACATAGGCGACCGGGAGGCGCAGCGCCAAGCGGAGCAGGGGGACGTCGAACTTGGCGTCGTGGGTGAGGACGCACAGGACGGTCCGCGCATCCACCTCGGTGCGCTCCAGGTACCGGTGCGGCCACTCGACGACGATCTCGTCGGCCTCCGGGAAGCGGGTTTCCGTCGCGAAGACGGGTCGCGCGTCGCACACCGTCACGTGGTAGTTCAGGAACTTGCCGACCCGTACCAGCGCCGACGCGAAGTCGATCGCGCCGAACACGATCATCCGGGGTGCGGGCACGGACGACTCGACGAGGACGGTGAGCGGGGCCCCGCAGCGGGAGCCCCGCTCGTCGATCTCCAGGGTGCCGGTGCGACCGGCGTCGAGGAAGGCGGCGGCCTCGGCTGCGACCGTGCGGTCCAGCTCGGGATGGGCCCCGAAGCCACCGGTGCGGTAACCGCCGTCGTACGAGAGGTTGTCGTCGCTTTCGTCGGTGCGGACGAGCAGGGCGCGGCCGACCAGGTCCGCCGGACCGGTCACGATCCGTGCCAGCGCGGCCGCCCGGCCGGAGGCGGCCGCGTCGAGGGCGGCCGTGATCACCGGGCGGCCGGGGTCGCCGACGCGCACCGGGGTGACGAGGATGTCGATGATCCCGCCGCAGGTGAGTCCCACGGCGAAGGCGTCGTCGTCGCTGTAGCCGAACCGTTCGAAGACCGGCTCCCCGTCCTGAAGCGCCTGCCGGCACAGCTCGTAGACCGCGCCCTCCACACAGCCACCGGAGACCGAGCCGATCGCCGTGCCGTCGGCGTCCACCGCGAGGGCGGCGCCAGGCCTGCGGGGCGCGCTGCCGCCGACGGCCACCACGGTGGCCACGGCGAAGTCACGGCCCTGCTCGACCCACCGGTTCAGCTCCTCGGCGATGTCCAGCATCTCGGTCTCCTTAACTGCGGTTGCGTGGAGGGCGGTTGCTCGTCGGGCGGAGCGGCTAGTGCACGCCCAACCATCCCTCGATCGGGTGGAGGGCGAAGTACACGAGGAAGATCACCGTCAGGCCCCACATGAAGGCCCCGACCTCCCGCGCCCTGCCCTGCGCGGCCTTGATGGCGACGTAGGAGATGACACCCGCGGCGACACCGGTGGTGATGGTGTACGTGAAGGGCATCAGGACGACGGTCAGAAACACGGGGACAGCGGTGGCCCGGTCGGCCCTGAATGGACGACCCGGGGGACGGCCCGAGACGAACGGTTTAAGGGTCCGGGGGGACGAGGTCCCCCCCGGAGTCAGCGGCGCAGACCCCGTGGGGTCACGTTCCGGTGAGGTGTTCCGGACGTACCGGAGTGCGGTTGAGCTCCAGCCCGGTCGCGTCGCGGATCGCCGCGAGGACGGCCGGGGTCGAGGACAGGGTGGGCGCCTCGCCGACGCCGCGGAGCCCGTAGGGGGCGTGGTCGTCGGCGAGTTCGAGCACGTCGACGGGGATGGTCGGCGTGTCGAGAATCGTGGGGATCAGATAGTCCGTGAACGACGGGTTCCTGACCTTCGCCGTCTTCGGGTCGACGATGATCTCCTCCATGACCGCCACGCCCAGCCCCTGGGTCGTGCCGCCCTGGATCTGACCGATCACGGACAGCGGATTCAGCGCTTTTCCGACGTCCTGCGCGCAGGCCAGCTCGATGACCTTGACCAGGCCGAGCTCGGTGTCGACCTCGACGACGGCGCGGTGCGCTGCGAAGGAGTACTGGACGTGTCCGAAGCCCTGTCCGGTGCGCAGGTCGAAGGGCTCGGTCGGCCGGTGCCGCCACTCCGCCTCGACCTCGACGGCCTCCCCCTCGAGCACGTCGACCAGGTCGGCGAGAACCTCACCGCCGTCGGTGACGACCTTGCCGCCCTCCAGGAGCAGTTCGGCGGTGGCCCAGGCCGGGTGGTAGGAGCCGAACTTGCGGCGCCCCAGCTCCAGGACCTTCTCCCGGACGAGCTCGCAGGAGTTCTTGACCGCGCCGCCGGTGACGTACGTCTGCCGGGAGGCCGACGTCGAGCCGGCGCTGCCCACCTGGGTGTCCGCCGGGTGGATGGTCACCTGCGCGACGCCCAGCTCGGTGCGGGCGATCTGCGCGTGGACGGTGACACCGCCCTGGCCGACCTCGGCCATGGCCGTGTGGACGGTCGCGACGGGCTCGCCCGCGATGACCTCCATGCGGACCTTGGCGGTCGAGTAGTCGTCGAAGCCCTCGGAGAAGCCGACGTTTTTAATGCCGACCGCGTAGCCGATCCCCCGTACGACGCCCTCGCCGTGCGTGGTGTTGGACAGACCGCCGGGCAGCTGCCGGACGTCCGCTCCCTCGCTGCTCTCCCACTGGCGCTCCGGCGGCAGCGGCATCGCCTTGACGCGGCGCAGGAGTTCGGCGACCGGCGCCGGGGAGTCGACCGCCTGCCCGGTCGGCAGCAGGCTGCCCTGCTCCATCGCGTTGAGCCGGCGGAACTCGACCGGGTCCATGCCGAGTTCCGCCGCCACCTTGTCCATCTGTGCCTCGTAGGCGAAGCACGCCTGGACCGCGCCGAAACCGCGCATCGCGCCGCAGGGCGGGTTGTTGGTGTACAGGGCGATGGCCTCGATCTCTACGTCGTCGACGACGTAGGGGCCGATACCGAGCGAGGAGGCGTTTCCCACGACGGCCGGGCTGGCGGAGGCGTACGCGCCGCCGTCCAGGACGATCCGGCACTTCACATGGGTCAGCTTGCCCTCGCGGGTGGCCCCGTGCTCGTAGTACAGCTTGGCCGGGTGGCGGTGGACGTGGCCGAAGAAGGACTCGAAACGGTTGTAAACGATTTTGACGGGTTTTCCGGTGCGCAGGGCCAGCAGGCAGGCGTGGATCTGCATGGACAGGTCCTCGCGGCCGCCGAACGCGCCGCCGACGCCGGCCAGCGTCATCCGCACCTTGCTCTCGGGCAGGCCGAGGACGGGCGCGATCTGGCGCAGGTCGGAGTGGAGCCACTGGGTGGCGATGTAGAGGTGGACGCCGCCGTCCTCCTCCGGCACGGCGAGGCCGGACTCCGGGCCGAGGAAGGCCTGGTCCTGCATGCCGAAGGTGTACTCGCCCCTGACGATCACATCGGCGCGCCCGGCCGCCTCGGTCGCGTCGCCGCGGATGATCGGCTGGCGGTGGAGGATGTTCGGGTGCGGGACGTGACCGATGTGGTGGTCGTCGCGGCCCTCGTGGACGAGGATCGCGTCCGGGGCGGTCGCGGAGGCCTCGTCCGTGATGACCGGCAGTTCCCGGTACTCCACCTTGATCTTGGCGGCGGCGCGGCGGGCGGTCTCGGGGTGGTCGGCGGCGACGATCGCGACCGGTTCCCCGTGGTGGCGTACCTTCCCGTGGGCGAGGACCGGCGTGTCCTGGATCTCCAGGCCGTAGTTCTTCACGTCGGACGGCAGGTCGTCGTACGTCATCACGGCGTAGACGCCGGGGGTGGCGAGCGCCTCGGACGTGTCGATGGACACGATCTCGGCGTGGGCGAGGGTGGAGCGCAGGATCTGACCCCAGAGCATGTCCTCGTGCCACAGGTCGGAGGAGTACGCGAACTCTCCGGTGACCTTGAGGATGCCGTCGGGGCGGAGCGTGGACTCGCCGATGCCGCCCTTGGTCGGAGACCCCTGGGTGATCTTGGTGGGGGTGCCGACGGGGGCACCTCCCGCTCGGGCGGAGCCGAAAGTGGGGGAGGACATCGTCAGACCGCCTCTCCCTGCCGGGCGGCCGCCAGGCGGACCGCGTCCATGATCTTCTCGTAACCGGTGCAGCGGCACAGGTTGCCGGAGAGCGCCTCGCGGATGTCCGCGTCGGTCGGGTTCGGGTTGTGTTCCAGCATCTCGTCGGCGGCGACCAGCAGCCCCGGGGTGCAGAAGCCGCACTGGACGGCGCCGGCGTCGATGAACGCCTGCTGGATCGGGGCGAGTTCGGTGCCCTCGCCGGCCTGGGAGTCGTGGCCCTTGGGCTGCCAGCCCCTGGCCTCGTCGAGCGAGGTCCCCGAGACGCCCGAGACGCCCGACGCGCCCGCCTCTACCGGGCCGCCCGACGCTGCGCAGGTACCGGTTCCACAACCGCCGTGTTCGGCGCGCTGCTTGGCGTACTCGGCGAGCCCTTCGACGGTGACCACGTCACGCCCCTCCGCCTGACCGGCGGCGACCAGGCAGGAACAGACCGGGACGCCGTCCAGCCGGACCGTGCACGAGCCGCACTCGCCCTGCTCGCAGGCGTTCTTGGAACCGGGAAGGCCGAGCCGCTCCCGCAGGACGTACAGCAGGCTCTCGCCCTCCCACACGTCGTCGGCTTCCTGCGGACGTCCGTTGACAGTGAAGTTGACGCGCATCACGCAGCTCCCTCGGTGGTGCGGCGGGCGCCGCGGTACGACTCCCAGGTCCAGGTCAGCGTGCGGCGGGCCATCACGCCCACCGCGTGACGGCGGTAACTTGCCGTTCCCCGTACGTCGTCGATCGGATTGCAGGCGGCGGAACACAGGTCTGCGAACTGCTTGGCGACCGCCGGGGCGATGATTTTGCCGTTGTCCCAGAAACCGCCTTCTTCGAGCGCCGCGTTGAGGAAGTCCTCCGCGGCTGTGGCCCGGACGGGGGTGGGCGCGGCGGAACCGATGCCGGTGCGGACGGTCCGGGTCTCGGGGTGCAACGCCAGGCCGAAGGCGCAGACGGCGATGACCATGGCGTTGCGGGTGCCGACCTTGGAGTACTGCTGCGGTCCGTCGGCCTTCTTGATGTGGACGGCGCGGATCAGCTCGTCGGGGGCGAGGGCGTTGCGCTTGACGCCGGTGTAGAACGCGTCGATCGGGATCCGGCGCGAGCCGCGCACCGACTCGGCCTCGACCTCGGCGCCGGCGGCGAGCAGCGCGGGGTGGGCGTCGCCGGCCGGGGAGGCGGTGCCGAGGTTGCCGCCGACGCCGCCGCGGTTGCGGATCTGCGGAGAAGCCACGGTGTGCGAGGCGAGGGCGAGGCCCGGCAGCTCGGCACGCAGGTTCTCCATGATCCTGGTGTACGGGACGGAGGCGCCCAGCCGCACGCTCTCCTCGCCGACCTCCCACTCGTAGAGGTCACCGACACGGTTGAGGTCGAGCAGGTACTCGGGCCTGCGGTGGTCGAAGTTGATCTCGACCATCACGTCGGTGCCACCCGCAATGGGCACAGCGGTGGGGTGCTCGGCCTTGGCGGCGAGCGCCTCCTCCCAGCTGGCGGGGCGAAGGAAGTCCATGACCGGCTCTCTTCTTCGTCTCGTGCGTCTCGGAGTCGTATCGGCTGCCGGTGGCGACCGACGGCCGAATCGATCGAGCCAGAATCGGGTGCGGCGGGCCCGGCTCGTTCATGTGCTGTTCACGTGGAGTGAGGCCAGTACACAGCGCCTTGCTCCAGCCCGGTCAGTCACCGAAACCATGAAGGAGTTGGCTGGTCGACCGGGGCATCTTGTAGATTCGTATGAACGGAGGTCATCAGTAACCTCCTCGTTTTCCTGTGGAAACGTAGGAAACAGCCTGGCAATCAAAGAATGCGGTGCGTGACTGTCCGCCGCAGCGGTCCGGCCCCGGTGGGCGGGACCGGCGGCGGGTGCCTTCCCGCCACATCCTTCAGGATTCATCGTAGATTTCGAGACACAGAACGGCGGCGACGAGATGCGGCTGCGCGCCCTGCTGGACACCGATGCGCTGGGCCTGAGGCTCCTCGGCGGCGAGGACGAGCTGGACCGCGCGGTGCGGGGTGTCATGACCACCGACCTGCGGGACCCCAGCCGCTACCTCTCCGGCGGTGAGCTGGTGCTGACGGGCCTGGCGTGGCGCCGGGACGCGGCGGACTCCGAGCCGTTCGTGCGGATCCTGGTGCAGGCCGGGGTGGCCGCGCTCGCGGCGGGTGAGGCGGAACTGGGCGACATCCCGGAGGACCTGGTGGTGGCCTGTGCCCGGCACCGTCTCCCGGTGTTCGCGGTGCACGAGTCGGTGGCCTTCGCGACGATCACCGAACACGTGGTGCGGCAGGTGTCCGGCGAGCGCGCCGGGGATCTCGCGGCCGTCGTGGACCGGCACCGCCGGATGATGACCTCGGGCCCGGCGGGCGGCGGCCCGGACGTGGTCCTGGACCTGCTCGGCTCGGACCTGGACCTGCGCGCCTGGGTGCTGTCCCCCACCGGTCGGCTGATCGCGGGCCCGAAGGGCACGGGCCCCGGCCTGCCCGCCGAGGTGTGCGCGAAGCTCGCGGCGGAGCAGCTGGCTGCCGTCCGGACGGGCCGGCGCGGACCGCACCGGGCGCTGGTCGGCCAGGCGACGTACTCGCTGTTCCCGATCCGCAGCAGCGGCCGCGCCCCGCAGACCGCGCAGGGCCCGAAGGCCGGCCGGGACGTGCGCGAGAGCGTGCTGTCGGACTGGCTGCTGGCCGTCGAGGCCGACGCCGGGGACTGGGCGGACGAGCGCCTCGACCTGCTGCAGGGCGTCACCCAGCTGATCGCGGTGGAGCGGGACCGCCGGGACGCCGCGCGCACGGTGCGCAGGCGCCTGGCGCAGGAGGTGCTGGAGCTCGTCCAGACGGGCGCGGCCCCGGCGGAGATCGCGGCCCGGCTGCGGGTGGCCGCGCCGGTGCTGCTGCCGGGACTGGGGTCCGCGCCGCACTGGCAGGTGGTCGTGGCCCGCGTCGAGTGGGAGGACGGCGGCCCGGAGGCCGGCCCGGTCGCCCAGTCGCTCCTGGAGGAGATCCTGGTCGATCCGCTCGCCACCGGCCCGGAGCCCTCCGACCGCATCGCCGTCGCCCACACAGGTGACGAGGCCATCGCCCTCGTACCGCTGCCGGCGGTGTCGAGCGAGCACGACGGCTCCGAGAGCGGCGTCCTCGCCGACGCGCTCCTGACTACCGTACGAGAGCCGCTGTCGGCGGGTCTCGACGGCGACGGCCGGCTCACGCTGGGCGTCAGCGCGGCCGTGCATTCGGCGGAGGGGCTGCGCGGGGCGCTGGAGGAGGCGCGGCACGCGCGACGGGTGGCCGCCGCCCGGCCGGGGCGGGTGTGCGCGGCCGGGCACCAGGAACTGGCCTCGCACGTGCTCCTGCTCCCGTTCGTCCCGGACGACGTGCGCAGAGCGTTCACCGCCCGTCTCCTGGATCCCCTGCGCGACTACGACCGACGCCACCGCGCCGAGCTGATCCCGACGCTGGAGGCCTTCCTCGACTGCGACGGCTCATGGACCCGTTGCGCCTCCCGTCTGCATCTGCACGTCAACACTTTGCGTTACCGAGTGGGACGGATCGAGCAGTTGACGAGCCGTGACCTGTCGCGCCTGGAGGACAAGCTGGACTTCTTCCTGGCCCTGCGCATGAGCTGACGACAGGATGACAACAGGCCGACAAGGAACAGAAGCCGGTTCCCACCCGTCTTGCCGTCCTTCGGTCGGCCGTCCGTCGAAACCTTCGGGGACGGAGAGTCCCACGACTTTGTGAAATCTTTCACCCGCCCCCTTGGCTCGGTGCCGCGATTCGTGCTGAGATGCGGCCACCACTCAAAGCTCGACGGCGCGCTCGGGGAGGGCAACGTGGCGTACACCGCCATGTCCGGTACCGGAACGACCTCAGGTGACGACCCCCTCCAGACGGCCGTATGGCGGCTGCGCTCGCGGGCCTGCTGGTCCGACGCGGCGGCTCTGATCCCGCCCGAAACGGCGCAGGGCGCGATCCAGCGGGCCGCGCTGCTCGTGGAACGGTGCCTGTACACCGAGCAGGGCTGGCAGGACGCCGAGGACGCACTGCGTACGGCGGAAGCGCTGGCCCACGACGACGAGGAGCGGGGCGCCGCCGCTTGTGAACGGGGGCAACTTGCGTACGCCGCCACGGTGCACGGGGTGCGCGACCGGGTGGACGAGGCGCGGGCCGCGCTCGGCCGGGCGGCGGCGCTGATCCCGCCGGACGCGGTCGGCCGGGCGCTGCTGGACTTCCGCCGGGGCCTGCTCGCGGAGAACATCGCCCGTTCCCCGCAGGCCGCGAGGGCCGCCTACCGCCGCGCCCACACGGCGGCCGCGGCGCACTCGGACTCGCTGCTGCTGTCCTTCACCTGGCGCCACCTCGCCGGACTCGCCCTGCGCGACGGCGAGATGGCGGAGGCCCGCCACGGCTTCGCCGAATCCCTGCGCATCCGGGAGGAGTTGGGCTACCTGGTGGGCACAGCACCGGCGCTCGCCTCACTGGCGGACGCGGAAGCAGAGCCGGAGGCCTCCCGACTACGCGAGGAGGCACGACGCCTGTTCCGCCTCCTCGGCGGCGTCCCCACCTGGCTGGCAAGGCAGTTGACACCCCCGGCGGCGACGGCGTAGGGACGGGGGTCGGACTTCAGCCCGTCCGGCGTTTGAGGACGAGGCCCTTTCGGGGCCGAAGCGGGGGTCTGGGGGCGGCAGCCCCCAGCAGGCCGGCACGCACGCAGCGCGCACGCGGCACGCACCACGAACCGTCCGCTCAGGCCGCGCCGGCGAAGTGCTCTCGCACTACCGCCTGCACCACGTCCAGATCCCGTGCCGTCAACGCCTCCAGCAGCGTCAGGTGCTCCGTCGCGTCCGCCACGAGGTCGGCCCGTGCGCGCGAGGCGGGCCCGCCGACCAGCGGCCACTGCGACCGCCGGTGCAGATCCTCGGCGACCCCGACCAACTGCTCGTTGCCGGCGAGGGCGAGCATCGCCCGGTGGAAGACCCGGTCGGCCTCCGCGTACGTGACCCGGCAGCCGGAGGCCGCCGCGCGCATGCCCGCCTCGGCGAGGGGCCGCAGCTCCGCCCACCGCTCGGCAGGCACCGTACGGGCGAGCCGCAGCATCACGGGAATCTCGATCAGCGCCCGCACCTCGGCCAGCTCGGCGAGCTCGCGCGTACCCCGCACGATCACCCGGAACCCCCGGTTGGGGACGACCTCGACGGCGCCCTCCATCGCGAGCTGCTGCATCGCTTCCCGGACCGGCGTCGCGGAGACCCCGAAACGTTCCCCGAGGACCGGCGCCGAGTACACCTCGCCCGGCCGCAGGTCCCCGGCGACCAGGGCGGTGCGCAGCGCGTCGAGGATCTGGCCGCGCACCGAGGCGCGCTGGACGACGGGCCGGGGGCGCGGGATCGGGGTCTCGCTGTGCGTGTGCTCACCGCGCGCGGCGCCCGCCGGGCCGCACGGCTCACGGCCCGCGCCCTCACCGGGCTCACCGGGCTCACCGGGCTCACCGAACTGTCCGTACTCGGCAGCAACTCCGCGTGACTGCGCCGGCACCCGAGCCCAGTCCTCGGCCTCCTGTGCGGCCGGATTTCCCGTACCGATGGAGCCCTGCGCCCTCTGCTCCACGGGGGCCTCCTCCGGCCTTGTCGGTACTTGGGGTCATTACGGCGGGTTGTTACTCGTCCGTCAAGCACCTTAGGCGCACCGACCGCCAGTTCAAATCCCGACGATACCGGATAAGGTAAGGCTTACCTTTAATCGCTCCCAAAACGGAGGGCGCTCGAGCCCGACCGTCACGGAGCCGGGGCACACAGAACCGTTTCCCCGCACAGAACCGCTTCCCCCGGGAGTCGACCGGACCGCCGCGGCCCAGCCCGCGAAGGGCGGAACCGCGCCGTACGCCACCTGCCCGCGCACCTGCGACGCCGACCGCGTCACCAAGCTCACCGGCGCCCCGGCGAGTTGAGGCACGCTCAGGCACACTCGGCCACCCCCCGGCGACGGGACACGCCCGCACGTCCCGTAAGATCACCCGGACGAGACTCCCTTTCGGTTACAGGCGATTCACAACTTTCTCACTTGTCACGGGAACTTTCCGTGGAACCACCCGTACGGGTAGTCTTATTCGAACTCAACTCCCGCCCCTCAAGCGGCAGTTCGAGCAGAACGTCGCCCTGGGCATCCCCTTGCACCTCCTTGGCGGCCTCTTGCCCCGAAACCCCCTGAGGGACGGCGGGATTGGGCCACTATGGCGGGCGTTACGCCCTATCCCAATGCAAGGGACCCCCAGATGAGACTGACCGACATATCGCTGAACTGGCTGCTTCCCGGCGCCGTACTGCTCCTGGGCATGCTGGCGGCGGTTGCGGTGCTCGCGCGCGGCAAGCGCTCCTCCGGGGCCAACGCGAGCGCGGACGACTCGTGGGAGCGCACCGAAGAGCGCCGCAGGCGCAAGGAAGCCATATACGGAACCGCTTCCTACGTGCTTCTGTTCTGCTGTGCGGCCGTCGCCGCCGCACTCTCGTTCCACGGCCTGGTCGGCTTCGGCCAGCAGAACCTCGGCCTCACCAACGGCTGGGAGTACCTCGTCCCGTTCGGCCTGGACGGCGCGGCGATGTTCTGCTCCGTCCTCGCGGTGCGCGAGGCCAGCCACGGTGACGCGGCGCTCGGCTCCCGGATACTCGTGTGGACGTTCGCGGGCGCCGCGGCCTGGTTCAACTGGGTGCACGCGCCCAGGGGCCTCGGCCACGACGGCGCACCGCAGTTCTTCTCCGGCATGTCCCTGTCGGCGGCCGTTCTCTTCGACCGGGCCCTGAAGCAGACCCGCCGGGCCGCGCTGCGCGAGCAGGGGCTGGTGCCCCGTCCGCTGCCGCAGATCCGCGTCGTGCGCTGGCTGCGGGCTCCTCGTGAGACCTACAAGGCGTGGTCGCTGATGCTCCTGGAAAACGTGCGCAGCCTGGACGAGGCCGTCGAGGAGGTCCGCGACGACAAGGTCCGCAAGGAGGAGACCAAGCTGCGCCGTCGCGAGCAGCAGCGGGTCGAGCGGGCCCAGTTGAAGGCGATCAGCCGAGGTCACAGTCGTTTCCCCGGCCGTGGTGGCGGCGGTGGCCGTCAGGTGGAGGCCCAGGCCGCCCTGGAGCGCGCCACGGCCGAGCGAGTTTCCGCGGAGCCTGCCATAGCGAACTCTGCGGAGCAGCTGCCCGTACGGTCACGGCCCTCCTTGCAGCCCGTTCGCCACGGCGCCGACTCGTCGATCACCGTCGATCTCACCGCGGAGGACGACACAATGGCCCTGCCGCGCCTCGACTCCCTGGAGCGCAAGCTCAAGGACCTGGAGCAGCAGTTCGGCTGACGGACAGGTAGACACCACCGGGAAGGGGGCGCGACCACGACGGTCGCGCCCCCTTCCCGTTGCTGTGTCGCCCCTCGCCCATGGCCTGTCTTTCAGGGCCTGTCCTTCAGGCGGCTTCGGCTCCCAGCTCGAACCAGACGACTTTTCCGCCGCCCTGCGCCCGCACGCCCCAGGTGTCCGCGAGGGAGTCCACCAGGACCAGCCCCCGACCGTGCGTGCCCTCGTCGGGGCTGGGCGTGCTCGGCCGGGGGTGGCGGGCCACGAAGTCCCGTACCTCCACCCGCAGGCCGGACGGTGAGACGGTGGCCGTCAGCACCGCGTCGTCGTCGGTGTGCACGAGGGCGTTGGTGACGAGCTCGCTGGTGAGCAGTTCCGCCGTCTCCGACCGGCCGGGCCTTCCCCAGCCCTGCAGCAGTTCCCGCAACGCCCGGCGCACCTCGGGCACCGCCCGCAGATCCGCCCGTCCGAGCCTGCGGCTGAGCTGCGACGCCCCGTCCTGCTCCGCCACGTCCTCGGCCGTGCCCTCCCCTGTCCGTCTCGTCGCCGAGGTGCCCGCGATCGCCGTCGGACCGCTTCCCCAAGCCTGCCTCTCCATGACCCCCGCCCGCGTGTCGATGTCGGTTCCCCTCCTGCTCGAACACGTTCACGGGGATCCTTGCCCGGTCGGCACGGGGCCAGTCATGTCGAATCATCAACGACCGGGTGTTCGGCCATGTTCGGGCGGGCCGCGGGGGCGCTCCCCACACTCCCGGGCCCTCCCGGGGTTCCCCCGAGTCCTCCCCGAGTTTTCCCACGGGCTGCCGAGGGACGGGCGGCGCCCGTCCGAACCACCGAGGAGGGCGCCGCGAAACAACCGACCGGACCCTGTTTCCAGCGCGTGCGGAGCGCGCGATGCGACGGTTCGGGTGTCGTGCGCCTCAAGGGGCCTGTGTGCCGTCGACCCGGTCCGTCGGGCACGCGCCGGGCGAACCGGTGCCGGGCGATGTGGCCCTGCGGGCCTTGGACGAGCCGTCCGATACTGGCACCAGGCGGGAAAGGCCCTGCTCGACAGGGTGGTTCCGGTTGACAGGGCGCGGACTGGAGGAGCGGGCGGGCGGTTGCGAGAAGGCGGTGATCGGCCCCAGGCCCGGCGGCGACGAACTCGGCTTCCAGACCGAGGGGACGGCGTACGACGGCGCGGTCGTACCCCTGAAGAGTGCGCGCCGGCGCAACCGGCGCCCGACGTTCGCCTCCCCGGCGAGCGGTGGTGAGCCGGGGCATCCGCTCTGGGAGGCGGACGCCGACCCGGCCGCCCTCGCCCCCTTCCCACCTACGCACCCGGGCGACCTGCTGACCGTCCGGGATCGCATCGACTACGGATTCGCCCCTGCCGACCTGGCCGTACCCGAAGAAGAGGTGGGGCCGCTGATACCGGACGGCCGGAGCGCTTTCCCGTTGCCGACGACATTGGCCGGAATGCACTGCTCCTCACGCGGAAACGCAACGGAAACCGTGTCCCCCGTTTGCCCCGCATACTCGAACTGCCGCAGTACGAGGCCCAAGGGCCTTTCGCACTACGGCAGTTCAAGATCCCAGCGATACTCGCGCAGCAGTCCTAACTGCCTTCGACTCCCGTCGTGCCGATGTGGAAGATCTTGTGGTCGCGGGTCATGTCGACGACGAGCTTGGTCGCTGTGTTGCTGCTCCAGGTGAGGGTGACGACCGCCTCCGTGTAGTTCGCCGTGCCGTTGTCGGTGACCTTCCATGCGAGCGGCACGTTCTGGGCCCGCAGGACGCCGTTGGCGTGGTTCTTGTCCTCCCAGGCGTTCAGTTCCTTCTGGAAGGCCGGGGTGAGGTAATGCTTGCGGAGTTCGTCCGCGAGCTTTCCGCCGCCCTCGTCGGTCACCGCGTCGATGTAGGCGCCATAGAAGTCGGCGATACGGGTGATGTTGTCGGACGACTTGCCGCTGACGCTGCGCGGGCTGCCGGCGGAGGCCTGGGCCGTCACGCCGAGCCCGAGGGCCAGGGCGAGGGCCGCGGCCAGGGCGGCACGGCGGCGAGTGGTACGAAGGCGGCTCGTGCTCTTGCCGGTCAAGCTGATCATGCTCGTCATGTGTGTGTTCCCCGTATGTCTCGTGTGTCCAGTGGTCGTGTGGGGACGCCGTCCTCCCGACCCCCGTGACGGGAGGGCGGCGTCCCCGGCTCTTCTCGGTGGTCGTACGGCTGTGGGGGTCGTGCGGTCAGCGAAGCTTGTTGACGGCCGTGACGGTCGTCTTCTTGAAGGCCTTCACCGGCGCGTCGTCGAAGTCGCCGAGCCGGCCCCAGTCCACGACCGTCACCCGCGTGCCGTCCCGTCCCACGGAGAGGAGGCGGATGTCGGTCGCGCCCCAGGACGTCTCGGTGTGCAGGCCGTAGACATGGGCGCCCTCCTCCACGTTCAGCTTCCCGTAGTCCTTGAACGTGGCCGTGACCTCCGGGTCGGCCTGCTCGATCCGCGTGGCGCAGGACTTGATGTGCTCGTTGACCAGCGAGAACCGCCACTTCGCCGCGCTGACGCTCGACAGTTCGAGGCTGACCTGACGGGCGCTGGCGTCGAGGTCGGTCCGGAAGTCCCGGTACCAGGAGTCCCGTCCGTCGCCCAGCGCCGTGCCGAGACAGCGGTCCGCCTCCGCCTCCGGCGATGCGCCGGCGGTGATCTCACCGGCCGTCCAGGACGAGCTGGGGTGCGGCGGAAGGTCGGCGGCGGAGAGGAAGCCGGGCGGCTGCGGCGCGGCCGCACCCGCCGGTGCGGCGCCGGCGGGTACGACGAGCAGGGTGCCGAGGGCGAGGCCCGCCGCCGTGAGTGCGGTGAGCCCGGTGAGCGTGGCGGCTCGGATGCGCTTGGGCATGGGTGTCCCCCGTGAGTGAGTGCATGGGTGTGGATCGTCGCCGCGACGCCGGTTGGTCGATCCGGCCCTGGTCGGGGCGACACCAAGAGCATCGGCGGACGGAGCGGCCCGGTGCAACGTTCTTCGCCCGATCTGCCGCGGTGGAACCATCCCAGCCCATGTGACGTGCAGGTATATGGGTGCCTGGGATGACCGACCGGGCCGGACGAGCACGGGGGAACGGTGTCGACCGACGACGGTGTGGGCGATGTGACGGAGTTCGCGGCGCTGCTGACGGAACTGAAGGGGCGCACGGAGCGCAGCTACGGCTCTCTCGCACGCCGACTGGGCATGAACACCTCGACTCTGCACCGGTACTGCGCGGGGGAAGCGGTTCCGCAGGATTTCGCCCCGGTGGAGCGGCTCGCGGAGTTCTGCGGAGCGACCTCCGAGGAACGCCTCGAACTGCACCGGCGGTGGCTGCGCGCAGTGGCGGCCCGTCAGCAGCGGGCGGCGCGGAGCATATCCGCCCCGGACGCACCGGACGCACGAGAAGCACCGGGAGCACCGGAAGCACCGACGCTCCGGGAAACGCGGAAGACCTCAGAAGCCTTAGAAACACCGGCAACGACGGAAATGCCGGAAACACCGGAAACACCGGGCGCACCGCCGGAAGCGAACGCCCGGCCTTCGGCGGAAACAGAGCCTCGGAAACCCGGCGGACAACAGGCGCCGTCTCGCCGTTGGTACCGTCGTCGACGCGTCACAGTCCTCGTCGGTGTCGCCTGCGCGGTCCTCGCCACCCTGGGCAGCCTGTCCGCGCTGCCCGGCGGCAACCACCCGACGGCTTCCGACGACGCCGCCCGGGCCCCGGGATCCACCGCCGACCCGTACCGGACGGCGTCCCCGCACCCTTCCCCCACGCCCACCAGCAGCACGACCCTCTCCCCCGCGCCCCGCTCCGCCTCGCCCTCCCTTTCGACCGGCCCCGGCAGGACCTCCCCCTCCGGGGCCAGCGCCCCGGCCGGCGGCAGGGCCTCGGCCCCCGCGACGGGCGTACCGCTGCTGTGGACCGCCGACTCCCAGGTCTGGGCGCTCGGCTGCGGTCACGACTACGTCATCGACAAACCTCCGGCGCAGGTTCCACCGCCCCCGGCTGAGCAGGACGCCGGTCAGTGGGCGTCGGCCCAGGGCGCCCTGCACGGGCGGGAGACCAACGTGGAGATCTCGGTGCAGGGCCGCGACTCGACGGCCGTCGTTCTGACGGCGTTGCGTGTGCGGGTCGTCGGCCGCGCCTCACCCGCGCAGGGCACCGTGTACGCCATGGACCAGGGCTGCGGCGGCTCGCTCAGCAAGCGCTACTTCGCGGTCGACCTGGACAAGGACCGTCCCGTCGCGCACTCGGTCGCCGGGAACGATGCGGGCACTCCGATCCCGGCGGTGAGCCTGCCCTACCGCGTGTCCAGCGCGGACCCGGAGGTGCTGCTGGTCACGGCACGGACCGAGAGCTGCGACTGCAACTGGTACCTCGAACTCGACTGGTCGTCCCAGGGACGTACCGGCACGGTCCGCGTCGACGATCACGGCCGCCCGTTCCGCACGAGCGGCATCAAGGGTCTGCCCCGCTACTGGTACGGCTCGGACAACGGCGAGCGCCAGTGGGTCCCCGCCACCGACTGACCGCAGGCTGCCGTGGCCTGGCGACCCACCGTCCACCCGGACCGACCGTCGCCGACCGGCGGGACCAGCAGTGACCGGCCGGGCTGCCGGCGTCCTTACGGGCGAGGCACGTTGCGCAGGTTGGAGCGGGCCATCTGCAGCATCCGGCCCACCCCGCCGTCGAGGACGATCTTCGAGGCGGACAGCGCGAAACCGGTGACCATCTCGGCGCTGATCTTCGGCGGGATGGACAGCGCGTTGGGGTCGGTGACGATGTCGACGAGGGCCGGGCCCTTGTGCCGGAAGGCGTCCCTGAGCGCGCCGGCCAGTTGTCTGGGCTTCTCGACGCGGACGCCGTGGGCGCCGCAGGCGCGGGCGACGGCGGCGAAGTCGGGGTTCTTGTTGGCAGTGCCGTACGAGGGCAGCCCCGCGACCAACATCTCCAACTCCACCATGGCGAGCGAGGAGTTGTTGAACAGTACGACCTTCACGGGCAGGTCGTACTGGACGAGGGTCAGGAAGTCGCCCATCAGCATGGAGAAACCGCCGTCGCCGGACATCGACACGACCTGCCGACGGCGGTCGGTGAACTGTGCGCCGATCGCCATGGGCAGCGCGTTCGCCATGGAGCCGTGGGAGAAGGAACCGATGACGCGGCGGCGGCCGTTGGGCGTGAGGTAACGAGCGGCCCAGACGTTGCACATCCCGGTGTCCACGGTGAACACGGCGTCGTCGGCGGCGAGTTCGTCGACGACGGCGGCAACGTACTCGGGGTGGACGGGAACGTGTTTCTCCACGTTCCGCGTGTACGCCTTCACCACCCCCTCCAGCGCGTCGGCGTGCTTCTTCAGCATCCGGTCGAGGAAACGCCGGTTGTCCTTCGCCCGCACCCGCGGGATCAGACAGCGCAGGGTCTCGCGCACGTCGCCCCAGACGGCGAGGTCCAACTTCGAGCGCCGGCCCAGGTGTTCGGGCCGCACGTCGACCTGGGCGATCTTCACGTCGTCGGGCAGGAAGGCGTTGTACGGGAAATCGGTTCCGAGCAGGATCAGCAGGTCGCACTCGTGAGTGGCCTCGTACGCGGCGCCGTAGCCGAGGAGACCGCTCATGCCGACGTCGAATTCATTGTCGTACTGAATCCACTCCTTCCCGCGCAACGCGTGCCCCACCGGGGACTTGATCTTTCCGGCGAACTCCATGACCTCGGCGTGCGCGCCGGCCGTACCGCTGCCGCAGAAGAGGGTGACCTTGTCGGCCGCGTCGATCATCTCGACGAATGCGTCGATCTCGGCGTCTCCGGGGCGGACGGTGGGCCGGGCGGTGACGAGAGCGGTTTCGACGGCTTTCTCGGGGGCGGGCCGGTCGGCGATGTCGCCGGGGAGCGACACCACGCTGACGCCGCTGCGGCCGACCGCGTTCTGGATCGCCGTGTGCAACAGCCGGGGCATCTGTTTCGGGCTGGAGATCAGTTCGCTGTAGTGGCTGCACTCGCGGAACAGCTGGTCGGGGTGGGTTTCCTGGAAGTAGCCCAGGCCGATCTCGCTGGAGGGGATGTGCGAGGCGAGGGCGAGCACGGGGGCCATGGAGCGGTGGGCGTCGTAGAGGCCGTTGATGAGGTGGAGGTTGCCGGGTCCGCAGGAGCCCGCGCACGCCGCGAGCTTCCCGGTGATCTGCGCTTCCGCGCCGGCGGCGAAGGCGGCGGTCTCCTCGTGGCGGACGTGGATCCAGTCGAGGGCGGGGTTGCGGCGCACGGCGTCCACGACGGGGTTGAGGCTGTCCCCCACGACGCCGTAGAGGCGCTTCACTCCCGCGCGGGCGAGGATGTCCACGAACTGTTCGGCGACGTTCTGCTTGGCCATGGATCGACGCACCCCTTCGGTCTCGGTCTCCTCGGGTCCCCCCTCCACAGTGGCCGCGGGGGCCCTGTCACGCCTCCCAGACGGCCGCCGCCGTGCGGTCGTCGGAGTAACCCTTCACCCTCACCTGGGTGTCGGCGAGGAAGGCGGCGAGCCCGGGCGGGGTGGGGCCCGACCAGCGTCCCGTCAGGTGCGCGGACAGTTCCGGCTCGCCGCGCAGGGGTTCGGCCAGGCCGCCGGTGCACATCAGGAGCGTGTCACCCGGGCGGGCTACGGAGGCACGGAAGCGGAAGGGCTCGCGGGGCGGCTCGGGGGCGGGGTCGTAAGGGTTCGGCGGGGTCGTGATGCCGAGGTCCATGGTGAGGCGGTCGCCCTCGGGCGTCTCGGCCGGCAGGGACCCGAACCCGACGACCGGCTCCCCGGCGACCTCGCCCACCTGCGGCTCGATGTCCTGCCACACGCCGCCGCGCAGCCGGAACAGTCCGCCGGAGCCGACACCGAAGAAGACGCGCGTGCGGCAGTCGGGGTCGGCGGGCAGGAGCAGACAGCGCAGGGTGGCCGCGTACTCCTCCGGCGCCAGGCCTTGTTCCGCGGCGCTGGCGCGGAGCCGGCCGAGGCTGCGGTCGGTGAGGCGGTGCAGGCCGGACTTCAGGTCGCCACGCCGGGCCGCCCTTATGTCCTCGGCGAGCCGGACGTGACTGCGGCCCACGGCCCGTCCGATCCACCGGCACGCCTCGGCGGCCGCCCGGTGGGCTCCCGGGGTCGCCCGGGCGCCGGTCGCCATCGCGACGAGGATCAGCGCATGCTCACCCGCGCCGAAACGGGCGGTGAGCAGCGAGTCACGGCGCGGCTCGCCCCGGTACCGCGCGGAGTCCCCCCGCACGGAAACGGCCCGCAACGCCCAGGCCCCGTACCGGGCCCCGTCCAGGACGGTGTCGGCGACGAGATCGTCCAACTCGTCCGGGTCGGCGAGCGGGAGGGCGGTGGGCTCGGCATCGTAGGTGGGCGGCCCGGAACCGACGTAGTCCTTTTGCGGGTCGGGAGCACGCTCAGGTGCTGCTGAAGGTGCCGGAGGTGCGGCAGATGCCGGGGAGTTGGGAGCGTGCGCCGGGAGTGGGGGGCGCTCGGAGGCGGGGGCGCCCTTGAGGGTGGACGGGTAACTCGCCGGAGCGAGAGGGGCTGCGGTGCCGCTGGCGGAGACGGTGGGGGCGGAGGGCGCGGTGGGGGCGGTCGGAGGTGGCGGCGCGTGGGCCGGAGTGGGCGGCAGCGCGGGCGGGGGCGGCGGCACAGTTGGTGCGGTTGGTGCGGTGGACGGGGTGAGGGGTGAAGCCGTGGGCGCTGAGGGGGAGGTTGTCGGCGACCCGGGTGAGGTGGACGGCGCAGGTGGGGAGGGCGGTGCCGGGGGCGCGGAGGGGGCGGACGGTGTCTCCGTCGGCGTGCGGCCGTCGGGCGTGGAGGATGCGGGACCGCCGGGCGCCCGCTCGTCGAAGCCCGGCGGCAGTGGGCCGGGCAGGAAGTTCTCGGGACCGGACGGTGTGGCTGACGGCGGTTCCCAGGGGGCGCGGTACCGCTCGGGCGGACGGGCGCCCGGATCGGTCTCGGCCCCGCGTGCGCCGACGTCGGCACCCTGACCGGCGCCCGAAGAGGCGTTCGGATCAGCGGCCCAGCCGATGCCTCGGCCCGCGTGACGGCCGACGTCCCGACCGGTGCCGCGTCCAGCATCGTGCCGGGCGTCACGCTCATCGGCGAGCCCGCTGTCGGGGTCCCCCGGGTCCCAGCTCGTGCCTGTGCCTGTGCCTGTGCCTTGGCGTGTGGCTGGGGCGGAGCCGGAGTCGGCCATGCGGCCGCGCCGGGGCGGCGGAACAGTGGCCTCCGATGAGGGCGGCGGCGCTGTCGGCGGCGCGACCTGCGAGGCCCACCAATCGGTCCGGCCGCGCGGACCGGGCCGCTCGGCCCGTGGTGCCGACACCGGGCCGACGGGACCCGAAGGGCCTGCCTCATCCACGCCGTCCACGCGGTCCGAGTCGTCCGAGTCGTCCACGTGGTCCGAGTCGTCCGAGTCGTCCACGTGGTCCGAGTCGTCCCCGTGGTCCCGGTGGTGCGTGTCATCGTCCGCACCGCTCGCCGGGGCGCGCGCGCCCGCCGCGGTCCCCGTGCCGGCCGTCGCACCCTCGGAGTGCGCCGCCGTACCCGCGGAGCGGACCGCTCCGGCGGCCGAGGCGAAGCGGTCGTCCAGGGAGTCGGCGGCGGGCGTGGGCCCCGTGTCCTCGGTGGAGTCGTCGTACAACTGCCCCCACCAGTCGTCCTCGTGACCGGTGGACCTTCCCCCCTGCTGGCTCATGCCCCCAATTGTCCACCGCACGGGCCGTATGAAAACGGGGCATCCGGAAAATGATTCACCGCACGGGTGTCGAACAGTATGTCGAGCGACGTCCGGAACAGCAGTGCGACGGAAGTGCTTCCTGAGGCGGCAGAGGTCGCCGGGCGGTTTTCCCCCCACGGGACCCGATGATCACGTGTTTCCGCCGTGGCCACACCTTGGCAGATTGACGTCGGTGGCCTCCGACTCCGCCCCCTTGACCTGCGTCTTCTTCTCGATTCGGGCACCCTGGGCAGATGGGAGTGTGGGAACTCCTGCTGGTCGGACTGGTCATTCTGCTCGGCCTGTGCGGAGTGCTGGTGCCCGGTGTGCCGGGATCGTGGCTGGTGTGGGCCGCGGTCCTGTGGTGGGCACTGGAGGACCCGCAGCCGGTCGCCTGGGCCGTGCCGATGGGGGCCACGCTGGCGCTGTTCCTGTCCCAGGTGGTGCGCTGGGCCCTGCCGCCCCGTCGGCTGCGCGCGAGCGGCGCGACACCCCGGATGGCGGTGTACGCGGGCCTCGGCGCGTTCCTCGGCTTCTTCCTGCTCCCCGTGCTCGGCGCGATCCCCGGTTTCATGGGCGGCATCTACCTCTGCGAACGGCTCCGCCTGGGCCGCCACGGTGAGGCACGGGCGGCCCTGCGCACCGCGATGCGCTCCGGCGGCTCCAGCATCCTCGCCGAGCTGTTCACCTGTCTGCTCGTCATGGGCGCGTGGCTGGGGACGGTGCTGTGGGGATGAGGCACCACTAGAGCGGTGCCGGGAAGGAACCCTCCAGCGTGAGCAGCCGAACCTTGCGCTCCAGCCCGGCCGCGTATCCCGTCAGCGAGCCGTCGGCGCCGATCACCCGATGGCAGGGCCGCAGGATCAGCAGCGGATTCGCCCCGATCGCTCCTCCGACCGCTCGTACGGCCATCCGCGAGGCGCCGACGCGGGCGGCGATCTCGCCGTACGTCGTGGTCGCCCCGTAGGGGACGGAGTCGACGGCGGCCCACACCCGCTCACGGAACTCGGTGCCGTCGCCACGCAGGGGAAGCCGGAACTCCTTCAGCTCGGCGGCGAAGTAGGCGGCGAGCTGTTCCCCGGCGGAGCGGAACGGCCCGGGGTCGTGCCGCCAGCCGTCCTGGACCGTCGCCCCGCCCTTCTGTCCGGGCATGGAGAGGGACGTCAGCACGCCGGACGCGTCGGCGGTGAGCAGCAGCGGGCCGAGCGGGCTGTCCACGCTGGTGTAGTACGTCAGGTCGGTCGGGGTGTTCATCGTTCCTCCGCGGCGCGCAGGTGGTGCAGGGCGTAGGTGCGCCAGGGGCGCCAGCTGTCGGGCACGTCCGCGCCGGGCGGCGCTACGTCGGGATCGCCGAGAGCGCGGGCGCGGATCGCCGCCACCGTACGGGCGTCCAGGCCGGGCAGCGCGAGCAGCGCTTCCTGGGCGTCGTCCCGGTCGACGCCCGGGTCGAGGCGTACGGTGCCGTCCGCGAGGGCGGCGGCGAGAGCGCCGAGGGTTCCGCCGGCGCCGGCCAGGGCGGCCGGTTCGGGGAAGAGGTGGGTGAGGGTTCCGCACGGTGCGTCGAGCACCTTGCCGTGGGCGCGGACCAGGCGTTCCGATTCCGTCCGCCCCACCAGCGCCCGTAGGGCGTACTCCTCCGGGTCGGCGGCCCCCGGCGCGCGCAGTCCGGGCCGGGCGGCGACCAGCGGTGCGAGCCGCGGATCGGCGCCGAGCCTCTCGTCCACGGCGAACGGGTCGGCGTCGAGGTCGAACAGCCGCCGCAGCCGCTGGACGGCGGTGGTGAGGTCGCGCAGGTCGGTGAGGTGCAGCCGGGCGTCGAGCCAGCCGCCGGGATGGACGGCCGTGGCCAGGCCGGTGTCGCCCGGCCGCTCGTCCACGGCGACGATCCCGGTGCCGTGGGGCAGCCGCAGCGTACGCCGGTACGTGCGTGCGCCGAGCGGCCCGCTCACCTCCTCCACGCCGGCCACGGCCTCTCGTTCCAGCAGGTCGAACACGGTGCCCGCGTGATACGGGCCGCGGTGGGCGAGCCGCAGCGGGATCCCTGCGGACGGGGTGGCGCTGCGGCGACTCGCGCGGACGGCGGCCCGCAGCTCGGTCGGGGTCGCGGCGTACACGGTCCGGACGGTGTCGTTGAACTGCCGCACGCTGGCGAACCCGGACGCGAAGGCGATCTCGGTGACCGGCAGGCCGGTCGTCTGCAGCAGGACCCGCGCGGTGTGGGCGCGCTGCGCCCGGGCGAGGGCGACCGGACCCGCGCCGAGTTCGGCGGTGAGCTGGCGCTGTACCTGGCGGGAGCTGTAGCCGAGTCGGTCGGCCAGCCCGGTGACGCCCTCGCGGTCGACGACGCCGTCGCCGATCAGTCGCATGGCGCGGCCCACGACGTCGGCGCGCACGTTCCAGTCGGCCGATCCGGGGACGGCGTCCGGGCGGCACCGCCGGCAGGCCCGGAAGCCGGAGCCCTGCGCGGCGGCGGCCGTCGCGAAGAAACGCACGTTGCGGCGTTTCGGTGTCACGGCGGGGCAGCTGGGCCGGCAGTAGATGCCGGTCGTCTCGACGGCGAAGAAGAACTCGCCGTCGAACCGGGCGTCCCTGCTGCGGACCGCCTCATAGCGGGTTTCCTGGTCCGTCATGGGTTCCAGTCTTCGCCCACGACGGAAACCGTGCTAGCGGAAATCGGACGTGACGCTGAGGCGGCGCAGGCCGGTGACCGGACACGTGCACGCCTACCCGGTTCAGCGAGGCGGAGCAGGTCGCCATGACCCCCGCCCTCGTTTCGCCTCCCCCGCGGCCCGGCCTTCGGCCTGCTTGCGCTTCCAGTCCTGGCGGATGTCGGCACGCATGCGGGCGTCGGACTTGGCGACGATCCACTGGTTCTCCCGGACGAGCTTGCGATAGCTCTCCAGTCGTCGCAGGGGCAGCTCCCCGTCGTCGACGGCGGCACGCACCGCGCACCCCGGCTCGACCTCATGGGCGCAGTCGTGGAACCGGCAGCCCCGGGCGAACTCCTCGATCTCCGAGAAGACCTGTCCCACCCCGCCGCCCGCGTCCCAGAGGCCGACGCCGCGCAGCCCGGGCGTGTCGATGAGGACGCCCCCGCCGGGCAGCGGCAGCAGGTTACGCGTGGTGGTGGTGTGCCGCCCCTTGCCGTCCATGTCGCGGGTGGCCTGAACGTCCATCACGTCCTCGCCGACGAGCGCGTTCGCGAGCGTCGACTTGCCCGCTCCGGACGCCCCGAGCAGCACGGAGGTGCCTCGGCCGAGGAGTGCGGCGAGCTCCTCGACGCCCTCGCCGTCGCGGGCGCAGACGGTGAGCACGGGCACGCCGGGCGCACTGGTCTCCACGTCCTGCACGAGGTAGGAGAGCGCGACCGGGTCGGGCACCAGGTCGGCCTTGGTGAGCACGACGACGGGCTGTGCGCCGGACTCCCAGGCCAGGGCCAGGAACCGCTCGACTCGACCGAGATCCAGTTCGACGGCCAGGGACATCGCGACGACGGCGTGGTCGACGTTGGCCGCGAGGATCTGTCCCTCGGACCGCTTGGAGGAGGTGGAACGCACGAAGGCGGTACGGCGGGGCAGGAGTGTCCGCACATACCGGGGGTCGCTGCCGTCGGGGTCGACGGCGACCCAGTCCCCCGTGCACACGACCTTCATCGGGTCACGGGGAACGACGAACTCGGTGTCGGCGCGGACCGTGCCGGTCCGGGTGACGACGTCGCACAGTCCGCGGTCGACCCGCACGACACGGCCGGGCACGAGGCCCTGCTCGGCGTGCGGAGCGAACTCTGCTTCCCAGCCCTCGTCCCAACCGATGGAAACGAGAGGGCGCGACGAACCCGAAGGACGAGAAGACGACGACGAAGGAGAAGTGGAAGACGAAGAGAGAGTCAAGGGAAACCCTTCACAGGGCGGCCCCGGCCACGCGCACTCGCGATGGGTGTGCGACGTGGGAAAGGTCAGCCGGAGGCCACGGAGGTGGAGTGGATGATCTTCTGGTTGCGGGCAACGGCCCTCACGAAGACAGTCATCGGTCACACCTCCCGTTTCTCACTCGGCCGACCACGGCAGCCGACGGCTACCGCGTGAAGCGATCCTCACCTTAGAGGCAGCCCGCATTCCGGTGCCACCCGTTTTCCGTCCGAATCAGTGACGGTACGTCAGGACGTCGTGCATGGCTTCCCGTTGAGGGCGAACGCGTACGGGGCGCTGTTCTTGTCATGCCAGGAGGCGAGGAAGCCGAAGCTGAGGGTGCCGTTGGCCGCGACGGACCGGTTGTAGTCCGCCGCGGTCGCGGTGACCCGGGAGCCGTTCTGGGCGAGGCTCGCGTCCCACATCTGGTCGACCCGCTGGCCGTCGCGGAAGGACCAGGCCACCCGCCAGTCGTCGAGGGTGTTGGAGGTCGTGACGGTGACGGTGGCCTGGAAGCCGTCCGGCCACTGGTTGACGAGGTCGTAGCGGACCTCGCAGGCCGCCCCGTCCGCACTCCCCCCGGCGCCCGCGCCGGTACCGGCGGTGGCCGAGGAGGTGCCCTGGGGCTCCGGGTCGGGCTTGCCGGTGTCGTCGCCGTCCGTCGCCGACGCCGTACTGCCGGCGGACGGCTTCGGGGCGGACGAGGACGGCGCCGCGGAGTTGTCGGGTGTGGCGGACGGCAGGGAGGGGCCGGGTCCGGCCACCGGGCTGCTGTCCGTGGGGCCGCCCTGGGCAACGCTGTCACCGCCGCTGTCGCCGGGCATCATCGACACGGCGAGCGCCAGCCCGGAGACGAGGACGGCGGCGACGAGAAGCGCGTTGCGCCGCACGCGCGCCCTGCCGGCGGCGGCCCGTACGGCCGCGCCCTCGGGGTCGGGCGTCTCGGGGCGTCCGGGGCCGAGGCGCACCTCGAAGGCGCGGCGGCGGCGCTCCAGGTAGGCGAGGCCGCCCCAGCCGATGACGCCCTGGGCGAGCGCCGCGGGCAGCCCGCCGCCGTGCAGTCGCAGACAGGCCGCGGCTTCGGCGCATTCGACGCAGGTGGCGAGGTGCCGGGAGAGGTCCGGCGGCGTGTCGGCCGCGGGCGAGCGGGTGACCGCGTCCAGGAGCCGGACGTAACTGCGGCACTCCGCATCCATCGGCGTGTCGAGGTGGTTGCGGTGGCAGCGGTCCCGGAACAGGCCGCGGACCTGGTTCAGCTCCTCCACCGCGGCGGTCTGGTCCAGGCCCTGCCGGCGGACCACGGCGTGCAGCGGAAGCGCCTCCACCTCCGCCAGCCACAGCAGGGCGGCGTCCGCTTCCTGCATGTCCCGCAGGCCGCGCAGGGCTATGGGACGGCTGAGGGGCGGTCCGACGTAGCGGGCCGCCTTGCCGGAGTTCAGCCACAGGCGCAGGTCCGGGTCGAGTTTGTGGCCGTGGCCCTGGGCCTCCCAGTGGGCCGCCGTGGCGCGTACGGCGGTCAGCAGCAGGGGGATCCGGGGCAGCCGGGACGAGCGACGGCCGGCGCCTCGCGCGGTCCCGTCCTCGGCGGCGCGGGCCTCGCGTATGCCGAGCGCGAACGCCTCACGGGCCAACTGGTTCGCCGCGGTCGAGCCGGACGTGCACAGGTCGGCGTACGACAGGACGGCATCCCAGCACTCGGAGAACAGCGCGGCTTCGGCGGCGTCCTTCGGGGTCGGCAGGTCGGGCATGGGTCTCCTGCATCCACAAGCGAGGTCAACTCACCATGACGGCAATGGAGTTGGGGGGAACCTCGCGGCAGAGGCAGAGCTTTTCACGTTTCCAACACAACTGACAAGCGCCCTGTTCAGATGTCATGTCAGGACACCAGGACAAGACAGCAGGGGGCGGCCGCGCCCGTTACTCCGGCCTGTTGTACGGACGCGAACCGCCGTGTGTTCAACGCCGGCGCCAAGTTTCGACACCGGTTCCGGGGACTATACGGTCGCCTCGTCCTGCGCCGGAAGACTGTCCATGAAGGAACTCACGGAGAACACCGCACGGCCGGGTCCGGGCAGGCCGTAGCCGGGAGGCGAGGAGAGCCCGAACTCGTCCATGGTCGCGCGGTAGGCCTCCAGCAACCGGATGTGGTACTCGAGCGGCGCGCCCTGCGGGTTGGCCTTGCCGAGCGGGGTCGTGGGCTCCGGGCACCAGGTGGTGAAGCGCGGCGTGATGCCCTGCGACATGAAGAAACGCAGCCCCTCCGTGGTGGAGGCGATCGCCTCGTCAACGGTGGTGAAACCGAACGGCTCCGCCATCTCGACTCCCGCGACGAAGTTGGGGATGACGTTGCGCGCGCCGAAGATCTCCGCCGAGTCGAGGATCCGCTTGTGCCACTCGTCGCGGCCGACGTAGCGCTCCTTGCCCGGGCAGTACAGCTCGAACAGCCGGCGGTCCCACACCTCGTAGTTGGGGTGGTAGATCTGCACCCCGTAGTCCTTGAAGCGCTGCACGTCGTCGCGGGGCAGCGCCTGGGCCACGACCTTGCCGATCCAGCGGCCCGGGAAGCGCTCCTCGATGGCCTTGGCGTAGTGGCCGTAGAAGTCGGCCTCGTCGCGCCCGGCAACCGTTTTCGTGATCGCGCCGCCGGTGAGCGTGTAGGCGGTGGACGTCTTCTGGGTGTCGTACCGGTCGATGATCTCGAGCGCCTCCAGGACCTCCTCCACGTCCTTCACGCCCGTGTACGGCCGGCCGGCCGCCTTGTGCTGGCGCCAGTTGTGGTTGATGTCGCAGTACTGGCACTCCTCCTTGGCGCCGAAGTACTGACACACCCGGAAAACGGTCAGATAGATGAGGTAACCCCACTGGATGGTGGGGGCGACCTCCATGACGGACTTCCCGTTGGAGAGCTTGTGCCGGTAGTACTCCGGCATCGGCGGCACCCCGACGTCGGCGATGCGCGTTCCGTCGAGGTAGAGCCCGAGCAGGCCGGCGTCGTCAGCCGCGACGCGGTACGGCGAGGCCGGGTTCACGCGCACCGACACGACGGTCCGCCGCAGGTCGTACGGTCCGCCGGTGAGGATGATCTCCTCCGGCGGGCGGCGCAGCGCGGCCTCGCCGAGCTCGGGCAGGGTGCCGTGGTCGAAGGAGAAGATGAAGTACGACTTCGGCTTGACCTCGCCCGACTCGTTGTCGCTCAGGGCGGAGGGGTCGAAGGCCACGCCTCCGCGCAGCAGGTCCTCCTTGAAGACGGCCTCCCGCGGAACATGCGGAAACCGCTCCATCAGATCCTCGACCAGCGCGGTACGGCTGCCCATCCGTCTCTCCTCCCGGCTCAGGCGTACGAATTCCTCACGGTATGCCCCCGCCCTCCCGGCCGTCGTGCCGGGGCCCCGCTCCGCGCGCCGTCGGCGTCGGCATCGGGGTCGGCATCGAAGGTCGGGATCCGGCATATCGGTCATATGTATCGGACCCACCGAATTGTGGCTGCGACTTCCCGATTTCCGTTTCCTCAGGAAGGATCACCGCATGACCGAAACCGTTACCAACTGGGCCGGCAACATCACCTTTGCCGCCGGTGAGCTGCACCGCCCGGACTCCCTCGAGGCGCTCCGCTCGCTCGTGGCGAAGAGCGAGCGGGTGCGGGTGCTGGGCAGTGGGCACTCGTTCAACGAGATCGCCGAGCCGGGCGGCGACGGAGTGCTCCTGTCGCTGGACGCCCTGGCCGGGGAGGTCGAGGTCGACACCGCGGCCCGGACCGTACGGGTCGGGGGCGGGGTCCGGTACGCGGAACTGGCGCGCCGGGTGCATGAGCACGGGCTGGCGCTGGCGAACATGGCTTCCCTGCCGCACATCTCGGTCGCAGGGTCGGTGGCGACCGGTACGCACGGGTCCGGGATCCGCAACGGCCCGCTCGCCGCCGCCGTACGGGAGGTGGAGATCGTCACCGCCGACGGGTCCACCGTCGTCATCGGGCGTGGCGACCGGCGCTTCGGCGGAGCCGTCACCTCGCTGGGCGCCCTCGGGGTGGTCACCGCGCTCGTACTCGACCTGGAACCCGGCTACGAGGTCGAGCAGCACGTGTTCACCGAACTGCCCCTGGAGGGGCTGGACTTCGAGACGGTGGCGGGGGCGGCGTACAGCGTCAGCCTGTTCACCGACTGGGGTGCGCCCGGCTTCCGGCAGGTGTGGGTGAAGCGGCGCACGGACGAGCCCCTGGCCGACTTCCCGTGGGCGACCCCCGCCGTCCGGGCGCTGCACCCGGTGCCGGGTATGCCGGCGATCAACTGCACCGAGCAGTTCGGGGCGCCGGGGCCGTGGCACGAGCGGCTGCCGCACTTCCGGGCGGAGTTCACTCCGAGCAGCGGAAACGAGCTGCAGAGCGAGTATCTGCTGCCGCGCGGACATGCCGTCGAGGCTCTGCATGCGATCGACGGGATACGACAGACGGTCGCCCCTGTGCTGCAGACCTGCGAAGTGCGGACCGTGGCCGCCGACGAACAGTGGCTGAGCCCCTCCTACGGCCGGGACACCGTGGCGTTCCACTTCACCTGGATCGAGGACACGGCGGCCGTGCTTCCGGTGGTGCGGGCGGTGGAAACCGCGCTGGATCCCTTCGGGCCGAGGCCGCACTGGGGCAAGGTGTTCCAGCTGCCGGCCGACGTGGTGCGCGGGCGGTATGCCCGGGCAGGCGACTTCACGGCCCTGGCCCGGGTACTGGATCCGGCCGGGAAGTTCACCAACGCCTTCGTACGGGACGTCCTGGAAGGCTGACGATTGGCTGACTTCCACCGACTTAATAAAGCCCCTTTCCTAACCCCTTGTCGAACGGTGGGGCACCCCATAACCTGACGCGGCGCCGGTGCCGTCGCCGTACCGGCCTGCCCGGCACGGAAGGGGACGGAAGGGATGAGAGGGCACGCTCCATGAAGCGCGGCACATCACGTGACATCCGCACCGCGAACCGCTACGAGGTGCTGCGTCAGATCATCGCCGCCTCGCCCACCTCCCGGCAGGAGCTCGCGGCCGCGACCGGTCTCTCGCTCGCCACCGTCGCCACTCTCGTCGGCGAACTGCTCGACCTCCGCATGATCACGGAGGTCGGGTTCGAGGACTCGGCGGGTGGCCGCCCCCGGGGCCTCGTGGCCGTCAACGCGTCGGGGGGCGCGTTGATCGGCGTGGACATCGCGGAAACATACGTCCATGTCGAGCTGTTCGATCTCGCCCTGAACGTGCTGGCGCGCGCCGAGGAGAACATGCGGCCCGGCGAGAGCCGCCCGCAGCAGGTGGTCGGCCATGTCGCGACGGCCGCCGGTTCGGTGGTCGCGCAGGCCGGGGTCGAGGCCGCCCGGGTGCTGGGCGTCGGGGTGAGCGTGCCGGGGCAGGTGGACCGCGCCACCGGCATCTCCGAGTACGCGCCCAACTGGGACTGGCACGACGTGCCGTTGCTCGACCTGCTCTCCGAACACATCGCGTATCCGCTGTACTTGGACAATCCGCTGCGCGCCGGCGCGGTCGCCGAACTGTGGTTCGGGGCAGCGCGCGGGCACGGGGACGCCGTGGTGGTCAACCTCGGCACCGGCGTCGGCGCCGGACTGGTGCTGGGCGGCGCGCTGCACCGGGGGGTCAGCAACAGCGCCGGCGAGTGGGGGCACACGACGCTCGTGCTCGACGGCCGGCTGTGCCGGTGCGGCAACCACGGCTGCGTGGAGACCTACGTCGGCGCGCCCGGGATCATGCAGAACCTGCGTGAACTCAGCCCGCAGAGCCCGCTGTTGCATCCCGAGGACCAGACCGCCACCGTCGACGCCCTGGCTGCCGGGGTCGCCGCGGGCGATCCGATCGCCGTCAAGGTCGTGCGCGACACCGCCCGTTACCTCGGTGCCGGCATCGCCAACCTGGTCAATGTCCTCAACCCCGAGGTGGTCGTGCTGAGCAGCTGGGTCGCCGCCCGGCTCGGCGAACCCCTCCTCGACGAGGTCCGCGAGGCCGTCGCCCGGCACGCGCTGAATCGGCCGCTGGCCGCCAACCGGATCGTCCTCTCCACGATCCCCAGCGACCCGGCCTGTCTCGGTGCGGCGACGTTCGCGCTCGAAGGGGCGCTGCAGTCCGTCGGGCAGCGGAACACGAAGCGAACCATCCCCGCACGAGCCAGGAGCCGTATCGCACCCTCTGCATGAACCGGCGAAACCGCACCGCCTTCACCACCGCAACCGTCTTAGCGGTAGCGGTCACGGGGTCCTCCCGGCTGCCCTCTCCGCGAGAACCGCAGCGGCGACAGCCAAAACGGCAGATGTAGGGGAGAACCACCCACTGACCGAGGGCCGCCGGCCCTGACACCGGCGGCCCTCAACCCCCTTTTGGCCCAGCCGAGTTACCCGTTCCGTCACCGCCCCACACCCACGTTTGCCACCCCGCCGTTCGCCATTCCGAACCGATCACAACGCTTCGAACAGGCTTCGTCCAACCCCTTGCCGAAGCCTTAGCCGAAGGTTAACGTCCCGCTCCGCAACGCCATTCGAGCCATCTGGCGCTGAAGCCGTTGAGTCGCAGCCGTACTCGAGACAAGGACGTCACCATGTCGGCAATGAGCAACAGCAACTGGTCCCGCCGATCACTCTTCCGGGCCGCCGCCGGTATGGCAGCGGCCGGCACACTCGCCGCGTGCGGCAGCAACAACGGCAGAAGCGGCGGATCCGGTTCGGGCGTCAACCTGACGCAGTTCTTCCACGCGTACGGCGAGCAGGGCACCGAGCAGGCCATCAAGAAGTACGCGAAGGCCTACGACAAGGCCAACGTGACCACGCAGTGGATCACCAGCGCCGACTTCGAGAGCAAGCTCTTCGCCACGCTGCTCACCAAGAGCGCGCCCGACCTCTTCGAGTTCCACCCGCAGATCCAGATGATCAAGAGCGGTCAGGTGGCGGACCTGACCGACATCATCGACCCGGTCAAGAGCGACTTCAACCCGGCTGACATCAAGTCGCACACGGTCGACGGCAAGATCTACGGCGTCCGGATGATCGACGACCCGCAGTTCTTCTTCTACCGCAAGTCGCTGCTGGAGAAGGCCAAGGTCCAGGTGCCGACCACGCTCGACGAGCTGGCGGAGGCCGCCGCCAAGCTCACCACCGGCAAGGTCAAGGGCCTGTACATGGGCGACGACCTGCACAGCGTCATCAGCCCGATGATCTGGTCCGCGGGCGCCGACACCCTCGACGAGAAGAACCAGATCGCCTACCACACCCCAGGCGTCGTCGAGGGCATCAAGAAGATGCGCAAGCTGTTCACCAGCGGCCACCTCCTCCTCGGCGCGCCGACCGCGTCCTGGGACCCCTCCTCGTTCATCCAGGGCCTGTGCGCCATCCAGTTCTGCGGCATGTGGGCGATGCCGGCGATCCAGAAGGCGCTCGGTGACGACTGGGGAGTCTTCCCCTTCCCGAAGACCATCGACTCCGGCAAGCAGTCGGTGTACAACGGCGGTTGGTCGATGTTCGTCAACGCCAAGGGCAAGAACGTCGAGGCCGCCAAGGAGTACGTCAAGTGGCTGTGGATCGACCAGAAGGAGTACCAGGAGGAGTGGGCCACGTCCTTCGGCTTCCACATTCCGCCGCGTACCTCGATCGCGCAGACCGCCACCAAGCTCAAGTCGGGCAACGCCGCTGAGGGCGTCCGGCTCTTCAACGAGTTCGGCCACTTCGACAACATCGGCTGGACCCAGGCCATGATCACCTCGCTCGAGGACGTCTTCGCCAACTCCGTCCGCAAGGACATGGACCCGGAGGCCGCGCTCGACAAGGCCGACGCGGCTGTCAACCGCGAGCTCAAGAAGCTGTTCGGATAGGCCGCGGGACGGACCACGACATGTCGACGACCAACACGCGCGACCTCGCGCGCCCCGCCCCGGCGAAGGCCTCACCGGCCAAGCCGCGGCGGGGGCTGCGGGGCAGCCCCACCTTCAACTTCTGGCTCTTCTCCGGGCCCTTCCTCATCGGTCTGGCGATCTTCGTCTACGCGCCGATCCTCTGGAGCCTCTGGCTCAGCTTCTTCGAGGCCCGCTTCACCGTCACACCCGACAAGTTCGTCGGCTTCGAGAACTACAAGTACATGCTGACGAACGACGACTTCGTCGGCTCGCTCGGCACCTTCACCGCTTTCGCCGCGTTCATCGTGCCCACCACCTGGGCGCTCTCGCTGGGCCTGGCCCTGCTGGTGAACCGGCTGCGCTTCATGCGGGCCTTCTTCCGCTCGGTCTTCTTCCTGCCGACCGCGTGCAGCTACGTGGCCGCCTCGCTGATCTGGAAGATGTCCATCTTCAGCGGAGTCCGCTTCGGCCTGATGAACACGGTCCTCGGCTGGTTCGGGATCGACAACATCGCCTGGCTGGTCGACCCCAACCCGCCCTGGTACTGGGTGGTCATCGTCTCCGCGCGACTGTGGCTGCAGTCCGGTTTCTACATGATTCTCTTCCTGGCGGCGCTGCAGAACATCCCGGGCGAGCTGTACGAGGCCGCTGCCATCGACGGCGCCAAGCCGGGCTGGCAGACCTTCCGTTACATCACCCTGCCCCAACTGCGCGCCACGTCCACCGCGGTGATCCTGCTGCTGCTCATCGCGGCGTATCAGGCCTTCGACGAGTTCTTCAACCTCCTGTCGAAGACCACATGGGGTCGTCCGCCCCTCGTCGAGCTGTACTACAAGGCCCTGGGCGAGAGCCAGGACTACGGTTCCGGCAGCGCCGGCGCGGTCATCCTGACCGTGTTGATCTGCGCCGTGACCCTGCTCCAGGGCAAGTTCCTGGGCTTCGGAAGGGGGGATGAGTCCAAGTGACCACCACGATGCCCGAGGTGCAGGAACCCGTTCCGTCCACGGACAAGCCCCGTCGCACCCGGCGCGGTGGCGGCGTGATGAGCTCCACCGGCCTCTACATCGCCACCGGGACCGCCGCCTTCTTCTTCCTGGTCCCGTTCTACCTTCTGCTGCGCAACGCCCTCTCCACCGATGCCGAGATCACCGGAGAGAACTGGAAGTTCTTCCCCACGGACATCCAGTGGGGCAACATCAGCGAACTGTTCAGCGACGAGACGGTGCCGTTCGCCCAGTCCCTGTGGAACTCGGCGGTCGTGGCCACGCTGCACACCATCGGCGTCCTGCTGGTGTGCTCGCTGGCGGGCTACGCTCTCGCCCGCATCCCGTACAAGCACGCCAACAAGGTCTTCTACGCCGTCCTGGGCACCCTGATGGTGCCGACGGCGGTCACCTTCGTCCCGAGCTTCGTGCTGGTGTCGTCGCTCGGCTGGGTGGACACCTACCGGGGTCTCATCATCCCGGGCCTGTTCAGTGGTTTCACCTGCTTCCTGTTCCGGCAGTACTTCCTGGGGTTCCCCAAGGAGCTGGAGGAGGCCGCGCGCGTGGACGGACTGGGCTACTGGGGTGCGTACTGGCGCATCGTGGTGCCCAACTCGCTGAACTTCTTCGCGGCGATGGCGACCATCACCTTCATCAACGGCTGGAACTCCTTCCTGTGGCCGCTGGTCATCGGCCAGGACCCGGGTTCGTGGACCGTCCAGGTCGCGCTCTCCAACTACATGACCAACCAGACCGTGATCTTCCATTTGATCTTCATGGCCACCTTCTTTTCCATCCTGCCCCTGGTGTTCGTGTTCCTCTTCCTCCAGCGCTGGCTGGTGCAGGGGATCGCGCAGACCGGCATCAAGGGCTGAGCTAGGAGACAGATGTCTTTCCGCACCACCACTGACATCGGTTACGTAGAAGACGTCTCGCCGGGCGCCGGGGCCCTTCCGCCCCGCGCCTGGTACGCGTCCTCGGACGCGAGATCGCTGTCGCTCAACGGACGTTGGCGGCTGCGCGTGTCGGCGACGGCCGACGCCGAGGACGACTCGTTCGCCGAGGAGGGGTACGACGCCGGGGACTGGGCCGAGGTCACGGTCCCGGGACACTGGGTTTTGCAGGGCGAAGGCGCTTTCGGCTCGCCCGTCTACACCAACCACCTCTACCCCTTCCCGGTGGACCCGCCCCGCGTCCCGACCGAGAACCCGACCGGCGACCACCTGCGCGTCTTCGACCTGCCGCAGGGGTGGCCCGATGTGTCCGAAGGCGGTTTCGTTCTCCGTTTCGACGGTGTCGAGTCCTGCGCCCGGGTCTGGCTGAACGGCACGGACATCGGCGAGTTCAAGGGCTCGCGGCTGGCGCACGAGTTCGCGGTCGGGCATCTGCTCAGGCCGAGCGGAAACATCCTCGCCGTCCGGGTCCACCAGTGGTCGGCGGGCTCGTACCTGGAGGACCAGGACCAGTGGTGGCTGCCGGGCATCTTCCGTGATGTCACGCTGCTGCACCGCCCGGCGGGCAGCGTGCTCGACTTCTTCGTGCACGCCTCCTACGACCACGTCTCGGCCGAGGGCACCCTGCGTGTCGACTCCGACGTCGACGGGCGGGTGACCGTCCCCGCGCTGGGCGTCGACGTCCCGACGGGGGAAGCGGTCACGGTACCGGTTCAGCCGTGGACGGCGGAGACGCCCACGCTGTACGACGGCGAGCTGGTGACGGAGGGCGAGCGGGTTGCGCTGCGCATCGGTTTCCGCACGGTCGAGCTGGCGGACGGCCTGATCAAGGTCAACGGCCGGCCGATCCTCTTCAAGGGCGTCAACCGGCACGAGTGGCACCCGGAAACAGGCCGCGCCCTCGACCCGGAAACGATGCGCGAGGACGTGCTGCTGATGAAGCGGCACAACATCAACGCCGTGCGCACCTCGCACTACCCGCCCCACCCGGCCTTCCTCGACCTGTGCGACGAGTACGGGCTGTGGGTGATCGACGAGTGCGACCTGGAGACCCACGGCTTCGTCGAGCAGGACTGGCGGGACAACCCGGTCGACGACGACCGATGGACACCTGCCCTCCTCGACCGCGCCGCCCGCATGGTCGAACGGGACAAGAACCATCCCTCGGTGGTCATCTGGTCCCTCGGCAACGAGGCCGGCACCGGGCGCGGCCTGACCGCCATGGCCGACTGGATCCACGGCCGCGACACCACCCGCCTCGTGCACTACGAAGGCGACCTCAACTGCCGTGACACGGACGTCTATTCACGCATGTACGCCTTCCACGAGGAGGTGGACCGGATAGGCCGGAGGCTGGACGGCGGCACGCTGCGTCGACGCCAACTGCCCTTCATCCTCTGCGAGTACGCCCACGCCATGGGCAACGGCCCCGGTGGACTGGCCGACTACCAGCGGATCTTCGAGGCGCACGACCGGCTCCAGGGCGCGTTCGTCTGGGAGTGGATCGACCACGGCATCAAGCACCCCGAGCTGGGTTACGCCTACGGCGGGGACTTCGGCGAGGAACTGCACGACGGGAACTTCGTGTGCGACGGCCTGGTCCTGCCGGACCGCACCCCGTCTCCCGGCCTCGTCGAGTTCAAGAAGGTGATCGAGCCGGTCGCCCTCACCGCGTCCGAGGACGGCACCGTCCGCGTCACCAACAAGCAGGACTTCGCCGACCTGTCGGCCCTGGCCTTCACCTGGGCGTTCCAGGTGGACGGCGAGACCGTCGCGTCGGGCGACCTGACGGTGCCGGCGCTGGCGGCGGGCGAGTCGGCCGACGTCAAGCTGCCGCAGCCGCCGACGGATGCCCCGGCGGGCGCGGAGACGGGTTGGACCGTCCGGGCGCTGCTGGCCGAGGACACCGCCTGGGCGTCCGAGGGGCATGTGGTGGCGTGGGGCCAAGTCCCCGTCGCCGCACGCACCTTGCCGTCGGTCACCGCGACCGCCGTCCCGGTCGTCGGCGAACGGCTCATCACGCTGGGCCCGGCCTCGTTCGACGCCCGCACCGGCGAGCTGCGGTCCATCGGCCCGGTGGAGGTGACCGGGCTGCGTCTGGACGTGTGGCGGGCGACCACCGACAACGACGACGGCGCGCCCTGGCAGTCGGACGTCCGGCACGGCGTGCTCTGGCGCAAGCTGGGTCTGCACCGGATGCGGCACCGGCTGGACGCGGTCGAGGTCGGCCCGGACGCGCTGACGGTACGGACCCGGGTGGCGCCGGCCGCCTGGGAGCAAGGCCTGGCGACGGTGTACAGATGGTCGTCGGACGGCGACCGGGTACAGCTGACCGTGTCCGTGACTCCCGAGGGCGACTGGACGGTGCCGCTGCCCCGCCTCGGCGTCCGCTTCGGGCTCTCCGAGGCCGACCGGCTGACGTGGTTCGGCGGCGGCCCCGGCGAGGCGTATCCGGACAGCAGGGCGGCGTCGACGGTCGGCCGCTGGCAGTCGACGGTCGACGGTATGCAGACGCCGTATGTCCGTCCGCAGGAGAACGGCGCCCGTGCCGACGTCCGCTGGGCGGAGCTCGGCGGACTGCGCGTCGAAGGCGACCCGGAGTTCTGGTTCACGGCACGACGCTGGACGAGCGAGCAGCTGGACGCCGCCCGGCATCGCTCCGACCTCGTGCCGGGCGGGACGGTGTGGGTCAACCTCGACCACGGTCAGCACGGTCTCGGCTCCCAGTCCTGCGGGCCGGGCCCGCTGCCGCAGTACTTCCTGAACGCGGTGCCCGCCGAGTTCTCGTTCGTCTTCACGGCAACCGGCTGACCGGCCGGTCGACGACACCGATCGGCCGAGGAGATCGATTTATCGATTGACCTTTTGATCCAGATTCCGACACGGTGATGACGTCTCCCGCGGCCGGCCGGCTCCCAGTCGGCCGGCCGCGCTTCACTGGAGGTTGAACGAGTGATCGGCAGCATCGAGGTGCGCGGCCTGTCCCGCACCTTCCACACCACCGTCCGCCGGCCAGGCCTCGTGGGAGGCCTGCGTTCCCTGGTCAACCCGGAGCGGGTCGCCAAGCACGCCGTCTGCGACATCACCTTCGACGTGGCCGCGGGCGAGCTCCTCGCCCTGCTCGGCCCGAACGGCGCCGGAAAGTCCACCACCATCAAGATGCTCACCGGCATCCTCACCCCCACCTCCGGCGAGGCACGCGTCGCGGGCGTGGCGCCGTACCGGGAGCGGGAACGCAACGCCCGCAACATCGGGGCCGTGTTCGGGCAGCGCACCCAGTTGTGGTGGGACCTGCCGGTGCGCGAGTCGTTCGCGATCCTGCGCGACATCTACGAGGTGCCGAAGGCCGAACACGCCGCGCGCCTGAAGGAGTTCGACGACCTTCTGGAGCTCTCCTCCTTCTGGGACACCCGGGTGCGCCACCTCTCCCTCGGCCAGCGCGTGCGCTGCGACCTCGCCGCGGCGCTGCTGCACGACCCGCCGGTCGTCTTCCTCGACGAGCCGACGATCGGGATGGACGTGGTGGTCAAGGAGCAGGTCCGCGAGTTTCTTCGGCATCAGGTCGAACAGCGCGGCCGCACCGTCCTGTTGACCACGCACGACATGACGGAGGTGGAACGGCTCGCCGAGCGCGTGGTGTTGATCAACCACGGACGGCTGGTCCTGGACGGCACCCTCGACGAGATCCGCCGCAGGTTCGGCTCCACCTGGCAGGTGCGGGCCACCCTTGCCGACCCGCGCGCCGAGGTCGTGGCGCTGCCGGGGATCGCGGTCCTGCGGCACGAGGGCTCGCGGGTGGTCTTCGGCCCGGACGGATCCGGTGCGCCGACCGTGCACCAGGCACTGAAGTCGGTCATCGACCGGTACGACGTGACGGACATCGCCCTGGACGAGGCCGAGTTGGAGGACGTGATGCGGGCCGCGTACGTGCAGGCCGGGGACATGTGATGGCGGTCCTGCACGCCTGGCGTGCCGCGCGCGTCACCCCGCTCGGCGAGCTGCACACCCCGCCCCGGATGACCGCCGTCCTGCTCCGCCTGGCAGTCCAGGTGGTGCTGGTGGCGTCCCTGTGGCACGGCCTGTACGCCCACACCGGCACCACCGCCGGAATGACCCGCGACCAGGCCGTCACCTACGCCGTACTGGCCGTACTCGCCTCCCGGCTGCGGGAGCTCGACCAGTACGCGGGCCGGGACAGCGTGATCCAGCACATGCACTTCGGCACCATCGTGTACTGGTACCTGCGCCCGCTGTCACCCCAGCGCTACTACGCCCTGCGCGCCCTCGGCGAGCAACTGTACGGTCTGGCCTGGGCGTTGACCGGGTATGCGGTCTGTCTCGCGGCCGGCGTGGTGGAACCGCCCGGGTCGGCCGCCGTGGCGGGGGTGTTCGCGCTGAGTCTGCTGCTCGGCCAGTGGATTCTGTACTACGTCATGCTGGTCATCGACCAGCTGTGTTTCTTCACCCTGCGCAACAGCGCCGCGATGCTCATCCTGATCTTCGCGCAGAACCTGTTGTCCGGGGTGTACGCGCCGTTGTGGTTCTTCCCCGACTGGTTCGTCACGCTGAGCGGTTTCCTGCCGTTCCAGGCCACGCTGAGCGTGCCGTTGTCGCTCTACGTGGGCCGCATCCCGTTGTCGGACGCCGGGCCCGCACTGCTGGTGCAGGCCGCGTGGGTGGTGGCGCTGGCCCTGTTCACCCGGCTGGTGTGGCGACTCGCCGCCCGGCAGGTCATCTCGCAAGGGGGCTGACGCGCTTGAAAGCCATACGTCTCGCGTGGCGGATCACGCGTCTCAACTTCCGCGCCCAGCTGGAGTACCGTTCCGAGTTCCTGATGATGGTCGCGATCGGCGCCGTCTGGCAGGTCTCGGTGATCGTTTTCGCAACCGTGCTGCTGACCCGTTTCAGCGGCATGGGCGGCTGGGACAGCTCCGACGTGCTGCTCATCCCGGCGACCCGGATGCTCGCCCACGGTCTGTTCGTCCTCTTCCTGGGACGGATGCACGGCATCGGTCACTTCATCCAGGAAGGCAGGATCGACGTCTGCCTGGTGCGGCCCATGCCGGTACATCTCCAGGTCCAGTTGCGCGTGTTTCCCACGAATGCCATCGGCGATCTGACCGTCGCGGTGGCCCTGATGGCGGGCGCGCTCAGCCGCAGTCACCTCGACTGGACAGCGGGCCGGACCTCGTACCTGATCGTGGCCGTGCTCGGCGGCATGCTCCTGGAGGCCGCCTTGTTCACGGCGGTGGCCTCCGCCGCCCTGCGCTTCCCGGCCGCCGACTACTGGGGCGGCTGGCTCGAGGAACTGCTCGGCACGTTCGGCAGCTACCCGCTCAACGTGCTGCCCAAGGCAGTGGGCGGCTTGCTGACCTACGGCCTTCCCCTCGCCTTCGTCGCGTACTTCCCGGCCGCCGTCCTGACCGGCCACGGCCACGACACCGGCGTCCCCTACTGGCTGGCGGCGGCCTCCCCGCTGGTGGGCCTGCTGGCGTACATCGGCTCACGGCTGCTGTGGCGGTGGAGCCTCGGCCACTACACCGGGGTGAACGGATGACACCCACGGCACGGAGGTCCGCGGGCGCCCGACGATCCCGTCCCCTCGGCCACCGCTTGGATCACGCGGCACGGTACGCCCGCAGAAACGCCGCGACACCGCCACTCATCAAACGCTCGGTCTCCTCCTTCGGCAGCGGCAGCACCCCGTAGTGGGAGCGCTGGGTGATCGCGTGGGAGACCAGCGCCGTGAAGTGCGTCGCCGCGAGGGTCGCGTCGCCGTGCACGTCGAGCAGACCGGCGGCGGCGAGGCTCTCCATCGCCTCGGCCAGGGCGCGGCCGACGGGGCCCGGCCCCGCGTCCCGCCAGGCGTCGAGCACCTCGCGTGGGACGTGGTCGGCCTCGGCGTGGATGTGGCGGACGAGGGCGAAGTGATTCGGGTACTGGGCCATGAGGCCGACGAAGCCGCGGGCGAGGGCGACGAGGTCACGCTCCAGGTCCTGCGGCCGAGGTGGCCGATCCGGATCCAACACGCCGTGCAGGCAGGCCAGTTGGGCGTCCTTGACCTCGGCTGACGTCCAGGTGACGACCGCGCCGAAGAGCTGCGCCTTGCCGCCGGGGAAGTGGTTGTAGAGCGTGCGCGTCGAGACGCCGGCCTCGGCCGCGAGGGCATCCACGGAGGCGCGCGCGTACCCCTCTCGACCGAAGACGGTGCAGGCCGCGCTTGCGATCGCCGTCTGCTTCTCCAGCTTGCGGGGCGAGACCGAGCGCCGTGCCTCGTCAACCCAGCTCTCGTTGGTTGTGCCCACCCTCGACTCCTCGCTGATTACAACGCTCGTTGCACTTTTTACAACGCTCGTTGTAGCTTACCGAAGGTGAGGCCGCACCGCGCGGCCGTCCCGCCCCGCAGGGGCCGTGAGGAAGAAACAGGGGACACCCATGCCTGCCGACAACCCGCCCACCGCCGAAACCACCGTCACCGCCGCTGTCGAGAACGACGCCCCGCTGCGCGTGGCCGTCGTCGTCGGCAGCGTCCGCGAGGGTCGCCAGGGCCGCTCCGTGGCGGACTGGTTCCTCGACACCGTCACCGGACTCGACGGCCTGGACCTGGACGTCATCGACCTCGCCGACACCGAGCTGCCCCTGGTCATGCCCGGCTGGGGCGGCTCGCAGAGCCCCGAGACCGCGGCCGTACTGGCGGACGTCTCACCACGGCTGGCCGCCGCGGACGCCTTCGTCGTCGTCACCCCCGAGTACAACCACAGCTTCCCCGCCGCACTGAAGAACTTCATCGACTGGCACCACTCGCAGTGGCAGGCCAAGCCGGTCGGATTCGTCTCCTACGGCGGTCTCGCCGGCGGCATCCGAGCAGTGGAGCAACTGCGGCTGGTATTCGCCGAGTTGCACGCCATGACGGTTCGGGACGCCGTGAGCCTGCACGGTCCCTGGTCGGGGCTCGGAGAGGACGGCACACCGCGCGACGCGGCCGTCTGCGAGGGCGCCGCCAAGGGCATGATCGGCCAACTCACCTGGTGGGGGCAGACGTTGCGGAGCGCCCGCGCCGGCCGCCCCTACCAGGGCTGAGGTCGTGATCACCGGCTCGATGACATCGGTCCTCGACCTCACGACGGAACGCCGCTCTGCGCCGGAGCGCCGCAAGCAACGCAAACAGCACAAGCAGAACAAGCCGCGGTAAGCGTTTTCCGCCCTGCACTCACTGTTTCCTCAACAGACCTTGTGTGTCACACCGGTCGGCCCCAATCTGAGCTCTGTTCACCTTTCTCGCCGCCCCCTCCCCGACCGGAGACACCCCCACATGAGACGACTCATCGGCACCCTGGCAGCCGGCGTCCTGGCCGTCACCGGCCTCACCGCGACCGCCGCCCTGCCCGCCCAGGCCGCGCCCGCCGCCGCCGCGTCCGGCAGCTTCAACGTCCTGACGTACAACGTCGCGGGCCTGCCCGAGGGACTCAGCTCCGGCCACCCGGCCACCAACACCCCGTTGATCTCACCGAAGTTGGCGGCGTACGACATCGTCAACGTGCAGGAGGACTTCAACTACCACGCCGCGCTCTACGCGGGCGACAACCACCCGTACCGCACCGCGACGAGTGGCGGCGCGGCCATAGGCGACGGCCTCAACACCCTCTCGAACTACGCCTTCGAGGACTTCGAGCGGGTGCGGTGGAACAACTGCACCGGGACCAACTGCCTTACGCCGAAGGGCTTCACGCTGTCCCGGGCCCGCTTGGCGGAGGGCGTCTTCGTGGACCTCTACAACGTCCACACCAACGCCGACGACTCCGATGACGCGCTGGCCGCCCGACGCGCCAACATCAAGCAACTGTCGGACTTCATCCAGGCGAACTCGTCCGGCAACGCGGTGCTCGTGATGGGCGACACCAACACGCGCTACACCCGGGCCGGAGACAACATCCGCACCCTCGCCGACGAGAACGGCCTGACCGACGCGTGGGTGAAGCTGGTGAAGGGCGGCACCCGGCCCACCCAGGGCACCGACGCGCTGCTGTGCCCGACGACGGCGCCGACGAACGACTGCGAGGTCGTGGACAAGGTTCTCTACCGGAGCAGCAAGCTCCTGACCCTCAACGCGACCCGCTACAAGAACGAATGGGCGTCGTTCCTGGACTCCGCGGGAGGCAACCTCTCGGACCACTTCCCGCACACGGTCGACTTCTCCTACACCCTCAACCCGAGCGTGCGGGCGAGTGACTTCTTCGGCGGTCCGCACGGCACAGCGTTCAACGACGCGGACGACCTGTCGGCCACCCCGGCCCCGCGCACGCTGACCCTGCGCGGCAGCGCCCGCCTGGACGCGGTGGCGCTGACGTACGACGGTGGTACGACGGTCACTCACGGAGGCACCGGCGGTACGGCGACGTCGCTGACGCTGGCGACGGGCGAACACCTCACCTCGGTGAAGCTGACGCAGGGCCAGAAGGACGGCCGCACAAGGATCTTCTCCGCGGGGTTCACCACGGACAAGGGCCGCACGCTGTCCTCGGGCACCGCGACGGCCGACACGACCACGTTCACGGCCCCGTCCGGCTGGCAGATCGTCGGCCTCACGGGCCGCGCGGGCGACGAGGTGGACAAGCTGGGCGTGCTGTACGCGCCGATCAGCTGAACCTCGTCACGCCAGGACGCTTCCGCCGAGGACCCCGCCGAGGCTCCGCCAGGCCTGCGGCCGGCCGGCCCCTCGCGTGGAAGCGTCCCGGTAGGCGTTTCGGGCGCGCGGGACCCTTAGGATCCTGCCCAGTACCTCCAGGCCCGAGCGCACACAAGGCGGTCCCCTCCATGCCACGAGTCGGCCTCACCACCGACCGCCTCGTCGAAGGCGCCGCCGAGCTGGCCGACGAGGTCGGCTTCGACAACGTCACTGTCTCGGCGCTGGCCCGGCGCTTCGGAGTCAAGGACGCGAGCTTGTACTCGCACGTCAAAAACCTCCGGGAGCTGCGCACCAGGCTCGCGCTGCTCGTCGGCGGCGAGATGATCGACCAGATCGCCGCAGCCGTCGTAGGACTCGCCGGCAAGGACGCGTTGGTCGCTTTCGCGGGGGCCTATCGGGAGTACGCCCTGCGGCACCCGGGACGGTACGCCGCCACCCAGATCCGTATCGACGACGCACTCGACCAGGAGCTGGCCGCCGCATCCCCCGTGCTGCGCCGCACCGTCGACATCACCTACGGGATGCTCCGCGCCTACGGTCTCGACGAACCCGACATCACGGACGCGGTGCGCCTGTTGCGCAGCACGTTTCACGGGTACTGCGTGCTGGAGGCCGGCGGCGGCTTCGGGGCGCCCCGGGACGTGCAGCGGTCGTGGAACAAGGCGATCGACGCCCTGCATCTGGCACTCACCCACTGGCCACGGGAGGACGCCACCGCCGGCTGACGCCGCGTCCCCGGAGACCGTCTTCTCAGTCGGCGGAGCGCTCTGCCGCACTGCGCTCCACGCAGAACTCGTTGCCTTCCGGGTCCACGAGGACCGCCCACCCCGTGCCGTCGGGCCGGCGGCGGTCGTCGACCAGGGTGGCGCCGAGGGCCAGCAGCCGCTCGACCTCCTCCTCACGGGTGCGGTCCTGCGGCTGGAGGTCGAAGTGGATGCGGTTCTTCTTGCCCTTGGGCTCCGGGACGGTGACGAAGAGCAGGCCCGCGCCCGCGATCAGCGCCTCGGGGTCGCCCGGCTTGTCGTCCTCATGGAGGGGCTGGCCGAGAACCTCGGACCAGAAACTCCCGAGGGCGTAGGCGTCGGAACTGTCGATCGTCACGTGACGGATGGCAGAAGTCATGCGTGGATTCTTGTGGACACCGTTTGCCCGCGGCAACGGAGATTCCCCTGGCACGGCAACCGTTTCCTCCCCCGCGGCAACCACAGGCCATGACATCTGCACGACACACGACGCGCCACCGCCGTATCCGTGCGGCACGCAAGCCCGCGATCGGCGCGCTCGCGGCCGCCGGGCTGCTCGCCGGCGCATGGTGGGCCACTGCCGGGGCGGCGACCACCTCCCCGAACCTCACCCCCACCACCACCGCCGTCACCCTCGCCGCCAAGTTCCCTTACCTGTCCGCCGGGTACAACAACACCCGGGAATGGACGCGGACGACGACCGCGGTGGCCCCGAACGGCACGCTTCGCGTCGCCTGGCCCGCGGCGGACGGTGTGCACGTCACGCCGCTCACCGCCGCCGGGAAGCGCTCGGGCGCCGACACCGTCGTCAAGGGCGTCAAGGAGGTGGGCGGCCTGGTCGCACACAACGACGGCTTCGCGCTGCTCACGCGGGTCGCCGACACGAACAAGTGGAAGGAGACGGCGGCCGCGATCATCCGTTACACGGGCAGCAGGCAGACCTTCCGCACGAAACTCACCGGTACCGCCTCCCACGACACCGCCCCGTTGCTCGACGGGCAACTCACCTGGAACGGCAGCAAGTACGGCGCCTACTTCGTCGTGCACGGTGCCGGCGGCTTCGCGGACGGGCACTACGGGGACAAGCTGGCGTACGTCAGCGCCAAGGGGGCGAAGCTCAGCGGCGGATGGAGCTGGGGCTGCAGTCACAACGAGGGCATCGCCCTGCACGCCGAGCCCTCCGGCGCCTTCACCTCCCTGTGCTTCGACGACTGGCGCTCCGGGCTGTTCGTCTCGACCGGGATCGGCGCTCCGGACACGGCGCCCGTGGTGCAGCGCGAGCAGTGCTGGGCCGGTTACTGCGGGGGCACCTTCCCCGGTCGCACCGGTGACCTGGTGAAGTCGTCCACCGGCCGTTACGCAACCGCGTTCGCCTCCCGCGGCGCCGTCTCGGCGAAGAAGAACCCGGACGACGCCAGCGGCCGCGGCTGGACGGTGAAACCGGCGACGGGCACGCATCAGGTCGCCCTCGCCTTCATGAAGGACCGCAACTCCGGTCCCGGCAAGGCGGTTTACCTCACCAGCGCGGTCGGCACCGAGAACGTCAACGTCCATGTCGCCCCGTACGGCAAGGACCGCCTCCTCGTGTCCTGGGAGTCCCTGAAGAGCTCCAAGTGCACCAGCGGCACCTGCGTCGGCGCCTTCACGGGCACCCACTTCCGTCTGGTCGACTGGAACGGCAAGGCGCAGAGCGCGGACAAGGTGGTGACCACGCGTGTCACCGGGGACGTCGCGGTCCTCAAGGACGGGACGCTGACCTGGGCGTACGCCCCCGTCACGCCTACCTACGCGACGGCGCTCAGCGGGGCTTCACCGACCACGACGACGCTTGGGATCGCTCGTCTGAAACCGTGAAGGAAAACCGGTTCTCCGAGCCCGTCGGCCAGCGGACGATCAGGTCGTACGCCCCATGAGCGTCGTCGGCGCCCGCCCCCCGCACCTCCACGGAGACCAGTTCCCGCAGGGGCAGGGGGGCGGGCTCGGCGGTGAGGCGGGCCAGCGCGACGAAGAGAGTCCCGGGGCCGTCCCCCAGCACGCCCGTCAGCGCGGACGTGCCCGTCAGCCCGTGCACGGGGACCAGGTCGGCACGCTCACCCGCGCCCTCCACCGGCGCCCAGCCCGTGACCTGCACCCGCGTCCCCGGCGCCGCGCCGGCCACCAGATGGGCCCGCACCTCCACCGCGCCGTCGGCCACCACCAGACTGGTGACCTCGGCGCCGGAGTCCAGCACATACCGGGAGGCCGCCCAGCCCTCCCCCACCCCGAGCGGGACGATGCCCTCACGGTGCGCGTCTCCGCCGACCACGACGACGTTGTCCGGTGGCGAGCCAAGTGGCCGGGTGACCGTGGAGTACGCGAACCGCGTGTAGTAGGGGTCGTAGCGGACGTCCTCGCTGCCGTGGTTGTGCAGGCGCACCAGGCCGTCCGAACTCGTCGACTGCACCAGCCAGTTGGGGGCGGGAAGCGGGGTGACCGCGTCTCCTTGTTCCACCGGTCCGGGCGCTTCCCGCGCCGTCCACACCTCGTGTTCCGGTGGAAGCAGCAGACCGAGGAAACCCTTGCTCGCCCAGTAGGGGGAGGCCGGTCCCGAATAGCCCTGGAGGACCGACTCGTCGGGGCCGTGCCAGCCGAGGGTCAGCAGACCGCGCTCGTCGACCGCGTCCCGTTCCAGAAAGTACTTCAACGCGCCCGAGGCCAGGCGCCGGGTCTCGCCGGGAGGCAGCGGGGTATGGCCGGTCAGGGCGCCCAGCCACAGGGGGGCGGTGGTGGCGAAGCGGTAGGTGAGGGAGCGGCCCTGGTGCATCGGCGCCCCGTCGCCGCCGAACAGGCGGGCGTAGTCGGCGAGATGGGCCCTGAGCCGCCCGCCGTAGCGGGCGAGCAGGTCCGGGTCGTCGGCCAGCCAGGCGTGCAGGACCGGGTAGAGGTGCATCGCCCAGCCGTTGTAGTAGTCGAAGGCGCGGCCCGCGCCGTCGGTGTACCAGCCGTCGCCGACGTACCACTGCTCGATGCGTTCCAGGCCGCGGTCGACGGCCTTGCGGGAGGCCTCCGGCTCATGGCCGACCGACTCCAGGAAGCCGCCTACCGTGACCGGGAACAGTTCCCAGTTGCAGGGCCAGGGTTCGGCGGTCAGCGCGTCGCCGAGCCAGGCCGCCGCGCGCTGCTGAACGCCGTCGTCGAGGCGGTCCCAGAGCAGCGGACGGGTCAGTCGCAGCGCGAGGGCGATCGACGCGGCCTCGACGAGCGGCTGGCTCCGGTCCCCGATGCGGGGCCAGACGCCGAGAACTCCGGCTTCGAGACCGGTCGCGTAACGCTCCAGCGCGCTCTCGTCGCGGCGGAAGGCGGCCAGCAGCAGGGTGCGGGCGTAGCCCTCGAGGCCGTCGGAGAGGCGGCCCGACCAGCTCTCTCGGTTGCCGGGAAAGTGGTAGAGGGCGCGATCTTCGGTGGCGTACGGCTCCACTGCGGCGAGCAGGGCGTCCGCGGCCGCCTCCCAGTGGGCGCGGGTGTAGCCCGTTCGGGGGCTGCGGGCGGGGTCGGGCGGGGGCAGGTGCATGTGCTGTTTCTTTCCTTCGCGGCCGGGTCGGGACCTGGGGAGGCCAGGACCTGGGGGCGTCCCGGTTCCGGTCGGGGCGCCCCCAGGCGTTCATCCCACCCGCACGGCGCCCCTCGGCACCAGATGCAGGGCGACGAGTTCGTCGCGGACCAGGCCCGCGTAGACCGTGGCTCCGTGGACGGAGGTGTGCGTGTTGTCGCGTTTTTCGTTGTAGAGGTAGAGCGCCTTGGAGCCCTCGACCCCGAGGGACTCCACAAGAGCCTTGGTCTTGGCGGTGAGGTCGATCAGCGGAACGTCCTGCGCGGCCGCGACCGAACGGATCACCGCCGGGTGGTCGACGCCGAGTCCGTTGACCAGCAGGGCTGTTCCGTTGTTCAGAGTGCCGTCGGCGTTGAACCAACGGCGCACGATGGGGGTGACGAGGACCGGCCGTCCGCCCTTCTCCCGCACTCCCGCCACCAGTGTCTCGAGGTTCGTCCGGTACGTCGCCTCGTCGGTCGTCTTGTCGTTGTGTGCGAGCTGGACCAGGACGAGGTCGCCGGGGCGGATCAGCGGCTGGACCGTGGCCCACAGCAGCGGGTTCCCCAGATAGGTGACCGTACTCTCCCCGGAGTCGGCGTAGTTGGCGACCGAGACGCCCTTGCGCAGATACTGCGGCAGCTGCTGGCCCCAGCCGGTGTACGGGTCGGCGCTCTGGTCGCAGACCGTGGAGTCGCCGATGAGGAAGATCTGCCGGGCGTGCCGGGAGGGGGTGACCCTGATGTCGGCCAGGGCCGGCGCCGAGCCGCCGAGCGTCAGGTCCAGGCCGGGGGTTCCGGCGGCGCCGGTGGGCTCGCCCTCGGGGGTGCGGACGTCGACCGTGAAACTGCGGGCGAGGCGTTCACCGGCGGGGGCGGCGGTCTCCGGGAGCAGGGCGCGCCGCGTCTCTCCGGTGACGGCGGTGCTCGAGTCGGTGTCGCCGCCGAGGACGACCTTCACGTCGTAGGTGCCGGGCGGTACGTCGAAGTGACATGCGGTGGCAGTGCAGTTGTCGATGCCGAGGGGCGCGCGTCCGCCGTGGGCGTGGGCGGCGGGAGCGGCCGTCAGACCCGCGGTCAGGGCGAGTGCCGCCATGACGGCGATGTTGAAACGTCTCACTTGCAGCTCCTCCGGCGCGGCAACAGGGTTGGCGGCAGGACCGTACCTCCTCTGGCAAGCGCTTTCTAGACCTTGGACCGATTTCACAAGATTGCCAACCTCGCACAGGCGAAAGCCCTTTCGCGAAATCGATTCAACTGTCACTCTCTCAGGCACCCGCACCCCCACACCTCCCGAAGGAGGCACCCCCATGTCCGGATCCGAGAGCCACAGGCCGGTCCGACGCCGCACCTTCGTCCTCGGCACCGCGGCCGCCGCAGGCTCGGCCGCCCTCGCCGGCCCGCTCGCCCTCCCGGCCGCCGCGGCGGCCTTCGGCTACACCGACGACGGCTCGAACTACGTCGTCGACACCGGCGCCGGCCTGGTCTTCAAGGTCAGCAAGACCACCGGCGACCTGACCTCCCTGGTCTACCGGGGCACCGAGTACCAGGGCTACGGCGGCATGAACTCGCACATCGAGTCGGGGCTCGGCAGCTCCACCGTGACGATCACGCAGTCCGGCTCGACGATCCTGATCTCGGTCACCCACGGCACGCTCAGGCACTACTACGCGGCCCGCAGCGGCGAGAACAACGTCTATCTGTGGACCAACAAGGCCGACACGTCCGTTTCGGCGACCCGTTACATCGTGCGCGTCAAGGCCGGCCTGTTCCTCAACGACGAGCCCGACTCCTACACGTACACGACCAGCACCGTCGAGGCCTCCGACGTCTTCGCGAAGTCCGACGGCCAGACCCGCTCCAAGCACTACTCCAAGCTGCGCGTCATGGACTACAGCTACATCGGCTGGACCACCGGCAGCAGAGGCCTGTGGATCGTGCGCAGCAACCACGAGAAAGCCTCCGGCGGCCCCTTCTACCGCTCCCTCCTGCGCCACCAGAGCGCCGACGGCGGCGGCCTCTACGAGATCCTCTACTACGGCCAGAACCAGACGGAGGATCAGCGCTTCGGCCTCCAGGGTCCGTACGTCATCGCCTTCACGGACGGTGGCGCCCCCTCCTCGTCGCTGTTCCCGGGCACCCTGACCACGTCCTGGGCCGACTCGCTCGGCATCGCCGGATACGTCGGGGCGAGCGGTCGGGGCCGGGTCTCCGGGGTCGGCATCACCGGGCGCGACACGGCGTATCCGTACACGGTCGGACTCGCCAACTCTGCCGCCCAGTACTGGGGTTCGGCGCGCTCCTCCGACGGCTACTTCTCGATCACGGGTGTGCTGCCGGGGACGTACACGCTGACCGTTCACAAGGCCGAGCTCGCTGTGTACAGCACCCAGGTGACGGTGTCCGCGGGCGGGACGACCACCCTCAACTCGATCGCGATCCCGTCCTCGAACGATCCGAGCAACGCGAGCGCGATCTGGCGGATCAACGACTGGACCGGTACGCCGAGCGGCTTCAAGAACGCCGACCTCATGACGTACGCGCATCCGTCGGACGTGCGGGCCGCCGCGTGGACCGGCAACGTGGTGATCGGCAGCGGCAGCGAGACCTCGGCGTTCCCCTGCTACCTCTGGAAGGACGTCAACAGCGGTCTGCTCGTCTACTTCAAACTGACCGCGGCCCAGGCCGCCGCCGCGCACACCCTGCGCATCGGCGTGACGACGGCCTACGCCAACGGCCGGCCGCAGGTCGTCGTGAACGACACCTGGACCTCGGCCATCCCCTCCCCGCCCACCCAGCCGAGCACCCGGTCCCTGACCAACGGGTCCTACCGGGGCAACAACCACACGTTCACCTACAGCGTCCCGGCGAGTGCGTGGCTCACGGACACCAGCCAGTACAACGTGCTGAAGATCAACGTGGTGAGCGGTTCGGGGACGACCTCCTACCTCAGTGCGGGCACCTCGATCGATGCGATCGACCTGCTTGCCTGATCTGGCGTCAGGTTCCGCGCGTCCACTGCTGGTTGGTGCCTCCGTTGCATGTGTAGGTGATGACGGCGGCGGAGTTGGCGGTGGACGCGCCGCTCACGTCCAGGCACTTGCCGCTCGCCCGGGAGGTGACGTTGACATAGCTGCCCGAGGTCGTCAGCGACCACTGCTGGCCGGCGGCCGTCGCGTTGCAGTTCTCCTGGCTGACCGTGCCCGCGTTCTCCTGCACGCACAGGGAACTGTTTCTGACGACCAACTGGTAGTAACCGCTTCCGACGGACTTGAACCAGTATTTCTGGTTGTTGCCGCCGTTGCAGTCGTACTGCTTGATCTGGGCCCCGGCCCACAGGGACTGGCTCGTGACGTCCGCGCACTTGCCGCTGTGCCGGGCGATCAGCGTGTTGTACGTGGCGCTCGTGCCGGTGACCGTTCCCGCGGCCGTGTCGACGGTGACTTCGGGGGACCAGGACATCGACAGCGAGGTGGATGTGGGGAAGGTCAGCGGCAGCCAGACGTAACGGGAGTCATTGACGGTCCCGCCGAAGGAGTTGCCCCAGCGATCGCCCAGGTAGAGGTAGGAGGTGCCCGACGTGCCCTGGACGGGAAGGACGTACGCGGTCTGCGAGCCGTACGCCGTCGAGTCGCCGACGTTCGTCATCGCCGTCCAGGGCCCGGCGAGGGAGGTCGCCGTGGCGTACTGCTGCTGGTTGGGGTTCCAGCCGGTCGCGGCCGAGGTGAGCATGAAGTAGACGCCGCCCCGCTTGAACAGCGCCGGGGCCTCGCGGTGGCCGTCGTGCCAGGGGTCGGCGACCAGGCTCGCGATACCGGTGTAGTCGTCGGTGAGCCGGTAGATCTGCAGGTCGTAGTTCTCGCGTGCGGCCGAGACCATGTATCCGGCGCCGTCGCTGTCCACGAAGACCGTGATGTCCCGGGACATGTACTGGCCGAGCGGGCGGAAACTGCCCTGCCACGTGTAGTTTCCGTCGACGGTGTCCGACACGGCCACGGCGGCCCGCGCCTCGCTGTAGTCGGCGCCGTTCTCCTTGTGCATCCACATGACGAACTTGCCGGTGGACGCGTTGTACATGACCTTCGGGCGTTCGATGTTGGCGGTGGCCAGCTCGGAATCGCTCGACTGGGTCAGGACGTGGTTACGGAACTCCCAGTTCTTCAGGTCCGTGGAGCGGTAGGCGTCCACGTACCGAAACGTGTTGTCGGCGTTGCGGTCCTCGCCGAACCAGTAGTAGTAGGAGCCGACCTTGAGGACCCCGCCGCCGTGGGCGTGTACGGGAGCGCCCGAAGTGTCGGTGAACTGTGTGCCGTTGGCGATCGTCTGCGGCGCCGCCTGAGCCGTTCCCGCGGTGGCGAAGGCTCCGATCAGCGCCAGACAGAGGGCGAGCAGGGTCGCGTACGCACGTCTCATCACGCACTCTCTTTCACGGTGTCGGCGACGGGGACGCCGAAGTCGGGGGTGCCGGCCGGGCTCCGGCCGAAGGTCTGGAACCGGCTGTGGCGGTTGGGGTCGTCCAGCGGGTCGCCGTCGAGCTCCTTGCACTGACGGGCGTGGTGGAGCAGGACATCGGTCTCGCCGTCCTCGCCTGCGGTGAGCACGGTCGCCTCTCGCAAGAGGGGCGTTCGGAACTGCGAACGACATGTGGAATGACGAACGCCGAAAAGGTAAGGGTGCGTTACGAGCAGGTCAACGGGTCGGACGAGACTTGATGGAAAGCCCTTTCCGGAGGTTTCCGGGCAGGACATCGGTTTTCCGGCCCGGCGGGCCCGAGCCACCCTTCGAGGCGAGCAAGTTTCTGTTATCGCTCTCGCTCCGCCGCGTCTCCGATCCGTGCACAGCCCTCTCCACACCTCAAGCGCGATCGCCGGCGCCCTCGCGGCCGTCGCGGCCCTCCTGGCCGCCGCTCCCCCGGCCGTGGCCGCCGGCGCCCGCGACGTCACCGCCGACGTGCTCGCGAACCGGGACGTGACGCTCACCGGCGACACGGTGGTCACGGTGCCCTCGGGGACGACCACGTACGACGGCGTTTTCCGCGGCCAGGGAAGCCTTACGGTGCGCGGTGGCGGCACGCTCGTGCTGAGCAAGGACAGCGACTTCACGCTGCCCGAGGCACGCCGTCGACAGGTGGTGCGCACACAGGGTGGAAACCACCCGTACACGACGGTCAGCAACCCCGACCCGCCCGCGATCACGGTGGAGCGCGGGACGACCCTGCAGTACGGCACCGGTGGGGGCACGGGCCTGATCGGGCACTTTCCCTACAACACCCCCGGGTACCGGCTCAACCAGCTCAACGTCCGCGTCGACGGCACGCTCCGGCTGTCGCTGACCCGCACCTTCAACATCGGCACCATCAGTGGATCGGGCCTGGTCACCCAGCCCCGCAACATGTGGGGCACCCTCGACCTCGCGGGCACGCACCCCTTCTCCGGGGTCATCGACAACGGCACCGGGATGGCCGTCGGCCGCCCCGAGTATCCGGTGTCGCTGCCCGATGCCCGGGCGATCCTCAACCAGGGTTCCTGGATCATCGACACCCCGCTGTACCAGACGATCACGCTGCGGCAGAACTTCTACCAGCGGGAGTACGGAAGCGACGTCAACGTCCACACCCGGCCCGGCAGCAAGGTCGTCCTCACGGGGCAGTACAGCTACAGCGACCAGGGCGGCGACGCCAACCCCTCGCTCAGCGACCCGGGCATCAACTGGCGGCCGATAGCGCACCAGTTGAACAAGCGCGGCACCAACGTCGAGGGCGCGAACGTGCAGTGGGGCGACGGCACCACGCACACGATCTTCATGCCGGGAACCAAAGACACCGTCTACATCAATCTGCACGAGGCGAGCGGACGGCGGTCCCTGCTGACGTTCGACTACAACGGCCCGGTCACCCTGGGCGCACCGATCGGCGGCGGCAGGTACCACGACACCCTTGCCGCACCCGGCGCCGGGGACATCGTCATCGCCGGAACCAGGGGAAACGACGTCACCTTCGCGGCCGCGCAGTACTACGACGGTTCGACCACCGTGGAGAAGGGGGCGGTCCTGCGACTGGGATCGCCGCAGGGCGACGGTTCCCTGCTCACCGGCACCGACCGGCGGCGCATCGTGAACGACGGCACGATCGTCGTGCGCAACACGAAAACCGCGACCTCCCTGTCCCGGCTCGGCGGCAGCGGATCGCTCGTGCAGTCCGGTGCGGCGACGACGACACTCACGGGCCCCTCCGTGACGTACACCGGAACGACGACGGTCAAGCAGGGCACCCTCGCGCTCAAGGACGGGGCGACCCTCGCCAACAGCAGGGCGATCCGGCTGACGGCTGCGGGGGCACGGCTGGACACCGGCGGCTCGGCTCTGCGTGTGACGAGCACGCTCAGCGGCACCGGCATCGTGACGGGCGCCGTGGCGAACGAGGGCGTGGTCACGAGCGGGCTGACGGTGACCGGGGCCTACACGCAGAGCGACAAGGGCCAACTGGTGCTGGGAAAGGCGCCCCTGAAGGTGGCGGGCAAGGTCTCGCTGGGTGGCGGCATCGACCTGTCCGCCGCGACCGGCACGACGCCCCGCCGGGAGATCACTGTCCTGAGCAACACCGGTAGGACCTCCACCTCCGGCGCCTTCGACGGGCTGCGGGAAGGAGCCGACGTGAAACTCGGCGACACCGTTTACCGGATCGGTTACAAGGGCGGCGACGGCAATGACGTCGTCCTGACTGCCACGGCCGCGAGCCCCTCGGCGAGCGTGCACGGACGGGCGTCGTCGGGCGCCGTGACGGCCGGGACGCGCAGCGCGAGCGCGGCCGAGAGCGGCGGGTTCGGCTGGTGGCCGTATGTCCTGGCGGCCGGGCTGCTCGGCGCCCTCCTCGTCCCGGCGAGCAAGCGCACGCGGCGCGGCGGTCGACGTCGGGGCGGACGGCACTCGGCGCACGGACGATGAGCCCTCGCGTGACCTCACCGAACCGGGCATCCCGCATGGTGGGCAAGCTGTTCATGTATTGGACGGACCGAGCTGTCCGCCGTCCCTTCGACTAGCGTCATGACATGACCAGCGACACCCCTTCCCCTCGCGCGCAGACGTCCCTCACCGCGGCTCTCGCCGCCGCAACCGTCGTCCTCGACGGCGGTATGTCCAATCAGCTGGAGTCCGCCGGGCACGACCTGAGCGACGAGCTGTGGTCGGCGCGGCTTCTCGCCGAGCGGCCCGAGGCGATCACTCAGGCGCATCTCGCGTACTTCGAGGCGGGCGCGAACGTGGCGATCACCTCCAGTTACCAGGCCACGTTCGAGGGTTTCGCGAAGCGCGGCATCGACCACGAGGAAGCCGCCCGGCTGCTCGCGCAGAGCGTGGAGCTGGCCCGGGAAGCGGCCCGGCAGGCGCGGAGCAACGGGGTGGCCCACCCGCTGTGGGTGGCGGCCTCGGTCGGCCCGTACGGGGCGATGCTCGCCGACGGCTCCGAGTACCGGGGCCGCTACGGGCTGAGCGTCGCAGAGCTGGAGCGTTTCCATCGTCCCCGACTCGAAGTGCTGGCCGCCGCGGGGCCCGACGTGTTGGCGCTGGAAACGGTTCCCGACGCCGACGAGGCCGAGGCGCTGCTGCGCGCCGTGCGCGGCCTCGGCGTGCCGGCCTGGCTGTCGTACTCGATCGCCGACGACCGTACCCGCGCCGGGCAGCCGCTGGAGGAGGCGTTCGCCCTGGCTGCCGAGGTGGACGAGGTGATCGCGGTCGGTGTGAACTGCTGTGTCCCCCAGGACGTCGACGCCGCCGTGGCGACCGCGGCGCGGGTGACGGGCAAGCCGGTCGTCGTCTACCCGAACAGCGGCGAGGTCTGGGACGCCGAGGCACGCGCCTGGAACGGCCGCTCCACGTTCACCCCCGAGCAGGTCCTGGGCTGGCGGGAGTCGGGGGCACGGCTGATCGGGGGCTGCTGCCGGGTCGGCCCGGAGGCGGTCGCCTCGATCGCCCGCACGCTGACCTCCGCATAGAAGGGCCCAGGCGGAGACCGCACCGGGCCTCTTCTGCCCCGTCGAGGTCGGCCTGAAGGCCCGACGTGCCGGACCGGCCACGTGCGACGGGCCCACGCGGCGGTCAGGCCGTCAGCGGCCCCGCACTCCGCCGGCGCGGCGCAGCCTGCGCACTGCCGACCTGAGTTCCGTGCCGCGCACGGGCCTGCTGGGCAGCGGGTCCGGCGTCGCCGTGCCGTCGGCGGATTCTCCCGGAGCGGCGGTCGCGTCCGCCGTCCACAGGGCCAGCTCACGGTCGCGCGGACCGTATGCGGTGTAGGCCAGGTCGTCGCTCGGGTACGGTCCGCTGCCGACGTCGCCGAAGATCCGCACAGGGTGCGCCGCGTCCCAGGCCTCCCAGCCGGGGTCGCCCGTCGCCGCGAACCGTGTCCAGGCCCCGTGCATCGCGTCGGCGAGCTCCTGCGGCGCGTCGTCCCCCGCGAGCTTCGCGGAATCGGGCGTCTCTCCGGTGTCGAAGACGAACCCGAGTTCGAGGGCGTGGCAGGCGCCGAGTCCGGGCCTGAGCGACGGCCAAGCGAACTCGTACACGTACGACGACCCGGGGCGGGCGTCCGCGAGCCGTTGCAGGGGCAGGCGCAGCAGGTTGTCGGTGACCATCTGGCCCACGATCTCGGCGGTCCCGGCCCCGGGGTGCAGGGCCCGGTAGCCGCGCGGCACCTCGGGGCCGCAGCGGCAGCGGGCCATGGCGCCGGCGAGGGCCACGGGACCCAGTCGGTCGACGCGCTCCAGCAGACCGCCCGGGGCCAGCCACAGTCGGTACTCGTCGCGGGTCCAGCCGAGAAGCAGGTCGATGCCGGAGGCCGCGTCCCCGCCGATGAGGGCTTGCAGGGGGTCGCGCGGGACGAGGTCGCCGTCGACGACGATGCCGAAGGCGGGCCCGCCCAGGACGGGGCTGCTGAGCCTGCCGACCTCGGCCTGGGTACGCAACAGCAGGTCCCGGTCGACGGCGGCGAAGGCCTCGGCGGTGGCAGGGACCTTCAGCCGGGCGGCCATACGGCGCACCATGCGCCGGACCTTGTCCCGTTCGAAGGCCTCCGGCGGTCCGCTCTGCAGGACGGCCCGGTGGAACAGGCCCTGCGCCTGCGGGGCCGCGATCAGGGCGCCGGCGCTGATCGCTCCGGCGGACTGTCCGGCCAGGGTAACCCGGTCGGGGTCGCCGCCGAAGGCCCTGATGGAGCGATGGACCCATGCCAGCGCGGCGAGCTGGTCGCGCAGTCCGCGGTTGGCGGGGGCGTCCGGGAACAGTCCGTAGCCCTCGACTCCGAGCCGGTAGTTGACCGAGACGAGGACGACGCCGTCGCGGGCGAAGGCGTGCCCGTCGTACACGGGCACGGCCGACGAGCCACGGGTCAGGGCGCCGCCGTGCAGCCACACCATGACCGGGAGCCGGGCGCCCGGTCCCGGCTCCGACGTCCACACGTTGAGGTTGAGACAGTCGTCACCGGGCAGGTCCGGGTCGGACAGGTACTGCGCGAAGGCGTCGGAGTACGGCGGTTTCGGCGCCGTGGGCCCGAAGGCGCCCGCGTCGCGCACGCCCTCCCAGGGCTCCGGCGGCGCGGGGGACCGAAAGCGCCCGGGACCGAACGGCGGGGCGGCGTACGGGATGCCCCTGAAGACCGCGACGCCGTTCTCGTACCTGCCGCGTACGGCCCCGTACGGCGTCCTGACCACGGGGTTCGCCTGGTCTGCTGTCATGCGCCCACCAGCCCTTCGCGTGCTCGCGCACCGGTAGTACCAGAGCACCACAAGGTCGCGCGGTATTCCGGTGCACGAGCCCGCAGCAGGGCTATTTGGCGTACATCAGGGTGCCGAAACCGAGCTGGTCGTAGCCGCCGCTGGTGGAGCCGTAGTCCCCGCCGCCGCCCTCGGGGGCCACCGAGAAGCACATCTGGGAGATCCATTTGTCGTCGAGGTAGAGGCGCCGGTTGTAGTGGTAGTGGAGCATGGCCCAGACCGGGCGGACCTGGCCGCGGGAACCGGAGCTGATCACCGTCTGTGACTGCTGGCTGCAGTTGGTGCCGGTGCCCCAGGTGTAGGTGGTGTAGGGGACGTCCTGGCCCAGGTTGTACTTGGCGACGTACTGGGCGGCCTTCATGAAGCGGCGGCTGTCGTACGAGTAGAGGTCGTCGCCCTGGTTCCAGGCCATCTCGCAGAGGGCGCCCATCTGCCCCATGCCCATCATGGTGTGGCCCTGGTCGCGGCCGGACTCCTGCCACTGGCCGAGGGCGTAGCCGTCGGAGTCGGTGTACAGGTACGGGACCGCGTGCGCGAGGGAGCCGTTGCCGGCGCCGGTCTTGAAGTAGTTCACGGCCTGGTCGTACTTGGCCGCGTTGTCGGTGAGGATCCCGATGGCCATGACCGAGGCCATGTTGCACAGGTCCCAGTTGGCCCAGTAGTTGGTGATGCAGGCGCCGTTGTGCTGGGTGAGGAACTGGTTGTTGAGCGGGTAGAAGACGTTGACCATCATCTGCTGGAACTTCGCCAGGTCGAACCCCGCGTAGCCGCGCATGAGCTCGGCGGCCTGGCAGAACTCCCAGCCGTAGATGCCGGCCGCGAGGAACCGGTCGGCGTTGCCGGTGAGGGTGGTCAGCTTGGACGACCAGGCGTTGAGGATCCTGACGGCGGTGTCGCCGTTGGCGGCCGTACCGCCCACCGCCCAGCGCAGGGCGTTCTGGTAGGCGGCGGCGATGTCGTTGTAGAGGATGCCGTAGTTCTCGCCCGTGCCGCCGCGGATGATGGTGGCCTGCGGGTTGGGCGTCCAGGTGGACTGCGCGTGGGAGTTGGCGGTCAGCCTGTTCCAGCCGGACAGCCAGGGGTCGGTTTTCGCCGCGACCTTGACCTTGGCGCGGTTGATGTCTCCGGCGTTGTGCAGCATGCCGGGGTGGGTGAAGGTGGCCGGGGCTGCGCTGGCGGCGGGGCCCGCCAGCGCGGCCGCGGAACCGCCGAGGGCGAGTGCGGCGGTGAGGCCGCCGGCGGTCTTCAGCAGACCTCGGCGGCTCAACTCGCCCTGTTCGGGGCTCTGGTGGGGGGAGATGCGGCTCATCTTGTGCGACTCCAATCCGTGGGGGGATCAGTCGGGGGTGATGCTCACCTCTTCGAAGTGGGCGGTGCCGAGGGCCAGCGGGCTGCGGGAGCAGACCACCAGGCCCACGTGGAAGGGGGCGTCACCGAAGCCGGGGATCTCGCCGGAGGCGAGAGCGGACCAGGTGGCGCCGTCATCGGTGGACACTGCTGCGGCGAAGGCGGTCCCGGCGCGCTTCAGCCGTAGCAGCAGGGGCAGTTGGACAGGTGCGGTGCCGGAGAAGGCGGAGGCGCCGGCCACGGTTTTGCGCAGCATCAGCTGCGCGGAGGTCCCTCCGGTGACGATCACTCCGGCGGCCTGGTCGAACGGTGACAGCGACTTGGCCATCAGCAGGCCCACCCGGTCGGCGGTGGCTCCGGTGCGGGAGACCAGCCGGGCGGTGACCGTGCAGTCGCCGGTGACGGGCTGTCGTACGAACTGCCCTGTCATTCCCTGGTTGTTGACGGTCAGGTCGATGCCCGCACCGCGGACGGTGAAGGTTCCGTCGTCGTACGAGCTGCTGCCCGGCGTACGGATCGCGACGACGCCGAGCGTCCCGTAGGCCCGGTCGTCGAGGATCACGTCGCCGAGATCACCGTAGGTCCAGGGGGTGGGCGGGGGTGTGCCGACGGTGAGGGCGAGGGTGGCGGTGCCGTCGCCCGCCGCGTTGCCTGCGGTGGTGGTGATCGTGAACTCGCCGCTCTCGTTGGGGGTGCCGCAGATCAGACCGGTGCGTCTGTCGACGCGCAGGCCGTCGGGGAGCCCGTCCGCGGTGAAGCGTATGGGCTCGTGCGAGGCACGCAGAAGGTGCCGGAAGGGAACGCCCCTGTTCGCGAACGCCGTGGTCACGGAGGTGAGTTGGGGCGTGCCAGGCATGGGCATGGATGCCGCAGCGGACTCCGAGAGCGGGCCGCGGCCCCCGGCGTTCGTCTTCGCGACGACGTAGTGGTACGTCGTGCGGGGCGTGCCGGTGGCGTCGGCGTACCGGATGCGGGTGCCGAAGCCGACGGGGCCGATGCCGGTGGCGACGGTGCGGTACGGGCCGTCGGCGTCGGTGGAGCGCAGCACCTTGTAGCGGGCGGAGAGGTCCGGGTCGGTCCAGGCCAGTTCGACGGCGTCCGCGCCGGTGGTCGCCGTGAGGCCGGTGGCGGCGCCGGCCGGGTGCGATACCGTCCACACCTCGCCCGAGGCCGACATGACGGTGACGTTGTCGAAGGCTCCGGTGCCGGTTTCGGCGTAGTCCTCGTCGACGCCGAGGCAGGAGGTGAGGACGAGACCCGCGTACGCGGTGTGCCCCAACTCGACCTCGGTGGAGCCGACTTCGGTCCAGCGGATGCCGTCAGGGGAGATCGCGCCGGTGCACCGGCGTGCCTTGCGCGTCACCCGCACCCAGTACGGCGCCCGCAGCCGGTAGCCGTCGCCCGCGCCCTCGACGTACGGGGCCTGAAGCGGGGTCGCGGACTCCGGGAGGGCGCCGAGGTTGGAGATCGGGAAGGACGCGTTGCTCGTGATGGCGTCCTGCTGGGCGGGCGGCACGGGTGTGCTGCCGGTGGCGGAGATCTCCGCCCCGGCCGACGGCCGTACGCTCCACACACCGCTCCAGGTGTGCAGCGGCAGCCCCTGGATCAGCATGGCGGCGTGCGCCGCGTCCGCGTCGAGCGAGTCGCGCAGGGTTACGCCGATCTTGGAATACTGCGAGCTGAGCGGCCACACGATCCGTGCGGTGACCGTGCCGTCGCCCGGCAGCGGCAGGTGCACGAGGCGATAGGCGTCGGCGGTGCCGCTCGCCTCCAGGACGAAGCGTTCGCCGTCGAAGGCGGCGGAACCGGGGATCTTCACGTCGCCGAGATCCTGGGTGGACCAGGGGGCGGGGAGGCCGGCTGCGGCGGAGGCGATGCGTGAATTACCGCTGTCGCCCTGGGAGTTGAAGGCGATGACCGTGTAGTGGTACGTCCGGTCCCCTCGCGCGTCGGTGTCGCTGTACGTCGGCTTGTCGAGGCCCGTGGCGATCTCCTCGTACGGGCCCTCGGGCTTGGTCGCCCGGCGGACGCTGTACGTGCTCGCCCCCACGGACGGCAGCCAGCTCACGGTGACGGACCTGCCGTCGCCGACGGCGGTGACGCCCGCCGGAGCCGTCGGCGCCGTCGTCGACGAGGTGGCCGTCGCGCCGGCGTAGGCGAAGGTGCCCCAGCTGGGCAGGTCGTCGTTGCTGCCCTCGACGGTGCGGGCGTCGCCGGTGCCACGGAAGACGGCGGCCTTGGTGTACGGGGTGTCGAGACCTCGGACGCCGGCGTAGTGGGCGTAGGCCATCTCGTAGATCGGTGGCAGGTTGCCGCGGGCGGTCGCGGAAACCGTCTTCTTGATGTACTTGCCGGTGCGGTCGAGGTCGGGGGTGAAGGGGACGTCGCCGCCGAGGTTGTAACGGGCGGCGTACTCGAAGTTGGCGAGGATGCGGTTGTCTTCGTGGCCCCAGAGGTCGATGCCCTGGTTCCAGGCGACCTGGGCGATGTCGCCGGTCAGGCCGACGGCGAGCTGCTCGTGGCCCTGGTCGCGGCCGGCCTCCTGGCCCTGCCCGGCGTCGGTGACGATGCGGTGCGGGATGCTTCCGTTGCCCGCGCCGGCCGCGGCGAAGCGCAGGGCGTCCTCGAAGAGCACGGGCTCCTCGCAGAACACGCCGATGGCCAGGATGGTCTGAAGGGCAGTCAGGTCCCAGTTGCCGTTGGCGTAGAGCATGTAGCCGGACACGGCCGGATACCAGACGTCGAGGAAGGACCGCTCGCAGCGGGCGATGTCCGTCTGCGCCCAGCCGTCGTAGTCGCTGTGCCTCAGGAGTTCGGCCGCGTTGACGAACTTGAAGGCCTGGAGCCCGGCGCCGAGCGGCCCGTCCGCGCCGGTGATCGCCGTCAGGGACGCCGACCAGGCGTTGAGGATGTCGCGGGCCTTGTCGGCGTTGGCCCGGTTGCCGGTGACAGCCCACATGAGCGCGTTCTGGTAGGCGGCGGCCGAGTCGGCGACGGCCTGGTTCTGGAAGTTGGTGGGGCCGCGGCCCCAACTGGTGATCTGGCCCGTGTTCTGGACGGCGTACGAGGCCGAGGAGCGGGCGTGCGCCGCGAACGCCAAGTAGCCGTCGTAGACGGGGGACTGCTTGGCGGCGACGGCTGCCTTCATCCGGGCGAGGTCGTCGGCGGTGTGCAGCAGGCCGGGGTGGGCGAAGGCTCTGGTACCGGTGCCGGTGTCGTTCCGGTCGGCGGCCCGGGCGACGCCGGGAACGAGCAGTCCGCTCGCGCCCGACGCCAGCAGCAGGGCCGCCGCGCCGCCGAGGAAGCCCCGGCGGCTGGTCGCGGGGGTGATCATGACGCGGCGGCCGCCTCGGCCTCGGCGGTCGTGAGGAACGTCAGGTTCGTCACGTGCTCGTTGTAGAACCACTGGATGGCGTCGGTGGTGTAGTACCACTTCGGCTTCTTCATCGAGTCGGCGACGACGACCCCGTTGATCACCAGGTTCTCGAAGGTGACGTTGTCGATGGCGTGTTCGGCGTCATAGCCGAGGAACAGCGACGGCTCGGCGTGGGTGCCCGTGTAGCTGAGGTTCTTGACGTAGACGTCCTGGATGCCGCGGCCGACCGAGGTGTTGTACTTCGGGTTGAACATCACCTTCATGTAGATGACCTGGCCCCAGCGGAAGTCCTCGATGCGCACGTCCTCGATGCGGACGTTCTTGATGAGGTTGGAGTCGCCCGGATTGAGGGCGATGCAGCCCTGGTAGTTCATCTGGGGCTCGCGGTGGTCGAGGACGTCGATGTTCTTGATGACCAGGTTCTCGAGCGTCTCGGGGGCATCGCTGTTGCCGTGCGTGCCGACGTTGATCGGGTGCGCGACATCGGCCCACAGGGTGCAGTTCTGGATGGTGATGTCGCGGGTGTCGCCGTAGTAGTCCCAGCGGTGGCAGTAGATGGCGAAGCAGTCGTCGGAGTTGCGCATGAAACAGCCGTCGAAGACGATCCCGGTCGAGGAGAAGACGTCGAAACCGTCTCCATTGCCCTTCGAGCTGAACGAACGCGCCTTCTTGACATGGACGTTCTCGCTCATGCCGAACGTGCCCGCATAGCCGTTCGGGTTCATGATGATGACGTCCTCGACGCGGATGTTCTTGCTGCCCTCGCAGAGGATGCCGCCGGGGCCGGCGTTGAGCATGCCGCGGCCGGTGAGGGCGGCCTTCTCCACGTTCTTGAAGAACACCTGCGCCTGTAGGACGGCGCCGCCCGCGAGGTACACGGTCTTGCCGCTGGGGACGGTGAGGACGTTGCCGGTGACGGTGTGCACACCGGGGCCGAAGTAGATGACGTCCGGGTCGTCCGCCGAGGGCGGGTTGGGGCAGATGTGGTTGGTGATGACGTGCAGACAGTCGAAGATCTCGTCGTTGATCTGGACGACGACGTCCTTCGGCTCGTCAAGGGTGAACACCAGCGTGTCGCCGCCGAGTTCGGGCTTGATGCCGTACGAGTCCGGCCTCACCCGGGCCTTGGTGGTGCCGCCCTTGAGGTACGTCACCTCGACTTCGACGGAGCCCTGGAAGTCGAAGTACACCATCGAGGAGTTGTAGACCTTGCCGGAGCCGGTGGTCGCGTTGATCTCCTCCAGCTGCGGCCGGTAGACGTCGAGCGTCTGCCAGTCGCCGTCGGGGGCGGTGCGCACACGCACCTTGAAGCTGGTGTTGGTCGGCATGGTGGCCGGACGGGGGTACGTGACCAGCCTGGGGGCGGAGTTGTCGTCCGCCCCTTCGGCCCGGGCCGCCGTGGCCGTGAGGTTGGTGAGGCCGGCGGCGAGCACCGTGGCGCCGGCCGCCTGCAGGGCGGTACGGCGGGACAAAGGCGTGATCATGTGCGACTCCTTGCAACAGACAGGTCGGTAGGAGGGTTACTTGAGACCGGAGGTCGACATCCCGGCGACGAAGCCGCGCTGGGCGATGAGGAAGATCAGCAGGATCGGGACGACATACATCACGGAGGCCGCGGCCTGAAGCTCGGGCACGGGCGTGCCGGCCTCACTGACATAGGTGGTCATCACGGCGACGGCGAGCGTGGTGCGGTCGGTGGACAGCAGGAGCTGCGGGGCGATGTAGTCGCCCCAGGTCCAGGTGAAGGCGATGATGAAGCTCGCGGACAGCACGGGCCAGGACTGCGGCAGGAAGATCCGCCAGAAGACCGATGTGTATCCGCAGCCGTCGACGATCGCGGCCTCCTCCAGCTCGCGCGGCAAGCCCGCGAAGAACTGCCGGAAGAGGAAGACCAGATACGGCGCCGAGGACAAGCCCCACAGCACCCACGGCCAGTAGGTGTCGACCATGCCGAGCTTGGCGAAGATCAGATAGGTCGGCAGCAGCGTGACCATCTGGGGCAGCATCATCGAGCCGAGCAGGACGCCGAACAGCACCTTCTTGCCGGGCGCGTCGAGCCGGGCGAAGCCGAAGCCGACCCAGGCCGAGCTGAGGGTGACGAGGGTGGCGTAGATGAGGGCGATGACCAGGGAGTTGCGGGCGTAGCCGAGGAAGTCGATCTGGTGGAAGGCGTCGGCGAAGTTGTGCCACTGAAAGGCGTCGGGCAGCCAGTGCACGGGTGAGGCGGCCAGTTCGCCCTGGGTCTTCAGGCCACTGAGGATCAGCCAGCCGAAGGGGCCGAGGAACAGCCCGGTGACGGCGACGAGGACCGTGTAGAGGACAAGGCGCCTGACGCGCACCCGCACCCGCATGTCGGTCGTCGATGACGTGGGCCGCAGGGTGGTGGCGGTCACTTCTTCGCCTCCGGGTCGACGTTGTAGAACACCGCGCCGGACGTGAACTTGAAGATGAGTCCGGTCACGACGAGGATCAGGACGAAGAGCACCCACAGCAGCGCGGAGGCGTAGCCGTAGCGGCCGAGCGCGAAGTACTGCGCGAACACGTGCATCATGTAGAGGTAGTTGGACTGCGGAACCGTGGTGACGCCGCTCGTGTCGCCGAGCGGGGCCAGCAGCAGCGGCATGATGGTCTGCACCGAGGCGATCATCCCGGTGACCGTCTGGAAGAGCAGGACGGGCGACAGCAACGGCACGGTGATGCTGCGGAAGGTGCGCCAGGCGCTCGCCCCGTCGATACGGGCCGCCTCGTGGAGTTCCCGGGGTACGTCCTGAAGCCCCGCCAGCGAGATGATCATGACGTTTCCGGCGCCCCAGAGCACCGTCATCAGCAGGACGTAGCGGGCGTAGGGGTCGGCGAGCCAGCCCACGGCGTCGATGCCGAAGAAGGTCAGGACGCCGTTGGAGGCGCCGGAGTTCTGATCGAAGAGAAGCTTGAAGGCGAGGCCCGCGCCCACCGGCGGCACCACGGCGGGCAGATAGAGCAGGGTGCGGAACACGCCGCGCGCCTTGATCGGCCGGTTGACGAGGACGGCGAGACCGAGCCCCGCGGTGATCGACAGCGGCACCGAGGTCACCGCGAACAGGCCCGCGCGGCCCAGCGCGTCCCAGGTGACCGGATCGTTCAGCAGCTCGCGGTAGTTGCCGAGTCCGACGTACTTCCAGTGGGGAGAGATGCCGTCGAACGTGGTGAAGCTCAGCCACAGCGCGTACACCATCGGCGTGATGGTCAGCAGCAGGAACCCGATGATCCAGGGCGAGGTGAACAGGTAGAACGCCCGGTGCCTGCGCGCGGTCATGGACGTCCCCGGGCCTGCGGCGGCCGGTGCGCGTCGGGCGCTCGCGGCGGCGCCCGGCCGCTTGGCGACGGAGGAGATCTGGTCGGCCGTCATCCCACCTGCTCCTTACCGCGCTTCAGCTGCTCGTTGACCGCCGAGTTCAGGCGGCGGGCGAGAGCGTCGACGGAGATCTGGCCGTTCATCGCGGCGGGGGCGATCTGGTTGAAGAGGGCGTCGACGGCGTCTGCCCTGGAGTAGGGGGTGAAGGAGACCACCGAGAAGTGCTTCAGCTCGTTCTCCTGCGCCTTCAGTGCCCGTTTCTGGTAGTCCTCCTGGGCCGGCATCAGCGAACGCATCGACTTCAGGGTGGGGATGCCCCAGCCGCCGGAGGCGCGCGCCTTGGCCGGCTCCTCTCCGAAGAACCACTCGAAGACCCGCCATGCGGCGTCCTTGTTCTTCGCCGCGCGCGGCATCCACAGGCCCGTGCCGCCCTGACAGGCGCTGATCCGCGGGCCGCCCGCGAAGACGGGGGCAGGCGCCAGGCGGGACACGGCCGCCAGCTTCCTGTCGGTGCCGATCATGCCGCCCAGCCAGTAACCGGAGTTCGACATGGCCATCCGTCCGGCCTGGTAGGTGGGCCCGTCCCAGCCGTTGGGGTCGGGCTGGATCAGGCTCGGCCCGACCTTGGTCCTGGCGTAGTCCAGGTACCAGGCCAGGGCCTTGCGGGCCTCGGGGGTGGTGAAGTCGACCCGGGAGAAGTCGTCGCTGAAGAGGCTGCCGCCCGCGGACGCCGTCATGGTCGCCAGGAGCGTGGCCCGGGTCAGGCCGTTGAAACTGCCGCCGAAGACCGTGGTCTGGCCCTTCTTGCGCCGCACGAGGCGCTTGGCGGTGTCCAGCCACTCCTCGTACGTGACCGGTTCGGTCTCCGACGGGTAGTCGACGCCTCCCTTGTCGAACGCCGCGGTGTTGAACCAGAACATGGAGTCCTGGGAGAAGTCCTTCGCCATGCCGTAGCGCGGGCCCTTGCCCTGGGTGCGGCCGTCGAACCGCCACAGGTCGTTGACGGGATCCAGGTCGTCGAGCTTGAGGACGGCGCTTCGGGCGAAGTAGGGGTCCAGCTCCTCGGCCACGTCCCGCGCCGCGAAGAACGGCAGGTCCACAGCCCCGACGCCGCGCACCAGGTCCGGCGGGTCGCCGCTGGTGAGCATCGCGATCAGCTTGGTGATGTCGTACTTCACCAAGCTGATCTTGATGCCGAGGTCCTTCTTCGCCTGCTGGACCTGCTCGGGGAGGATGTCCCCGGAGTTGACCATCACGGTGACGGTCTCGCCGGATCCGCCGACCCCGGTCGACACCCGCATCGCGCAGCCGCTCAGCGCCGCCGCGCCGGCCACGGCGCCGCCGGCCGACAGAGCGAGAAAGCGGCGGCGGCTGGGAGGGGCGCCGGCATGGGAGCGCATGGAGGCCTCGCCTTCTGATTCGGGGATACGAGCTCGGGCGATCCGAGGAGGACGCGAACACGGGATCGCGAGGGACTCGCCGTAGTAACAGGTAGCAACCGGTTGCTACGAGCGGGTGGCCAGAGCTTGTGCCGGTCTCGATGGCGCGTCAAGAGCCTGCGCAGACTTTCGAAAACTCTGCGCACGGCCCGAGAGCCGCCGCGCAGTCACCGCCAAGCGGTCTCCACCCTCCAGAAAATCCCGTCTGACCTACGGTGATCAGCGAGGTTGCAGCCAGGTCCGCACCAGCAGGGACCCTTCGAAGATTTCGCCGACTCGCACCTGCGAACGCCGCCTCGGCGCGCCTTCGGCAACCGGTAGCGCCCGTGGCTCCCCCGTCGCACCTCGCTCCCCGCCCTCACACCGGAAACATGTTTCCCGCTCCCGCGAAGCCCGTCCGCGCGCCCCGCCGCGCCCGCCGAACTCCCGCTCTGAAGTGCCCTTTTACCCAGAAAGCGGCTCGAAAGGATTTCCGCTTCGGCGATCCGCCCGACCGATTGACCCCGACTCCGGAGCAGACCTACCGTAGAAGACGCTTTCAGAAAATGTTTCCTACGCACTCAGGAGAGTCATGCCCAGCGCCCAGCTGCCCAGGGCCGTGTTCGCCATGGATCCGGTGCATCTGCCCCTGCTGTTCCCCGCGCCGCTCCTGGCCCGCCTGCGGCAAACGGCCGACCTCGACCCCACGCTCGTCGTCCGCGACTTCGCCGATCCGGCCGCCGCGCCCGCACTGGCCGGCGCCGAGGTCCTGATCACCGGCTGGGGCTGCCCCCACCTCGACGCGGACGCGCTCACCGCGGCACCCGGGCTGCGCACGGTCCTGCATGCGGCGGGCTCGGTCCGCTCGCTCGTCGGCGACGCCCTGTGGCAGCGCGGCGTCGCCGTCTCCAGCGCGGTCACCGGCAACGCCGTACCCGTCGCCGAATACACCCTGGCCATGATCCTGCTCGCCGGAAAGGACGCCTTCGCCCACCGCGAGCGCTTCCGCCGCACCCACGCCTACCCCACCCCCGCCGAGACCGCGACCACCGGCAACCTCGGCCGCCGCGTCGGCGTCATCGGCGCCTCGCGGGTAGGCCGCCGCCTGCTGGAACTGTTGCGTCCGTACGACTTCGAGGCCTTCCTCCACGATCCGTACGTCGACGCGGCCGAGGCCGCCGAGCTCGGCGCCCAGCTTCTCTCCCTGGAGGATCTGCTGCGCCACAGCGACATCGTCAGCCTGCACGCGCCCGACATCCCCGAGACCCACCACATGCTCGACCGCGCCCGGCTCGCGCTGGTCCGGGACGGCGGCCTGCTGATCAACACCTCCCGGGGCGCCCTGGTGGACCACGCGGCCCTCACCGACGAGCTGCTCTCCGGTCGGCTGAACGCGGTCCTGGACGTCACCGAGCCCGAACCGCTGCCCGCCGACTCCCCCCTGTACCGGCTGCCCAACGTCTTCCTCACCCCGCACATCGCGGGCTCCCTCGGCAACGAGCTGGAGCGGCTCGGCCGCATCGTCGTCGAGGAACTGGAGCGCCTGGCGCAGGGCCTGCCCCTGGCCCACGAGGTACGGCACGCGGACCTGGCACGGGTCGCGTGAGGCCGGCGCCGCCCGGCCGCCCCGGCCCGCGCCCCGGCCCGCGCCGCGACCGGCCCGCCCCGGCGGCCCGCCGATGGCCCGCCGGTGGGGAAAAGCGCTGTTCAGCGGCGCTCGCCGGCCACTGTCCACAGGCTCCCCCACCTGGGGGAACGATGGGATACCGTTTCCGCACCGACGAGGAGCCCGGCCGCCCGGGCCTCCCCCGCGGGCGGACCACGACGGCGAAGGAGCCAGCACGGTGAGTCAGCGCAGGACGAGCTCGGACGCCGGACGGTCGACCATCCGTGACGTGGCGGAGCGCGCGGGCGTGTCCGTGGCGAGCGTGTCGCGCGTGCTGTCCGGCAACTACCCGGTCTCGGAAGAGCTGCGCCGCCGGGTGATGAAGGTGGTCCGGGACCTGGACTACGTCACCAACGCCCACGCCCGCTCCCTGGCCGGCGGCGGCACGCCGACGGTCGCGATCCTCCTCAACAACATCACCGGCGCCGCCTTCGCCCACGTGGCCAAGGGCGTCGAGGGCGCCGCCACGATGCGCGGCTGGCTCTCCCTGGTGGGCACCACCGGCGACGACCCGGAACGCGAGCTCGCCCTGGTGAACATGATGCGCCAGCAGGGTGTCGCCGCGGTGGTCCTGCTCGGCGGCGCCTACGACTACGAGGAGTACCAGCTGCGCATGGCCCGCTTCGCCCGTTCCCTGGACGCGGCCGGCTCGCACCTGGTCCTGGTCGGCAGGCCGCCGCTGGAGGGCGCCGTACCGGCCACGACCGTCGACTACGACAACGAGTCCGGCGCCTACGCCATGGCCAGCCATCTGCTGTCCGCGGGCCACCGACGGGTCCTGATCCTGCCCGGCCCCGCCCCTCTCACCACGGCGCAGAGCAGGCTGAAGGGCGCCCGGCGGGCCTTCGAGGCGTACGGGGTGCCGTTCGATCCGGGCCTGGTGCGGCACGGTCCGTACGACGACGAGCACGGGTACTCGGCCGTCGAATCGGCCCTGCGCGAGACGCTCGACTTCACCGCCGTGCTCGCCGGGACCGACGTCGTCGCGGCCGGAGCCATGCAGGCGCTGCGCTCGGCGGGCCTGCGCGTCCCGGAGGACGTGTCGATCGTCGGCTACGACGACATCCCGCTGGCCTCCCAGCTCACCCCCCAGCTGACCACCGTGCACGTCCCGTACGAGGAGATGGGCCGCGTCGCGCTGCGGGCGGTCGCCGACCGGCGCGAAGGCGGCGCGGGCGGCCGCAGGGGCGGCGACGGGGAACACCTCGTGCTGGGCACCCATGTCGTCGTACGCGACTCGGTGCGGCCTCCATCTCGACGGTGAGCGAGGGCGTTGTGACCACGTTACGAAACCGTTTACCGAAGGTTTTTGCCGACCTCGCCGGGCTCTTGAGCGATGTCCTCCGGAAGTCCTGAAGGCCTCTGCCTGGCGTATCTGACCTGCACAGATCACTCCACCGTGGCCCATGCGCGGCGTTCACGGAGACCTCACCCCACCGACCGGCGGCCGTAACAAGTTTCCGCCTACCTCTTGCTCTGTGCGGAGCGTCCGTCCTACGGTCCCAGCAACCGGTTACTACAGCTTCCGCTTTGGCCGAACCCCCCGCGACCGCGAGCCGACGCCCCCCGGCCGCCGTTCCTGGCCAGTACCGAGCCGCCGTTCCTCGATTCCGAGGCCTACTTCCCGAAGGATCACGGTCAGATGAACTCCACCAGCTCCCGGAGAAGGTTCGCCCGCGCCGCCGTTGCGGGATTCGCACTGACAGGTCTGCTCACCGCTTGCGGCGGGTCCGGGGACGATGACTCGTCCTCGAAGTCGTCCGGTCCCATCACCCTCGACTTCTGGGGCTGGGCCAACGGTCAGGAAGCGCTCGTCAAGGCGTTCAACGCCTCCCACAAGGACGTCCAGCTCAAGTACACCAAGGTCACCGACCAGCTCACCATGCAGAAGCAGCTGACCAACGCGGTCAAGGCGAAGAACGCGCCCTGCCTGGTGCAGAACACCGCCGAGTACGTGACGAGCTGGGTCTCGCAGGACGCGCTCGCCGACCTCACGCAGTACATCGAGCCGAGCAAGGACAAGTTCAACGCCGGTTCCTGGGCCGCCGGGCTGGTGCAGGGCAAGGTCTACGGCGTGCCGACCAGCTCGGCGCCCGCGTTCACCATCTACCGCACGGACATCTTCGCCAAGTACGGCCTGAAGGCGCCCAGGACCTGGGACGACTTCATCGCCGCGGGCAAGGAGCTGAAGAAACACGGCATCAAGATCACCAACTATGCCGGCGAGGACCCCAGCACCCTGGAGGTGCTGGCCATGCAGGCCGGGGCGCACTGGTACGCCATCGACGGCAACTCCTGGAAGGTGAACTTCCAGGACGAGGGCACCCTCAAGGCCGCGAAGGTGATCCAGGACATCATCGACAACGACCTCGACTCAAAGCTCTCCTTCGCCGACTACGCCGCCGTCCAGCGCAACTACGACAACGGCGGCACCGCGACCCGGCAGATCTCCACCTGGCAGATGGCCGGCATGGTGAACAACTTCACCAAGTCCTTCGGCCAGTGGGCGCTCACGCCGTGGCCGACCTTCGCGGGTGAGGCGGCCAAGACCCCGGCCGGCACCAACCAGAGCGGCGGTGTGACCCTGGTGCCCAAGCAGTGCGAGAACCAGAAGCAGGCGGCCGAGGCGGCGCTGTGGATGTCCACCGACACCGGCGCGGTCAAGACGATGGCGAGCCCCACCACGGGCAACGGCGTGATGCCCGCACTGGCCGACAGCGACTCCTACGTCGGCGAGGCGATCTCCCAGAAGCTGCTCGGCACGAACTACCAGCCTGCCCAGCAGGTCGTGAAGGACAGCCTGGGCACCGTCACCACCGACTGGGCCTTCGGTCCCGACTGGACCGCGATGTTCACCGAGCTGCAGGCGGGTTGGGGCAAGGTCGTCAGCAAGGAGCAGAAGGTCACCGACCTGCTCGCGCACATGCAGCAGTGGACGGTCAACGACCTGAAGTCCCGCGGCATCAGCGTCAAGGGCTGAGGCAGATTCGATGATTCGCTCCCTGCGCTGGAAGGGCGCCGCCTTCACGGTGCCCTTCCAGCTCGGCTTCGTGTTCCTCTACCTGGTCCCGATCGGCTACGCCGTCTACCAGTCCCTGTTCCGCACCCAGCAGTCCGGGCTCGGTCTGGGCGGCGCCACCGAGGAGTTCTCCGGCTTCGACAACTACCGGCAGGGCCTGACGGACTCGGCGTTCCTGACGTCCATCCTGCGCGTGGTGCTGTTCGCCTGTGTGCAGATCCCGGTGATGCTGTTCATCGCCCTGGTGCTGGCGCTGCTGCTGGACGCGCTCACCTCGCGCGCGGCCGGCCGGTTCCGGATCCTGCTCCTGGTGCCGTACATGATCCCGGGGGTGGTCGCGGCGATCGTGTGGATCAACCTCTACAGCCCCGACGTCGGTCCGCTGACCCCGCTGGGCAAGCTGTTCGGGTTCGACTGGAACTTCTTCACGCCGTCCATGGTCTGGCCGTCCATCGGCAACCTGCTCACCTGGCACGGCATCGGCTACAACATGGTGATCATCTACTCGGCGCTGCAGGCCGTGCCACGCGAGCTGTTCGAGGCCGCGCGGCTCGACGGCGCCTCCGAGCTGCGGATCGCGCGCAGCATCAAGGTCCCGTACGTGCGCGGCGCGCTCGTCCTGACCGGTCTGCTGTCCATCATCCAGATGCTGCAGATCTTCAACGAGCCGGCGCTGTTCAGGAACGTCACCCCGCAGACGGTGAACGACAGCTTCACCCCGATCATGATCATCTACAACCAGGCGTTCAACGCCGGCAACTACCACTACGCCGCGACCCTGTCGGTGCTGCTCGCCCTCATCCTCGGCGTCGCCTCCTTCCTCTTCTACCGGCTGACTTCGAGGGAGGCAGACCGATGACGCTCACCGAAAACCGCGCCGAGAAGCCCGACAGGCCCCCGGCTCCGGCCGTCCGCCGCCGGACCCGCCCCGACCCGGCCGCTCGCTCGCGCGGCGGCCAGCGGTTCCTGCTCCTCGGACTCGTCCTGGCCAGCGCCTACAGCCTGTTCCCGGTGTGGTGGCTGATCGTCGCCGCCACCAAGGACCGCGTCGGCCTCTACCAGAGCAACGGACTGTGGTTCTCCGGCTGGCACCTCTGGGACAACCTGCACCAGCTGTTCACGTACGAGGACGGCATCTTCCTGCGCTGGACCGCCAACTCCCTGCTGTACGCGGGGGTCGGCTCCCTGGGCGGAACGCTGATCGCCCTCGCCACGGGCTACGGCCTGGCCCGTTTCGACTTTCCCGGCCGCACTGTGGTGTTCGCGAGCGTGGTGGGTTCGTTCCTGATCCCGATCGCGCTGCTCACCCTCCCGCTGTACCTCATGTTCTCGGAGATCGGCCTGGTCGACACCCCCTGGGCGATGCTGATCCCCTGCCTGATCAACCCGTTCAGCGTGTATCTCGCCAAGGTCTACACCGAGGCCACGATTCCCTACGAGCTCCTGGAGGCGGCCCGCCTCGACGGCGCCGGTGAGCTGCGGATCTTCTTCAGCATCGTGCTGCGGATGATGACGACGGGCGGCGCCACGGTCTTCCTGCTGGCCTTCGTCAACACCTGGAACGCCTTCTTCCTGCCGCTGACCGTGCTGCGCGGCGAGAAGAACTGGACGCTCAACATCGGCCTGTACAACTGGAGCGGCAAGCGCCTGGAATCGGGCGTGGACGTCACCAGCCTGGTCCTGACCGGCGCACTGCTGTCCATCGTGCCGATGGCGATCATGATGATCGCGATGCGTCGCTACTGGCGGACCGGCGTCACGCTGGGAGCGCTGAAGTGACCGTTGTGCACAACCCCGTGATCCGTGGCTTCGCGCCCGATCCGTCCCTGATCCGGGCCGGCGACCGGTACTACGTGGCGACCAGTTCCTTCGAGTGGTTCCCGACGATCCCGATTCACAGCTCGCACGATCTGGCCCACTGGGAGTACGCGGGACATGTCGAAGGAGCCGCCCCCGGGGGGACGTTGGCCGGCGTCCCCGACTCGGGCGGCATCTGGGCGCCGTCGCTGAGCTGGGACGGCGAGCGCTTCTGGGTGGTCTACGCAGTCGTACGGTCCGTCGGGACGCCGTACTTCGACCAGGACGCCTACGTGACCACGGCCACCGACGTGAGCGGCCCCTGGACGCCGCCGCGCCGCGTCGCGAGTCACGGTTTCGACCCCGCGCTCTTCCACGAAGGGGGACGGCTCTGGCTGCTCAACCTCCAGAACGACCACCGCCCCGAAGGGCAGCGGTTCGCAGGGATCACCCTGACGGAGCTGGACCGCGACACGCTGTCCCCGCTCGGCGACACGCACCTTCTCCTCCAGCACGAACGGCTCGTGGAGGGACCGAAGTTGCTCAGGCACGGCGGGTGGTACCACCTCGTCCTCGCCGAGGGTGGAACGGGTTTCGAGCACGGCGTCCGCACGGCCCGCAGTCGGTCTCTCACCGGCCCGTACGAACTCGACGGCCGCCCCCTGCTCACCTCGCGGGACGATCCGGGGCTGCCGCTGCAGAAGGCGGGGCACGCCGAGCTGGTGCAGACGCCGGACGGCGAGTGGTTCCTGAGCCACCTCACGGCCCGCCCGCTGAGGACGCCGAACGGCCCCCACTGCACCCTCGGCCGGGAGACCGCGATCCAGGCGGTGACCTGGGACGCGGCGGGCAGACCGCGGCTCAGGCAGGGCGGTTGGCATCCGTCGGTCGAGGTCGAGGTGCCGGACAGTCCGTACGAGACTCCCCCGCCCTCTTCCTCCGACGACCCGCTGGGCTGGCCCTGGAGCACCCTGCGCGAACCGCCGGATCCCTCCTGGGCGGACGTCGCCTCCCGTCCGGGGTGGATCCGCCTGCGTGGCCGGCACGGTCCCGAGTCCCGCTGGGCGCAGAGCCTGCTCGCCCAGCGCCTCACCGAACACCGGTCCACGGCTCAAGTAACCGTGGACGCACGTCCGTTCACCTTCACGCAGGCCGCCGGCCTGATCCTCCGCTACGACGCGGAGGCGTATCTCTGCCTCGACCTGACCTGGGCGGAGCCCGCGGGCGAGCCGCAGCGCGGCCAGCAGTGGGAGGGCAGGGGACGGACGGTCCTCAGTCTGGTGGAGCGCGACGAGAAGGGTGCGCGGCAGGCGGCGGTCGTGGACGTCGACGCGAGCGCACCGGTCACGCTGGGCGTCACGGTCGACGGCGTGGAAGCGCGTTTCTGGTACCTGGGCGACGGGGTGCGCACGCCGGTCGGCCCGCCGCTGGACGCCGGCCGGCTGTCGGACGACCATGGCGGACGGCTGCGTTTCACCGGCACCCTGGCCGGGATCCATGTCCGGGACCTGGTCGACGCCGCCTTCACGGCGGACTTCCGGGACTTCCGGCTGAGCTGCACGCCCGACTGAGCTCCGGCGGGTTTCGAAAGTCACCGCCACAAGATCCCGCCGTTCCCGGTGTCTTCACGTCAGGCTGTGGCACACCTAGGATAGCAAGCGCTTTCTGCGAGCCGCCTGTTGCCGGATCGGCTCCGAAAGGGTGCTGGTCGAACTTTCGCTGGCCCTCGGGCGGGCCGGAGAGGTGGTTCCCAATGGTGCACACGGCGAGCGCGAGCGTGACGGCCGGGCCGACCCTGGCGGTCGTGGCCCGCGAGGCGGGAGTGTCCGTACCGACCGCGTCCAAGGTGGTCAACGGCCGGGAGGACGTCGCCCCCGAGACCCGACGCCGGGTCACGGAGGCGTTGGACCGGCTCGGCTATGTGCGCAGACCGCGCTTCGACGCGACGAAGCCGCCCCGGCTGGTCGACCTCGTCGTGCACTCGCTGGACAGTTCCCGGTCGGGCGCGGTGCTGCACGGCGTGGAGGAGGCGGCGCACGACGCGGGTCTGGACGTGGTCGTCTCGGCCGCCTTGTCCCGCACCCGCGCCGGCCGCCCGCAGCGCGGCTGGCTGGACAAGCTGACCGTGCGGGGTTCGGCCGGAGTCCTGTTCAACCTGGCCGAGTTGACGGGCTCTCAGTTCGCCTGGCTGGAGCAGCACCGCACACCGTTCGTGATGATCGACCCGGTGGTCGAGCCGCCGCCCGGGGTGGTGTCGGTGGGGGCGGCGAACTGGCAGGGCGGGGTGACGGCGACCGAGCATCTGCTGGCACTCGGCCACGAACGCATCGCCGTGATCGCCGGCCCGCGCCGCAAGATGTGCAGCAGCGCCCGGGTCGCCGGCTACCGCTCGGCGCTGGCCTCGGCCGGGCTCGCGCAGCGCCCCGAATACCTGCGCAACGGAAGCTTCGACGAGTCCGTCGCGCACCGACGCATGCATGAACTGCTCGATCTGGCCGAGCCGCCGACGGCCGTCTTCGTCTGCTCCGACCGCATGGCCCTCGGGGTCTACCAGGCCCTGGCGGAACGGGGGTTGAGGATCCCCTACGACGTCAGCGTGGTCGGGTTCGACGACCTGCCGGAGTCCCGATGGACCACGCCCGCCCTCACCACCGTCCGTCAGCCGTTGGCGGAGATGGCGGCGACGGCCCTGCGGCTGCTGGTGCGGATGATGGACGGAGAGCGTCCGGAGGGAACGCGGACGGAGCTGTCGACGCGGCTCGTACAGCGGGCGAGCACGGCACCGCCGCGGGGCTGACGATCCGCGAGAGCCCAATGTCCTGACGGGGAAGCCGAGTTCAGTGCGAGTCTCGTTTCCCCGCGGTTTCCCAGCCGTGGCGGGACACACAGGGCAGCGGCACCGTCCGGGCGCGTACGCTCGGACGGGATGAACACCATTCCCGCACGCCTCGATCACATCGTCCTCGCAACGCCCGATCTGGCGACGACGGTCGCCGAGTTCGCCCGGCGCACGGGACTGACCCCGGCGCCGGGCGGAGTGCACGTCGGGCTGGGCACCCGCAACTACCTGGTAGGGCTGGGCGGTTGCGCCTACCTGGAGATCATCGGCCCGGATCCGGAGCAGCCCGTGCCGTCCCATGCGCGCCCCTTCCAGATGGACGGGTTGGCGGCGGCACGGACGACCACCTGGGCGATCAGCCCGCCCGATCTGGACGCGGCAGTCGCGGCCGCCCGTGCCCGGGGCTACGACACCGGTGAGGTACGGGAGATGAGCCGACGTCGTCCGGACGGCACCCTGCTTCGATGGCGGCTGACCGACGGCGGTGCCCCGCACCCGTCCGGTGTGGTGCCCTTCCTCATCGACTGGGGCACCACGCCCCACCCCTCCGCGTCGGGCCTGCCCGTCAGCCCCCTGCTGGAGCTGACCGCGACCGCCCCGGACCCCGAGGACGTACGTCCTCTGCTGAGCGCCCTCGGCACCGACCTCACCCTCACCGAGGGCCCGGCGGGTTTCTCGTTCACGGTGGACACGCCCAACGGCCCGATGACGTTCACCTGACCTGCGAGGCCGCTCTCAGCAGGCGCAGCCCTGTGGAACGGGTTTCCGGGGCGGACGTCCGTTTCCTTCAAGACCGGCTGCACCGGTCCTGTCTACCGTGGCCGTATGAGTCCACGATTCGATGCCATCGGCCTGGTCGTCTCCGACATGGCCGCCTCCGTTTCCTTCTACCGTCGGCTCGGGTTCGCCTTCCCTGAAGGTGCAGAGCGCGAGCCGCACACCGAGGCCGAACTGCCCGGTGGGCTCCGGCTGTTGCTGGATACCGAGGACACCGTCCGCTCGTTCCACCCGACGTGGCGGCCGCCGTCCGCAGGCGGCCGGGCGTCGCTCGCGCTGCGCTGCGCCACACCCGACGAGGTGGACGCCGTGTACGAGGAGCTGGTGGGCGCCGGCCACCCGGGCGAGCTGAAGCCGTGGGACGCCTTCTGGGGCCAGCGGTACGCCGTCGTGCACGATCCCGACGGCAACGGCGTCGACCTCTTCGCGCCGCTGGCCCCATAGCTCGGGGCCCTGACGCGGCACGGCCCCCTAGGGTCTGTCCGGCGGATCATGCCGCAGACGCGGGGAATGGCACGCCCTCCCCCACTCTCGGCTTCGCTCGAGCGGGAGGTGCCCCCACCGGCGTTGTCGTCGGTTGCCGACGCTCCGCGTCGACGCCCTCCTCCGCCTTGCAGTTGGACGCACCATTCCCCGCTCACCTGCGTTGATCAGGCACCGCTGCTTTCCTGCGACTTGATCCGCCGGACAGGCCCTATCGCAGCAGGTCGCCCAGTGTCCGGCCCGTGAACTCCCGTACGTCTCGGGAGAGATGGGCCTGGTCGGCGTAACCGGCGCGGGCCGCCGTGTCCGCGTACGGCACGCCCTTGCGGACCAGCGCGAGTGCGCGTTGCAGGCGCAGGATCCGGGCCAGCGTCTTGGGGCCGTAGCCGAAGGCCCCCAGCGAGCGGCGGTGCAACTGGCGAGCGCCGAGGCCGAGTTCGTCCGCTGTGGCGGCGACCGGACGGCCCGCCGCGAGCGCGGCGACCAGTCGACGCAGCGCGGGGTCGGGCGCAGCGGCCCGCTCCAGCGCCAGCGCCTCCAGTGCCGTCGCCGGGTGCGCCGCCGCAGCGACTCGGGCACTCAGGCGCCGCACCTCCGACACCGGCCAGAGATCGGCCAACTCCACGCGGCGGTCGCGCAGTTCGTGGGCGGGTACGCCGAGGAGGGTCGGCGCCGTGCCGGGGTAGAAGCGGATGCCCGCCCAAGGCGCGGGCGGGCCGTCGGGGGTGTACGCCCGGGTGTCCGGTCCGGCGACCAGCAGCCTGCCCTCGCTCCACAGCAGGTCCATGCAGCCGTCGGGCAGTACGGGAAGCATGAGGAACGCCGCCGACGGCGTGTTCGTCCACACCACCGCCCCGGCCAGCCGGGAGGCCCTCTCCTCGTACACGTACGCCAGGTTACGCCGCCGCGTCCGGGGGACCCGGGGGCCGACTGACCCGTACCCCCGCTTGAAGGCGGGCTCAGTCCGGAGGCTCACCCCTCAGGGAGCTGTTTCCTCCCCGATACCACTGTTTCCACCGCCCTCGCTGTTACCGCCGTTATCGCTGCTTCCGCCGTTACCAGTGCTGCCGCCGGACCCTCCGTGCTCCCCGTGGTCCCCGTGCCCTCCGTGGCCTTTCAAAGAGCTCTTCACATGTGTCCGGAACCGGCCCGTCACGTCCTCCGGCGGAAGGAAACGGGACCATCTTTCGGGGAACTCGGACGGCATGTCGGGGTCGTCGGGGTCGTCCTCCTCGTGGGAGCGGATCGCCGCCATGCGGGCGACGTACTCCGCGGCCTCCTCCTGCCGCAGCCGTTCGTTGGCGGCGCGGGCCGCGGCCGTCGCGGCGGCCGGCCAGACGCGGTCGATCGCGGCGTTGACGGCGGCGCCGACCAGCACGGCAAAGGCCGACACCCCGATCCACAGCAGTACGGCGACGGCGGCGGCGAGGGAGCCGTAGATGGTGGCGCCCTCGATCGTGTTCGTCAGGTAGATGCGCAGCAGGAAACTGCCCAGCACCCACATGGCGAGGGCGACGAGCGCGCCGGGCACGTCCTCGATCCACGGGGAGCGCACCGGCACGGAGACGTGGTAGAGCGTGGTCAGGAACGCGACGGACAGAACGATCACGACCGGCCAGTACAGGACCTGCACCACGGTCGTCGACCAGGGCACGATCCCCACCACCGCGTCCGGGCCTGCCACCATCAGCGGCAGCGCGACGGAGCCGATCAGCAGGGCCGCGACGAACAGCAGGAACGCCACCAGCCGCGTCTTGACGATGCCGCGCACGCCGTCGAGGCCGTACATCACGGTGATCGTGTCGATGAAAACGTTTACCGCACGCGAGCCCGACCACAGTGCGAACAGGAACCCGATGGAGATGACGTCGGGACGGCCGCCCTTCATCACGTCGTCGAGGATGGGCTGGGCGATCTGTCGGACGCCCTTGTCGGACAGGACCGTGCGCGAGGCCTCGAGAAGGTTGTTCTCCAGGCTGCTGATGCTGTCGGTGCCGGTCCAGTCGTCGACGTAGCCGAGCAGGCCGATGAGGCTGAGCAGCAGGGGCGGCACGGACAGCAACGTGAAGAAGGCGGCTTCGGCGGCCAGGCCGAGGATGCGGTACTCGATGCAGGAGTTGACGGTGTCCTTCAACAGCAGCCAGGCGGTCCGGCGCTTGGAAACGTTCCGGTAAAGGGCGCGCGCCCGGTGGAGACGCCCGGTGGGGCTCCCGGGTTGCTCGGGTGACTGACTTGCTGACTGCACTCCCTAAAGGTATCCGCCGTTCGGGGCTGCACTCACCTCCGGCAAGGCCGCGTCCCCGGGTCGGGGAGGCGGCGCGCGGGCTCCGGGTGGCCATTACCGTCGTACCCGGGGGTAGGTTCGGTCTATGGCAGGCAGCACGCACACCGTGACCAACCAGCCCCCGCCCCTGACCGGGTACGACGTCTACGGCACCGACCAGGCACTGGTGGCTGCCGTGGAGCGGCACCTGGATCCGGAGCTGCTCGACGAGGCGCGCGGCGAGTTGTCGGCGCTCGGGCGGGCGGCCGGATCGGCGCAGTTGCAGGAGTGGGCGGTGCAGGCCAACGAGTATCCGCCGAAACTGCGCACGCACGACCGTTACGGCCATCGCGTCGACGAGGTCGACTTTCATCCGGCGTGGCACCGGCTGCTCGGCAAGGGTGTCGGGGCGCAGCTGACGAATGCCTGGGGGCGGCCGGGCGGGCACGTGCGGCGGGCGGCGGGGTTCCTGGTGTGGACGCAGGTCGAGGCGGGCAACGGCTGTCCGTTGTCGATGACCCATGCGGCGGTGCCCGCGCTGCGCACCGATCCGGAGCTGGCGGCCGAGTGGGAGCCCCGGCTGACGTCCACGATCTACGACCGTGAGCTGCGCCCGGCGCGTCTGAAGGCGGGGGCGCTGTTCGGGATGGGGATGACGGAGAAACAGGGTGGCAGCGACGTACGGGCGAGCACGACCCTCGCCGCTCCGCTCGCCGAAGACGGGACGTACGAGCTGACCGGGCACAAGTGGTTCTGTTCGGCGCCGATGTCGGACGGTTTCCTGGTTCTCGCCCGGACGGCGCCGTTCCGGGAGGGAGGCGGGCTCACGTGTTTCCTCGTGCCGCGCGTGCTCGAAGACGGTACCCGTAACGTTTTCCGCCTCCAGCGGCTCAAGGGGAAGCTGGGGAACCGGTCCAACGCCTCCGGTGAGGTCGAGTTCGACGGGACGTGGGCGCGTCGGGTCGGTGAGGAGGGGCGCGGGGTGCGCACGATCATCGACATGGTCGCGGCGACGCGGCTGGACTGCGTGCTGGGTTCGGCGGGGTTGATGCGGCAGGCGGTGGCGCAGGCGATCCATCACTGCACCTACCGTGAGGCGTTCGGCGGAAAGCTCGTCGACAAACCGTTGATGCGCAATGTTCTGGCCGACCTCGCGCTGGAGTCGGAAGCGGCGACCGCGCTCGCGCTGCGGCTGGCGGCGGCCTACGACGACGGGGGCGAGCAGGAGCGGGCGCTGCTGCGGATCGCGGTTCCGGCGGCCAAGTACTGGGTGACCAAGCGCTGTGCGCCGGTGGCGGTGGAGGCGTCGGAATGCCTGGGTGGAAACGGTTACGTGGAGGAGTCGGGGATGCCCCGGCTGGTGCGTGAGTCGCCGCTGAACTCGGTGTGGGAGGGCGCCGGCAATGTCCAGGCGCTGGATGTGCTGCGGGCGCTGCAGCGGGAGCCGCAGGCGTTGAACGCGTATCTCCAGGAGGTGGGTCGGGCGCGTGGGGCCGATCACCGGCTGGACGGGGCGATCAAGGGCCTGCTGACGGAACTGGCGGATCTGGACGGCGTCGAGGGGCGGGCCCGGCGGCTGGCGGAGCGTTTCGCTCTGGTGCTTCAGGGTGCGCTGCTCGTTCGATTCGCGCCGCCGGAGGTCGCCGACGCGTTCTGCGCCTCGCGGCTGGGCGGGGACGGGGGTGCGGCCTTCGGCACGCTGCCCCACAGCCTGGACCTGGCGGCGGTCGTCGATCGGGCACAGCCTCGGCTTTGACCGCGTCGGCCTGAGGAAACGCGTGGAAACAGGAAGCGGGGGTGGTGCTGCGCCGACACGGCACCACCCCCGCCGCAATGGCCCTGCGAGGCCAGAATCGCCGCTCGGGGCGACGTGGCCCAAGTTTCAAACACTCTGTGGATGTTCACCAGGGTTGCAGGGGGTTGCAACCTGTCGGTGGTTGTGTCCGGACTCTGCCCCTCGGTCCCGCGTGAGCGGCAAGATGGGGCCTTCAGCAGGACCGGAAACAGGCGGTGCGCAAGCTTGACATCCGGTTGTCCGCCTGTGTGCTCCCCGGGAGGCCCAGTGGCGATGCCACCGATGAACATGCCGCAGCTCGCGGCCGTCGACGCCGCGCGGGCGGCTCGGGTGCTCAACGAGGTGCGTGACGCCCGGCTGGCCGGTCTGCCGGCGCGCCTCGCGCCGCGCCCTGTGATCGAGCAGTCCTGGGAGCGGATGCTGCGCAGCGGTGTCGATCCCGAGCACGATTTCAGAGCGGGGCTGCTCAGCACCGACGAGGTGCGGCGACGGCGGGAGGAGTCGCCGTTGCGGGAAGTGCTGCCGGTGTTGCGGGAAGGGTTGCTGTCGGTCGCGGACGTCGCCCATCACATCATGGTCGTCGCCGATGACGAGGGCCGGGTGCTGTGGCGCGAGGGCTGCAACCCGGTGCTGCGCAAGGCCGACGGGCTCGGTTTCGAACTGGGCGCGGACTGGGGCGAGGCCGTGGTCGGCACCAACGGGGTGGGCACGCCGGCGGTGGTGCGTCGACCCGTACAGGTGTTCGCCGCCGAGCACTTCGTGCGCTCGCACGCGGCCTGGACCTGCGCGGGCGCCCCGATCACCGACCCGCGCAACGGCCGGCTCCTCGGCGTGGTCGATGTCAGCGGCCCGCTGGAAACGATGCATCCGGCCACCCTCGCCTGGGTCGACTCGGTGGCGAAGCTCGCCGAGTCCAGGCTGCGGGAGAAACACCTGAACTCGCTGGAACGGCTGCGCGCGGTGGCGGCGCCGGTGCTGGCCCGGCTCGGCGGCCGGGCGGCGGCGGTGGACGGGGACGGCTGGACGGCCGCGGTGACCGGGATGCCGTATGCGAGCCGGATCGCACTGCCCAAGTCGCCGTCGCCGGGCCGCCGCTGGCTGCCGACGCTGGGGTTGTGCTCGATCGAGCCGCTGGCCGGGGGCTGGCTGGTGCGGTCCGTGGCCGATGCCGCCGAGCCGCTGCCGGGCGGCGCGACCCGGATCGTGCTGGACCTGACCCGGCCCCGGCGCTGGTCGGTGACGGTGTCGGGGGGTGCGGGGTCGTGGTCGCACGAGCTGAGTCCCCGGCACGCCGAGTTGCTCTACCTGCTGGCGACGCACCGTGGCGGCCGCAGCGCGGCGGGCCTGGCCGAGGACGTGTTCGGCGACTCGGGCCGTACGGTGACGGTACGGGCCGAGATGTCTCGGGTGCGGCGGTATCTGGGGGGTTTTCTGGAACACCAACCGTATCGTTTCTGCGAGGATGCCGAGGTCGAGGTGCTCCTTCCGGCCGATCCGATGGGCCTGTTGCCCCATTCGACCGCGCCCGCCGTGGTGAGGAACCGGGCGTCGGCACCATAGCCACCATGGCCCACCGGAGTCCTTCCGATGGCATCTTCCGCATATTTGCGGGGTCTTCGTCCTCAAAGGCGGCCTACTGCCGTAGCATCCCTCTACGGGTCACCCCACCTGCTCCTCGGTCAACGTACGGATCATCAGGCGCAGTTGGCCCGCCTCGGGAGGACGAATGAAGCATCGCGGCCGACACCGTCGGCGCAGGCGAGGCAGGGTACTGCGCGCGTTCCTGTCCGGAACGGCTCTCGCGCTCACCGCTGCCGCCACCATGATCAGCGCTTCCCAGGCCACGGTGACCGACGACGGCCCCGGCGCTCTGAAACCGCTTACCGCCACGGCCGACACCGCGAAACTGCGACTGACGGAGAACCTGGTGCCGCAGGCCTCCCTGAACCGCCTCGCCGCGGGAATGGGCCGGCCGGTCGGCGTCAGCGCGGTGCTGGAGGGCGCCGACCGCACGATGCGGGACGCGATCGACTGCTCGCCCGCCGAACGCAGGGCCCTGCCGGTCTCCCCCGAGGCCACCCGTGCGTACTGCTGGAACACGGACGACACCGAGGGCTGGCAGCCGGGCGCGGTCACCACGTCGGGGGACGCGGACGACGACGGCGCCTGGGGTGCGAACCGGGTGATCCTCTCCGGCTGGTCGCGCAGCGGCGGCACGGCTGCCGACCGGGGCCTGGCCCGGGTCGGCTTCGTGAACGCGGGAGACCTGAACCACCTCTCCTACACCTGGGCCCTGCTCGCCGTCCCGGTCGCCGACGGGCGTGACTACCGAGGTCTGGTCTCCCATGTCTCCGGGATGGTCTGGTACCAGGACAAGTTGCTGGTCACGGCCGACGACGGGCAGCGGACCGCGCTGTACGTCTACGACATGAACCGTGTCCAGCGCGCCACCGTGGTGAGCGATGCGGTCGGCCGGGTCCCGGGCGGCTGGTCGGCAAACGGTTACCGCTTCGTCCTGCCGGCCATCGGCTCCTATGAGCTGAGCGGTGGTTCCGACGCCCCGCACCCCGCAACCGTTTCCCTCGACCGCAGCACGGCGCCGGACAGCCTGGTGGCCGGGGAGTGGACCCTCGACGACGGCGACCGGGGCGCCCGCCTGTGGCGCTACCCCTTCAGCACCGCCCCCGGGCACGCCGGGCTGCTCGCCGCCGGCGCCACGGGGCGGGTAGGGGCCTCGGAGGCGTACGAGACGAAGGTGACGGGCGTACGGGGCGTGCTGTCGTACGGATCCCAGTGGTACGTGACCCGCGCCGCCGGCCCGCAGGACGAGCACGGGACGCTGTGGCGGCAGACCGCCGGCAGGGCGCACGGCGAGGCAGACAGCAAGGCGGACCGGGCACGGGCCGCGAAGTGCGGTACCGCGGAAACACACAGCTGCTGGAGTGCCCGCACCGAATCCCTTTCCTACTGGGCGGAGACCGGTGAGGTCTGGACCCAGTCGGGGCGGGTGCTCTTCGCGCTGCCCCTGGCATCGATCGACAGAACAAGCAGGTAAATGATTCCCTGGCGGGCATGACCAACATTCCCGTGACCACCTGGTCCTTGGAGCAGACCGATCCGACCGACCTCCTCCCGGCCGCCGCGCCCGAGGACGACGTCCGGATCGTCCGCTCCGAGGTCCCCTCCCCCGAGTTCAGCCGTTTCCTGTACGCGTCCGTCGGCGGGGACATCCGCTGGATCGACCGGCTGCGCTGGACGTACGCGCAGTGGCAGGAGCACCTGGCGCGCCCGGGGGTCGAGACATGGGTCGCGTACGACCGGGGCACTCCGGCCGGATACGTGGAGTTGGAGCCGCAGGACGACGGAGTCGTGGAGATCGTTTACTTCGGTCTGATCCCGGCTTTCCGGGGGCGGCGGATCGGCGGCCACCTGCTGTCGTACGGCGTCGCCCGCGCATGGGAGCTCGCGGACCGCTGGCCCGGACTGCCGCAGACCAAGCGGGTGTGGCTGCATACGTGCAGCCTGGACGGTGAGCACGCCATGGACAACTATCAGCGGCGCGGTTTCAAACTGTTCGACACCAAGGTCGAGGAGCGGCCCGAGGTGTCCGCGCCGGGCCCCTGGCCGGGCGCGTTCCCGGCCTGATCCGCCGCGCATACCCGCTACGACCTGCGCGGACAAGAGCTCGCGCAGGGCATGTGATCGACGCCACCCTTGTCTCGCATTTCGGGACAAGGGTGTCCGCATCGCGGACGAAGCTGGACTGTGTCCAGATCGCCGTGACACGCTTTCGTCATGTCCGGAACTGGAATTGCCTTGGTGAGTCGGCGACACGTCGACCTCGGCCGCATGTCCAGCGCCATCTGTCCGGCGAGCTGAGCCGCACCGCCGCCGCTTTCCGCACGCTTTACGCCTCCTCCCTGCGCGATGATGCGCACGTATGTCTTCGTGCGCCCGTATGCGCAGGTCAGAGACCCTCCCGCCTGTCCCGAAGGACGTATCAACCATGGCCGCCACCCCGCAGAACCCTGCCGCCGCGACTCCCCGCCGCAAGGTGAGCCGTCACCGCGGTGAGGGCCAGTGGGCCGCGGGGCACCACACCCCGCTGAACGGCAACGAGCAGTTCAAGAAGGACGACGACGGTCTCAATGTGCGGACACGCATTGAGACGATCTACTCCAAGCGGGGCTTCGACTCGATCGACCCCAACGACCTGCGTGGACGTATGCGCTGGTGGGGCCTGTACACCCAGCGCAAGCCCGGGATCGACGGCGGCAAGACCGCGATCCTGGAGCCGGAGGAGCTGGACGACAAGTACTTCATGCTGCGGGTGCGGATCGACGGCGGACGCCTCACCACCCAGCAGCTGCGCGTGATCGGCGAGATCTCCGAGGAGTTCGCGCGCGGCAGCGCGGACATCACCGACCGGCAGAACATCCAGCTGCACTGGATCCGCATCGAGGACGTGCCGGAGATCTGGAACCGGCTGGAGGCCGTCGGGCTGTCCACCACCGAGGCCTGCGGCGACTGCCCGCGTGTGGTCATCGGCTCGCCGGTCGCCGGCATCGCCGAGGACGAGATCATCGACGGCACGTCCGCCATCGACGAGATCCACGAGCGGTACATCGGCAGCAAGGAGTTCTCCAACCTGCCGCGCAAGTTCAAGACGGCGATCTCCGGCTCCCCGCTCCTGGACGTCGTCCACGAGATCAACGACATCGCGTTCGTCGGCGTCGAGCACCCCGAGCACGGCCCCGGCTTCGACCTGTGGGTCGGCGGCGGCCTGTCCACCAACCCCAAGCTCGGCGTCCGGCTCGGCGCCTGGGTGCCGCTGGACGAGGTGCCCGAGGTGTGGGCCGGTGTGGTCGGCATCTTCCGCGACTGGGGCTACCGCCGCCTGCGTACGCGCGCCCGTCTGAAGTTCCTCGTCGCCGACTGGGGCCCGGAGAAGTTCCGCCAGGTCCTGGAGGACGACTACCTGAAGCGGAAGCTGGTCGACGGTCCCGCGCCCGCCGAGCCCTCGGGCCGCTGGCGCGACCACGTCGGCGTGCACCGCCAGCAGGACGGCCGTTTCTACGTCGGGTTCGCCCCGCGCGTCGGCCGCGTCGACGGCGCCACGCTCACGAAGATCGCCGAGGTCGCCGAGGCCCACGGCTCGGGCCGGGTCCGCACCACCGTCGAGCAGAAGATGATCATCCTCGACGTCGAGGAGGCGCAGGTCGAGCCGCTGGTCGAGGCGCTTCAGGCGCTGGACCTGACGGCCAAGCCGTCCCCCTTCAGGCGCGGCACCATGGCCTGCACCGGCATCGAGTACTGCAAGCTCGCCATCGTCGAGACCAAAGCGCGGGGCTCCCAGCTGATCGACGAACTGGAGCGCCGCATCCCGGAGTTCGACGAGCCGATCACCATCAACCTCAACGGCTGCCCGAACGCCTGCGCCCGTATCCAGGTCGCGGACATCGGTCTCAAGGGCCAGCTGGTCCTCAACGACCAGGGCGAGCAGGTCGAGGGCTACCAGGTGCACCTGGGCGGCGCGCTCGGCCTGGAGGCCGGGTTCGGCCGCAAGGTGCGGGGCCTGAAGGTCACCTCCGCGGAGCTGCCCGACTACGTCGAGCGCGTCCTCAAGCGGTTCCAGGCCGAGCGCAAGGAAGGCGAGCGGTTCGCCGCCTGGGCCTCGCGTGCGTCCGAGGAGGCCCTCTCATGAGCGAGCGGGCTGCCCCCTTCTACTGCCCCTACTGCGGCGACGAGGACTTGCGTCCCAGCGAGCAGGGTCACGGCGCGTGGGAATGCGCCGCGTGCAACCGCGCCTTTCAGCTGAAGTTCCTCGGGCTGCTCGCCCGTGGACTTCAGCACTCCGAAGCAGGGGGAGACGAGATATGACCGCGGTGAAGGAAGAGCAGACGACCGAGGACCTGAAGGCGCTCGCCGAGCAGGCGGGCCGTGACCTGGAGGACGCCTCCGCGCTGGAGATCCTCCAGTGGGCGGTGGACACCTTCGGCAAGCAGTTCTGCGTGACGTCCTCCATGGAGGACGCCGTGGTCGCGCACCTGGCGTCGCGGGTCCTCAAGGGCGTGGACGTGGTGTTCCTCGACACCGGTTACCACTTCCCCGAGACCATCGGCACCCGGGACGCGGTCGAGGCCGTGATGGACGTCAACGTCATCACGCTCACCCCGCGTCAGACGGTCGCCGAGCAGGACGCCGAGTACGGGCCGAAGCTGCACGACCGCGACCCCGATCTGTGCTGCAAGCTGCGCAAGGTGCAGCCGCTGGAGGAGGGCCTCAAGGGCTACCGCGCCTGGGCCACCGGCCTGCGGCGCGACGAGTCGCCGACCCGGGCGAACACTCCGGTCGTCGGCTGGGACGAGAAGCGCCAGAAGGTCAAGATCTCGCCCATCGCCCGCTGGACCCAGGACGACGTGGACGCGTACGTCACCGAGCACGGCGTGCTGACCAACCCCCTGCTGATGGACGGTTACGCGTCCGTCGGGTGCGCCCCCTGCACCCGCCGGGTCCTGGAGGGCGAGGACGCACGCGCCGGCCGCTGGGCCGGCCGGGCGAAGACCGAGTGCGGGCTGCACGGCTGACCACGATGACCGCGACTGCCACGAACACGCCCACCCCCACGCCGACCCCCACTTCTACGAACCGGGAGAACCACGTGACGACCGGAGCCACCGTCTGGCTCACGGGTCTGCCGAGTGCCGGCAAGACCACCATCGCGTACGAGCTGGCCGACCGGCTGCGCGAGGAGGGCCACCTCGTCGAGGTGCTCGACGGCGACGAGATCCGCGAGTTCATCTCCGCGGGCCTCGGCTTCAGCCGTGAGGACCGGCACATCAACGTGCAACGCATCGGTTTCCTGGCCGAGTTGCTGGCCCGTAACGGTGTGAAGACGCTTGTTCCGGTGATCGCGCCGTACGCGGACAGCCGCGAGGCGGTGCGCAAGCGGCACCAGGAGGGCGGCACCGCTTACCTGGAGGTGCATGTGGCCACTCCGGTCGAGGTGTGCTCGGTCCGTGACGTGAAGGGCCTGTACGCCAAGCAGGCGGCGGGCGAGCTGACCGGGCTCACCGGGGTCGACGACCCGTACGAGGCGCCCGAGGCGCCCGATCTGCGGATCGAGTCCCAGGACCAGACCGTGCAGGAGTCCGCGGCGTCGGTGTACGCCCTGCTCAGCGAGAGGGGACTGGCATGACGACGACCGTCGCCGAAACCGAGGAGGGCACGGCCAGCCCGTACGCCCTCAGCCACCTGGACTCGCTGGAGTCCGAGGCGGTGCACATCTTCCGTGAGGTGGCGGGCGAGTTCGAGCGGCCGGTGATCCTGTTCTCCGGCGGCAAGGACTCCATCGTCATGCTGCACCTCGCGCTGAAGGCGTTCGCCCCGGCGGCGATCCCCTTCTCGCTGCTGCACGTGGACACCGGACACAACTTCCCCGAGGTGCTCGAGTACCGCGACCGCGTGGTCGCCGCACACGGCCTGCGCCTCCATGTGGCCTTGGTGCAGGACTACATCGACCGCGGTGCGCTGAAGGAACGGCCCGACGGAACGCGTAACCCGCTGCAGACGCTTCCGCTGACCGAGAAGATCCAGTCGGAGAAGTTCGACGCCGTCTTCGGCGGCGGCCGGCGGGACGAGGAGAAGGCGCGCGCGAAGGAGCGGGTGTTCTCCCTGCGCGACGAGTTCTCCCAGTGGGACCCGCGCCGCCAGCGCCCCGAGCTGTGGAACCTCTACAACGGGCGGCACGCGCCCGGCGAGCACGTGCGCGTCTTCCCGCTCAGCAACTGGACCGAACTCGACGTCTGGCAGTACATCGCCCGCGAGGGCATCGAGCTGCCGGAGATCTACTTCGCGCACGAGCGGGAGGTGTTCCAGCGCGCTGGGATGTGGCTGACCGCCGGTGAGTGGGGCGGCCCGAAGGACGGGGAAACGGTGGAGAAACGCCTCGTCCGTTACCGGACCGTCGGTGACATGTCCTGCACCGGTGCCGTCGACTCCGACGCGGTGACGCTGGACGACGTCATCACCGAGATCGCCGCCTCCCGGCTCACCGAGCGCGGCGCGACCCGCGCCGACGACAAGATGTCCGAGGCCGCGATGGAAGACCGCAAGCGCGAGGGGTACTTCTAAGCATGAGCACGATCACCTCCGAGGAACTCTCGGCCACGACCCTGCTGCGGTTCGCCACCGCCGGTTCCGTCGACGACGGCAAGTCCACCCTGGTGGGCCGGCTGCTGCACGACTCCAAGTCGATCCTCAGCGACCAGCTGGAGGCCGTGGAGCGCGTCTCGGCGAGCCGCGGCCAGGACACCCCCGACCTGGCGCTCCTCACCGACGGTCTGCGCGCCGAACGCGAGCAGGGCATCACCATCGACGTGGCCTACCGCTACTTCGCCACGCCCCGGCGCCGGTTCATCCTCGCCGACACCCCCGGTCACGTGCAGTACACCCGCAACATGGTGACGGGCGCCTCCACGGCCGAGCTGACGGTGATCCTGGTCGACGCCCGTAACGGGGTCGTGGAGCAGACCCGTCGGCACGCGGCGATCGCGGCTCTGCTGCGGGTTCCGCACGTCGTGCTCGCCGTCAACAAGATGGACCTCGTCGAGTACCGGGAAAGCGTCTTCGCGGCGATCGCCGAGGAGTTCACGGCGTACGCCGGCGAGCTCGGCGTTCCCGAGGTCACCGCGATCCCGATCTCGGCGCTCGCCGGGGACAACGTGGTGGATCCCTCGGCGAACATGGACTGGTACGGCGGGCCGACCTTCCTGGAACACCTGGAAACGGTTCCCGTCAGTCACGACCTGGCGCACTGCCACGCGCGGCTGCCCGTGCAGTACGTGATCCGGCCGCAGACGGCCGAGCACCCGGACTACCGGGGCTACGCGGGCCAGATCGCGGCCGGCACGTTCCGGGTGGGCGAGGCGGTGACGGTGCTGCCGTCCGGCCGTACCTCGACGATCTCCGGCATCGACCTGCTGGGCGAGCCGGTGGAAGTGGCGTGGACGACCCAGTCGGTGACCGTGCTGCTCGCGGACGACATCGACATCTCGCGCGGCGACCTGATCGTGCCCACCAAGGACGCGCCGCCCACCACACAGGACGTCGAGGCGACCGTGTGCCATGTGGCCGACCAGCCACTGACGGTCGGGCACCGGGTGCTGATCAAGCACGGCACCCGTACCGTCAAGGCGATCGTCAGGGACATCCCGTCCCGTCTCACGCTCGACGACCTGTCCCTGCACCCGCACCCCGGACAGCTCGTCGCCAACGACATCGGCCGGGTGAAGATCCGCACGGCACAGCCGCTTCCGGTGGACTCCTACGCGGACTCGCGCCGTACGGGCTCGTTCATCCTGATCGACCCTGCCGACGGCACCACGCTCACCGCGGGCATGGTCGGCGAGTCGTTCGCGTCGCCGGTGCCGGTCAAGGACGAGTCCGACGACGACGGTTGGGACTTCTGAGACATGAACTCCACCGATTTCTACTCCACGTTCGCGAAGGAGGGCGGCCGCATCGGCAGCGGCGCCCTCGGCAGCGGGCAGGGCGGGGTGGCGCGATGTGCGCGCTGACGTACGCGCACTGCCTGCGCGCCCTCTCCCCCCACCCGACGTCCCGGAAGCGACGAAGACCCTTTGCCGATTTCCCGGCCACGACCTGAAAAGCCGTGACCGCCGGGCCAACGAGAGGAACCCCTCCCGTGCCTGCCAACCGCTCATTTCTCCTCCGCCGCGGCGCCGCCGTGGCCGCCGCACTCCCCCTTCTCGCCCTCGCCGCCTGCGGTTACGGTTCCGAGTCCAAGGACGACAACGCCAACGAGAAGGTCGCCGCCGGGGCGCAGAAGATCGACGGGCTCGACACCGTCAAGATCGGCTACTTCGGCAACCTGACGCACGGGACCGCGCTGGTCGGCCGTGAACAGGGCATCTTCCAGAAGGAGCTGGGCGCCACCAAGGCGTCGTACGCGACCTTCAACGCCGGTCCGTCCGAGATCGAGGCATTGAACGCCGGTTCCATCGACATCGGCTGGATCGGTCCCTCGCCGTCGATCAACGGTTACACGAAGTCCGACGGAAAGAGCCTGCGCATCATCGGCGGTTCGGCGTCCGGCGGGGTGAAGCTGGTCGTCAACCCGGACAAGGTCAAGTCCCTGAAGGACGTCAAGGGCAAGAAGATCGCGACGCCTCAGCTCGGAAACACGCAGGACGTGGCGTTTCTGAACTGGATCGCGGAGCAGGGCTGGAAGGTCGACGCGCAGAGCGGCAAGGGTGATGTCACCGTTGTGCGCAGTGACAACAAGGTGACTCCGGACGCTTTCAAGGCGGGTTCGCTCGACGGCGCCTGGGTGCCGGAGCCGACCGCGTCCAAGCTGGTCGCCGAGGGCGGCAAGGTGCTGCTCGACGAGGCGTCGCTGTGGCCCGACAAGAAGTTCGTGATCACGAACATCATCGTGTCGCAGAAGTTCCTCACGGCACACCCGAAGGTCGTCGAGGCCGTGCTGAAGGGCTCGGTCGAGACCAACAAGTGGATCAACGCCAACCCGGCGGAGGCCAAGGCAGCGGCGAACAAGCAGCTGGAGGCGGACTCCGGCAAGGCGCTGCCCACGAAGGTCCTGGACCCGGCGTGGACGTCGATCCAGTTCATCAACGACCCGTTGGCCTCCACCCTCAACACCGAGGCGGCGCACGCGGTCAAGGCGGGCCTGCTGAAGCAGCCCGACCTCAAGGGCATCTACGACCTGACGCTCCTGAACAAGGTCCTCAAGGCCGAGGGCGAGCCCGCGGTCGACGACGCCGGTCTCGGCATCGGCTGATCGAGTCCGATGAGTTCCCAGGAGGTGACGACCATGGCCACGACCTTCGCCAAGGCCGCAGAGTCCACCGAGTCCGTGGAGTACGCGGCACGCCTTGAGCACGTCTCGAAGTCCTTCGCGGGACCGGGCGGGCAGCAGCTCGTCCTGGACGACATCACCCTCGATGTCGCTCCCGGCGAGTTCGTCACCCTCCTGGGGGCCTCGGGCTGCGGCAAGTCCACGCTGCTCAACCTGGTGGCGGGGCTCGACGAGCCCACCGCCGGGTCCATCACGACCCACGGCCGCCCGGCCCTGATGTTCCAGGAGCATGCTCTCTTCCCGTGGCTGACCGCGGGCAAGAACATCGAGCTCGCCCTGAAGCTCAGGGGGGTCGCGAAGCCCGAGCGGCGCGGCAAGGCCGAGGAGCTGCTCGAACTGGTCCGGTTGAAGGGCGCGTACGGCAAGCGCGTACACGAACTCTCCGGCGGTATGCGGCAGCGGGTGGCGATGGCCCGCGCCCTCGCGCAGGAAAGCCAACTGCTGCTGATGGACGAGCCGTTCGCGGCGCTGGACGCCATCACCCGGGACGTGCTGCACGACGAGCTGACCCGGATCTGGGAGGAGACGGGGCTGTCCGTCATGTTCGTCACGCACAACGTGCGCGAGGCGGTGCGGCTCGCACAGCGTGTCGTCCTGTTGTCCTCCCGGCCCGGCCGGGTGGCGCGCGAGTGGACGGTCGACATCCCGCAGCCGCGCCGGATCGAGGACGCCCCCGTGGCGGAACTGTCCATCGAGATCACCGAAGTCCTGCGTGGGGAGATCCGCCGTCATGGCCAGCACTGAGACGAAGACGACGGTGACGAAGGCGTCCACGGAGCTGGCCGGGGTGGAGGCGGGCCTCGACGCGCTCGACGTGGTCGCGCCGACCGTCCGCACGCCCTTCCGGCGGACGTTCGTCGACAAGATCCTGCCGCCGATCATCGCGACCGCGCTGCTGCTGGTCGTCTGGCAGATCACCTTCAAGGTGGTCGACGATCCGACGAAGCTGGTCTCGCCGCTGGACGTGTGGCACACGCTGCGGGACGCCTGGCTCGAGGGCAAGCTGCTCGGTTACATCTGGACCAGCGTCTCGCGCGGTCTGCTCGGCTTCCTCTTCGCGCTGGCCATCGGCACCCCGCTGGGTCTGCTGGTGGCGCGGGTGAAGTTCGTGCGGGCGGCGATCGGCCCGATCCTGTCCGGTCTGCAGTCGCTGCCGTCGGTGGCGTGGGTGCCGCCGGCCGTGCTGTGGCTGGGTCTGAACAACTCCATGATGTACGCGGTGATCCTGCTCGGCGCGGTGCCCTCCATCGCGAACGGGCTGGTGTCGGGCGTCGACCAGGTGCCGCCGCTGTTCCTGCGGGCGGGCCGCACGATGGGCGCCACGGGTCTGCGGGGAACCGTTTACATCACGTTGCCGGCCGCGCTGCCGGGCTATGTGGCGGGTCTGAAGCAGGGCTGGGCGTTCTCGTGGCGCTCGCTGATGGCGGCGGAGATCATCGCGTCCTTCCCGGATCTCGGCGTCGGTCTCGGTCAACTGCTGGAGAACGGCCGCAACGCCAGTGACATGTCGATGGTGTTCGAGGCGATCCTGCTCATCCTGTTCGTCGGTATCGCCATCGACCTGCTGATCTTCAGCCCGCTTGAGCGGTGGGTGCTGCGCAGCCGCGGTCTGCTGGTGAAGGGCTGAGCCGAAGTCCCATGCACAGGAAACCGTTTCCCCCCGCGCTTGTGGTGATCGCCCACGGCAGCCGCGATCCGCGGCATGCCAGAGCCGTCCATGCCCTGGTGCGGCGGGTACGGTCGCTGCGGCCGGGGTTGCGCGTGGAGACCGGTTTCCTGGACTTCACCCTCCCGTCCGTCCACGGGGTGCTGGAGTCGCTGGCGGCGCAGGGCGCGCGTGACGTCGTGGCGCTGCCGCTGCTGCTGACCCGCGCGTTCCATGCGAAGGCCGACATCCCGGCGGTCCTGCGCGAGGCGCCGGCGCAGCTGCGCATCAGGCAGGCCGAGGTCCTCGGTCCCTCGCCGCTGCTGCTCGCCGCCCTGGAACGACGGTTGTACGAGGCGGGGTTGACGCCCGCCGACAAGTCCTCGACCGGGGTCGTACTGGCCTCGGCGGGGTCCACGGACCCGGAGGCGATCGCAGTGATCGCAGAAATCGCGCGGGAGTGGCGGCGCACCGGTTGGTGTGCCGTGCGACCTGCGTTCGCCTCCGCGTCTCTCCCGCGCACCGAGGACGCGGTCCGCGAACTGCGGGCACTGGGCTGCTCTCGGGTCGCCGTCGCACCGTACGTCCTGGCCCCGGGCTTCCTGCCGGACCGCATCGCGCGCGGCGCGGCGGAGGCGGACGTCCTGGCCGAGGTGCTGGGCCCGGCGCCGGAGGTGGCGCGGGTGCTGCTGGAGCGGTACGACGCGGCACGGACGCCGGCGCTGACGGCCGTCGGCGCCTGACCGGCGGCGGACGCCGTCAGCGACGCCGGCCCCGCCGGCCCTCACTGCGGCGGAGGTCCGATCAGGGGCGGGCCGCCGTTCCCGTACCACCCGGCCGCGCGGCGGAGTCCGTCTCGTCGACCAGTCGGATCAGCTCCCCCACCGGCAGCGACCCCGGTGCCCGGCGTTCGCTTGCGAACCGGTTCGCAAGCCGTTGCAGCAACTCGTTCAGCGGGGTCGGCACGTCGTGCAGACGGCCGAGAAGCGCGATCTCGCCGTTGAGGTAGTCGGCCTCGATGCTGCCGGCGCCGCGGCTGAGGGACTGCCAGGAGGAGCCGCCGCCGCGCGGGGCGCCGTCCAGCGGGACGAGGGTGACCTTGTTCCCGCGTACCGCCTGCTCTTCCTCGGCGCCCGTGTACGCGATCCCGGCGGCGTGCAGCACGGCCTCGCCCTCGGCCCGCACGCGTTCGAACAGGGCCTGGGCGTCGGGGTCGTCGATCGGGCCGCTCACCGCTTCCAGGGCGTTGGCGAGGTTGGACAGCAGTTTCGCGTACTGCCAGCGGGAGACGTCCGCTGCGACCGGCGCCTCGAAGCGCGCCTTCTCCAGGTCGGCGGCGATACGGCGGGCCGTGTCGTCGGTGCCGTGCGGATAGCGGCCGAGGTGGAGGATGCCGGTGAGCGGGGTGCCGGCGGCGGAGACGACGCCGGGCTCGACATGAGTGGCGGGCAGCCAGACGCAGACGCCGTAGACGTGCCGGAAGCGCCGCAGGGCCAGGCGCGGGCTCTCCACGCCGTTCTGCGCACAGACCAGCGGCAGGCGCTCGGCGGCCGTGCCGCCGCCCGCCACCGGAGCCGGGCCCCACGCCTGGAGTGCCGACTCGCTGTCCTGGGTCTTGACGGCGAGGACGAGGACGTCGTCGGCGCGCAGTGTGCCGAGTGCGTCCGGTCCTTCGACGACGGGCAGCCGGTGTGTCAGCTCGCCCTCCGGCACCCTGAGCCGCAGTCCGTGCTCGCCGAGGGCCGCGCCGTGCGCGCCGCGCGCGACCAGCACGACCTCCCGTCCGGCCTCGGCCAGCCGTCCGCCGATCGTGCCCCCGACCGCTCCTGCTCCGATGATGACGTAGCGCATGGGACGAGCCTCGCACAGTCGTGCGCGGGGTCAGACTCGGGTCATCTCCACCAGCTTGACGACGGTGTTCCAGTTCCGGGTTGTGGCGATGAGCCCCTTGTTGAGGCGGGGCCTGGACAGTTGCTCGGCGAGCTTGGAGCGGCCGAGACCGTCGGGGGCGTACAGGTACAGGACGCGGTCGCCGAGGCGGAACTCCTCGGGGAGATGGGCGTCGCGGTCGATGCCGGCGTAGCGCTCCTCGTCGACGGGGGCGGAGAAGTAGGTGACGTGAAGCTGCTTGGCCTGAAGTTCGGCGGCCGGGAACGGACAGGCGTCGACAACCGCTTTCAGAAACGCGTGGTCACGCACGAGGACGTCGACGCCGAACCCGAAGTGTTTCTCGATCGCGGCCGTGATCTCGGCGGCGAGGCTTTCCTCGTTTCCGTGGTCGCTGGAGAAGACGGCCTGGCCGCTCTGGAGGTAGGTGCGCACGTCTCCGAGGTCCAGGCCCTCCAGCAGGGTGCGCAGTTCGGCCATCGGGACCTTCTTGCTGCCGCCCACGTTGATGCCGCGCAGCAGGGCCGCGTACGTCGTCGTCGTCATCCGCACACCCTAAGCGGCCGCCGCACCCGTGGGTGTGGGCACGGTGGCCCCGGCGCCTTCGCCGTCGGCCGGACCCTGATCAACAGCCCCGAGAACTCCGGATAGATGTAAGGGGCCGCTGTCCTCCCCAGCGGTGAGAGGGCGGGGTCCGACGGGAGGAGTCGGGGATCCGGCAGGTCACCGGCCAGCACGAGGAGAAGGCCTTATCCAGCCCATACCTTCGAATCAAAAGGTGGCGGCAGGGGGCTGTCACCGCATCACAAGGGGGCAGGCCCGTCATGGGGAACGGAGACACACGGGTGCGGGGCATCGCCGCGCGGGCCGGCGGCTGGAGTGCCCGGCACCGATGGGCCGCCGTGGGGATCTGGGTACTGTTCGTCGTCCTGGCCATGGGGATCGGCTCGGCGGCGGGCACGGTCGAGGTCAAGGACAGTGACCAGTTGTCGGGCGAGACCCGCACGGCCGCGCGGATCATCGAGGACGCCGGGATCGACGAGCCGGCCAGTGAGACCGTCCTCATCCAGTCCAAGGACGGTTCCGTCAAGGCCACGGACGCCGAGTTCAAGGCGGCCGTCGCCGCGGTCGTCAAGGCCGTCGACGGGACGGGCGCGGTCACCGACGTGACCTCGCCCTACGACTCGCACACGATCTCCAAGGACGGCCGCAGCGCGCTCGTCCAGTTCGACATGCGGGGCGACTCCGACACCGCGGGCGACCGGGTCGAGCCGGTGCTGGCGGCCGTGGAGGGTGTCGGGAAGGAGCACTCCTCGCTGCGGATCGAGGAGATCGGCGGCGCCAGCATGATGAAGACCTTCAACGACGCGTTCGGCGACGACTTCCAGCAGGCCGAGTTCTCCGCCGTGCCGGTGGCCCTGGGCATCCTGCTGATCGCCTTCGGCGCGCTGGTGGCGGCGCTGCTGCCGGTGGCGCTCGCGATGACCGCGATCATGGCGACGATGGGTCTGATGAGCATCGTCAGCCACATCCAGCCGATGGACGACCAGGCGAGCTCCGTGATGCTGCTGGTCGGTCTGGCCGTGGGCGTCGACTACTGCCTGTTCTACCTGCGCCGGGAGCGCGAGGAGCGGGCCGCCGGACGTGATCCGGAAACCGCGCTCAGGATCGCCGCGGCGACCAGCGGCCGCGCTGTGATCGTCTCCGGTGTCACGGTGTGCGTGGCGATGGCGGGCATGATGTTCACCGGGCTCGCCACGTTCCAGGCGATGGGTCTGGCCTCTTTGATGGTGGTCGCCGTCGCCATGGTCGGTTCGGTGACCGTTCTCCCGGCGTTGCTGTCGCTGCTCGGCGAGCGGGTGGAGAAGGGACGCATTCCGTTTCTGCACCCGGACAAGCGCCGCAAGAAGGCGGGCGGCCGGCCCGCCGCGGAGGGCAGCCGGTTCTGGAGCGCCGTCCTCAAGGTCGTCCTCGCCAAGCCCGCGGTCTCGCTGGTCGTCGCGGCCGGTGCGTTGCTCGCGATCGCCGCTCCGGCAGTGGGCATGAAGACGCAGAACCTCACGCTGGACCAGGAGTTCGGCGACTCGCTGCCCATCGTGCAGACCTACAACCGGGTCAACGACGCCTTCCCGGGCGGTTCCGAGCCCGCCGAAGTGATCGTCAAGGCGGACGACATCAACGCCGCCGAGGTGAAGACCGCGCTGGAACAGTTCAAGGAGCAGGCGGTCAGCTCGGGCGCCTCCCTGGGCCCCGTCGAGATCAAGCTGCACGACGCGCAGAACATCGCCTACGTGTACGTTCCGCTGGTCGGCGGCTCCGACCTGGACAAGGCGGGTGCCAGCCTGGACAAGCTGCGCGACGAGGTGCGGCCCGCGACGCTCGGCAAGGTCGACGGCCTGCAGGCGCCGATCACCGGACAGGTGGCCGGTTCACAGGACTTCAACGACCAGTTGGGCGGAGCCGTCGCCCCCGTCTTCGCGTTCGTCGTGGTCTTCGCCTTCCTGCTGATGCTGCTGTCGTTCAGGTCGCTGACGATCGCGGTCACCTCGATCGCGCTCAACCTGCTGTCGGTGGGCGCGGCGTACGGCATCCTCGTGGCCGTCTTCCAGCACGGCTGGGGCGCGTCGCTGGTGGGCGCGGAGGGCGTCGGCGCCATCATCACCTGGCTGCCGCTCTTCCTCTTCGTGATCCTGTTCGGCCTGTCGATGGACTACCACGTGTTCGTCGTCTCGCGGATCCGCGAGGCACGGATGCGGGGCCGTACGACGAACGAGGCCATCGAGCACGGTGTCGTCACCACGGCGGGTGTGGTGACCAGTGCCGCCGTCATCATGGTGGCCGTGTTCGCGATCTTCGGAACGCTGTCCATGCAGTCCATGAAGCAGATGGGCGTGGGTCTGGCGGCCGCGGTCCTGATCGACGCGACGATCATCCGGGGTGTGCTGCTCCCGGCCGTGATGGCACTGCTCGGCGAGCGCAACTGGTACCTGCCGAAGTGGCTGCACCGGCTGCCCGACCTCACGCACGACGAGTCGCCGCAGGCGCTCGCCCCGGTGACCCGGGACGACGAGGGCGAGCCGCTGAGGGTCTGACGGTCCGAGTGCTCCGGGAGCTCCCTGACTACCCGACCTCCCCGATTTCCCCGACCTTCCTCAAGCTCCTGAACCACCTTGAACCGAGGGCCCGTTGACTTACCGGGGTAGTCAACGGGCCCTCATTCTCCGTTCTCAGATTCTCCGTTCTCAGCGGGGGAGTCCGGCCTCGACGAGATCCGCCGCCCTTCGGGTGCCGCCCTCGTTCGCCATCTCCGCCCGGATCCGCTGGAGCCGGACGGCGACCTCCGGGTCGTCGACGAGTGCGAGGGCGGCCTCCCGCAGGGCCTCGGCCGTCGCGTCCGAGGCAGCGATGTGCCGGGCTACCCCGAGCCCCTGCAGCACGTCCGCGTTGCCGAACTGGTCGACGGCCTGCGGTACGGCGATCATCGGTGTGGCCGTGGCGAGCCCCTCCTGGCTGCCGCCGGCGCCGGCGTGCGTGACGAACAGGTCGGCCTTCCTCAGCACCCCCAACTGCGGTACCCAGGACCGTACTTCGACGTTGTCGGGTACGACGCCCAGCGCGGCGGGGTCGACGTGCCGGCCGATCTGGAGCACGAGGTGCCAGCCGGGCAGTCCGCCGAAGGCCCGCACGCACTCCCGATAGAAGTCCGGCCGGTCGGTGAAGGTCGAGCCCAGCGAGACGAGTACGGCCTTCTCCGCGCCGGCGGGCCGGGTCCAGTCACCCTCGGACGCGCGGTCGCCCTGGCAGGACCCGACGAACGTGTACACGCTTTCGTCGACCCGGTCGGCGTGCGGCTGCAACGCTCGGGGGATCAGCACGAGGGAGCGGGCGGGGTGGCCGGCGAAGTCGTCGGGGTGCTGGGTGATCCCGTTCTCCTCCAGCCAGGCATGGAAGCGGGCGTAGTAGGCCTTTCCGCGCGCTGTCTTCTTCGGCTCGGCCCACATCGGTTCGGCGACCTCCTTCTCATAGCCCTTCCAGGCCACGAGGTTGGGCGAGAGGGAGATCGCCGGGACGCCCCAGCGGTGGGCGAGGACACGGGCCGGGTAGGAGGTGATGTCGTGCAGGACGAGGTCCGGCTCGTCCCCGTCGTAGGCCTCGATCAGCTGGGGCAGTGCCTGGATCGCGTCGGCGAGGAAGGGTTCCACGTTGTCCAGGAGGGTGTCTCCCCAGGCGGAGGGATCGTCGTCGGGTGAGGGCAGAGTCGAGTGCCACGGCTTGACCTCGGCACCGGTTCCGGCGACCTTGTCGGCGAAGACGGGCGGGATCGCGTACGTCACCCGGTGCCCGCGCGCGACGAGTTCGCGGATCACTTCGAGGCTGGGGTTCACGTGGCCGTGGGCGGCGATGGAGAACATGGCGATATGGGCGGGGCGACCGGTCATGCCGACGACCGTAGGCGAGACGATACGTCTCGTGCAATTCAATTGAGCGGGTCCGCGACCTGCCCGGTCGAGAGGTCGGGGCAGGGTGCGCGCATCACAGGCCGGGGCAACCCGCGCCGGATCCCTCGACGCTTTGGCCGGCCGCGGTCGTCACCGTCACGGTCACCGTCTTGATCTCGGGGCCGACGGTGCGACGGGCGTCGACCGCTGTGCAGATCAGCTGTGCCGCGGCGAGCTTGGTCAACTCTTCGGTGACGGAGCTCAGTTGGATCGCCACCTTGTCCTCACTCGTGGTCACCCGCACGGAGGCCGACTCCGCGCCCTGGGTGGCGGGGGCCACGGACGGATCCACGGTGGGCACTCCGGGCTGCTCGGTGGCAGGGGCAGCATTCAGGAAGGACGACCAGGAGTACATCTGTGGCAGCAGCGTGGTCAGGCTCTTCGCCCGTTCCACGTCCGTCGGTCCCGACAGGAGCGCCTCCACGGCCGACTCGACGTCGACCTGTCCGGCGACCCTGCGGGGGACGGCGACCAGGGCGCCGTCGGCGACGAGGTAGACCCGTACCGTCGGCGTGATCCCGTGGGCGGGCCCGCCCGCCTCCACCACGCCGGTCGAGGGAATGCCGCAGGAGACCAGCGTGCACAGGCCCGGGACGCACAGGAGCACGGCTCGGGACACAGCTCGGGACACGGCTCGGGACACGATCCTCACGGTCGCGCCTCCTCTGTCGACTCGTCCCGCCTCAGCGGGAGTTCAACGATGAAGACGGCGCCGCCCTCCGGCCGGTTCGCCGCCCGGACGGTGCCGCCGTGCATACGGACGTTCTCCTCGGTGATCGCCAGTCCCAGGCCGCTGCCCTCGGTCCGGGAGCGTGCGGCGTCCGACTTGTAGAAGCGTTCGAAGACATACGGCAGCACGCTGTCGGGGATGCCGGGGCCGCTGTCCGCCACCTCGATGACCGCCCGCCGCCCGCCCCCGGGCGCCGCGTCCTCGGACAGGCGCAACCGGACCGGCAGGGCGCCGTGCCGCAGGGCGTTGCCGACCAGGTTGGCGACGACGACGTCGAGGCGGCGCGGGTCGACGCGTCCGCGCAGCGCGTCCGGCGCCGGCAGCACGGCGTCCACCGTGTCGGTCCAGCCACGGGAGGCGAGGGTGCGCCGGAGGGATTCGGCGAGGTCGATCTCGTCCAGGTGCAGGACCGCCGCACCCGCGTCGAAGCGGGAGATCTCCATCAGGTCGTCGACCAGTCGGGCCAGTTTCACGGTCTCCTGGCTGATCAGCCGGACCGCGGTGGCGGTGTCCGGGTCGAGGCGGACGGCGTCCTCGTCGAGGACGTCGGTGACGGCCGACATGGCGGCCAGCGGAGTGCGCAGCTCGTGCGAGACGTCGGCGGCGAAACGGCGGGCCCGGGCCTCCATGCCGCGCAGTTCGGCCACCGACTCCTCCAGGGCGGCAGCCGTCTCGTTGAACGTGTACGACAGCTCGGCGAGTTCGTCGGAGCCGTCGACGGCGAGCCGCGTGTCCAGCCGGCCCTCGGCGATCCTGCGGGTGGCATGCCGCAGCGCGCGCACCGGCCGCAGCACCCCGCGGGCGGCGAGCAGCGCGAGCAGGACGGCGAGGAGCAGCGCGGGGACGGCGGCCCGCTCCACGGCGGTGACCAGGGCGTCGACGTAGGCCTCTTCGGTGGTCTGCGGCACCGTCAGGAACACCTTCATGCCGGAGAGGGGCGCTGCGCCCGAGGGGTCGGAGGAGGCGAAGGCGACCGACATGCCGACGAGGAGCGCCGTGTGGTCCGCGCGGTTGACGCGCTGGAAGACGGTGGCCGAACGGGAGTTCACGGCCTCGCGCACGGCGGGCGTCAGCTCCTCGAACCGGTCGTCGGGCACGGAGGTGGCCTGAAGGCCGCGGTAGGCGACCAGCACCCGCCAGGAACCCGACTGCTCGGCGCCGGCCACGTCGGCCGCGAATCGACGCAGTCCGGCCTCGTCGGGCGGGAAGGCGAGGTCGGGGGCGAGCCGGGTCACCTGGGTGCGCAGCAGTTTGATCACGGTGTCCTGGCTCTGCTGGAGCACCCGGGTGCGCGCCTCCCTGAAGGTGAGCGCGCCGGTGGTGGTGGCGCTGACGGCGGCCACGAGCGCGAACGCCACCACCAACCGCACCCGCAGGCCGCGCAGTCGGTGGGTGCGGAAACGTGTTCCCAGGGCTCTCACCGGGCGGCGAACCGGTAGCCGAAACCGCGTACGGTCTGGATGTGCCGGGGCTCGCGCGGGGGTTCGCCCAGCTTGGCGCGCAGTCGCTTCACGCAGGCGTCCACCAGACGCGCGTCGCCGTGGTAGCTGTGTTGCCAGACCGCTTCCAGGAGCTGCTGTCTGCTGAACACCTGGCCGGGCGAGGCGGACAGGGTCAGCAACAGCCGCAGTTCGGAGGGGGCGAGGGCGACCGGCGTCCCCTGCCAGGTGACCGACAGTCCGGCGCGGTCGATGGCGAGGTCGCCGTAGGTGTCGATCTTCGGGATGCCGCCCTCGGCGGTCGCGCCACCGCCCGCGCGGCGCAGGACGGCGCGGATACGGGCCTGGAGGACCTGGGCCTGCACGGGCTTGACCACGTAGTCGTCGGCCCCCGCCTCCAGACCGACAACGATGTCCTCGTCGTCGCCCCGCGCGGTCGCCATGATGATCGGCAGCGTCTGGTCCAGGTCGCGCATCCGCCGGCACACGTCCAGGCCGGTCATGCCGGGCAGCATCAGGTCCAGCACCACGACGTCCGGCCGGAAGGAGCGCAGCCGGTTCAGGCCGTCCTCCCCGGTCTCGGCGGCGGCGACCTCGTGGCCCTGACGGCGCAGCGCGAGGCCGACGCCGTCCCGCACGGCGCGGTCGTCCTCGATCAGTAGTACTCGTGGCATGAGCACAGTATCGATAGATCGTAGGCCCCTTCGGGCCACTGTTACCGGATGATCACATAAACCCACGCCGGTCGGGTCGTTACCTTTTCGTTATCTCTTGAGCTAGATCCGATCACATTGCGATCACAATCTGAACAACCATGAGCGTGCATCGAGCAGATTCCTCGTCCGCCCGTCGTCGTCGGAGCGGCCCCGCGCACTCCGCCGCGACCGGGCGGAGAAGACCGCTGTGGGGAGGGCTCGCCGCGCTGACCCTCCTGGGCGCGGCCGGTTTCGCGGCCGTGGGATGGACCTCTGCGGGGGCGGGCGGCACGTCGGCCGAGGGCCGGTCGACCACGTCCGCCGAGCCCGGCACGTCCGGCGGCGCGGCGGGATCCGGTGCGGCGCCCTCGCGGACGGCGGCGCCGAGCTCAGCGGCCTCGCCCCGCACATCCGCCGGCCCGTCGGGGGGTTCGTCGGCGGGTTCGTCCGACGGTAAGTCCGACGGTAAGTCCGGGGGTAAATCCGGGGGTACGTCCAAGGGCGGCATCCCGGCCTCGGGGCCGGGCACGTTCACGACCGCCTCCGGTTCGAGTGCCAAGGTCGGCAAGGGCACCGCCCTGCGCTACCGGGTGGACGTCGAGGACGGCATCGATCTGTCCGCCACGGACGTGGCCCGGCAGGTGGAGCTGATCCTGGCCGACCGGCGCGGCTGGACGGCGGACGGTCGATCGGCGTTCCGGCGGGTCTCCGTGGGTGCCGTCGACTTCGTCGTACGGGTCGCGACGCCCGGCACCGTGGACAAGATCTGCGGTCAGTACGGGCTGGACACCGGCGGCGAGGTCAACTGCAACGTCGACGACAACGTCATGGTGAACCTCAGGCGCTGGCTGCTGGCCACCCCCGTCTACGCCAAGGACGTCACCGCCTACCGCGCGCTGATCATCAATCACGAGGTCGGCCACTTCCTCCATCACAACCACGTCGGCTGCCCCGGTCCCGGCCGGCCGGCCCCGGCGATGATGCAGCAGATCAAGGGCATGAACGGCTGTGTCCCCAACGTCTGGCCGTACGACGCGCAGGGACGGCTCATCACCGGTCCGTCCGTCCCCTGAACCGGCCGCCGCTCGGCGCTGTCACCGTCGCTCAGCGCTGTCACCGCCCGTCAGCGCTGGTAACGGGCCAGGACGAGGTTTCCGTCCTTTTCCAGACGGGTGCGCAGTTCGCCGAGATCGATGGCCCCGCTGTAGTACTCCTGGAAAGCGGGGGTCGCGACCTTGTCCTTCCACTCGGGGTAGCCGCGCACGGACTGGGCGGGCGCCGGGCGCAGGTACCGCGCGAGTGCGGTGCCGGTCGCCCAGTCGTCCTTCGTCGTGTGCAGGGCGGGGTCGGCGAGCGCCGTGGCGCCGGTCGGCAGCATCCAGTCGCCCAGCGCGAGGCGCACCATGTTCTTCGGCCGCAGCAGGAAGTCGAGGAAGGCGACGGCCTCCTTCTTGTGGGGGCTGTCCTCGGCGACGGACAGGGTCTGCGGGCTGACCCCCTGGGCGAGCCCGTCGGCGCCCGCCGGGGCGGGCAGCACCTGCCAGTCGAAGCCCTTCGGTGCCTGCTGCACGATCTGCTGGCGGTAGGAGAAGCCGAGCGGGACCATCGCGTACCTGCCGCCGAAGAAGCCGGGCAGGGTGTCCGAGCCGCCGCTGCCCAGTGTGGTGGGCGAGGCGCTGCGGTCGGCGGCGACCTGGTCGTGGACGGTGCGCGGGACGACCTCGTCGCCGGCCTCGAAGCGGACGGTGACCCGGCCGTCCGCGCCCCGGTGGAACAGTTGCCCGCCCGCCGACAGGGAGAGGTTGAGGGTGGCGGAGACGGGTTCCTTCAGCGGCCAGGCCACGCCGTATGTGCCGGAGCCGGCGAGTCTCTTGGTGATCTGCCGGAACTCCGCCCAGCTCCAGGGGTGTTCGGGGGTCGGGATCCGCTCGCCGGACCGCCTCAGCCAGGTCGCGTTGGCGACGAGGACGCGCGGCTCCTGGAGGAAGGGCACTCCGTAGACGCCGTCGCCGAAGGTCGTCGTCTCCCAACTGCGCTGTGGAATATCGGACTTGAGGCGAGCGGGGAGCAGGTGGGTCAGGTCGGCGAGGTAGCCGCCGTAGGCGAAGTCGGCCAGGTCGTCGGAAGCGTCGTGGAGGATGTCGGGGGCCTCGCCGCCCTCGAAGGAGGTGAGGAGCTGGTCGTGGACGCTCTCCCAACTCCCCTGCACATACTCGACCTTGACGTCGGAGTGGGTGGCGTTCCACTCCTTCACCAGTTCCCTGTTGGCCGTGACGGACTCCTCCTGCCAGGCCAGGGACTGGAAGCGGAGGGTGATAGGACCGTCGTCGTCCGCACCGCCGCTCGACGAGCAGCCCGTGAGGAGCAGCAGTACCGCGAGGGCCAGCGCTCTCGTCCGCATCAGCTCTTCACCGCCCCGGCGAGCATGCCGCCCGTGATCCGCCGCTGGATGAGCGCGAAGACGGCCAGCGAGGGAAGCGTGGCGAGGAACGCGGCGGCGGCCAGCGGCCCCAGGTCGGCCACGCCCTCCGCTCCGAGGAAGTGGGTCAGGACGACCGGCAGCGTCTGTTTCTCAGGCGTTTTCAGCAACACCAGCGCGAAGAAGAACTCGTTCCACGCGGTGATGAAGGCGAACAGCGCCGTCGCGACGATGCCCGGCGCGAGGAGCGGCGCCGTCACGGAGACGAGCGTCCGCAGCCGCCCGGCGCCGTCGATCGCCGCCGCCTCCTCCAGTTCTACGGGGACGGCCCGGACGTAGCCGACGAGCATCCACAGTGCGAACGGCAGGGCCCACACCACGTACACCATCACCAGCCCCGGCACCGAGTCGATCAGCCGCAGGTTCTTCAGCACCAGGAACAGCGGGATGATCACCAGCACGAACGGGAAGGCCTGGCTGACCACGACCCACCCGGAGGCGGCCCGCGCGAGCCGGGTGCGCTGCCGGGCCATGACATACGCCATCGGCGTGGCGAGCGCGACGGCGAGCACGGCGGCGCTCGTCGCCGCGAGCAGGGAGTTGACCGCAGCGTGCACCAGGGGCTGTTCGTCGAAGGCCTGGCGGAAGTTGGCGAGTGTGGGGTGCTTCGGGATCCAGGTGGGGTGCAGGCTGCCCAGTTCGCGGGGCGGCTTGAACGCGACGGACAGGAGCCACAGGAAGGGAAAGGCGAGGAAGACGAGGTACGCGAGCAGGGCCGTGTACTGGCCGGCGCGGGCCGCGGGGCGGGTCCTCAACGGTCGTCGCCTCCCTTGATGCGGCCCACCAGGAAGAGGGCCAGAAACACGGAGATCACCGCGACCATCACACAGCCCATCGCCGCCGCGTACCCGAACTGGCCGTAGCGAAAGGCCTCTTCGTAGGCGAAGAGCATGGGCAGCCGGGTCCGGCCGCCGGGTCCGCCGTTGGTCAGCACATAGACCAGGGCGAAACTGTTGAAGTTCCAGATGAAGTTGAGCGCGGTGACGGCGAGGGCGATGGGCCTGAGGGCGGGCCAGGTGACCGTGCGGAAGCGGCGGAAGGCGCCCGCGCCGTCCACCGCGGCCGCCTCGTGCAGCTCGCGCGGGGTGTTCTGCAGGCCGGCGAGCAGGGTGACCGTCGTCTGCGGCATGCCCGCCCACACGCCCACGACGACCACCGCGGGCAGGGCGCTCGCCAGCCCGCTGAGCCAGTCCCGTCCGTCGCCCAGACCCAGGTCGCGCAGGGTCTCGTTGAGGATGCCCGCATCCGGGTTGTAGACGAGTCGCCACATGACGCCGACCACGACCTCGGGCATGGCCCAGGGGATGATCGCGAGGGCGCGGGCCAGCCAGCGCAGCCGCAGGTCCTCGTCGAGGAGCAGGGCGAGGCCGAGGGCGAGCAGGAACTGCGGGACGGTCACGCCGACCGCCCAGACCAGGCCGATCCGGAAGGACTCCCAGAACAGGGTGTCGTGCAGCAGGTCGGAGAAGTTGAGGGCGCCGATCCACCGGGTGGGCGCGGTGCGGCCCGCCTGGGCGTCGGTGAACGCCAGCAGGATCCCGTACAGCAGCGGGCCGACGCTCAGGGCCAGGATGGGGATCAGGGCGGGCAGGACGAGGAACCACGCGCCGCGGCCGGCGGTGGTGCGCGGCGGGCCGGTGCCGGTCGCACGGCGCACCGTCCCTGTCTTCTCGGTCGCCAACGACACCGGAGCGTCCCCCTTCCCGCGGCTGTGACGGGCCCCGCCATGGTCGTGAAGGTGCTGTACGCCGTCAAGACAGCATGCGCACGCTCCGATCTGTGCGAATGCGACACTGGCCGTCGGATGGCCGGATCCCGACGCCGGGCGGTGGGGCCGGACGGGCAACGCGCACAACGACACGGAGGCGGGCGATGGACGAGGCACGGGCGCGGGACGTACTGGCCGCGGCGGGGGCGCTGCCCGGCCCGGCGGCGGACGCGCGGCTGCTCGCCCTGGGCGAGAACGCGGTGTTCGCCGCCGGTGACCTGGTGGTGAAGGTGGGCCGGGACGCCGAACTCCTCGACCGGGCCCGGCGCGAGCTGGACGTCGCTGCCTGGCTCGCCGAGGCGGGCGTGCCCGCGGTGCGGGCGGCCGAGCCGAAGCCGCTGCTGGTCGAGGGGCACCCGGTGACCGTGTGGCAACGGCTGCCCGACCCGGTACGGCCTGCCGAGCCGCGGGATCTGGCCGAACTCCTGCGCCTTGTGCACGCCCTGCCCGTTTCCTCCTTCGGTCTGCCCCCGCGCGACCTGCTGTCGGGAGTGGAACGCTGGCTGCGGCTCGCGGGCGACGCGATCGACCCGGCGGACGCGGCGTTTCTGCGTGAGCGCCGCGACGGCTTCGCCGCGGCCGCCGCCGCGCTCACCCCGCAGCTGCCGCCCGGCCCGATCCACGGCGACGCGCTGCCCCGCAATGTGCACATAGGCCCCGACGGTCCGGTCCTGGTCGACCTGGAGACCGTCTCCGCCGATCTGCGCGAGCACGACCTGGTGGTGATGGCGCTCTCCCGCGACCGCTACGGCCTGCCCGCCGAGGCGTACGGCTCCTTCACGGCGGCGTACGGCTGGGACGTGCGGGAGTGGGCGGGCTGCGCGGTCCTGCGGGGCGCCCGTGAGACCGCGAGCTGCGCCTGGGTCGCCCAGCACGCGCCCACCAGTGCGCCTGCGCTGGCGGAGTTCCGGCGCCGGGTGGCGTCGCTGCGGGACGGGGACGAGGAGGTGCGGTGGTATCCGTTCTGATCCGGCTGCTGCGGGCATGGCGGGCCGAGGCCCGGCTCAGGAGAGACGCCGGCGTATCCCCCGGGCGGTGAAGCCGGCGGGCGCGACGCCCCTGTCGATGACGACGAGCGGGTGAATGCGCGGAAAGAGCGAGTCGCCCGCGGCGACGGCGGCAGGCTTCGTCAGGCCCAGTTCCTCAAGACCGGGGGCGGACGGGCGCCATTTGGCCGCCGCCTCACCCACAAGAACGTCAGACGGTCTCTCCCGCGACCTCTCGTACGGGCCAGGCCCCGTCGATCACCGCGTCCGTCTCTCCCTTGCGGCGCAGGAAGTTCTGGAAGTCCGCCGCCCACTCGGCGTACCACTCGATCTGGCGGCGGTGCAGCTCCGCCGGGCCGAGGGCCGCGACCTTGGGGTGGCGGGCGGCTATCGCGCAGGCCAGTCGCGCCGCGGCGAGGGCGTCGGCGGAGGCGTCGTGGGCGGAGTCGAGCGGGACGCCGTATTCGGCGCAGACCGCTTCGAGGTTGCGCTTGCCGCGCCGGTAGCGGTCGACCGAGCGGTCGATGGTGTACGGGTCGACGACCGGCGCCGGATCCACGCCGCCCAGGCGCTCGCGCAGCGACGGCAGGCCGTGGCGGCGCAGTTCTGCGGAGAGGAGGGTGAGATCGAAGGCGGCGTTGTAGGCGACGACCGGGACGCCGGTGCGCCAGTACCCCACGAGGACCTCGGCGATCGCGTCCGCGACCCGGTCGGCGGGGGCGCCCTCGGCGGCCGCCCGCTCGTTGCTGATCCCGTGCACCGCCACCGCGTCCGCCGGGATCTGGACGCCCGGGTCCGCCAGCCACTCGCGGCGCCCCAGGACCTGCCCGTCCCTGACCTCGATCACGGCTGCCGTGACGATGCGCGCCTCGCGCGGGTCCGTCCCGGTCGTCTCCAGGTCGAAGCCGATCAGCAGCTCCCGGTACCAGGCCATGATGGCCCCCCCTTCTTGGCGGTGCTTCCCCCAGTGGTCTCCACCCTCGCATGCGCCACTGACAATCAGAGGACCGCGTTCCGCTTCCCGGCGGGCGCAAAGGGATCATTCAGGACACGGGTCGTGAATCCGCCCAGGCCAGCTCGAACTCCTCGCGATAGGCCGGGAAAAGCCCGCTTTCGTCCACCTCGCCCGACTTGACGACCCGGTTGCCGCCCCGCAGCACCAGCACCGGCGCCTCCATGCCGCGCATGCGCCGCAGATAGGACTGGATCACCGCGATGCCGTCGGTGCCGTCGCCGTCGACGAGGTAGGCGGTGAAGCGGGGCGTCTCGTCGTAGACCTGGATCTGGAAGGCGCCGGGGTCGCGCAGCCGGGCGCGGACCCGGCGCATGTGCAGGATGTTCATCTCCACCGCCCGGCTCAACTCGCCCCGCTTCATGCCGAGTTCGCGCTCGCGGCGCTTGACGGCGCTGGAGGCGGGGTTGAGGAACAGCAGTCGGACGCGGGCCCCGGCCTCGGCGAGGCGGACCAGCCGTCGGCCGGAGAAGTTCTGCACGAGCAGGTTGAGGCCGATGCCGATGGCGTCGAGGCGGCGGGCGCCGTCGAAGATGTCCTCGGCGGGGAACTGGCGCAGCAGCCGCACCCGGTCGGTGTGGACGGCGACCACGTCCGCGTACCGGTCGCCGACGAGGTCCTCGACGGCGTCGACGGGCAGCCGGCGTGCGGAGGGGACGTCGCCGCCGGTGCCGAGCATCTCCAGCAGGCGTGCGGAGGCCCGTTCGGCCTGGTTCAGGACGGCCTCGGACAGGGCCCGGTTGCGGGAGACGACGTTGCGGGTCACCTCCAGCTCGTCCAGGGCGAGTTCGACGTCGCGGCGGTCGTCGAAGTACGGCTCGAAGCAGGGCCAGTGCTGCACCATCAGCTCGCGCAGCTGCGGCAGCGTGAGGAAGGAGATCACGTTGTCATCGGCCGGGTCGAGCAGATAGCCCTTGCGGCGGCTGACCTCGCGGACGGCGACCGCGCGCTGCACCCACTCCTGTCCGGCGGGTCCGGCCGCGGCGACCACCCACTCGTCGCCGTGGACGGGCTCGTAGATGGGCCGCAGCACGGCGGCCACCACGGCGCGCAGCCGCTGTTCCACGAGGTTCAGCCAGATGTAGGCCCGGCCGGCCCGCTGGGCGCGGGTGCGCACCTCCCGCCAGGCGTCGGCGTCCCAGTCCAGCTCCGGACCGATGGCGTTCGTCTCCATCGGCCGGGCCAGGGACACCGTGCCGGGCGGGACGTCTGCGGAGCCCCCCTCGTGACCCTCGTCACCAGGGGGCAGCTCCAGCCCTCCCGAGCCCACCCAAGCACCGCCTTCCGCTCCCCCGAGCACTCCCCGTCCCAACGATCAAGGAAGGGTACTCCGGGAGCGGCGGGCGGTGCAGCCGGATGGACAGGTCGTTTCTCAACTACCGCTGTTCGTCTGTCCGTTCTCCCCCGCGAGGGCGGGCGGAGTGAGCGGATTCATAGCGGTGACGTCCCGGGGGACGAGGGAGAAGCCCTGCCAGTGGACCGGCATGGGCTGCTGGTCCTCGTCCCGGGCAATGTGGTGGAAGCCCACGTTCACCCAGGCCACGGGGTGGGTGAGGGTCTGCCCGTTCACCCACTTGTCGACGGATGTGCCGTGCAGCGGACTGCCGCAGCTGCGCACGTTGTTGCTGGCGTACTGCTCGCACTTGTTGTACTGCGTGAAGTAGATGTCGTGCTGGGTGAAGGGGCGCCCGCCGTACTTGGTGGTGGCGCCGGGGACGAACTCGTAGGAGCGCGCGTGGCCGTCCTTGTTCTTGCCGGTGGCGCTGACCACCCGCCACCAGCGCATGTTCTTGGCGTCGCCCGCGAGTTCCTTGGTGACGCGCGTGCGCCTGGTCTTGGCGGTCGGGCCCTGCTGTCCGCCGGCGGGCGGGCTTACCACCGAGTCGTACTGCTCCACCTTGGTGTTCGAGGAGCCGTCGAGGCCGAAGTCGAGCCGCCAGAAGACATTGTGGCTGTGGCTGGTGGCGTAGGACTTGGCGCCCTTGCCTATGGGCCAGCCGCGGCCGTCGCCGGCGTCGTAGTCGAAGGGCGAGAGGCTGCCGGTGGCGCCGACGTTCATGTTGATCGCGCCGTCGTCGGAGAAGCGCCACTCGGTGATGTACTCGTACCAGCCGACCTTGTTGACGGTGTAGATCAGCAGGTCCTTGCCCTGGGTCTGGAAGACCTTGTTGCCGTCGGCCTGCATGCGGTAGGCGTGGCCCCGCGCGCGGGTCGTGGTGCACAGGCCCTTGACGTTCGGGGTCTCGGAGGTGAACGGGTCGGGGACCTTCACCGTCTTGATGGTGCCGCCGGGGCACTCGGCGGGCGCCATGTCGACCAGGCCCGAGCCGAAGTTGTAGTCGGTGATGTCGTTGTACTCGTTCGTGCCGTCGTCGTACGGCACATGAATCTGGGCGATCTTGGCGCTGTTGAGGACTCTGATCGGCTTGGTCTCGCCGGGCGGCTGGTAGGAGATCTTCTCCAGGACGAGACCGGACTTGGCCTCGAAGCGCCAGCACATGCGCCAGGTCGTGCCCGTGGAGAGCTTCTGTTCGATGCGGTAGGCGGCGCTGCAGTCGGCGGCCGGCGCGGGGGCCGCCTTGGGCCGGGCGACGGCCGGACCGGCGCCCGCGGTCACACCGGCGGCCAGCGCGGCCACGGAGACCCCGAGGACCGCCCCCTTGCGGGCGCGGCTCATTCCCCGCGGCCGGAGGTCGCTTTTCAGATACGGAACGCGCATGACGACATGACTCCCTTTGCGTCCCTCTACGGGAGGCAAGTTGGAAAAACGGACTGAGGGGAGGACGTGCGAGACGGTTCAGCCGGCGAGCCGGGCGACCTTGCGGGCGCTGAGGTCGATGACCAGGGACCGGGCGTCGATCCATGGACCGTTCTTGGCCTTCGGCAGCAGCCGTACGCAGCGGTGTTCGCCGCACTTGTCGAGGACGGCGGGCTCGGCGCCCGGCACCGCCCGGTACACCATGGCGGCGAGCTGCAGCTGGTCCGGGGAGGTGAGCTCCTTGCCGGTGGCGTCCTTGAAGTCGGCCTTGAGGCCCGCGCCCAGCGGGTCGGCGATCAGCAGCCTGGCCGCCTCGGTCTGCTCGGCGGCGCTGAGCGGCGGCTGGACGCCGTGCTCGGTGCCGGTGGCCTCGACCTTGCCGGTGTCGAGGTTGACGGTCTTGGTGACGAGCGAGTCGGTCCTGTAGTCGTAGAACGACACCTCCGCCCGGCGGGGCGCGGCGGGGTCGTCCACCTCGTCGGCCTCGGGCTCGGCGAGATCCACGCCGAGGCGCTGCGGGCCGCGGTCGCCGTCCACGTCCTTCCCGGCGGTGAGCAGCTGCCGGTTGAGCGCGATCTTCTCGACACGCTTGATCTCGTCGTCGGTCAGCGGGTCGCGGCCCTGGCCCTTCGCGCCCTCGGCCGGCGCGTCCTCGACGACGCCGGGCTGCACGACCGCCGCGGCGTCACCCTGCTGCTGCCCGGCCGCCTGCGCGGTGCTGCGGCCGGCCTTGCCGCCTGACGTGTCGTCCGCCCCCGCCGTGCCCGGCAGCGTGATCCCCACCATCACGGCCGTCGCGGCCACCGCGATGGCCGTACCTGCCACCACCTTGCCCAGGTGGCGGCGCACTGTCGTGCGCACAATCTCCCCCTGCTCCCCCTGTTGACGGGAGTACGTGTCATCCCCACTGCTTTTGCATACGACGTACTGCGACGTACTACGAGGTACCACTGCAGATGCTGTCGTATGCGCTGGTCGCACGGTAAGAGGGACGTAAGTCACAGGTGGTTCCCTCACTTTCCGGGAGACTCGACGCCAAGGCGCCCCCGACGGGGCGGCACACCTGGAAGAGTCGTGTCCATGCAGGTCTGGCCTGGAGAGGCATATCCCCTCGGTGCCACATACGACGGCGCCGGCACGAACTTCGCGGTCTTCACGGAGGCCGCGGACCGAGTAGAGCTGTGTCTGCTGCACGACGACGGCTCGGAGACGGCGGTGGAACTGCGGGAGAGCGACGCGTTCGTGCGGCACGCGTACGTGCCGGGCATCATGCCGGGGCAGCGCTACGGCTTCCGGATGCACGGCCCGTACGATCCCGCGCGCGGGCTGCGCTGCAACTCGGCGAAGCTGCTGCTCGACCCGTACGCGAAGGCGATCAGCGGTGCGGTCCGGTGGGGCGAGGAGGTGTACGGCTACCACTTCGACGCCCCCGAGCGGCGCAACGACCTCGACTCGGCGCCGCACACGATGACGTCGGTCGTGGTCAACCCCTACTTCGACTGGGGCGACGACCGCAGGCCGCGCACCGAATACCACCACACGGTGATCTACGAGGCCCATGTGAAGGGCCTGACGATGCGCCACCCGGGGCTGCCGGAGGAGCTGCGCGGCACCTACGCGGCCCTGGCGCACCCGGCGCTCATCGAGCATCTGACGGAGCTCGGGGTGACGGCCCTGGAGCTGATGCCGGTGCACCAGTTCGTCAACGACCACCGGCTGGTCGACATGGGCCTGAACAACTACTGGGGCTACAACACGATCGGCTTCTTCGCCCCGCACAACGCCTACGCCTCCTGGGGCGACCGCGGTCAGCAGGTGCTGGAGTTCAAGTCGGCGGTGCGGGCGCTGCACGAGGCGGGCATCGAGGTCATCCTCGACGTGGTCTACAACCACACCGCCGAGGGCAACCACCTGGGCCCGACGCTGTCCTTCCGGGGGATCGACAACCAGTCGTACTACCGGCTGACGGACGACCCCCGCTACTACATGGACACCACGGGCACCGGCAACTCCCTGCTCATGCGGTCCCCGCACGTCCTGCAGATGATCATGGACTCGTTGCGGTACTGGGTCCTGGAGATGCACGTCGACGGGTTCCGTTTCGACCTCGCGGCGACGCTGGCCCGTCAGTTCCACGAGGTGGACCGGCTGTCGTCGTTCTTCGACCTGGTCCAGCAGGACCCGGTGGTGTCCCAGGTGAAGCTGATCGCGGAGCCGTGGGACGTCGGCGAGGGCGGCTACCAGGTGGGGAACTTCCCGCCGCTGTGGACCGAGTGGAACGGCAAGTACCGCGACACCGTGCGGGACGTGTGGCGGGGCGAGCCGCGCGCGGTCGGCGAGTTCGCCTCCCGGCTGACCGGCTCCTCCGACCTCTACCAGGACGACGGCCGCCGGCCGCTGGCCTCCATCAACTTCGTGACCTGCCACGACGGGTTCACCCTGCACGACCTGGTCTCCTACGACACCAAGCACAACCAGGCCAACGGGGAGGACAACCGGGACGGCGAGAGCCACAACCGGTCGTGGAACTGTGGTGTGGAGGGCGAGAGCGACGATCCGGAGGTGCTGCGGCTGCGGGCGCGGCAGATGCGCAATTTCGTCGCCACGCTGATGCTGTCCCAGGGCGTGCCCATGATCAGCCATGGGGATGAGTTCGGCCGCACCCAGAAGGGCAACAACAACGCCTACTGCCAGGACAGCGAGCTGGCCTGGGTCGAGTGGCCCGACGCCGACGAAGGCGGCGCGGGGGAAGGCGGAGCGGGGGGAGCCGGAGCGGGGCTGCTGGAGTTCACGCGCGCGTTGGTGTGGCTGCGCAAGGAGCACCCCGTCTTCCGGCGGCGCCGCTTCTTCCACGGCCGGCCCGTGGAGGGCACCCACGACGAGCTGTCGGACATCGCCTGGTTCACCCCCGAGGGGACGGAGATGGCACCACGGGACTGGGACCGGGCGCAGGCGTCCGCGCTGTCGGTGTTCCTCAACGGCAACGCGATCTCCGAGCCGGGCGCGCGCGGCGAACGGATCACCGACGACTCCTTCCTGCTGATGTTCAACGCCTCGGCCAAACCGCTGGAGTTCGTGGTTCCGGTCGACCACGGCCGGCAGTGGCAGGTCGTCGTGGACACGGCGAACCCGGAGGCGGTGGCGCAGGGAGCGGGCACGAAGGTACAGGCCGGGGCCCGGCTGACACTGGTCGACCGCAGCATGACGGTGCTGCAACGGCCTACCCGGCCCCTGTGAAGGGATCCGAAGAGGGGTGACCCGACCCGCCCGGAGAAGGTGTGACAGGAAACGAGGAGGTGTGACAGGAAACGCGGTGGGGCGGGTACGTAGGTGGTCATGACCCCTGAGCGACGTGCCGCCCCTGTTCCCGTGCCGCCCACGGCGACCTACCGGCTGCAGCTGCAGCCCGCGTTCCCGTTCCGGGCCGCCGCGGCGGCCGTGCCGTATCTGGCCTCGCTCGGCGTCTCGCATCTGCATCTGTCCCCCGTCCTGGAGGCCGTGCCCGGTTCCCCGCACGGCTACGACGTCGTCGACCCCACGCGCGTGCGTGCGGAACTGGGCGGCGAGGAGGGGCTGCGGGAGCTGGCGCGGACCGCGCGCGAGCACGGGCTCGGCCTGGTGGTGGACATCGTGCCCAACCACATGGCGATGGCCCCGCGCCACAACCGCGCCCTGTGGGAGGTGCTGCGCGAGGGCCCGGGCTCGCCGTACGCGCGCTGGTTCGACATCGACTGGGAGGCGCAGGGCGGCCAGGTGCTGCTGCCGGTGCTGGGCGGTCCGGTGGGGGCCGAGCTGGCGCACCTGCGGGTGGACGGCGACGTCCTGCGCTACCACGACCACGTCTTCCCCCTGCGCGAGGGCACCGCGGACCTGCCGCTGCCGCGGCTGCTGGACGCCCAGTGGTACCGGCCGGCGTGGTGGCGGCTGGCCCGCACCGAACTGAACTACCGGCGCTTCTTCAGCATCTCGGAGCTCATCGGCGTGCGGGTGGAGGACCCGGAGGTGTTCGAGGCCACCCACGGCACGATCCTGCGGCTGCTGCACGAGGGCGTGGTGGACGGGCTGCGCGTCGACCACCCCGACGGCCTCGCCGACCCCGACGGCTACCTGGAGCGGCTGCACGGGGCGAGCGGCGGCCGCTGGACGGTCGTCGAGAAGATCCTGGCCGACGGGGAGCGGCTGCCGGACTCCTGGCCGGTCGCCGGCACCACCGGCTACGACGCCCTGCGCCGCGTCGACGGCCTCTTCACCGACCCCGCGGGCGCCGGGGAGCTCCTGGGCCACTACCGGCGCTTCGCGGCCCCGCAGACTGACCGGGGCGGCGACTGGGCGGCGACGGTGCGGCGGGCGGCGTACGGGGTGCTCGGCCACGAGTTGGCGGCCGAGACGGAGCGGCTGACCCGGGTGGCGTCCCGGGTGTGCGCCACGTCGGCCGACCCCGCGCTGCGGGACCGGGCGCCCTGGGCGCTGCGCACGGCCCTGGAGGAGCTGCTCGTCCGTCTGGAGGTGTACCGGCCGTACGCCTCGGGCGACCCGGCGGCCGTCGTCACCGAGGAGGCCGCCGAAGAGGCCCGGCAGGCGTTCGTGGTGCCGCAGGAGGCGGGCGCGGTCGATGTGGTGCGGGGCCTGGTGCTGGGCGGGGAGGGGCCGTCGGGGGCGGAGTTCCGGGCGCGGTTCGCGCAGACGTCGTCCGCGCTGCGGGCCAAGTCGGTGGAGGACACGGCGTTCTACCGGTACGTGCCGCTGCTGTCGGCGAACGAGGTGGGCGGCGACCCGGGCGACCCGGGGGTGTCGCCGGCCGGCTTCCACGCGTACTGCGCGCGCGTGCAGCGCGACTGGCCGGCCACCGGGACGGTCGTGTCGACGCACGACACCAAGCGCAGCGCCGACGTGCGCGCCGCGCTCGCCGTGCTCACCGAGTGCCCGCAGCGCTGGGCGGACGTCCTGGAGCAGGCCATGCGCACACAGGAGGACACGACGGACGACGCGACGGACGGCGCGTCGGACGCCATGGCGGACGGGCAGCTGGCGTGGGCGGCCTGGCAGACGGTCTTCGGGCTCGGCCCGGCGGCCCCCGAGCGCGTCCAGGAGGCGCTGCTGAAGCATGTGCGCGAGGCGGGGCTGTACACGAGCTGGACGGAGCAGGAGCCGCCGTACGAGAAGGCGGTGGCCGCGTTCGTGGCGGCGGGGCCGTGCGGGGTGCCGGGCGAGCAGGTGGCCGCGCTGCGCGCCGCCCTGGAGCCGTACGTCCGGGCGAACGTGCTCGGCACGGCGCTGGTGCATCTGACGATGCCGGGGGTGCCCGACCTCTACCAGGGCACGGAGAGCGAGTACCGGGCGCTCGTGGACCCGGACAACCGGCGCCCGGTGCGGTTCCCTCCGGCGGATCCCGGCGTCAAGGACGCGGTCACGGCGGCCGCGCTGCGGCTGCGCCGACGGCGGCCGGACGCCTTCGGGGAGAGGGCGACGTACGAGCCGCTGCCGGCCGAGGGAGCGGCCGCGGAGCACTGTCTGGCGTTCGCGCGCTCCGGCCGGGTCGTCACGGCCGTGACGCGGCTGTCGCTGCGGCTGGCCGAGACGGGCGGCTGGCGCGAGACCCGGCTGACGCTGCCGCCGGGGCGATGGGTCGACGTCCTGGCCGAGGAGCGGGAGCCCGCCCGCGCGTTCACGGGTCACGCGCGCGTGGCGGACCTCTTCGAGCGACTGCCGGTGGCACTGCTGGAGCGGGCGGACTGAGCGAGAACGCGCATCCGAGCGCCCCCCGGAGCCTCCCGAAGGCTCCCCCCGGGCGTCCTTGACAGTTCACAGAGACCGTGGGGTACTGCGGATGCGAAGGCCGGGCGGACGAATACGGGGGTGAGTCTCCTGCCGGAGCTGCGCTACCCCACGGTGACCGAACTGACCACTTTTGCCCGGATGTTGGCCACGCGCCAGCCCGGTATGTGCGCGCTGCGGCAGGTGGGGGTCTCCCGGGCGGGCCGGCCACTGCACCTGTTGTCCGTGGGACATGCCCGGCGGGCCGTGCTCGTCGTGGCGGGCGCCCACGCCAACGAGCCGACCGGGGGTTCGACGCTGCTGGCGCTCGCCGAACGGGTTCTGTACGAGAGGGAGTTGCGGGACGGGACGTCCTGGCACTTTCTGCTCTGCGCGGACCCCGACGGGGCGAGTCTGCACGTGACCCCGGCGCCGCGCAGTCTGCTGGAGTACCACCTCGGCTTCTTCCGGCCCGCCGGTCCGGAACAGCCGGAGTGGTCCCCCGCCGTGCTGCCGCCGGACCGGCTGCCGCCCGAGACGCGCGCGTTGACCCGGGTCATCGACGAGGTGCGGCCCTATCTCCAGGTGACCCTGCACGGCACCGATCTGGGCGGCAGCTGGGTGCAGTTGACGAAGGACATCCCCGGACTCGCCGAGCCCTTCGCCAAGTCCGCGGCCCAACTGCACATCCCGGTGGAGACGGGCGCCTCCGACGCGGCGGGCTGGCCGGCGTCGGGGCCCGGCGTGCATGTGATGCCGGCCGCCGGGGCGGACGCGGCGTACCCGAGCATGCCGGACGACGCACGGCACAGCACCTGGTACCACGCCCACCGCTACGGCGGTCTGACCGCGGTGGTGGAGGTGCCGATGTGGGCGAGCGACATGGTGGACGACCCCGCCCCGCATCCCGCCCCGGCCGCGGCGATCCGGCGGTTGGCGCAGCGACTGCTGCGGGACACGACGGAGGTCGAGCGGGTCCTCGTAGAGGCGCTGCCGCGGCTTGAGGGCGTCGACGGGCCTCTGCTGCGGGCGGCCAGATGGGCGCTGGAGCTGGTGCCGGGGCTGGCCGCGGACTGGACGGACACCCCGCCCGCGGCCACGACGATGGCGTACGTCGGCAGCGTCGACGCCTTCGCCCGCCGGCTGCCGCTGCGGGCGGCGGCGATGCTGTGGCGGGTGTTGCAGGAGAGCGACGACTGTGCGGCCCCGCGCCTGGAGCAGCTCGTCCAGATGTGGAGCGACGCCTTCGCCGACCGCTTCCGGGCCCGCTGGGTGCCGTTGGAGCACCAGGTCGAGCACCAGTCCCGCACGGTCGTCGCGGCGGCCCTGCACGCCCGGGAGCGGGCGGCGTAGGACCGCCCGCGCGAGAGCGAGCCGCCGGGGGGCGGCTGCGGACGCGCGCGGGTGCCCGCTGCCACCGCGCCCGTCCGGGTCAGACCTCGGGGGCCTGGTCGTCGTCGTCCAGGGCGAACACCGCTCCCGTCATGGCCTCCCGTTCGCAGTCGTTGCCGAAGGTGTGCCGGTAGTCGACCGGGCGTCCGTTCCACTGCCCCTGCGCGCGGACGTTCACCGGGGCGTACATGAGCGTGCAGACGCGGCTGCTGTCCCCTGCGACGGCGTTCATGTCCCCGCCGGCCCGGGCCAGGACGTCGCAGGCCTCGGCGGCACGGGAGTGGCCCTGGGGCGGGTCGCACAGCAGCAGGGTGCCGCGGGTGTCGCTGGAGCGGGAGTCGCCCCGGGTGACGGTGAGCTCGAGCCAGTTGCCCGGCAGGGAGTCAGCGGCGTCGCGGGAGGCCGCCAGGGCGGGTGCGGCGCCGACGGCGAGGAGGAGGGCGGCCGCGGCCGGCAGGGCGCGCCGGACGGCTTTCGCCGGACGGAGATCGTTGAGGAAGTGCGTCATTCCCGGTGCATCGGCACGGCGGGCCGGCTACCCCAGTCCGACTCACCCGAACGGCCAGGGGCGGGTTCGGCGGCGCGCCGGCCGGCCAGCTCGAACGCGGCGAGCACGACCCGTGCCTGGTACTCCGCCTGGCGTGCGACGGGGATCCAGCGCGCCCCGCAGTCCGTCTGGTAGGCGACGCACCAGGCGTCGATGAGCCGGTCCAGCTCCGGCAGCACGCCCGCGGGGTCGCGTCCGGCGCCGCGGACGAGCTGGTGCAGCAGGCCCGCCGTCCGCACGGCGATCCGGCGGCCGGCGATGCGCAGTGCGGTCAGATGGCCGGTGCTGAGCGGCGGGAGCGGGCGGGCGGGGTCGGCGGTGTCGGGGTCCCAGGCGTTCGCGAGGCCGGGGCAGACCAGGAGGTGGTCGTCGACCGGGGCGAGCAGCCGCGCCGTGTCCGGGGTGTCGGCGAGGTGGGGCCGCACGCGCGCGAGGATGCGGACCAGCGCCTGGACGTCGTGGCGCAGGGCGCCGCTCACGGCCCGCAGCACCGCGTCCCGGCCGGCGGGCGTCGAACCGTCCTCGACGGCGGCGACGCCCCACATGGGGGCCTCGACGACCGCGGTGAGCGTGCCGTGCCGATGCGGGTGGTACCAGGTCGACTCGACGGCGGCCTCGGTGATGGCGGCGGCCAGATCGCGCGGGCGCGGCGGCGGGATCCGGTAGACGGCGGGACCCAGGCGGGGCCAGTACAGGGTGTCGTAGGGGCCGAGTTCGCGGGGAATGCCGAGGCGGGCGGCGGCGTGGGCGACCCGCTGGGCGAGTCCGGGCAGGTCACGGGTGAGTTCCACGAAGGCGCCGCCGATGTCGACGCCGTGCAGCGAGCACTGGAAGAAAGGTTTCAGTTCGTCCTGGAGGCGGAGCAGCACACGGGTCTCCGGCAGCGTGGCGGCGGCCGCGCCGTCGGGCAGCCACTCGGGCTGTTCCAGGAAGCCGGGCCGGAAGAAGTTCCGGAAGTAGCGGCCGAGGCTGTAGGGGCCCGTCAGCCAGCCCTCGTTGCGGCGCAGACCGTCGGGGTCGAGGCAGAGCAGCAGGTTCCAGGTGGCGTCGGCCCCGACGGTGAGCCGCGGGTCGGCGAGGACACGGTCGGCCAGCCGCAGCACGGTGGCGCCGCCGACGGGCTCGTTGGCGTGCGGTCCGGCGACGACGAGCGCCTGGCGGGCGCCCCGGCCGAGGGAGAGCAGCCACAGGGGCGTGCCCGCACGGGAGACCCCGACGCGGCGCAGCCGGACGTCCCCGGTGCTGCGGACGGTGAGCGCGGCCGCGCGGGCCGCGAGTTCGTCCACGGTCGGATAGCGGGGGAGGGGCGGCAGGGCACACCTCCACAAGGCGGCGGTGTCGGTTCACCTGGCGTGTCTGGAGTACGACAGTGGGTCATGGCTCGGGGGTACGTCAACACCGCCACGGGTGAGGGGACTTGAGCGGGTTCAGCTCACCGAGAGACGGAACGCCATCCGCCCGAAGGCGACCTGGTCGCCCTCGCGGACCACGGCCGCGCCGATGACGCGGCGGCCGTTGACGGTCGTGCCGTTGGTCGAGCCGAGGTCGCGCAGCACCCACATGCCGCCCTGGCGGGAGAGTTCGGCGTGTACCCGCGAGACGCTGTCGTGGGTCAGCCTGAGGCCGCTCGCCGGGTCGCGGCCGATGCGCAGCGCGCGCTCGGTGCCCGGGTGCGGCAGCAGCAGCTTGGGCAGCCGCTCGGCCTGCCAGGCCCGGCGCAGCCGGACCGTGAAGCCGGAGACCGCCTCGACGGCTCCGAAGACCACCCGGGAGAAGCGGCTCTCCTCGGGCAGGTCGGCGGTGAGGACGGCGAGCTCGTCCGAGCGGCGGGCGGCGAGGGCCAGCTCCATGCGCCGGATGAACGTGTCGTGCGACAGACGCCCCAGGGCGACGCCATCACGCAGCACCTTCAGCGCCCGGTCGCGCTCCGCGTCCGACAACCGCGCGGGGTACGTGTTGAACTCGAAAGACGACGTCACGTTGGTGATTGTCGGTCAGTGAACCCTGGGTGTCCAGAAAACGGGAAAGAGGGTGTCCGCGGAGCGCACGGCTCCCGGGTGGAGGACGATGGAGGTGCTACATCACGGTGAGCAGACGAAGGGGACCGTCCGTGCAGTTCGAGGTGTGGGCACCGCAGGCCGACCGTGTGACGCTCCACTGCGACGGCGCCACGCGCGCGTTGGAGCGCGATCCGGGCCGGGCGGGGTGGTGGACCGGTGAGGCGCAGGCCTCGGACGGCACGCGGTACGGGTTCGCTGTGGACGACGGCCCCGTGCGCCCCGACCCGCGCTCGCGCCGCCAGCCGGACGGCCCCGAGGGGCTCAGCGCGGTCGTCGACCACGGCCGCTACGCGTGGCGTACGCCGTGGTCCGGGCGGCCGCTGCCGGGCGCGGTCCTGTACGAGCTGCACGTGGGCACGTACACCCCCGCCGGCACCCTGGACGCGGCCGCGGAACGCCTGGAGCACCTCTCCGAACTCGGCGTCACGCACGTCGAGTTGATGCCGCTGTGCTCCTTCCCCGGCCGGCACGGCTGGGGATACGACGGGGTGTCGCCGTGGGCGGTGCACGAGCCGTACGGCGGTCCCGAGGCGCTGAAGCGGTTCGTCGACCGGGCCCACGAGCTCGGGCTGGGCGTCGTCCTGGACGTGGTGCACAACCATCTGGGTCCGTCCGGCAACCATCTGCCCGAGTTCGGCCCGTACTTCACCGACACGCACCACACGCCGTGGGGCACGGCCGTCAACCTGGACGCGCCCGGCTCGGACGAGGTGCGCGCCTATCTGCTGGGCAGCTCGCTGGCCTGGCTGCGCGACTACCGGCTCGACGGGCTGCGCCTGGACGCGGTGCACGCGCTCGCGGACACGCGCGCGTACCCCTTCCTGGAGGAGCTGTCCGCGGCCGTGGACGCCCTCGGGGCGGAGACGGGCCGGCCGCTGTTCCTGATCGCCGAGTCCGACCTCAACGACCCGCGGCTGATCACGCCGCGTCGCCAGGGCGGCGTCGGCCTGCACGCGCAGTGGAACGACGACTTCCACCACGCCCTGCACACCGCGCTCACCGGCGAGTCCCAGGGCTACTACGGCGACTTCGCGCGCGACCCGTTCGCCGCGCTCGCCAAGACCCTGACCGGCGGCTACTTCCACGACGGCACGTACTCCGGTTTCCGGGGCCGCCGGCACGGCCGGCCGCTGGACCGCTCCCGGGTGCCCGCGCACCGGCTCCTCGGGTACGCCCAGACCCACGACCAGATCGGCAACCGCGCCCAGGGCGACCGCCTCTCCGCGTCCCTCTCCCCGGGCCTGCTGGCGTGCGCGGCCGCGCTGACGCTGACCGCCCCGTTCACGCCGATGCTGTTCATGGGCGAGGAGTGGGCGGCGGGCACCCCATGGCAGTACTTCACCGACCACACCGACCCGGAGCTCGCCGAGGCCGTACGGCGGGGCAGGCGGCGGGAGTTCGCGGCGCACGGCTGGGCCGAGGAGGACGTGCCCGACCCGCAGGACCCGGCGACGCGCGAGCGCTCCTGCCTGGACTGGTCCGAGCCGCGGCGCGAGCCGCACGCGCGCGTGCTGGCCTGGTACCGCGAGCTGATCGCGCTGCGGCACGCGCAGCCCGACCTCACCGATCCCGACCTGGCCGACACCAAGGTCGCCCATGACGCGCAGGCGCGCTGGCTGGCCTTCCGGCGCGGCGACGTACGGGTGGCCGTCAACCTCGGCAAGACTCCGGCCGCGATCCCCCTGGGCCCCCGCCCGGCCCGTGTCCTCGCCGCCTGGGAGCCGGTGGCCGCCCCGGGTGCTGACGGCCTGTTGCACGTGCCCGCAGAGGCGTGTGTGGTCCTGGAGCAGGAGTGAGCGCTGCCTACTCCCACTCCTCCTCGTCCGCCCCGCCCTCGCCGCGCTCCCCGTCCTCGCGGAACTCGGTGACCCGTTCCAGCAGGATCGCCTCCCAGGCGCGCCGCAGCCGCGTGCGCGGCAGGGTGAGCGCCTCGACGGCGCGTGGGCCCGTCTCGGGGGCGTCGAGGTGCTGTGCGAGGTGGACGACGGTGTCACAGCGGGCGAGCCACAGGCCGCGCAGGCAGGGGCGGGCGCCGTACCCGGCGAGGGTGGCGGCGCGGACGGCGGCGCCGGAGCCGACGGCGAGGGCGAGACCGGCGATGTCCTCGGCGGGGTCCCCGATGACCGCGTCGCTCCAGTCGAGGACGCCGCGCACCCGGCCGTCGGCGCTCACCACGAGGTGCTCGCCCCGCAGGGCGTGGTGGACGAGCACGGCGGTGGCGGGCTGCGCGGCGAGCTGGGTCGCGCCGGCCGGGGTGAGCTGGTGGAGGCGAGCGGCGTCGAACTCGTCGGCGCGGGCGAGGCGTTCGGCGGCGGTCACGGCCATCCGGCGCAGCGCCTCCAGGGAGCGCGGGGCGGTCCGCGGCACGCCGAGCGTCTCGGCCTGCCGGGGCGGCACCTCGCGCAGTCCCCTGAGCAGTCCGGCGAGGTCGGCCTCTCCGACGGCCGACACGTCGTACTCCTCGGCCGTGCCGCCGGGCAGCCTGCTGTCGAGGGTGTAGGCGAGACCCGGTGACCACTCGCCGTGCGCGACGCTGGTCGGCACGGCGACCGGGATGTGCGGGCGGACGAGGTCGCGCAGCCGCAGTTCACGGCGGCGGCGCAGGGCCTCCTCGCGGTCGGCGGCGAGGCGCAGCACATGGCGGGAGCCGACCCACCAGGTGGTGTGCGCGCCGCCTTCGGCGACGGGCCGTACCTCCGGCCCGATGCCGCGGGCGCCGCCCTCATCGAGGAGCGCGCGGACCAGTCGGCGGACGGTGTCCGCGGTGGGTGTCGGTGCCTGGGTCATGGTCGCGCCGCTGCCGTTCGGGGTGGTTGCCGGGGACTCCTGGAGGGTGGATCAGTCCACTATGACCAGCTCACGGGTGGTGTCGTTGAGACGGCGGCCGCCGTCCTCGGTGACGGTGACGATGTCCTCGATGCGTACCCCGAACCGGCCCGGCAGGTACACGCCGGGCTCCACGGAGAAGCACATGCCGGGCACCAGGGGCTGCTCCTCACCCTCGATCATGTAGGGCGGCTCATGGGTGGTGACGCCGATGCCGTGTCCGGTGCGGTGGATGAAGTACGCGCCGTAACCGGCGTCGGAGATGACGGCGCGGGCGGCCCGGTCGACCTCCTGGCAGGCGACGCCGGGCCGGACCGCGCGAAAGCCCGCCTCCTGGGCCTCGCGCACGACGTCGTGGACGCGGCGCTCCTCGTCGGTGGGCTCGCCGACGTGGACGGTGCGGGAGGTGTCGGAGCCGTAGCCGTCCTTGAGACCGCCGAAGTCGAGGACGACCATGTCGCCGCGCTCGATGACCCGGTCGCCGACCTCGTGGTGCGGGTTGGCGCCGTTCGGCCCGGAGGCGACGATGGTGAAGTCGACCTGGGAGTGCCCGAACCGGCGCAGCAGGTCGGCGAGGTCGGCGCCGACCTCCGTCTCCCGGCGTCCGGCGAAGGGAACCTTCCGGATCTCCTCGAACGCCCTGTCCGCGGCCGCTCCCGCGGCCGCCATGAGCTCCAGCTCGGCCGCGTCCTTGACGGCGCGCAGCATGGGCAGGGCCTCGGTGAGGGAGACGTAGGAGGTGGCGGGCAGGGTCTTCTGCAGGCCCAGCAGGTGCATCGCCCAGGCGTTGTCGCTGATCCCGAACCGGCCGCCCGTGTCGAGGAGGCCCGAGGTGAGGGCGTAGGGGTCCTTGCCGTCGGTCCAGTCCCGCAGGGTGAGCGCCGGGACGCCGGCCGCCTTCGCGGCGTCGGGGGCCTCCAGGGTCGGCACGACGAGGACGGGGTCCCGGCCGGCGGCCAGGACGAGCAGGGTGAGCCGTTCGGTGGCGGCGGTGGGCGCGTAGCCGGTGAGCCAGACGAGATCGGGTCCGGGCGCCACGAGCAGTCCGGCGAGTCCGGCGTCGGCGGCCTCGCGCGCGGCCCGCTCCATGCGGGCCCGGTAGTCGTCGGCGGTGAAGGGCGCGGGGGCGGTGCCGGTCATCCGGGCCTCCCAGTGAAGAACGTAGTGAAGAACGTGGTGAAGAACGTGGCGACTGATGTGTGACGGACGTGGTGACACCGGTGTGGTGACCACGGGCAGCATCCTGCCCGTACGGCGGGGGTCGCGCGAGCCGGTTGGGGGGTTTCGCACGGGCGGGCGGCCCGGATCAGGCGTCCAGGGCCATGCGCAGGCCGAGGAGCAGCAGCACACCGCCGGACACCTGCTCCAGGCGACGGCGCACCCCGGCCCGGGACAGGACGGTCTTCAGCCGACCCACACACCACACGTACAGGCCGTAGTAGCCGACCTCGTAGAGCGCCCAGAGCGCGGCGAGTCCCACCATGGCCGGCAGCTGCGGGACGTCCTTCGGTACGAACTGCGGCAGGAAGGACAGGGCGAACACGGCCGCCTTGGGGTTGGCGAGGTTCAGCAGCAGTCCGCCCCGGTAGGAGGCCCAGCCACGCTGTTCGACGCCCTCCCAGTCGCCGTCGCCCCGCTCGCCGCCCTGCTCCGTCCGGCGGGCCTGCCACAGCGCCCGGGCGCCGAGCCAGACGAGCACGACGGCGCCGACGACGCGCAGCACGTCGTACGCCACCTCGGAGGCCGTCAGCAGGGCGCTCAGGCCGAACGCGGCGACGACGCCCCAGACGAACACCCCGGTCTCGTTGCCGAGGACGGTCAGGAAGCCGGAGCGGCGGCTGCGCAGCGACTGCTTGACGATCAGCACGGTGCTGGGTCCGGGCGAGGCGGCGACGAGGGTGCAGGCGCCCAGGAACGCCAGGAGTGAGGTCAGCATGGCGTTCATGGTGGCGTGCCGGGGCCGCGGGGGCCAGTGGTCTGCTCGCGGGCCGTCTCAGGTGACGACGCCGGGGATCGCCGTCAGCTGCTGGTAGCCGCCCCCTGCGTGGCGCACGGTCAGTTTCACCGCCCGGCCCGGCCGGGCCTGGTCGACCGCCAGGGCGAGGTCGGTCGCCGAGTCGATGCTGGTACTGCCGAAGGTCAGCAGGACGTCGCCGCGGACTAGGCCCGCCGTGTAGCCGGGGCCGGGGATGTGGACGGCGACGATCTTCGCGCCCGCTTTCTCGGCGTCCACGACCTCCAGCCCCAGCGTGGCCGCGGCGGGGCGCGGTGAGGCGGTGGCCGCCCCGGCAGCCCCGGAAGCCCCCGACGCCCCGGAAGCCCCCGACGCCCCGGACGCCCCGGACGGTACGGGAGGGCCGTCGCGGCCCGGGGCGGTCCCGGCGCCCGGCATGCCCTGCCCTTGCAGTTCGGCCAGTCTGCTCATGCCGATCACGGTCGCCCCCACGGTGCCGAGTCCGATGCCGGACAGGACCAGGACGGTGCCCGCGGACAGGCCGAGAAGGAGAGTCGTCAGCCGTCGGCCGCGGCGGCGTGCGGCGTGCGGACGCCGGCCCCTGTCGTCCTGCCCGGCGCCGCCGCCCGGCTCCTGTCCCGGCATCGGCTTGGGACGCAACGCTGTCTGTTCCATGGATCGCCTCCGGCAGGTGCTCTACCCGGCGCACCGGCGCATCACGAGCCACGAACGAGTGAGACTGACCCACGCCGCGGCCGCAACAGGGTCAGGAGATCGACAGGCGTGGGGCGGGTGGCGCGGCCGACGCGAGGTCCGGCAGGAAGCCGTGGGTGCGGCGGGCCAGGTACGCGGACTTGTAGCGGTCGACCTCGCGGTGCCAGTGCAGGATCCCCGACAGCCAGTTCTGAAGGTCGGCGACGTACTCCCCCATGGCCTCGCGGGCCTCGGGCGAGAGGTCGAAGTCGTCGCAGAGGACGGGCAGGTCGTGCGCGATGATGTGCTCGAACTGCTGCATGCGCTGCGTCATCAGGTCATGGACGATGCCCAGCGCGGTCGGGTAGTCGCAGCCGAAGAAGTTCTGCACGACGAGGATCGCGTTGTGCATCTCGCCCTCGTACTCGATCTCCTTCTGGTACGAGAAGACGTCGTTGGTGAGGCATGCGTAGTCCGCGGCGGCGTTCTCCAGCGCGCGCACCACGCCACTGCGGTAGACCTCCGGCGGGAGGGCGGGGCTCTGGCCCATGCGGCACAGGCTCAGGGTGAGGTCGGAGCCGAAGGTGGCGCGGCGCATCTCCAGGTAGTCGACCGGGTCGGGGACGCGGTTCTGAAGTTGGTTGGACAGCTCCCACACCCAGCTCTCGGTCATGACGTCGACCGCGTCGCGCAGGGTGCGCCGCTGGTCCGGGGTCATGTCGGCGGCGGTGCGCGCCCACAGGTCGATCAGGCCGCGTTCCATGCCGTTGGCGGGGACGACGGGCGTCTTCGCGCCGTCGACGGGCATGCAGGCCGACAGCCGGGCCGTGGTGACTCGGGCGGCGGCCAGATCGCGGCGGCCGCCGAAGACCAGCGGGTAGTAGTCGTCGCCGTAGGTGCCCCAGGCGAGCCACTGGGCGCTGAGGTCGAGGGCCTCGGGCGTGGCGTCCGGGTCGAGGCCGGCCGAGCACAGGGGGAGGTCGTAGGCGACGAGCTTGTCCTCGTCCCAGACACCCTCTCGCAGCATGCCCATGCGGTGCATCCAGGCGGTCAGACGCGGACGGCAGGCCTGAAGATGCGGGCTGAGCTCGACCTGGAACGGCATGTGGAAGTCGGGCAACAGGGACGGGCCGACCTTCTGGAACGGCACGTGCGCGTACGCGCGCAGGCGTTCGGCGGCGGCCGAGGCGAGCAGCGCGCCGACGTCGGCGGCGGAGGTGCCGGGGCCCGTCAGCCTCTGCCAGGGCGCCTCGGACCTGGCGCCCTTGTTCATGTAGCGGCTGGAGCGCAGGTGCCATTCATGGCCGCCCGACTGCCAGTCCTGCAGGCCCTTGGCATAGGCGGCGACCGCGAGGACCTCCTCGGGCGTGAGGCCCTTGTCCAGGGCGAGCGCCGGCACTTCGGTGAAGGCGGTGTGCTCGAACTGGTGGAGGCGGGAGGTGAGGATGTCGTTGACGGTGTCGGCGGCCTCCTGGGTGGTGCAGCCGAAGAACTTCTCCAGGACGAGCACCCCGTTGCTGTTCTCGCCCTCGTCCTCGACCTCGCGCTGGTAGGAGAACAGGTCGTTGCGCAGGTGCACGGCGTCGGAGAAGGTCTCCATCAGCACCCTGAGCGGCCGTGACCCGGCGACGGCGGCGGGCACTTCGGCGGCCGCGTACTCCACGAGCCCCGCCGACCAGGGCGCACCGCCCACCTTGCGGCGCATCTCGATGTACTCGACGGGGTTGGCGATCCGCCCCTCGTCGATGTTGGACAGCTCCCACATCGACTCGTTGAGCAGATGCTCCGTCGCCACGGCGAACCGGCGGCGCCAGTCCTCGGACATGGCCGGCACGGTGCGCGCCCACAGGTCCTTCAGTCCCGCCTCGACCGGGTTGCGCGGCTCGGGCACGGGCGTCGACAGGTCCAGCGGCATGAACAGCGGCAGCCGGTCCAGGTGGGCCTTGCCGGCGGCGCGGTCGGGGGTGCGCTTGAACATGTCGAGGAAGTGGTCGTCGAAGAAGAACACCCACACATACCAGTCGGTGATCAACGACAGCGCGGGACCGTCACAGTCGGGGTGGGTGTAGGCGCAGAGCAGGCCGTAGTCGTGCGCCTCCAGGTCGGCCTGCTCCCAGATCCCGGACCCCTCCAGCATGCCCATGTCGCGCGCCCACTGCGTCGAGTGGGCGCGCGCCTGGTCGACGTGCGGGTTCAGGCGCGCGGGATACGGCATGTAGAAGTGCGGGAGTTCGAACGGTTGCGTCATGGCCGGGCCCTACCCGGGCGTGCGAACCGCCATCCTCCGGGCAGCACATGATCACACCATCGCGTGAATCGGGCGGGAAGCGGTGAACCGAACGAGAGCCGGCGTGTTCATCCCGGAGTTCGATCGGGAGTTCGACCGGGAGGACGAACGAATACCACGCGGGTGGGCCGCGCCGCGTGCGCGGCCCACCCCTCACTCGCGCAACTGGATCAGCGCATGCGTTCCGCCGGTGCGCCAGCGTTGTCCTTCGGCGGCGACCAAGGCGGCCTCGGTGTCGGCGTCCAGGCCTGTGATCACCTCGGACTTCAGCGTGCGCAAGGCCGCGACCGGTCCGGGGAAATAGGCGGTGACGTCGGCGAAAGGCGTGGTCGGGGCCCAGCGGCTGTCGCCCACCAGACGGCGGTAGTTGAGGTCGCCCTTCACGATCGTCAGGGTGGCCGTCGCGAACTCGGCCCGCAGGTCGTCCGGCATGGCCGCGTACGGCAGCGGGGCCGCGGAGAACGGGTGGGCGCGGACCGCCAGACTGCCGTCCGCCATGGCCGACCACAGACGCCGTCCGTGGGCGGCGGCCGCTCCCCGCGCGCCCGTCAGCTTCCGCAGCGCGTCGACGACATCGGCCGTCGTGGCGTCGGAGACGTAGTACGGGTACGGCTTGACGTGCAGAACCACGCGGTCGCAGCGCCGGTGGGCGAGCAAGTGCGCCGCCAGGAGGAGATCGGGGATCAGCTCACGGCCCGCGTTGTCGGCGACCAGGCACAAGGTGCGGACAGGGGTGGCGGTGTTGGTACGCGTACCCGTCTTCGACTCCGCGTCCACGTTCACCGCCGCCTCCGACTCCGCTCCCGGCAGCAGGGACCACAGTGTCTCGCTGTCGTCGGCGACCAGTCCCGGTACGGCCTCCCGCTCCTCGGCCTCGGCGTCGGACAGCCGGAAGCCGAGGTCGGCGCGGTTGCCCCAGAGGGAGCCGTGCAGGAGAGCCCGGGACCGCTCCTCGACCGGGCGGCCCTCGAGGGTGTCGAGCACGTCCAGTTCCTCGCCGGTCTCGGGCGCGTCGAGCTCGGCGAGTTTGAAGGGACGGAAGGGGTCGATGCCCTGCCAGGGACCCGGGCCGAAATAGCCCACTGCGCCGAGGAGTTGACGGTAGAAGTAGCTTTCCGACCACAGCCAGGGCACATCGAACCAGGAGCGGCCGGCGTACGCGTCGAGACCCCAGGTCCGCCACCGGTCCCGGTCGTGCGCGTCGTCGGGGAGCGGTTCGATCACGCCCTTGGTACAGCCGGCCAGCAGCGCGTCGAGACCCTGGTGGACCTCAGGGCCGTAGGGGAACGCGTCCCGCACCTGCCGGATGATCGCCGGATGCCGTTCGGCCAGGACGCTGTGAGGGAACGAGCCGGGCTCGTTGCCGAGGATCACGGGCGGGGCGGGGATGTCGGGCATGCCGATCACCGTATCGCGGGGCCACCCGGCGACGGCCGCACGCGCACCCGCACGCACCGCGCGGCCACCGGCCACCGGCCACCGGGGGCAACCCTCTCGGCGCCCCCGGTCGCGCGGCCCCGGCGCCGTGCGCTGCCTGCCCTTACACCGCCGCCATGATCTCCCGCTCCAGCCGTGCCGCGAGGCTCAGATAGCGGGGTCGGCGCGGTACGGGTACCAGGCCTCGGATGAGGACGTGCCACATCTCGGCCATCCGGCGGGGAAGTCGGCCCGCGGGTTCGCGGGAGCGGCCGACCACTCGGGTGCCCACGAAGAAGCAGACGAGGGAGTGGGCCACGGCGTCGACGTCGACGTCCGGGTGGATGTCGGACTCCTTGACCGCGCCGCCGAGCCGCCGGGAGATCAGGTCCAGCAACTCTGCGAAGGGATGCGGCAGGGGCGGCCGTACCGCCACTCCCCCGGTGGCGAGCCGCAGGCCGGCCCGGGCGATCGGGCCCTCGACCGACAGCCGCGTCAGCCCGAACGTCAGGCGTATCAGCGCTTCGAGGGAGCAGTAGCCCCGGTCGTCGATCTCGCCGGCGACCCGGCGTGCGGCCTGGGACTGCAACTCCATGATGGCGTGGGCCAGGTCCTCCTTCGCCGCGAAGTGGAAGTAGAGGGCGCCCTTGGTGACATGGGCGTGCTCAACGATCTCACTGAGGCTTGTCGACTCGTAGCCATGCCGGTCGAACAGGTCGGCGGCGGCCGTGATGATCGTCGTGCGGGTCTGTTCGGCGCGTAACTGCCTCGCCATCGACTGGTACTCTCCCGGGCCGGTAAAGAACGGGTCATGCCGTTTTTTCTTACCCCGCGTACACAATAGCTCACCGTACGAGGGTGCTGACCATGCATGCGAAGACCGCCGACTCCCCCTGCGATCCCCCGACTTGCCCGTGGATCACGGGCCTGCCGAGCGGCAGCCTCCCATGACAAACGTACCTCGGGCATAGTCGAAGTGACCACAGAAAAAGACGGGGTGCGCGGTTTCTGCACGCAACCGCCGAACGGTGAGGCCTTGGAGAGATGCGGTGACACGTGCCACTGAACGCTGATGCGCCCGGCGAACGGTCCCTGAAACAGACGTAAGGCGGGCCGGCCGGTGTCCATCCACACCGGCCGGCCCGCCCGTTCATCGCACGCGACGACTGTTCAGGAGTCCGCTCAGAAGGTCAGCTTCCAGCTGTTGAGGGTGCCCGTGTCCTGCGCGGCGGTGTCCTGGACGCGCAGCTTCCAGGTGCCGTTGGCGGTTTCACCGGACGCGTTCACCGAGTAGGTGGTGCTGACGTTGTCCGCGGAGTCGGAGGAGCTGGCCGCCTTCAGCCGGTAAGCGGTTCCGTCGGGTGCCACCAGGTCGATCACCAGGTCGCCTCGGTAGGTGTGGGTGATGTCGACGCCGACCTGTAGGGCGCTCGGCGCGTTGCCGGTGCGGCCGCTGACGGCGATGGAGGACTCGATCGCGGAACCGTTGTCCGGGATGGCGACCGCGGTGGTGTTGGAGAAGGTGGTGCCCCCCGTGGAGCCGCCGGAGCCGCTCACCGCCTGCACCGTCCTGGCCGCGTCCGCCAGGCCCGCGCCGCAGCCGCCGGAGCAGGAACCGGGCAGGGCACGGGCGTTGTTCTTGATGGCCGTCTCGATCTGCGCCGGGGTCAGCGAGGAGTTGGCCGACTTCATCAGCGCGACCAGGCCCGCGATGTGCGGGGTGGCCATGCTGGTGCCCTGGTAGTAGGCGTACGACTCGCTGGACGGCGTCTTGGTGCCGGAGTTCAGCGTGGACAGGATGCCGTTCGCGGTGCCGGTGCTGGTCTGGCCGCCGGGCGCCGAGATGTCCACGAGGGAACCGTAGTTGGAGTAGGACGCCTTGGCGCCGGTGCGGTTGGTCGCCGCGACCGAGATGATGTTGTTGCAGTTGCCCGGCGAGTGGTTCGCGACGTTGTCGTTCTCGTTGCCGGCGGCGACGACGACGGTCGTGCCGCGGTTCACGGCGGCGGTGATCGCGCTCTGGGTCGCCGAGGTGCACGCCCCGTCGCCGCCCAGGCTCATGTTGATGACCTCGGCGACGTTGGAGTTGGCGGGAACACCGGAAACGGATCCACCCGACGCCCAGGTGATGGCGTCGATGATGTCGGAGTCGTAACCGCCGCACTTGCCGAGCACCCGGACCGGCGAGATCTTCGCGCCGTACGCGATGCCCGCGACGCCCTTGTTGTTGTTCGTGACGGCGGCGATGGTGCCGGCGACGTGGGTGCCGTGCCAGGAGGAGTTGCTGGCCGGGATGCCGGAGCCGCACTCGTTGGCGGCGTAGTAGTCGCCGGGGTCGGCCGGGTTGCTGTCGCGGCCGTCGCCGTCGACGGAGACCGCGGTGTCGGCGATGAAGTCGTAACCGCCGACGATGTTCGCGGCGAGGTCGGAATGCGCGACGTAACCGGTGTCGATGACGGCGACCGTGACGCCGGTGCCGGTCGAAGTGGCCCAGGCCCCCGGCACGTTCATGCCGGCCGTGGACTCGAAGAGGTCCCACTGCTTGGCGTACTCGGTGTCGTTGGGGTCGGCCTTCGGCTTGTTCAGCCGGTCCGGGACGACGTAGGCGACCTGGGGGTCGGCCCGGTACTGGGCGACGACGTCGGCGACGTCCGCCTTCGTGAGGTCGTCACCCAGGTCGACCAGGGCGGCGCCGGTGCCGAGCCGGCGCTGGAAGTCGACGTCCTCGCCGGTCTCCTTGCCCTTGGCGGCGGCGTCGGCCTCGGCGGCCGGGTTGGACCTGGCCTCGGCGGCGCCGGACTTGTAGCCGACGATGAGGCGCTCGGCCGGGGTGCCGGGCGCGGCCTCGGTCTGGGCGGCAGGAACGGCGGAACCCGGGGAAACGGTTTCCTGGGCGGCGACGGCCGAGGCGGTGGAGGCGGCGGTGAGCAGGGCCGCGGAGAGCGCGGCGGCGGATATCAGTTTCCGTCTCAGGGCGGGTGACGTGCGCAAGGGCGTGCCTTTCGGGGCCGGCTCCGGGCAGCGTGGAGCAGCGGTCGATTCGCTTCGGTGTCGAAGCGGCGGGGGGTGCGTCGAAGAGCAGCGCGGAAGGCCGGCCAGGCGCGGGCGCCGACCCCGCCGGGGGTTACCTGTGGGTCGGCTGTGGTGGAACGATAGGCAAAGGATCAGTCATGCCGATACAGGGGAAACCCTCGATCCGGCCGGAAACCCACCCTCGACGGGCACGACCGGTCAGACATCGCCCGTTTTGATCCACCGGTCACTTCCCTGCCGATCCGCGGCCGATCCGCGGCCGATCCGCCTGCGCAGTGCAAGGGACGCAGGCGTGCGCGCTGAACGCGCCGGGCCGGTTTTCCGTACTGAGGGCAGTCCGTTCCCGCGTCGGCCGAGGAGACGTCCCCGATGCCCCGCACCACCGCACACCGCACCGCCGCACTGGCGGCCGCCACCGTGAGCCCGCTCCTGCTGGGCCTGTGGGCCGCCGGACCGGCCCAGGCGCACGGCGCCCCCACGGATCCGGTCAGCCGGGTGTACGCCTGCTCCCCCGAGGGCGGCGCCGACGCGAGGACCGCGGCCTGCCGCGCGGCCGTCGACGCGAACGGCACGTCCTTCGCCGCCTGGGACAACCTGCGGGTCGCGAACGTGAACGGTCGTGACCGGCAGACCATCCCCGACGGGCAGTTGTGCAGCGGCGGTCTGGCGGCGTACAAGGGCCTGGACCTCGCCCGCGCCGACTGGCCCTCGACCCGGCTGACGCCGGGCGGGACGCTGCGGATGACGTATGCGTCGACGATCGCGCACGCCGGCACGTTCAAGCTCTATCTGACGAAGCCTGGATACGACCCGTCGAAACCGCTTACCTGGTCCGATCTTCCGGAGCGTCCGTTCGCCGAGGTCAAGGATCCGGCGCTGACTGACGGCGCCTACCACCTCACGGCGAAGCTGCCCGCCGATCGAACCGGACGTCAGATGCTCTACACGATCTGGCAGAACACCAGCACGCCCGACACGTACTACTCGTGCTCGGACGTGGTGTTCTCGGAAGCGGTTTCACAAAGCAAGCCGGCCAGCGGCGCGACGGCCGAGTCGCCCGTTGCAGCCACTCCGAAGCCCACCGCGAGTCCGACGCCGGCCCAGGCCTCCACGGTGTCCGGCAGCCCGTCGGCGTCAGGGGCGTCCGACGCCGCGAAGGCGCAGGCCGCCCTGGCCACTCCGGAGAGCACCCCGGTGGCGGCCGACAGCGCGGCCGGCTCCGGGCCGTCCGCGCCGATACTGGCGGGCGGCGCCGCGGCGGTGTTGGTGCTCACCGGCGGCGCCGCCCTGGTCGTACGTCTGCGTCGGCGCTGAAGTCCGCCCGGACGGCGTCAGGTTGTCCGTCCACACGCCCGGACGCTTGGTCGCCCGGACTCGGGCGCACGGTCGCTCACCTGCGCGGACGCTGCCGCTCCAGCGTTGGAGGGGGGATGAATCAGTTGACGACGACGGCCGCGGAACCGTCGGTCACCGGCGCGTACTTCGCGGTGAAGTAGCCGTTGGCGAAGCAGAGCGACGAGCCGGACGTCTTGGTGAACTGCTGGCTGGTGAAGTTGATGCTGTTGTCGGTGTTGCTCGTCGTACCGGTCAGGCTGGGCGCCTGGTAGACGCAGTTGATGCTGCCGAGCAGTGTGCGCAGCACGACCGTGGTCTGGATGGTGGAGCCGCTCGCCGGAGTCACGGTGATGGTGCCGTTCGACCCCACGCTGGCGGTGTACGGCAGGTTGTTGACCGTGACGCTGGTGACGCCGAGCACGCCGATCACGTTCGCGGTGCAGCTGCTGAAGGAGTGCGCGGTGAGCGACTCGGTGGCGTTACCGGGCGCGGTGGGGTTGTCGGTCACGGTGGCGCTGAAGGCGGACGTGCCACAGGAGACGCCGCTGGTGCCGGTCGCGCTGGAGTACAGCGTGGCGGCGGTACCGCTGGCCAGCGATGCGTTGAGGACGTCACCGACGGCGACGTCGCCGCCCGCGGTCGTCAGCACCGCACCGGCCGCGGAGGCCGGGGTGACTGCAATCAGGGAGAGGGCGGCGGCAGTTCCTGCAAGGGCGAGGAGGGAGCGGGAGCGGGTGCGCATGCGAGTGCCTCTTTCTCAAGTGGGGCGTTTTTCGGGGGAGTTGGGAGGTTCGAGAGAGTAGGGGGTGTGCGAGGTGAACCGGCGCGTTGCCTTTCGAGCAACATGGGGGGACGCGAATCGGCGTCCGCCGTTGCCGGCCCGTGACGCCTTCTCCGTACGTGACGGACCGGCAACGGCAGCCGGCCGGTGACCGGCCGGAGGCACTGGCGAGTGCTCCGGCCGGGCCGGGCGGAAGGGGCGACCGGTCGCGGCCCGCAGGGGGAAGCGGCCGTGCCGGTGCCGTGAAGGGACGAGCTCGGGACCGAGGGCCCGTACTGGCTGAAAAGAGTCCGGGAGTGCGGACGATGTCCGCCGCACTACGGATCCGGCGCCACGGATCCGGGCTCAGCCAGGGAGAGTTGTAGACCTGAGGATCAGTCAACGTCAAGGCTCAACACGGAAGTTGATGATCCAACAGATAAATGCGAAGGCCGGGACGACGAGTGATCCACAGGCGGTACATAATGAACACTCTTTTTCCACATCTCCCTTGACCCGCTGATGTAACCATCGGTAACTTCCAGGGTGGCTACTGCCGCGTAACCAGAAAGCCCTTGCGATTTCCGGGAGTTGCGAGGACGTGTGCACGGCAGCCGCTGTCCGCGCCAGGGCAACGTGCCACTGAAGCCCGACCCGCATGACTTAGCGCATGGGAGCAGACATGGCCTCGTCCCCGGACGTCACGTCGTCCGCAGACAACACCCCCGAGAACCCCGAAAGCGGTTCCGCAGAGAGACGTGGCCGGGTCCGGCTGCGCCGGGCCGCCGTGATGGCGGTGCCCGCCACCTTCGTCGCCGCAGGGCTCGCGGTCCTCACCGCACAGGGCGCTCTCGGTGTGCAGTTCGCAATCTCCGGCATGCCGTTCGTGGTCACCGCCGACAGGCTCGACGGCGAAGGGTTCGCACAGTTCGGCGGACTGGACAACATGATCGAGAACAGCCCCAACCAGGGGGACACCGGCGGCCAGGTCCTGGTCGTCACCTCGGTCGTGAAGAACGGCAAGATCACCAATATGTGCCAGAGCGTCGACCTCGGCGGCATCCAGCTCGTCCTCAGAGCCGGCGGCGGGTCCACCCCGGTGAGTGTGAAGAACCTGGCGATCGACTCCGACCAGATCACGGGCGACGCCGAGTTCAACAACATCGAGATCGGCCGTGACTCCAGCACCTTCGACAAGGTCCCGATCCAGGGCCCCGCGGGTGTCTACGGTCAGCAGGCCGACACGGTCGTCATCAAGAACCTGTACCAGCACAACTACGCGGCCACCGCCGCCGTCTTCAAGCTTCCCGGTCTGAAGATGAGCTTCTCGAGCGAGGGCTGCAAGTAATGACCTTCACCCAGTGGCGGGACCGCTTCCGCGGGTGGAGAGGCCACCGGCCCTTCGCGGGCGGCGTGCTGCTCGTCCTGGGCGGCGCCGAGATCCTGGTGACCATGAAGGCACCGCTTCCGGTCATCCTGCATGTCGGCATGCAGGGCCTGGCGGGTTACCTCCTGCCGACCCTCATGATCCTCTGCGGCCTGCTGATCCTCTTCAACCCGGCCCAGCGGCTGTTCTACTCGATCATCGCCATCATGCTCTCCCTGGGCACCTGGCTCACCTCCAACATCGGCGGCTTCGTCATCGGCCTGCTGTTCGGCGCCGTGGGCAGTTGCCTGGCCTTCGGGTGGGTGCCCGACCAGGAACCGCGCCAGAGCCGCCGCAAGCAACGCAAGGAGACCCAGGCCGACCGGGCGGCCGAGACCGTCCGGCAGGGCAACCCCCTGCCCGGGGCGGGAAAGCCCGCCTGACACACGGCGCCGCTCCCGGACCCGACTCGCGTCCGGACAGGACACAGGTCCTACGTCCGTACGCCGCTTCAGCACTTCACCGGCGGGGCCGGGAGTACCTGCGCACAGCGGGCCGCTCCCGGCCCCGCCGGTCTCGTCGCCCCCCCCGCCCACCTCGCTCCCGCCGCCCCTCCTTCGTCTCTCCCTCGCCTCTCTTGTCGTTCCCTCGCCTTTCTTGTCTTTCCCTCGCCTCTCTGTCTCTCTTTCGCGCCCTCCGCCGCTCGTCATCCGAACAGGTGACTTGGGAACTTGTTTGCCGTCGCGGGGAGTTCTGCGGACGATCACTGCAATGAGTTCGAGGTGAAGGAGCGACACCGGCATGGTGTTCAAACGGCTGCTCGGGGCGATCGGCGTAGGCGGCCCCTCGGTGGACACGGTGCTCGACGGCGGGGCGGTGCTGCCCGGCGGGACGCTGTCGGGGCAGGTCCGCCTGCGGGGCGGCGGTGCGGCCGTGGAGATCGAGGAGATCGGCCTGGAGTTGATCGCGCGCGTCGAGGCGGAGCACGAGGAGGGCGAGAGCGAGGGCGCCGTCGTCTTCGAGCGGTATGTCGTCGGCGGCGGCTTTCGGCTCGGCGAGGACGAGGAGCGCAGCGTGCCGTTCACGGTCATGGTGCCCTGGGAGACGCCGGTCACCGAGCTGTACGGACAGCCGCTGGGCGTCGTTCTGGGGGTGCGCACCGAGCTCGCCGTGGCCGGCGCCCGTGACCGGGGCGACCTCGATCCGCTCGCCGTCCGTCCGCTGCCCGTGCAGGAGGCGGTCCTCGAAGCACTCGGGCAGCTGGGGTTCGGCTTCCGCTCCGCCGACCTGGAGTACGGCCGCATCGGTGGCACGGGGCAACGGCTGCCGTTCTACCAGGAGATCGAGCTCACCCCTGCCCCGCGGTACGCGCACGCGGTGACCGAGATCGAGCTGACCTTCCTCGCCACCCCGTCAGACCTGGAGGTCGTACTGGAGGCCGACAAGCGCGGCGGCCCGCTCACCCCCGGCCACGACGCGCTGAGCCGCTTCACGGTGCGCCACGACGACGTACCCGTCCTCGACTGGAACAGCGAGGTCGACGGCTGGATCCGCCGGCTGACCGAACACCGCGAGGCCTACGGCGCTCAGGCATACGTCCACTCCGCGCCGCACACCGACCACCGCACGGAGCAGGCCTCCGGTCCCGGCGTGGGTACGGCGGTCGCCGCGGGCGCGGCCGGCCTGGCCGTTGGGATCGTCGGCGGGATGGTGGCGGCCGAAGTGGTCGACGAGATCGGCGACTTCTTCGAGGAAGAGGACGACGAAGCGGACCCGGACGAGGAGGGCGGCGAGGACTGACGCCGACGGCGAGGACCGGGGCGGACGGCCGCTCCGGTCCTCGCCGCCAGAAACCTGGCGGTCGTCGCCGCCCGAAACCTGCCGTCAGGCTCCACCTGGGGCGTGGGGCAAGGGGCGAGTCGGCGAGAGAGTCAGCGTGCCGTGGCCGCAGGCTCCACCGGGGCGGTCGCGGCCTGCGACGGGTTCGCCGCGGCGTGCTCGGGAGCGCCCTCGTCCTTCATCGCCTTGGCCTCGCTCTTGAGGATCCGCATCGACTTGCCGAGCGCTCGCGCCGTGTCCGGCAGCTTCTTCGAGCCGAACACCACGATGACGACGAGCACCACGATCAGCAGGTGCCAGGGTTCCAGTCCGTTGCGGAGCATGCTCGCGACCTCTCCATCAGCCATAGTTGCTACCTTGCGCAACTTTACAACCCGTGTGCAACGCCAGGGCGTACGGGGCGAGGACGGCGGTGAGCAGGATGGAGAACGCTGCCGGCAGCGGCGTCATGCCGAGCCGAGCGCCGATCGAAGGCGGCCGTAGCAGTCGGCCGGGGACGCGGCGTGCGCGTGGGCCGGGGAGTCAGAGTCCACGGAGGCGGGCGGCCGGGACTCCGGCACCGGACGTGGCCGTCCGGCCCACGTCGGATCCCGCACCCTCGGCGCGGTCGGCGAGGCGGCCCACGGCGAGGCGCACGACGTCGACCACGTCGGGGTCGTCCACGAAGTACACCTGGCGGCGGCCCTCGCGGCGGGAGCGGACGACGCCGGCCAGTTTCAGTTTGGTCAGGTGCTGGCTGATCGCGGGCAGCGCGCCGCCGACCCGCTCGGCGAGCCCGGTCACGTCGCTCTCGCCCTGCGCCAGCGCCCACACGAGGTGCAGCCGGGCCGACGAGGCCAGCAGCCCGAAGGTTTCGGCCGCCCGCACCAGCACGTCGTCGGAAGGGTCCTCGGACGCCACGGCGGTCCACCCCCTCTGCACGGCGCGCTCGAAACGAACCGGACCAGTTTAGGGCGCGGGGACGTCTCGCCCATGGCCGCGGACCGAAGCGTCGTTGCGGCGTAGTCGCACCGATGTGCCCTCACCAAACAAGCAACAAACAGTGGTGATCAAGCCCCCGGCGTCGGCGAACACCGCGCTCGGCGGCCTCGCCCGGGTAGTCGGTCGCCCGTCGGCGACCGTGGTCCGCCGCGCTCCCCGAACGGCGCTTTGGGGGCGTGCTGTTCTTCCGCGTCGGAGCGGAGAAGCAAGGCCTCTCCAGCCGCGGCTGCAAAGACAAGGTTTTCTTCCCTCGGGCCGCCGAGGGTGAAGAATTCGTACATCGCCTTTCACCACGCTGTCGGCAGTGGGAGGTTGATCGCATGGACCGCGATGTACGGGGCGGTGGCGCGCAAACCCTGAGCTCGCCATGGCCGCTCAGGATTGACCAACAGTCAATTCACCTGCGGACATGCTCTTCACAGCCCTGTCGTCCACGTCGTAGATCACAATGCGGCAGCGGCATCTCACCCCATGTGGTTGCTCACTTGACTACCACCGGTCACACACGGTTGGCTCCGAGCCAACGAAAGTCCTCCGCCGGGGCACACCCCCTCGTTCCGGCGCCGCTCGCCCCGTCCTCCTGCTCTGCCGCACAGCGAGGTGCAGCCCCCCATGAACACTCCCCTCCCCGCTCCCCCGTCATCGGGGTCCCCCAGATCCGTGCGCCTCGTCGTCCTGGCCGCGGCCTGCTGTCTTCTCCTGGCCGGCTGTTCCGGCGTCACCTCGTCCGGCTCGGACGCGGACGCGTCGGCCCGCTCGGGCAACCGGATCAAGCTCGCCCTGGTCACCCACGGCGCCAAGGGCGACGACTTCTGGGAACTGGTACGCAAGGGCGCCGAAGCGGCGGCCGCCAAGGACGGCGTCGACCTGACCTACGCCAGCGACTCCGACGGCGCCGGACAGGCCGAGCTGATGCGGGACGCGATCGCTGACCGCGTCGACGGCATCGCGGTGACGCTGGCCAAGCCGCAGGCCATGAAGAGCCCGGTGGCCGCGGCCAAGGCGGCCGGCATACCCGTGGTCGGCCTCAACTCCGGTATCGACGCCTGGCGTTCGGTGGGACTGCTGGAGTACTTCGGCCAGGACGAGCGCGTCGCGGGCCGTGCCGTCGGCGACAAGCTCGACGGCCTCGGCGCGAAACACGCCCTCTGCGTCATCCACGAGCGGGGCAACATCGCCTTGGAGGCGCGCTGCGCGGGCGTGAAGAAAACGTTTACCGGCCAGACGGAGATGCTGTACGTCGACGGAACGGACATGGACGCGGTGACCGCCGCCGTGACGACACGTCTCCAGCAGAACCCCGACATCGACGAAGTCATCGCCAACGGCGCGCAGTTCGCGCTCGCCGCGGTGCAGGCGGCCGAGAAGGCGGACAGCAAGGCCAAGGTCGCCACGTTCGACCTCAACAAGGATCTGGTCTCGGCCGTCCATGACGGCAGTGTGCAGTTCGCGGTGGACCAACAGCCGTATCTCCAGGGATACCTGGCCGTGGACGCGCTCTGGCTCTACAAGACCAACGGCAACGTCAGCGGCGGCGGTGTGGCCCCTGTGCTGACGGGCCCGGCCTTCGTCACCAAGACCAACGTCGCCGACGTCACCCGCTTCGCTTCCGCAGGCACCCGCTGACCTGGCAGTTCTCGCGTTTCCCCGCCGTTTCCTCCGTCTCCTCTTCGTATCCCCCTCCCCCGTTGATCGCCCTAGGACGACTATGTCTCCACGGACAGGTGCCCGGCGCCGCCGTCTCGGCTCCATACGTCTCTCCCTGATTCTTCTGGCGCTGGTGCCCAGCGTCACCCTCGCCGCCATGTGGGGTGTGACGACGACCCAGATGTTCACGGAGGGGCTGCGGCTGCGCGCGCAGACCGAACTGAGCCGGGCGACCGGCGCCATGGGCACCGAGGCGACGCTCTCACTGCAGCGGGAACGCAGTCTGTCGGCCGTGTGGCTGGCCTCGCCGGCCGGTTCCCGGGCCGCGCTGGACGCACAGCGCAGGCAGACGGACGCGGCGGCCGCCAAGCTGACCGCCCGACGGGACGACATCCAGCGGGCGCCCGCTCGTGTCAGGGACCGGTTGTACTCGGTCGTCGCCTCCGTGAGCAGCCTGGAGTACTACCGGGGCCAGGTGGACGATCCCACCGACATCACCGCCGCGCAGGCGCTGGACCAGTACACCTCGATCATCGACGATCAGATCCACGCCTTCCAGGAGCTTTCCCAGGTCGACGACGGCGACCTCACCTCGCAGGCCGGCCCGCTCGTCGCCCTGGAACACGCGGCGGAACTGGTCTCCGAGGAGGATCTGCAGCTCACCCTGGCCGGGCCGAAGAAGCGGATGGACGAGAAGACGTGGGCCGAGTTCGCGCAGCTGGTGAACACCCGGCGCTGGCTCGTGCAGGACCAGATCGTCCCCTCGCTCACCGGCGCCGCGAAGGAGCAGACCGAGAAGATCCTGACGAGCTTCCAGTGGCAGACCCTGCAAGCCGTCGAGGACAAGGTGCTCGCGGCCCGGGCGAAACAGAGCGAGAACGGTGACGTCGCGTTGCCGGACGTGCAGAAGCAGTGGCGTGCCGCACTCATCGACGTCTCCGACCAGTACCAGGCACTCATCCAGCGACAGACCACCACGCTGCTGCAGAACAGTGCGGAGGAATCGCGCGGGCTGCTCATCAAGGCCGCCTCGCTGAGCGCCGGCGGTCTCGTCGCCCTGTTGGTGTGCGTCGGCATGTCCTGGCGGATCACCCGCTCGCTGTCCAGGCGGCTGCGCGGGCTGCGGGAGGCCACGCTGAGCCTGGCGCACGAACGGCTCCCGGACGTGGTGACCCGGCTGGACCGGGGGGAGACCGTCGACGTGGACTCGGCGACCCCGCCGCTGGACTACGGCGACGACGAACTCGGCGAGGTGGCCAAGGCGTTCAACACGGCACAGCGCACCGCCGTGCACACCGCGGTCGAACTCGCCGACACCCGGCGCGGTTTCCAGAAGGTCATCCTCGGCATCGCCCGGCAGAGCCAGAACCTGGTCAACCTCCAGCTCAGCAAGCTCGACGCCCTGGAACGGCGCCACCAGGACCCCGACATCCTGGCCGGTCTGTACGAACTGGACTCCACGGCCAGCCAGTTGCGCCGCTACGAGGAGAACCTCGTCATCATCAGCGGCGGCCGGCCAGGACGCAGCTGGTCGGAGCCGGTGGCGCTGATCGACATCCTGCGCAGCGCCGTCGGGGAGGTGGCCGAGTACCGGCGGGTGGAGGTGCACACCGAGGAGGAGGTGTGCATCGCGCCGCCCGCCGTGGCCGACGTGATCCATCTCCTTGCCGAGCTCATCGACAACGCGACGTCCTACTCGCCGGCGCCCGGTCCGGTGGGGGTACGGGCCGCTCTGGTGGCCAAGGGCCTGGCGATCGAGGTCGAGGACCGCGGCCTCGGCATGTCCGAGGAGGACTACGCCTCGTTCAACGCGCAGTTGGCGGTCCCTCCGCAGTTCGACGTGGTGGCGCTCGCCGACGACCTGCGGCTGGGCATGTTCGTGGTCGCCCGGCTCGCGACCCGGCACGGCATCGCCGTGACCCTGCGCTCCTCGCCGTACGGCGGCACCACCGCCATCGTCCTGGTCCCGCACGACATCGTGGTCCGCGAGCCCCTCGGCTCCGAAACGCCGGTGACAGGCGGTGCGGTGGCCGCCCCGGACCGAGCCACGTCCAGCCGGGAGCGGGAGCCCGGCGCTTCCGGCCCCGAGCGGGACCGGTCGTCCTTCACGGCGCAGGACACCCCGCACCGGACGCCGGACTCGCCGTCCCGGTCCCTGTCCTCGTCGCCGTCCCCGTCCCTGCCCCCGTCGCCGTCGCCGTCGCCGTCGGACGGTGCGGCGCCGGTGGACGATGCGTCGCCGGCGGGCCACTCGCCGCTCCCGAGGCGCAGGACGTCGAACTCGGCAGACCCTTCTCGCGGGGCGGCGCCGGCGACGGTCCGGGGCCCGCAGGAGGCCGCCCGCCCCGCAGGCCTCTCCCCGCTGCCCCGCCGAGTGCCGCAGACCAGCCTCGCCACCGAGCTGCGCGAGGACTCGGCGGCCTCCGCCGCCTCCGTCGAGGAGGACGGTTTCCCGGACGACTTCACCGCGGAGCGAGCCGCCTCTTCCCTCGCCGGTTTCCAGCGCGGCACGCTGCGGGCCCAGGCCGACACGGACACCGACACCGACACCGACACCGACACCGAAGCCGACTCCCCGCTGTCGGGCTTGCAGGAGACGTCCGCCGAGGAGGCCGCCCCCGGACCGCCGGTCGCCGCAGGCGCCGCCCAGACCCCGACACCGCCCACCGACCGCCCATGAAGGACACCGCGATGACACACTCCGTCCCCGCCACGAACACCCAACTCGACCAGCTGCTCACCGGGCTCGTGGACCGGGTCGCCGATGTCAACCAGGCCGTCGTGCTCTCCGAGGACGGGCTGGTGGTCAGCAAGTCCACCGGTTTCCTGCGGGAGGACGCCGAGCGGCTGGCGGCGACCGCGTCCGGTCTGATGAGCCTCAGCAAGGGCGTCAGCATGGACTTCCGCGGCGGCCCGGTGCGTCAGGCGCTCATCGAGATGGCCCACACCTATCTGATCCTCACCTCGGCCGGCCCGGGCGCCCACCTCGTCGTGCTGGCCGGGAAGAACGCGGACGTCGGCGTGGTCGCGTACCAGATGAACATGCTGGTGAAGAAGATCGGCGAGCACCTGAGCGCGGCGCCGCGGGCCCATGTCGGTCCCGCCGTCCGCACCAACGGCGGGTGAGGTGAGCGTAGGCGACGAAGCGGGCCGGCTCGTCAGACCGTTCACCCTCACCGGCGGGCGGACCCGGCCCAGCCGCGCCGACTTCACGCTCATCACGACGGTGACCGCGGTCGACCCGCCACCCGAGCCGGCCGCCCGCCCGCAGCCCGAACACGCCCGGATTCTGCGGCTGTGCGCCCGGCCGGTCGCCGTGGCGGAGCTCGCGGCCCACCTCGACCTGCCGGTCAGCGTGGTCGTCATCATGCTCTGCGACCTGCTGGAGGCGGGCCTGATCACCGCCCGTCCGCCTCGTCCCGTCACCGGTGCCCGGGACTTGGACCTGCTGCAGAAAGTGAGGGACGGCCTTGGCCGGATCTGATCCCACCACGCCCACCACTCTCACCACCCCCGCCGCCGGGTCGGCCGCGGCGCCCGACACGGTGAAGATCCTCATCGCGGGCGGTTTCGGCGTCGGCAAGACCACCATGGTCGGCGCGGTCAGTGAGATCGCGCCGCTGCGCACGGAGGAACCGCTGACCGTCGCGGGGCTGGAGGTCGACGACCTGAAGGGCATCGAGGAGAAACGGTCCACCACCGTGGCCCTCGACTTCGGGCGGATCACCATCGGCGCCGACCTGGTGCTGTACCTCTTCGGTACGCCGGGCCAGCAGCGGTTCTGGTTCATGTGGAACGACCTGGCGATCGGCGCCCTGGGGGCGGTGGTCCTCATCGACGTGCGCAGGCCGGAGTCCAGCTTCGCCGCGATCGACTTCTTCGAGCGCCGGGGCATCCCCTTCGTCGTTGCCGTAAACGGTTTCCACGGGTTGCATCCCTATGCGACGGACGAGATCAGGGATTCCCTGGCGTTGCCGCACCACGTCCCGGTCCTGTTGTGCGACGCGCGGGAACGGGAGTCGTGCCGAGACGTCCTGATCGCCCTGATCGACCGCCTGATCGACGACGCCGACGAGGCCGAACTCCGGCCGAGCCCGACGCACTGATCCAGGTCCGCGGACCGGTGACCGCGCCCCCGGAAACGCTGTCAGCGGGCTCCCGCGGCGCGCAGTACGTCAACGGTCTCCGGGTGGGGTCCGGCGCTCGCCCACTCCAGGGGCGTCAACCCCGTGCCATGGTCCTCGCGGAGGTTGGGATCGGCACCGTGAGCCAGCAGGATGCGGACCGTCTCCGTGTGACCCCAACAGGCCGCCGCACACAAGGGTGTTCCCTCGGCACCGAGTCCAGCGCTCTCGGCGTCGGCCGGCGCACCGGCCTCCAGCAGGCTACGAGCCGTGTCGGCGGCCCCATGAACGCCGGCCGCGTACAACGGCGTCGTTCCGTCGGCGTCCGCCACCGCCGGGTCGGCGCCGGCCCGGAGCAGCCGGTCGACCTGAGCCCTCTGCCCGAACATCGCCGCGGCAACCAGACGCCTCGTCAGTTTCTTCTGCTGTCTCCTGTTCACGGTCGCCGACCCTAGCCAGGCCCGTCGGCGGAGTCGTCGGATTTTCCATCGGCCGCACACAGAAACAAGGCGGGAAACCGCCAATCGTGTCCCAGTGATTGACCTGCTCCTCTCGCACCCCTACCTTCTGACCGACTCACCGAACTTCGTTCGATATATCGAATGAAGGATCGGTGTCAGTCCGCAGCAAAGGGCACCCCGCACCCCCTGGAGCGCACATGACCCCCAACCCGTCCCGCCGCCTCTTCCTCGGCGCGGCCGCCTCCGTCCCTCTGGCCCTCACCGTGGGCGTCCCCGCCGCCCACGCGGCCGACTCGGCGTACGTGATGGGCTACTTCACCGAGGCCAACGACCTCGGGGCCGGCACCGACTACGGCCTCCATCTCGCCGTCAGCACCGACGGGTTGCGCTGGATGCCGCTGAACCAGAACAACCCCGTGGTCACACCCACCGAGGGTGCCGGCGGGCTGCGCGACCCGTTCATCCTGCGCAAGCAGGACGGCACTTTCGTGGTGCTCGCCACCGACCTCAAGGGCACCGACTGGAATTACGTCAGCCAGTACGTCCACGTGTGGAACTCGACCGACCTGCGCACCTTCACCGGCTACCACCGGCTGAAGCTGCACGACATGAACACCCACAGCTGGGCGCCGGAGGCGTTCTGGGACGCGAGCCGGGGGCAGTACGCGCTCATCTACTCCGCGGTCAACTCCAGCGGCCACAACGTGATCATGGTGAACTACACGACCGACTTCGTCACGGCCTCAGCCCCACAGGTTTTCTTCGACCCCGGCTACGACGTGATCGACGGTGACATGGCCGTCGGCGTGAACGGCGTGAACTACCTCTACTTCAAGAGGGACCAGACGCTCGTGGGCGCGCGGTCCACCTCCCTCGATCCGGGGAGCTTCACGCCCTTCAACACGGGGGTCGCACACGGCGGAACCGAGGCGCCCACCCTGGTCAAGTCCCTCACGTCCAACACCTGGTGGCTCTGGGGCGACACGTACACCCCCAACGGCGTCTTCTACGCCTGGCAGTCCACCGACCTTGCGGCGGGCACCTGGACCGCACTGGACCAGAGAACGTACACGCAGCCGCTCAACTCCAAGCACTGCGGCATCACGACGATCACCAGCACCCAGTACAACAACCTGGTCGCCAAGTGGGGCGCGCCCACGTGGAACCGGCTCAAGTCCTACAACTTCCCGGACCGTTACGTCCGCCACTCCAACTACGTCGGCCGCATCGACACATACCCGTTCGTCCCCTACACCGACTCGCTGTGGAAGCTCGTTCCCGGCCTGGCCGACAGCTCCGGGGTCTCCTTCCAGTCGGTGAACTACCCGACCCGCTACCTGCGGCACTACAACTACCAGCTCCAGCTCGACGTCAACGACGGCACGTCGACGTTCGCCGGGGACGCGACGTTCTACCGTACGGCCGGCCTGGCGGACGCCGGGTGGTCGTCGTTCCGCTCGTACAACAACCCGACCCGCTACATCCGGCACTCGAACTACGTGCTGCGCATCGACCCGATCTCGACGACCACGGAGAAGCAGGACGCGACGTTCTACGTGGGCTACTGAGTTCCAGGTGAGCCGGGAGCCGAGCCGGAGCCGTCGCGGGAGGCGGTCCCGGCTCACGCTCACGCTCCCGCTCCCCGCTCCCGCTCCCGCTCACAACTCGGCGAGAACCGGCAGCAGTTGGGCCGCTGACGTCACATCGTCCGTCAGTGGACGGTCCTCCGTGCCGGCGGGCAGGGCGGCCGCAGCCACTGCGAAGACTTCCGTCGGCGACGGCATCGAGTGCGGGTGGGGGTGCGGGTGCATTCTCAACGCCCGTACGGCGGCGACGAGTTCGCACGCCAGGACGGTGGTGTAGGCGTCCGTGGCACGCAGGGTCTGACGGGCGGCCTGTCCGGCGAAGCTCGCGGCCTCCTCCAGGCCCCGCGAGAGGACTGCGTGGCCGGCCGAGGCCGGGGTCGTGCAGGAACGCAGTTCCGCCAGCGCGGAGTTGGCGGTGTATTCCAGGATCATCGTGCCCGAACTGCTCGCGGGTCCCGCCCCGAGGAACGCGGGCAGGCCGGTGAGCCCGGGGTCGCCGAGCGCGGCCAGCCGGGCGGCGGAGAGCTGCGCGGTCTGCAACAGCGCGAGGTCGGCGGCGTCCAGGGCGAGCCCCAAGGGCGCGGCGAAGAAGCCGCCGTGGTGGTAGGCGGCGTTGCTCTCGGCATCCATGAGGGGGTTCTCCGAGGGGCAGTTGACCTCCACCTCCAGAATCTCGCGCAGCCGCTCACAGGCGTCCAGGGCACAGCCGTGCGCCTGGGGGAAGGCGCGGAACCCGAACGGGTCCTGGACACGGCCGCCCGAGTGGCGCGTCGGCCGGTCGGGCAGTCCGAGCAGCCGCCGCACCTCACCGGCCGCGCGGGCGGCACCGGCATAGGGCCGTAGGGCGTGCACGGGGGCGGCGTACGCCTCCGGCGATCCGGACACCGCGGCCAGGGACAGTGCGGCGACGGCATGCGTGGCCCGCAACAACGTGTCCAACGCGCCCTGGGCGAGCGCGGCCTGCCCCAGGGCGAGGGCATTGCTGCTGAGCAGCGCCAGGGCATCACCGGGCTGGAGCGTGACGGGCGCGGGGAGTCCGGTGGAGGTGGGGGTGGGAGCGGACGCAGGGCCAGGAGTGGCATCGAGGGCCAGGGCGGGCGCGGGAGTCGGAGCGGAGCCGGAAAGAGAGGTAGCGACGACAACCGGAACGGACCCGGGAGCAAGGGCAGGGGAAGGGAGGGGCCCGCGGACGGAAACAGAAGCTGAGACTGGAATCGGACCGGCAACGGAAACAGGAACAGCGACAGGAGCCGACCCCGGGACCGAAACAGGAACAGCGACAGCAACGGGCCCCGAGTCAGAAGCAGAAGCAGAAGCAGAAGCAGAGACAGAGACAGAAGCGGGCGCGGGGGCGAGACCGGGGGCGGAAACAGGAACGGGAACCGGTACCGGAACTGAAGCCGGAACCGGATCAGAGGCCGGACCGGGCGCGGGAGTGGGGGCGGTCGGAGCGCCGGGCCCTGGCAGGAGCCGCGCGGACGCCTCCGGCTCGGGATCCCTCGCCCGGCTGCCGGGGGCCTCGCCCTGCGGCTCAGGATCCCCCGTCGAACCGCCCGGCACCTCACCCGCCCACGGCCGTTCGCCGATGAGTGTGAGGCCGGTCTGGGCCAGGGCCGTCAGGTCGCCGGTGCCGACACCGCCGTACTCGTTGACGGCAGGGTGGACGCCGAGCCGTAGAGCGTCGGTGAGGGCGTCGATGAAGTCCGGTTGGATGCCGGAGCCGCCGGCGAGGAGCTGGTTGGCGCGTACCGCGAGCATCGCACGGACCTGGCGGGCCGGGAGCAGGGCGCCCGCTCCTCCGGCATGACTGCGCAACAGACGCAGGCCGTGCGCGGCCTCGTCGTCTTCGTCGACCGGCACCGAGCGTTGGGCGCCGACGCCGGTGCCGCGGCCGTACAGCCGGCCGGTGGCGGCGAGCCGTCGCGCGGTCCGCCAGGAGCGCACGGCCCGTTCGCGCGCCTCGGGGGCCACCGTGGGCACCGCCTCCCCGTCGGCGAGCGCGATCAGCTCGCCGACGGTGAGGCTGGTTCCGTTCAGGACGACCCGGGCGCCGTTTGCTGTTGTGTCCAACGATTCAATCGTTCAACGATGCAATGGTTCAACGGGATGGCGAGGAAACGTCAGCCCAGGCCGGCCGACTTCAGCCAGGCCTTGGCGACGTCCAGCGGGTCCTTGCTCTCCAGCTGCACCTGGTAGTCCAGGTCGAGCAGGGTCTTGGTGTCGAGCTTGGCGGAGACGGCGTTGAGCGCGTCGACGCCCTCCTGGGAGAGTCCGCTCTTGTAGACCAGCGGCGTCACGTTCGCGAATCCGAAGAGGTTCTTCGGGTCCTGGAGGACGACGAACTTCTCCTTGGTGATGGTCGGGTCCGTGGTGAAGATGTCCGCGGCCTGCACGGTGTTCTTCTTCAGCGCGGCCTGGGTCAGCGGGCCGCCCGCGTCGAGGGCCTTGAAGGACTTGAACTTCAGCCCGTACACCGACTCCAGACCGAGCATGCCCTGCTGACGGGTCTGGAACTCGGGCGAACCGCCGAGGACCAGGTCGGGCGCGACGTCCTTGAGGTCGGCGAGGGTGGACGCCGCGGTGAGGTTGTGCTTCTTCGCGGTCTCCGCGTTGACCGTGACGGAGTCCTTGTCCTCGGCCGGCGACGACTCCAGCAGCGTCAGCTTGGAGTCGAGCTTGGCCTTCGCCGCGGCGTTCACGGTCGCGAGCGAGGTCTGCGGGGCCTTGGCGTCCAGGTAGGCCAGCAGGGAGCCGTTGTACTCCGGCAGGACGGTGATGGAACCGTTCTTGAGCAGGCCGTACGTGGTCTCACGGCTGCCGATGTTGGGCTTGTAGGACACCTTGATGCCCTTGGCCTTCAGGGCCTCGCCGTAGATGTCGGCGATCAGGATGCTCTCGGCGAAGTTGTTGGATCCGACGACCACGGTGTCGCCGGCCGCCTTGTCGCCTGCGAGCGGGTTGTCGGAGGTGTCGTCGGAGGAGGAGCATCCCGCCAGCAGGGCCGTCATGGCGGCGAGGGCGACGGCCGCCGCACCGGGGTGGTTCCTGAGGGACCTGCTGCTGTGGGCGTTGGAAGTCACGGTTCCCGTTCCGAACTGGGGGGTTGATGAAAACTCAAACACTCTGGCCTGATCCAATCCACCGGCTTCTTGATCAGTCAAGAGCAGCCGGGTTACCGATTGGCTTCGATCCGTGATCAATTGCGTACGGATCGGGAGTCCTGTGTACCCCTTCCGAGACCCCGGAAAGGCTTTTGTACACGGCTTCGTAATGGATTCTTGACGTAGAGCCACGCGCTCGACCGTTCGAAGAGGCGGTAGTGTCGCCGAAGTTGGCGTCCGCCACAGCAGTCGGCGTCGGCCACAGCGGTGTGCGGGGGCCGCTTCCGTATCGTTCACATTCGGACACGGACACTGCGTGCAGCATGACGGCACGCATGCAGCACCCCCCTTGCACGCCTGCAACACCCCCTTGAAGGAGGCCCGGTGTCCACGAAAGAGGTGGACGCGCCCGCCCGGTCGGCATCGTCGTCGTCCGTGCGCCGGGGACTGCGGGGTTTCGCCGACCGGTGGCCCTTCCAGCGCAAGTTGAACGTACTCGTCGGTATCCCGCTGACGGTGATCGCCCTGCTGCTGACGTACCTCATCGTCGACCTGGTGCAGGAGTCCAACCGCGCGCAGGACGCCGCCCATCTGGTGCGCGACAGCACCCAGGTCGCCCAGCTCGTCGCCGACCTGCAGAACGAGCACCAGCAGGCGATCCTGCTCTCCGTACGGCACGAGGCGTCCTTCGACGGCGGCACGCCCTCCACGGACGGCTACCGGAAGGCGCAGCTCGCCGTGGACGCGCAGGTGCAGAAGGTGGTCGACGCCTTCGGCGACCGGCTGCCGGACACCGAGGTGCAGGCGCTGCGGGAGGTCCAGGGCCTGAGCGGCCTGCGGGCCACCATCGAGCAGGGCTATCTGCCCGCCGACAACATCGACCCCGCGTACTCGGGTGCGGCCGACGGCCTCATCGACGGCCTGGGCCTGGACCGCAACTCCGCCCTCGCGACCACGTTCACCGGCAACCTTCTCGACTCGCTGCTGCGCGCCGACGCCGCGCACGGCGCCTACGAGACCGGCGTGTTCTCCGCGCGGACCGGCGACAGCAACGCGCTCATCGAGTTCACGGGAGCGGTCGGCTCCTACCAGCTGTTCACCTACCAGGCCGACCGGTTCGACCGGTTCGCCACCCAGGCGCAGTCCGACGAGTTCGGCGGCATCGAGCACAACGCCTCGCAGGCCTCGATCAGCCAGCACTACGCCGAACTGGCGGTGGACCCCAGCGCGTTGCAGGCCGAGTCGCAGGGCGAGATCCGGGCGGCGTTCCAAGCGGCCATCGCGTCCTACCCCGACTACAGTGCGCAGGCCAAGACCCGGCTGAAGATCACCTCGTCGCTCATCGACCAGATCGCCGACCGGGCCGACGACACCTCCTCCAACGCCCAGTGGCGCGCGGGTCTGCTGCTGAGCCTGGCGCTGATCTGCTTCGCCCTGTGGATCGCCTTCTCGATCCTGGTCCGCCGCTCCGTGGTCCGTCCGGTGCTGGCGCTGACGGGGGCCGCCCAGGAGGTCGCCGACGTCGCGGGCCGCGAGCTCGCCCGGGTCGCCGACGACGACGCCGAGGAAACCGGTTCCCCCCGATTGCGGGAGCTGCCGGTCACCGCGGACGACGAGATCGGTGAACTCGCCGAGGCCTTCAACAACGTGCAGACCACCGCGGCCGCGCTGCTGGAGCGCCAGGTGCTCAGCCGGCGCAACGTCGCCGAGATGTTCGGCAACGTCGGCCGGCGCGTCAGTAACCTGACGACTCGCCAGCTTGCGTTGATCGATGCGGTGGAGCGCGGTGAGACCGACCCCGCGCTGCTGGCCCGCCTCTACTCCATCGACCACATCGCCGTCCGTCTGCGCCGCAACGCCGACAGCCTGATGCTGCTGGCCGGCATCCGCGAGACCGTCCTGGACGCCGGTCCGACCGAGCTCACCAACGTCGTACGTGCCGCGCTGGGCCAGATCGAGGGCTTCCAGCGGGTACGGCTGCGGGCCGCGACCGAGGCCATGGTGGAGCCCGACATCATCGGCGACCTGACGCTGATGATCGCCGAACTCCTGGAGAACGCCGTGGCGTTCTCCCCCGAGGGCAGTCCCGTCGAGGTGGTGGTCGGCTCCCACGACGACGGCGCGTCGATCACCGTCGCCGACCACGGCCTGGGCATGAGCGCCGAGCGTCTCGCCGAGGAGAACGCCCGCCTGGTACGCCGCGAACGCCTCGACCTCGTCCCGACGAAGGTGCTCGGCCTGTTCGTGGTCGGCGCACTGGCACGCCGCTGGGACGTCGACGTCACGCTGTCCCGCACTCCCGGCGGCGGTGTGACGGCCGAGGTGTTGATCCCGGCGACCCTCCTCCTGACGATGAGCGAATTGGGTTCAGTGGGGCGGCCCGGCCCCGCGGAAGCGCCTGTTTCCCAGGCCCCCGCCGCACTCGCCACTCCGTCGGCCCCCGCGGCCGGCCCCTCCCCGTCCTCCTCGGTCCCGTCCTGGGCCACCGATGAGGACGACCCGATCACGCTCCCCCGCCGGGTGCCGCGCCGCGACCCGGCACCCGCCGAGCACGAGCCGGAAACCCCGGCAGCCGCTACCGAAACCCCGGACACCGCGACGGCCGGCACCCGGACCGCGTCCCAGGAGACAGCCGGGGTCGGAGCCGCGACGCACGAGACGGTCGGAACCGTGGCCGGTGCTTCGACGTCTGCGTCCGTGGCCGGTGCTTCGACGTCTGCGTCCGTGGCCGCTGCTTCGACGTCTGCGTCCACGGCCGGTGCCTCTCATCGAACGGCCGGGCCCGGTGCCTTTGACCGTACGGCTGACCTCGGTGCCTACGATCCGGTGGCCGAGGCCGACGTCCCCGGCCATGCGGTGGGGCCCGCTGTCGGCCGTACGGCTGAGCACGGTGTCCCCGGCCGTCCGGCCGGGTCCGGCACATCCGCGGCCCGCGCCCACACACCCGAACCCGAGGACTCGGCCGACCCTGCGCCGCCCATCCACCCCACTGAGCCCGGGTTCCACACCCACCGGACCGGCACGGGAATCCCGGCGCCCCGCGAGGCGGAGCCGACGTTCCGCCCCCGGGCGCAAGCGGAAGGGGCGACCGAGCCCCCCGCCCGCACGGCCGACGCCCAGCCTTCCGGCACCGGGAGCAACGGACCCGCCGTCGGTGCCGACGGCTCCCGTCCCCTGCGGCGACGGGTGCGCGGCGCCACGCTGCGGACGACCGTCGACGCCGCCGCCCAGCAGGCCGCGCGGCGAGCCGCCCGCCCGGCCGACGCGGACGCCGTGCGCGACGCACTGGAGGAGTTCGAGGCGGCCGTGGCCCGCGCGCACCGCGACACCGGTGGGGACACGGGTGAACACCCGCGCCCCGTCGAAAGCCACCCGGACACCCGTACCGGCACCACCCCCACCGAAGACCCGATCGCTCGCCGGAACGACCGCCGGCACGACCACCGTCCCGACGTCTCGCCCGAGCGGACCGACCGGACAGAGCCGTCCGACGCGCCCGACCGGACCGAACCGATCACTGACCCGATCGGCGTCCGGGACACCACGCACCACCAGAACCACCTTCCGGAAGGAGCCGAGCAGTGAGCACGTCGACAGGTGAGACTCCCACCGGAGACGCCAAGCCGACCGATCTGCGGGCCGCCGCAGCCGACTTCACCTGGCTGCTCAACCGTTTCGCCACCGAGACCGCGGGAGTCGTGGACGCCATCGCGGTGTCCTCCGACGGGCTGCTGATCGCCGTGTCGGAGCTGCGCGAGCACGCCGACTCCGAACGGCTGGCGGCGATCGTCTCGGGCATCACCAGCCTGGCCGCGGGCGCCTCCGGCAACTACGGTCTGGGCGGCCTGAACAAGGTCATCATCGATCTGGAGGGCGGCCATGTCCTGGTCTCCGCGATCGGCAGCGGCGCCGTCCTCGGCGTGGTCACCGACAAAGAGGCCAAGCTGGGCAACATCGCCTACGAGATGACGGTGTTCGCCAACCGCGCCGGCACCGCGCTCAGTCCGCAGCTCGTCCTGGAACTGAAGAACAGCGTCGGCGCCCCGCGTACGCGCTGACGCGTGCCACCGTAGAGAAAGCGAACACCGATGGCGGACGGCCGCACACCGCGCGGGGCCGGCGAGGACGGCGTCGCGCCCGTCGGCCCCGCGCCCGCCGTCCGGCCCTTCCTGGTCACCGCCGGCCGGGTGGCGGGCGCGGGCGAGGCGGCGTCCAGCCGGACGATGCCCGTGGAGACCCAGCTGGTGGCCACCACCGGCGGGCTCGACACGCTCGACCGGCTCTCCTTCGAACAGCACGACATCGTCGCCGCCTGCCGGGTTCCGCAGTCCATCGCGGAAATCGCGGCCCGGCTGCGGCTGCACCTGAACGTGGTGCGGGTCCTCGCCGAGGACCTGCGGGCGGCGGGGCAGCTGTCGGTGCACGTGCCCGACTCCGGCGTCACCCACGACGCATCCGTTCTGCGCAGGGTTATCGATGGCCTTCGGGCCATCCCAGACTCCCGGGGGGTACTCCGTGACACCGACTGAACCGCTGGTCCGCACCTCGGCCGGCCGGGATGCCGTACGGCCCCCGCTGCCGGTGAAACTGGTGATCGCGGGCGGCTTCGGCGTGGGCAAGACCACCGCCGTCGGCTCGATCTCCGAGATCGAGCCGCTGACCACCGAGGCGGCCATCACCGAGGTCGCGGCGGGCGTGGACGACCTCAGCCACACCCCGCGCAAGACCACCACCACGGTCGCGATGGACTTCGGCTGCATCACCATCGACCCGACCCTGAAGCTGTACCTGTTCGGCACGCCCGGACAGGAACGGTTCGGCTTCATGTGGGACGACATCGTGGAGGGCGCGGTCGGCGGGCTGGTCATCGTCGACACCCGCCGTCTCGACGACTGCTACGCCGCCGTCGACTACTTCGAACACAAGCAGATCCCCTTCGCCGTTGCGGTAAACGCTTTCGACGGTCACGTCGCGCACACGCTGGAGGAGGTCCGCTGGGCCCTCGACGTGTCGGACGGCGTTCCGCTGCTGGTCTTCGACGCGCGCGAGCGGGGCTCGGTGCGCGACGCCCTCCTCGTCGTACTGGAACAGGCGCTGGCCCGTTCGGAAGGCTGACGGGGCCGGCGAAAAACTCCGGTGCGCGGGAATGGCCTTGCCCCGCACCGGAGTTGTCCGCGTCATGAGCCATGACGACAGTCACGACGACCGTACGATCACCAACCCGCCCGCGCTGCACGACCCGACGCCCTTCGGCTACAGCCATGCCGTGTCGGCGCCCGGTGAACTCGTCTTCCTCGCGGGGCAGTACGCGTCGGACGCGTCCGGCGCCCCCGTGCGCGGCGACTTCGCCGCCCAGGTGGAACTGGCCTTCGACCGGCTGGAGTCGGCCCTGGCCGGGGTGGGTCTCGGGCTCCAGCACGTCGTACGGCTGGGTACGTTCATCGTCGACCACGACCCCGGCAAGCTGGCGGCACTGGGCAAGGCGCTGCACGCCCGGTTCGGCGAGCGCCTGCCGGCGCAGACCCTCAGCGGGGTCGCCTCGCTGGCGCTGCCCGGCATGCTGTTCGAGGTCGACGCGATCGCCGTACGGCCACCCTCTCCGAGCCAGGACCTGTCCTAGTTGCTTCTGCGCACCCCCGGGGAGACCGCCGTCTTGGTCGCCGCCCAGAACACCGCGAGGGTCACGAGTGCCAGGCCGGCGACCAGGGTGGCGCCGCCCACGACCTTCTCGTAGTCGTGCTGGTAGAGGCCGTCGACGATGTAGCGGCCGAGGCCGCCGAGGCTGACGTACGCGGCGATGGTGGCCGTGGAGACGATCTGGATGGCCGCCGAGCGCAGGCCGCCGAGGATCAGCGGGAGCGCCACGGGCAGTTCGACGCGCAGCAGGACGTCGGACTCGCGCATGCCCATGCCTCGTGCGGCGTCCACGGGCGACGGATCGACGGAGCGCACCGCCTCGTAGGTGGTGACCAGGATCGGCGGGACGGCGAGGACGACCAGCGGGATCATCACGGGCAGCATGCCGAACCCGAGGACGATGGTCGTCACCACCAGCAGGCCGAAGGTGGGCAGTGCACGGCCGGCCGTGGCGACGAGGGAAAGGATGTTTCCGCCGCGTCCGTAGTGACCGGTCACCAGGCCGATCGGCAGCCCGATCACGGCGGCGAGAGCAAGGGCTTGAACGGAGTACTGGATGTGTTCCCACAGGCGGGTGGGGATTCCGTCGTAGCCGTGCCAGTGCGCGCTGTCGCCGAAGAAGGCGTTGACGAAATTGAGTACGTTCACCGGGCTGCGTCCTCCAGGGCGGGCACGGCCGGATCGGGCCGGACGCCGGTGGTCTTGGACTTTCCGACGCGCACACCGCTCGGCATCCAGGGGGTGAGCAGGACGCGCACCACGACGAGCAGGGCGTCCGCGAGGACCGCCAGGGCGGCGCTGGTGATCACGGAGTTCCAGGCGAGTTCCGGCCGGTTGTAGATCTGCGCGTCGTGCAGCAGGTTGCCGAGCGCGCCCTGGTTGCCGATCAGCATGCCGACGCTGACGAGGCTGATGCTCGACACGGTCGCCACCCGCAGACCGGCGATGATGGCGGGCACCGCGATAGGCAACTGGACCTGGATGTAACGGCGTACGGGTCCGAAGCCCATGGCGGTGGCGGCGGCGAGGGTCTCCTGCGGCACCGAGCGGACGCCGTCGACGATCGCCGGGACGAGCACGACCAGGGTGTAGACCGTGAGCGGGATCATCACCGTCAGTTCGGTCTGCCCCGTGTAGTCGATGAGGACGACGAAGAAGGCCAGGGACGGGATGGCGTAGAGCACCGTCGTCACCCAGAGCACGGGCGGGTACAGCCAGCGCAGCCGCACGCACAGCTGGGCCAGCGGGAGGGCGAGGATCAGCCCGCCGAGCACCGGCAGCAGGGCCTCGCGCAGATGCAGCCCGATGAGGCCGAACCAGTCGTGCTGGAGGTCGCTGGGGATGTCGAAGAAGCGGTTCACCGGATAACTTTCTGCGCGGTTTCCGCGGTGGTCGGCCGTTCCTCGCGCCCTGCCGCGTGGGCGCCGCGGATGGCCTCGCCGATGGCCGCCTGCGAGACGACTCCGGCGGCCCGGCCCTCGGCGTCCACCGCGACGGCCCAGCCGGTGGGCGACAGGACGGCACAGTCGAGCGCGGCGCGCAGCGAGTCCCGTCCGGCGACGAACGGCCGCCCGTACGGCAGCAGTCGGCCGGCGTCGATCTCTCCGGCCGTCAGTCCGGCGGGCTCGCTCCAGCCGAGCGGACGCCCGTCCACTCCGGTGACGAGGAGGTAGGGGGTGTCGGCCGTACTGCGGGCGGCGATCTGCTCGGCGGTGGCGTCGATCGCGACGATCGGCGCGGTGAGCAGCTCCAGGCCCTCGGAGGAGAAGAACGACAGGCGCCGGATGCCGCGGTCGGCGCCGAGGAAGTCCTCGACGAACGCGTCGGCGGGGTCGGACAGCAGCTCGGCGGGCGGCGCGAACTGGGCGAGCCGACCTCCGGTGCGCAGCACGGCGACCATCGTGCCGAGCTTGACGGCCTCGTCGATGTCGTGCGTGACGAAGACGATGGTCTTGCCCAACTCGTCCTGGATACGCAGGAGTTCGTCCTGGAGCCCCTTGCGGACGACGGGGTCGACGGCGGAGAACGGCTCGTCCATGAGCAGCACCGGCGGGTCGGCGGCGAGCGCCCGTGCCACGCCGACGCGCTGCTGCTGGCCACCGGAGAGCTGGTAGGGGTAGCGCTTGGCGAACGAGGCGTCGAGCCCCACCCGTTCCATCAGCTCGCGGGCCCTCGCGCGGGCCTTGTCCTTGCTCCAGCCGAGCATCCGGGGCACCGTGGCGATGTTGTCGACGATCGTGCGGTGCTGGAAGAGGCCGGCGTTCTGGATGACGTAACCCATGGACCGGCGCAGGGTGTTGACCGGTTGCTGACGGCTGTCGACACCGTCGATGAGGATCGTGCCCTCGCTGGGTTCGACCATCCGGTTGATCATCCGCAGGGTGGTCGTCTTGCCGCAGCCCGAGGGGCCGACGAGCACGGTGATCGAACGGTCCGGTATGTCGAGGGAGAGCCGGTCGACCGCCACCGTGCCGTCCGGGTATCGCTTGGTGACTGAATCTATCCGTATCAAAGCGCCGAATACCCTTCGGGTCTGGCATTTTCTGCCCGCTCTCGACCACGCGAGTTCGGGCCGTTGCGGGGAGAGTCTAGACCGACTACCTGGGTGGGCCGCCGGTAACACCGGCGGCCCGCCTTTCCGTTTGCTCTGGACCCGCCGAGACCGGTCAGCGGCACCGCCGTTGGTCCGGTCGGGGTCGGTTTCCCCGTCCCGATGTCCACGCGAGGACCGCCGCGCTCCACCCGAGGAGCCAGACGGCCGCTCCCAGCGCCGCCGCCTCGACGCTCATGCTGCCGCCGCGCCCGCCGTGGGGAATCCGGCCGTGCGCAGCACGCGCCCGCCGGGCAGTACGGCGTACACCTCGCAGCCGTCGCGCTCCGCCGCCCACTCGACGCCCTCCGCGCCCATGGCGAAGGCGGCCGTGGCGACGGAGTCGGCCTCGGTCAGGGTCGGGGCCACGACGGTGAGGCTGTCGAGGCCGGCGGCGGGGCGACCGGTGCGGCCGTCGAGGATGTGGTCGCCGCGCTCGTAGCGCGCAGAGGTCGCGACCGCCGCGTCGGTGAGGTCGAGGACGGTGCACAGCTTGTCGGCGATCTCGGGGTGCCGTACGCCGACCCGCCACGGCCCGCCCGACACGACCACGTCGCCCCCGGCGTTGAGGCAGAACCGGCCGAGCCCGGCGCCGGTCAGCAGTGCGGCCGCCCGCTGCACGGACCAGCCCTTGACGACGGCGCAGGGATCGAGGCCGCGGCCGGGCAGCCGGACGTCGAAGGCGCCGCCGGTGGCCACCCGGTACCGCTCGCAGATGGCGAGGACCTCCACCAGGTCGGCGCTCAGCTCGTCGGCCGACAGCTCGCCCCGGTCGTACCGGGACACCTCGCTGTCGGCCTTGAACGGGCTGAACCGGGCGTCGACCTCGCGCAGCCAGGCGAAGACGGCATCCCCGGCCTCGTCGGGGACGACGGTGTCGTCGACCCTCAGTGAGACCGGAAACCCCATGACGTGTTCGACGCGGCGCACGTCAGGCGCCCTTCGCGTCGATGGCCGCCTGGAGGGACTCCTTGTAACCGTTGCTGGTGAGCGTCGCGCCGGAGACGGTGTCGATGTCCGCGCTCTGAGCCGTCAGCGTTTCCGCGATCAGCTTCGGCACCGCCGCCGTCGTCTGCGGATGGTTCGGCTGCTTCAGCATCTTCACAGCCGTGATCCGGCCGCCCTCGTAGGTCACCTGGACCTGGACGTCGCCCTTCTCCGTGGTGACGGTCGTACCGGTGATGGTGGTCGAGCCCGAGGAGGAGGTGGAGGAGGACACGGAGGGCGTCGAGGCGGCCTCGGTGGTGGACGTCGTACCGGTCGACGGCTCGTAGCGCCAGACCGGGATCAGGCCCGCCACGGACAGGACCAGGACAGGTATTGCTCGCTTCACGTCGTCTCTCTCATCCCGCCAGGCTGAAGCGCTCGAAATGGATCTGCGTCTTGGGCACGTCGAGCTCGCGCAGGGTGCCGAGGACCGCGTTCATCATCGGCGGCGGCCCGCACAGGAAGACGTCCCGCTCCGCGATGTCCGGCACGAGGGCGGCGAGTTCGCGCGGCGCCAACCGGTCGGGCACCGGCGGCCCGGTGACCAGGTGCAGTTCGGCGCCCTTGGCGACGGCGAGGTCGCGCAGCTCGTCGTAGAGGACGGCGTCGCGCTCGCCGGCCACCCGGTAGATGACCACGGCGTGCCCGTGGATCTCCTCCAGCAGCGCCCGGATCGGGGTGACGCCGACGCCGCCGGCGATGAGCAGGGACTCCGGACGGGTGCGGTGCATCGCGGTGAAGGCGCCGTAGGGGCCCTCGGCGAAGACCCGGGTGCCGGGCTTGATGTGGCGCAGGCCCGCGGAGCCGTCGCCGGCCGCCTTCGCGGTCAGACGCAGCCGGGTGCCGTCGGGGGCGGCCGACAGGGAGAAGGGGTTCGCCTGCCACCAGCGGTCCTTGGTCACGAACCGCCACAGGAAGAACTGGCCGGCCCGGGCGGGCAGCCGGTCCAGGTCGCGCCCGGTGATGTACACGCTCACGACGTTGTCGGCCTCGGGGACGACCGCCTCGACGCGCAGTTGGTGGCGCCAGTTGCGCCACAGGGGCAGGGCCAGCCGGCCCAGGAACACCGAGCCGAGGGCGACGCCCCACACGGTGTACCAGTACGCCGTGGCGGCGGAGGACGCGGTGAACGTGGTGCCGGCCGCGACCTGGTGGGTGAAGGCCAGCACCACGGCGACGTAGGTGTACAGATGGATGAAGTGCCAGGTCTCGTAGGCGAGGCGACGGCGGGCCCAGCGCGCGGAGACGCCGCCGATGACCAGGATCAGCACCAGGGCGACCGCCGCGCGGAAAACGCCTTCGACGGTCTCCGCGAGGTCCACTAGCTGGCTCACCGGGTTCATCGAGGAGGACTGGGCGTAGCCGAAGGTGATGAACACCACATGCCCGACCAGCGTCCACAGCAGACCGAAGCCGGTCCAGCGGTGCCAGTTGGTCAGCCGGTCCATGCCGATGCGGCGGTCCAGCCAGGGCAGCCGGGCCACCAGCAGCAGCTGGAACGCCATCAGCAGGGCGCCGTACAGGCCGGCGAAGCGGCCGATCACGACCAGCGCGTTGGAGGCGAAGCCGGCCTGGACGGCGAAGACGGTCACGACGGCCGCGTTCGCGGCCAGCACGGCGTACAGGCCCGTGCGGGCCACTACTTTGGGACGTATCGCCGTGGGGGGGACGGGAGGCGATTGGACGGTCGTCACGGACGGAAACTCCTAGATCGGGTCCTCAGAACACAGAGCTTGTCCGTGCTTCGCTGTCGTTTTCCTGTCGTACAACTTTCAAGATCTTATCGATCGGGGTGTGAGTGAGACGCGGGTCTGGCGCCGGGGGGTGGGTGGCGCACTATGTGGAGGTGGAAAAAGTACGACTCCTCGTCGTGGACGACGACCCGCCGATCGCCGATCTCGTGGCGACGGTCGCCCGCTACGAGGGCTGGGACGCGGTCACCGCGAACTCGGGTGCGGAGGCGCTGCGCCGCGCCGCCGACTTCCATCCCGACATCGTGGTGCTCGACCTGATGCTGCCCGACATCGACGGTTTCGGCGTGCTCGACCGTCTGCGGAACACCGGGACGATGGTGCCGGTCGTGTTTCTCACGGCCCGTGACGGGGTCGCCGACCGGGTCGCGGGGCTGACCCGGGGCGGCGACGACTACCTGGTGAAACCGTTTGCCGTGGAGGAGCTGATGGCCCGGCTGCGGACCGTGCTGCGGCGCAGCACCGGCCCCGGTTTCCAGCGGTCCGTGCTGCGGGTGTCGGATCTCACGATGGACGAGGACACCCGGGAGGTCCGCCGCGGCGGAAAGCTGCTGACGCTCACCCCGACCGAGTACGAGGTGCTGCGCTATCTGATGCGCAAGTCCCCGACCGTGCTCACCAAGGCGCAGATCCTCGATCATGTCTGGGAATACGGTTTCGGCGGCCGTTCCAACGTCGTCGAGCTGGTCGTCAGCCGACTGCGCCGCAAGCTCGACGCGACGGGCGACGACCCGCTGATCCAGACGGTACGCGGTTTCGGATACGTGATCCGGCAGGCGGCCGAGTGATCGGCCGACTCTGGCAGTCGTATCGCAGACTGCGGCTCGGCACCCGGCTGGCACTGGGGCTCGGCGCACTGTCGCTGGTGGTGTTCGCGGTGGTCGGCACGGCCATGACGACCTATATGCGGGACTATCTGTCGGCCCAGCTCAACGATCAGCTCGCGATCGCCCAGGTCGCGCAGTCCAAGAGCATCGTGGACTCCGGCTCGCTGACCGGGAAGAAGTACTGGGGCTGGTACTACGCCGTGTACGACGTGCGGGACGGCGAGCCGGTGCTGCGCAAGCCCGAGGACCCCGGTGACGTGCCCGAGGACATCGACGACCTCACCGCCCTGGCCAAGGCGCAGTTGGGCGCCGAGACCGAGCTGGTGCGCACCGCGCAGCTCGCGGGCAAGGGCGAGTACCGGCTGCGCGCCTGCGAGGTGGAGCCCGGCGTGCTGCTGGTCAGCGGCGCGCCCATGGACGACCTCGAGGACACCGTCCAGCAGTTGATCACGATCCAGGTCGTCACCTTCGGCCTGGCGCTGCTGGCCCTCGTGGTGTTCGGCCGGGCGCTGCTGCGACGCGGCCTGAAACCGTTGAGCGACATGGCGCACACCGCGCACGGCATCGCCTCGCACGACCTCAGCGAGTCGGCGTCCCGCCTCCCTCTGCGGGCGGACGCGCCGGGCGGCGGCCCCGAGGTGGAGGAGCTGCGCACGGCCTTCAACACGATGCTGGAGCACATCGACGGCTCGCTCGCCGTGCGCGCGGAGGCCGAACAGCGGCTGCGCCGTTTCGTCGCCGACGCCTCGCACGAGCTGCGCACGCCGCTGATGTCGGTACGCGGTTACGCGGACCTTTTCCAGTACGCGGCCGCCAACGCGCCCGAGGAGCGGGACAAGCACCTGGCCCGGCTGCGCGCCGAGGCCGCCCGGATGGGCTTCCTCCTCGACGACCTCCTGCTGCTGGCCCGCCTGGACGCGGCCGAGGTGGAGACGCCCCTGCGGATGGAGAACGCGGACCTGGTCGAGCTGGTCGAGCAGGCGACCGACGCGTTCCGCGCGAGCCACCCCGGGCATCCGCTGACGGTGTCCCCGGGCCCGGCGGCCGTACCGCTGCGGATGGACCCGCACCGCATCCGCCAGGTCCTGGACAACCTCCTCACCAACGCGGATGTGCACACCCCGGCCGGGACCCCGGTCTGCGTCGAGGTGACCCTCACCGCGGACACGGCACAGGTCCATGTGACCGACAAGGGCCCGGGCATTCCGGCCGCCGACCGAGGACGCGTTTTCGACCGTTTCTACCGCGTCGACAAGGCCCGCAGCCGCGACCGCGGCGGCAGCGGCCTCGGCCTGTCGGTCGCCCGCTCCCTGGTACGGGCCCATGGCGGCTCGCTGGAACTGGGGGACGCGCCGGGGGCGACGGTGTTCACGATGACCCTGCCGAGGGCACCGGACGCGGATCAGCCGACGAGCGCCGGCCGGGCAGCCCTGCGCAAGCAACGCCCCGGCGGTGCTGCGGGCCGGGTGAACCTCGGGGGAGAGCCGGGATGAACTCGTAGGGGTTCGGGCAGAAATCCCACAGCCTCACCGCGCCTCCCCCGCCTCACCGCACCGCGGTCGCCCTTCGGCCCGCACTCCGTCGGCTTCCGGACACCGCACCGTCACACCGGAGGGGAACGACACCCCCGTCCCCCTCCCCAGACAGGCCCAACCCCGATCCGTCAAGCCGCCGCGCGCGGTCACGACGCGGAAGGACGACGTGCGCCGTGTCCCTGCTGCCCCTCGACGATCCCGCGACCCCGCCCCCGCTCCCCGTCGCGGACGACCGCCCCCGCCCGCTGACCTCCACCGCCACCCGCCGCGCCCTCAGCCTGCTCCCGCTGCTGCTCCTCGCGGTGTGGGCGGCGGTCGACTGGCACGCCGTGCGCGACGGCACCGCCCGCCTGGCCACCGCCGATCCCTGGTGGCTGCTGGCCGGGCTCCTCTTCACCTACCTGGGCGCGGTCGCCGCGGCCTGTGTCCGCCAGGGCGCGGTCCTTGACCGGTTGCCGCCCGGCCTGCTGGTGGCGTCCCAGATCGCCGCGGGCGCCGCGAACCACGTGCTGCCCGCGAGCATAGGCGCGCACGCGGTCACCCTCCGCTTTCTGCAGCGCCAGGGCGTCCCGCTTCCCCGCGCCAGCGCCTCGATCGGCCTGTACTCCCTGGTCAGGGCCGTGGCGAAGACGCCTGTGGTGCTGGTGTTCCTGCTCGCCGCGCCCGATGCCGTACCCGCTGCCCGACTCCTGCCGGAGGGCAGGACGTTGCTCCTGGCAGCCGTGGGCCTGTTGCTGGCCCCCACGGCAGCAGCGTTACTGCTCGCTCTCGTACGGCCGCTGCGCCGTCCGGCCCTGGACTTCGTGCGTACGGGCCTGACCGACGTCCGGCGGCTGCACACCCGCCCCTCCCGTTTCCTGCCCCTGTGGGGCGGAGCGCTCGCGGCGCCGTTGATCCAGGCGAGTGTGGTGGCCTCCGTGGGGACGGCGCTGGGCGTCCCTCTCTCCTGGCCGCAGCTGCTCTTCGTGTACCTCGCGGCGAGCACCGCGGCGGGGGCCGTCCCCGCGCCGGGCGGGATCGGCCCGGTCGACGCGGCCCTCGTCCTCACCCTGGCCGGCTACGGCACCCCGCTGAGCCTTGCCACGGCGACGGTCCTCGGCTACCGGATGCTCACGGTCTGGCTGCCCCTGCTGCCGGGCATGCTGGTGCTGTCGGCGCTGGTGCAGCGCAAGCACCTGTGAGCCGCGCCGGCAGCCCCTGTTCAGCTCTCGTCCGCCGCCAGCCGCAGCGAGATGCTGTTGATGCAGTACCGCTGGTCGGTCGGGGTCGGATACCCCTCCCCGGCGAACACGTGCCCGAGGTGGGATCCGCACCGGGCGCACCGCACCTCGGTGCGCACCATCCCGTGGGTACGGTCCTCGATCAGCTCCACCGCGTCGGTGTCCTTCGGGTCGAAGAAGGACGGCCAGCCGCAGTGCGACTCGAACTTGGTCTCGGAGGTGAACAGTTCGGCGCCGCAGGCCCGACAGGAGTAGACGCCCGTCGTCTTGGTCTCGGTGTACTCACCGGTGAACGCGGGCTCGGTCGCTGCCTGGCGCAGCACGGCGTACTCCGCCGGGGTCAGCTCCGCCCGCCACTGCTCGTCCGGCTTTTCGACGTCGTACGACATGAGCTCAGCCCCTCAGCTTCACAGACGGTCCAGAATGCGCGGGCCCAGGTCCGTCACGTCGCCCGCGCCCATGGTGAGAACGAGATCACCGGCCTTCGCCATTCCCGCGATCACGGCAGGCGCCTCGTCCTTGTCGTGCACGGCGGTGACGTCCGCGCCCGCCGCCCGGGCCGCGTCGATGATCAGCGCGCTGGTCACGCCCGGGATCGGGTCCTCGCGGGCGGGGTAGATGTCGAGGACGACGCAGGCGTCGGCCAGCGCCAGGGCCTGGCCCATCTCCTTGCCGAGCTCCTGCGTCCTGGAGAACAGGTGCGGCTGGAAGACGACGAGGATGCGGGCGTCGCCGACCGCCGCGCGCATCGCCTCCAGGTCGGCCGTCATCTCGGTCGGGTGGTGGGCGTAGGAGTCGATGACCTGGACGCCCGCCGCCTCGCCCTTGAGCTGCAGTCGCCGCTTGACGCCGGTGTACGCGGCCAGCGCGGGGGCGAGTTCGGCGGCGGGGACGCCCAAAGCGACGCCCGCGGCCAGCGCGGCGACGGCGTTGTGCGCGTAGTGCCGGCCGGGCACCGAGACCGTGAAGGTGAGCTCCTCGCCGTCCAGCAGGACGCTCACCTCGCTCTTCAGCCCTTGCGGGACGACGGACAGGACCCGCACGTCGGCGTCCTCGGACTCCCCGTACGTCACCACCCGTACGCCCTCGACGCGCCGCGTGAGTTCCCGGGCGCCCTCGTGGTCGGCGGTGATCACCAGGGTGCCGCCGGGGACGATCTTCTGGGCGAAGGTCTCGAAGGACTCGTAGATCTCCTCCATCGAGGCGTAGTTCGCGTGGTGGTCGAGCTCGACGTTGAGGACGATGGCGACCTCGGGGGCGTACTTGTGGAAGCTGCGGTCCGATTCGTCCGCCTCGGCGACGAAGATCTCGCCCTCGCCGTGCAGCGCGTTGGAGCCGGGCGCGTCCAGGTCGCCGCCGATCGCGTACGACGGGTTCAGCCCCAGCTCGGACAGCGACACCGCCAGCATGGACGTGGTGGTCGTCTTGCCGTGCGTGCCGGCGACGGCGATCGGCCGCAGCCCGTCCATCAGCCGGGCGAGCGCGTCCGAGCGGTGGACCACCGGGATGCCCAACTCGGCCGCGCGGGTCAGCTCCGGGTTGTCCGCGCGGATCGCCGACGACACGACGACACAGCTCGCGTCGTCGGCGAGGTGCTCGGCGGCATGCCCGATGTGCACGGTCGCGCCGAGCGCCCGCAGCGCGGCGGCGGTCCCGGACTCCTTGGCGTCGCTGCCGGCCACCTTCGCCCCGCGCTGGGCCAGGATCTTCGCGATCCCCGACATCCCGGCCCCGCCGATGCCGATGAAGTGCGGTCGGTCCATGGCGGTAGGAAGGCCGGGTGCCATGCGTTGTCTCCCAGGGTGCGTTACGGCGAAGAGTGCGCCCCCACCCTATTCCGCAAGGGCCGTCCCGGCCGACTCAGGGGATTTCCTGCCTACGCCTTGCTGTGCGAGAAGAGTTTCAGCACCGGCACCCCCACCCGGTGCCGAGCCCGGGACGCCCAGTCCCGGTGGAAGAACTCCTCCACGTAGTGGGGATCGGTCAGGACGATCACCTCGTCCGCCTCCACCTCTCCGACCAGGGACTTCAGCGCGTCCAGCGGATGGTCCTCGACCAGGCTCCCCACCGCCTCGTTGCCGGCCGCGTGCAACGCCTGGAGGGACACCGCAAGCGCCCGCTCGCCGAACCCCTTCGCCGCCTCCCCCTCCGGCGTCTCGCGCTCCCGCGCCGCCTCGTCCAGCTCGCCGAGGGCCACGTCGTCGATGGCCCGCAGCAAGCGGTCCGCCTGGTCGCCCCGCGGCTGGAGCAGTACGTGGAAGGAGACCGGCTCGTCCCCGTGCAAGGTGCTGACGAACTCCACGTCGGCGGACGTCAGGGCCTTCTCGATCATCAAAACGCTTGTGAACACCAGCGCCCCATTCTCCTTCGAGGACCCCCGTGGCCCTCTCTCCTCCGTGGGCCGTTCGCGACCCTGCGGAAACCATCCTTCCCCGTGCTCGCACGGGGACTGCGAGATTCAGTGTGCCCTTCGGAAGCTAAACGGAACGGCTGATTCCGCTGATTTCAGGACCATCGGTAATGATCGAACGTGTTTCCGGCATCACGGCTTTCGATACCTGCTGAACAGGAATCCCTCCTCCTCCAGGAGGGATGCCAGTACGAACCGCTGCGGAACCGCGACCGACGGCCCGCCCGCGATCCGCTGCGCGTCGCCGGCGGTGAGCATCGGGGCGACGGTCAGGCAGAGTTCGTCGAGAACCCCGGAGGCGACGAACTGCCCCAGCAACCGGGGGCCGCCCTCCGTCAGCAGCCGGGTGTGCCCGAGTCCGGCGAGGGCCTCCACGGCCCGGGCCGGGTCCACGCCCATGCCGTCACCGGCGATCACCACCTGCGCGCCCGCCCGCTGCGCGGCCGCGACCCTGTCGGGGGCCGCCGCGGCGCCCGTCAGAAGCAGGGTGGGCACCAGTGGCGAGGTGAAGAGCGGGAGCGAGAAGTCCAGGTCGAGGCTGGCGGTGACCACCGCGACAACCGGGGCGGGCCCCTGCCCGGCCGCCTCACGCCGCCCTGCGAACTCGGCACGCGCGCGTGCGGGCCGGTAGCCCTCCAGGCGTACCGTTTCCGCGCCGACGACCACCACGTCCGCGAGCCCCCGCAGGGTGCCGAAGATCCGCATGTCGGTGGCGGTGGAGATGGGCTGCGAGCGCCCGTCGTGCTGGGCGGCGCCGTCGAGCGTGGACACCATGTTGGCGCGCAGCCAGGGCCGCGGCTCCCCGGGGCCGGGCTCGGGGTAGGCGTAGGCGTCGGCGAGCTCGTCGAGGCTCCACTCGTGGTCCGCCGCCGCGTGGCCGCCCGCCCCGGCGGTCCCGGGCTCGCCGGGAGCCCCGGGCGGCCTCCCGCCGGAGTCGGTCGTCACTGTCTGGTCGGTCACAGGGAACAGCCGTCGCATGCCAGGCAGTCTGGCACGCCCCGTAGCATGGGGAACCGTGTCGTCCTCCTCCCTCGTCCCCGGCATCGGCCCGATAGCCGACGCGGCCCCGGCCTCCCTCTGCACCCGTCAGCCGCATGTCCCCGCGGACCGGCTGGTCGCCGAGATGGTGCCGCCGCCGCGCTTCGACTCGGTGCGTTTCAGCACGTACATCCCGGATCCGAACCAGCCCAGCCAGACCGAGGCGGTCGGCGTCCTGGAGGGCTTCGCGGCCGGACTCGGCGGGGCGCATGCCACCGGTACCGCCAAACGGGGGTTGTTCGGCTTCGGCAGGGCGAAGGCGGCCAAGGCGCCCGCCGGCCCACGCGGCGTCTACCTCGACGGCGGCTACGGCGTCGGCAAGACGCACCTCCTGGCGTCCCTGTGGCACGCCACCCCCGCCGCGCCGGACCTCAAGGCGTTCGGCACCTTCGTCGAGCTCACCAACCTCGTCGGCGCCCTCGGCTTCCAGCAGACGGTGCGCACGCTCTCCGGGCACCGGCTGCTGTGCATCGACGAGTTCGAGCTGGACGACCCCGGCGACACCGTTCTCGTCTCCACGCTGCTCGGGAAGCTGGTCGACGCGGGCGTCGCGCTCGCCGCCACCTCCAACACCCTGCCCGGCAAGCTCGGCGAGGGCCGGTTCGCGGCCGCCGACTTCCTGCGCGAGATCCAGGGCCTGTCGGCGCACTTCCGGGCGCTGCGCATCGACGGCGAGGACTACCGCCACCGCGGGCTGCCCAAGGCGCCGGCGCCGTACTCCGACGAACAGGTGGCGAAGGCGGCGTACGCCACCGAGGGCTCCTCGCTCGACGACTTCCCGCATCTGCTGGAGCACCTCGCCAAGGTCCACCCGAGCCGTTACGGCGCGCTCACGGATGGCCTGAAGGCGGTCTGTCTCACGGACGTGCAGCCGGTGCCCGACCAGTCCACGGCCCTCAGGCTCGTGGTCCTGGCCGACCGGCTCTACGACCGCGAGGTCCCGGTCCTGGCCTCCGGACTGCCCTTCGACCGGCTGTTCAGCGAGGAGATGCTGAACGGCGGGTACCGCAAGAAGTACTTCCGCGCGATCTCCCGGCTCACCGCGCTGGCTCGCGACGCGGGGCGACTCATAGAGACCCCCTAGTCGATCTTGGCCGCCAGGTCAAGAGTCGGTTCGCGCCACCCACCCCTCAATTTTGAGGCGCACCTCATCTCGAAACGCCGAGTTAACCCTGCAAACAACTTCGCAGGGTTAACGTGTTTCTTGACCAGTCGTTGACCAACCGTTGGTCTGGGCTGGAAGAGCGAATCGTGGGGAGGGAGGCGCATGTTCCGAGGTACGACGGCCCGAGCCGTGATCGCGGTCCTCGCCGCCGTGCTGCTCGCCCTCCCCTTCTTCGCTCCCACGTCATCCTTCGCACACGCGCACACGGTGCGTCAGGCCGAGGCCAAGACCCAGCCCGGAATCAAGCTCTCCGCCAAGGCGAAGCGCGACGAGATCGCCACGCTGCGCGACTGCGACCGATCCGGCGGCCTCGCCGACCCCCTGCGCACCCGCGAACGTCACCGCGCCGCCACCTCCGCCTCCGCCGCCTCGGCGCCCCAGGAGCCCGAGCGCGCGCTGCTGGCGCAGGATCCCGCGGCCGAGCATCAGCCGGCCCGGCCCGGCGACCCCTATCACCGCTCGTCGAGATCCTCGACGGCCCACTCTCCGGCGGCACTTCAGGTCTTCCGCTGCTGAGAGAGCAGAGCGCAGCAGCAGTTCCCCCACCTGTCCTGTGTCCTGCACATCCGACGCGCCCCCACGGCGCGCCAGGAGGAGTCACCACGTCATGCAGCCCCTCATCGACAACGCCCGTACGTTCGGACAGCGCCCTGAGGAGTTCGCCAAGCTCGCCGAAGGCCAGTCCCCGCAGGTGCTCTTCATCACCTGCTCCGATTCGCGGGTCGTTCCCGCCCTGATCACGGGCGCCCGCCCCGGCGAGCTCTTCGAGCTGCGCACCGCGGGCAACATCGTGCCCCCGTACGTCTCCGACCGCCCCACCGGCGAGGCGGCCACCATCGAGTACGCCGTGGAGGTCCTCGGCGTCCAGGACGTCGTGGTCTGCGGCCACTCGCACTGCGGCGCCATCGGCGCGCTGGTGCGCGGCGACGACCTCGACGGCGTCCCCGCCGTCCGCGACTGGCTCGCGCACGCCGCGGACGAGCCGGGTTCCACCGACCCCGACGACCCGACGGTCATGCGGGCGGTGCAGAACCACGTGCTCGCCCAGCTGCTGCGGCTGCGCTCCTATCCGTGCGTGGAGAAGCGGCTGGCCGACGGCCGGCTGCGGGTGCGCGGCTGGTACTACGAGGTCCACACCGGCGCCGTACGCGAACACCGCGTGGACACCGACGGCTTCGAGGCCCTGTGAGCGCCGCGATGACCAACGAGACCCCCCAGCGAATATCCAGGTTCCCCCACCTCAAGCAGGACTTCGCCGCTTCACTCGTCGTGTTCCTGGTGGCGCTCCCGCTGTGCGTGGGCGTGGCCGTGGCCTCCGGCGTGCCGGCCGAGCTCGGGCTCGTCACCGGCATCGTCGGCGGCATCGTCACCGGGCTGATGCGGGGCAGCAGCCTGCAGGTGTCCGGTCCGGCGGCCGGACTGACCGTGCTGGTCTTCGAGGCGGTGCAGGAGTTCGGCCTGCCCGCCCTCGGAGTGATCGTCCTTGCGACCGGCGCTCTGCAGATCGCCATGGGCGCCCTGAAGCTGGGGCGCTACTTCCGGGCCATCTCGGTCTCGGTCGTCGAGGGCATGCTGGCCGGAATCGGCCTGGTGCTGATAGCCGGTCAGCTGTATTCGGTGGTCGGCGCCAAGGCGCCGGAGTCCGGCCTGGGGAAGATCGCCGGGCTGCCCGAGGCGCTCGTGGACGCGGTCGGCAACGCCGACGCGTCGGCCTCGCTCGCGCTCGGCGCCGGCACCATCGCCGTACTGGTGTTGTGGAAGCGTTTGCCGGCAAAGGTCCGGACGGTGCCCGGTCCGCTCGCCGCGGTGGGCCTGGCGACGCTCGCCGCGCTGCTGCTGAACCTGCCCGTGGCCACCGTCGAGGTACAGGGCCTGCTCGGTTCCATCCAGCCGCCGCCCCTGTCCGCCTTCGGCGACCTGGCAGCGGTCGGTCTACTCGGGACGATCGTCGCGTTCACCCTGATCGCGTCCGCCGAGTCGCTGTTCAGCGCGGCGGCGGTGGACCGGCTGCACGACGGCCCGCGCACCGAGTACGACAAGGAGCTGATGGCGCAGGGCGCGGGCAACGCCCTGTGCGGAGTGCTCGGCGCGCTGCCCATGACCGCGGTGATCGTGCGCAGCGCGGCCAACGTGCAGGCGGGCGCGCGGACGAAGGCGTCCCGCGTGCTGCACGGGCTGTGGCTGCTGCTGTTCGCGGCCCTGCTGCCGGACGTGCTGGCGTACATACCCATCCCGGCGCTGGCCGGCATCCTCGTGCACGCGGGCGCCAAGCTCGTGCCCGTGCGGGCGATCGTGGGGCTGTGGCGCGAGCACCGCGGCGAGGCGCTGATCCTGGTCGTCACGGCCGTGTCGATCGTCGCGGTCAGCATGTTCGAGGGCGTCCTCATCGGTCTCGCGCTGGCCGTCGCCAAGACCGCGTGGGAGGCCTCTCACCTGCGGCTGGAGGTCGTCGACAAGGGCGCAGGACCCGTGCAGGCGTATCTGTCGGGCAACGCGACGTTCCTGCGCCTGCCGAAGATCCTCGACAGCCTGGAGTCCCTCCCGCAGGACCGCCCCGTCGAGCTGGACCTCTCCGGCCTGCACCACCTCGACCACGCCTGCCGTACGGCCCTGGAGACCTGGGCCGAGCGGCACAGCGCGGTCGGCACGGAGCCGGTGAAGGTCACGGAACCGGTAAAGGTGGCGGAACCGGTTACGGCCGGCTAGCGCACGAAGCGGCTCGCAGCGCCCTGGCGCTCGCTGTCCGGCCCGGAGCCCACCGCGTGGCCCCGGGCCGCACGCCGGGCATATCGTTGCATAAGCAGGCAGAACGGCTGTTACAGACCTCTTGCTGAGGAGGTCGTCATGCTCGAGGAGTTGCTGGGCGCGGCCGCGGTGGTCGCCGCCGGGGGCCTTGTGTACCTGGGGGCGGCCGCCCGGGTCGTCAAGCAGTACGAGCGCGGGGTGGTCCTTCGGCTCGGCCGGCTGCGCGGTGACGTCCGACCGCCGGGCTTCACGCTGGTCGTCCCGGCCGTGGACCGGCTGCGCAAGGTCAACATGCAGATCGTGACGATGCCCATTCCCGCCCAGGAGGGCATCACCCGCGACAACGTGACCGTGCGGGTCGACGCGGTCGTGTACTTCCGGGTGGTGGACGCGGCGGCCGCGATCATCAACGTCGAGGACTACCGTTTCGCCGTCTCGCAGATGGCGCAGACCTCACTGCGGTCGATCATCGGCAAGAGCGAGCTGGACGACCTGCTGTCGAACCGGGAGAAGCTCAACGAGGGCCTGGAACTGATGATCGACAGCCCGGCCATCGGCTGGGGCGTGCAGATCGACCGCGTCGAGATCAAGGACGTGTCCCTGCCGGACACCATGAAGCGCTCGATGGCCCGCCAGGCCGAGGCCGACCGTGAGCGACGGGCGCGGATCATCAACGCGGACGCCGAGCTCCAGGCGTCGAAGAAACTCGCCGAGGCGGCGGAGCAGATGTCCGACCAGCCCGCCGCGCTCCAGCTGCGGTTGCTCCAGACGGTCGTGGCGGTGGCCGCCGAGAAGAACTCCACGCTCGTCCTGCCGTTCCCGGTGGAGCTGCTGCGCTTCCTGGAAAAGGCCCAGCAACCGCTCCCGCCACCTCCCCAGCAGCAACAGCCCCTGCCGCCTGCCCCACCACCGCCTCCCCCGAAAGCCGTCGACGAGTAAAGACGAGTAACGGGCGTCTTTGCGCCGACGAACCGCGCACCGCCGCGCCCGCCGTTCTCGTCCTGCTGAGCAAGCGAGAGCCCGGGCGGGTGATGCCATCGAAGACGCGGCCATATATCCGCACAGCCCGCGACGCACTCCTCATACATTCATACGATGATCACTCCGGTACGTCGCTTCGCCGCCCTCTGCGTCCTCGGCACCGCCCTCGGCAGCCTCACCGCCTGCGGCACCGCCGCCCAGGAACCGCCTGCCGCCCACCCGGCCGCCCCCGCCCACACCTCCCCCGCCCCTCGCACCCCCGCTGCCCCCGGCAAGACCGCCGCTCCCTCCCGGCCCCCCACACTGGCCCCCGGCCCGGCCGGTCTCACCCCCGTCTTCCGCAACGCCCCCCGCACCGCCGGCAAAACCGTCGCCCTCACCTTCGACGCCGACATGACCGCCGACGAAGGGGCCAGAGCCGCGTCCGGTGAGCACTTCGACAACCCCGGGCTGATCGCGGCGCTGCGCGCGCTGAAGGTGCCGGCCACCGTGTTCATGACCGGCCGCTGGGCCGAGGAGTACCCGGACCAGGCCCGCTCGATCGGCCGCGATCCGCAGTTCGAGCTCGCCAACCACTCCTACAGCCACTACGCGTTCACCGACGACTGCTACGGCCTGCCGACCGTCCCCGCGGACCGGATGCGGGCGGACGTGGAACGGGCGTACGCGGCGTTCCGCAAGGCCGGGGTGCCGAACGCGATGCCCTACTTCCGTTTCCCCGGCGGCTGCTACGACCAGCGGGCGCTGCGCGCGGTGAGCGGCACGGGCGTGACCGCGGTGCAGTGGGACGTGGTCAGCGGGGACGCGTTCGCGACGGACGCGGACGCGGTGGCCAGGCAGGTGCTGGAGGGCGTGAAGCCGGGCTCCGTCGTCGTCATGCACTGCACCCGCAGCGCCGCGCCGACGACCGAGCGGGCGGTGCGCACGATCGTGCCGGAGCTGCGCCGACAGGGATACCGGTTCGTCAAGGTTTCCGAGCTGATCGGGGCGGCGAGCGGACGACGGTGATGCCGTCCTCCGGGCGTTTCGGCGAGTCCAGTAGCCTGCGTCTGTGAGTGAGAGTCCCTTCCAGACCGAGCCGAACCCCCGTGATCAGGCTCCCCAGTTCGTGTTGCCGCTCGTCGTGCGGGTGGAGAAGGCCGCGCCGCCCGCCCGTACCGACGCTCTGGAGACCGCCGCTCGTGCGGTGCTCGTGATGCTCGGTGATGAGCGGTCCGTCGGGGACGGCGCGTGGGCGCAGGTCATGCGGGACTGGCAGGACGCCCGGATCCGGAAAGTCGTCCGGCGGGCTCGGGGGGCCGAGTGGCGGCGGGCCGAGGAGTTGCCGGGGATCACCCTCACGGGGAAGTCGGCGCAGGTGCGGGTGTTCCCGCCGGTGCCGTTGGACGGATGGCCGAAGGAACTGGCGAAGCTGCAGGTTTCCGGAACCGATTTCGACGACCCGGAACCGCCCGCGGGCGTCGAACCGGGGACGGCCGTGCTGTGGATGAGCCCCGAGGTGCAGATGTCCGCGGGGAAGGCGATGGCGCAGGCCGGGCACGGCGCGCAGCTCGCCTGGTGGGAACTGTCGGACGAGGAACGGGACGCCTGGCGCGAGGCGGGGTTTCCGCTCGCCGTGCGGATCGCGGAGCCGGACCGGTGGCGTGAGCTCACGGTGAGCGGACTGCCGCTGGTGCGGGACGCCGGGTTCACCGAGATCGCGCCGGGCAGCTGCACGGTGGTCGCGGAGCATCCCGCCCTGCGCACCCGCTGATCTCCTTCGCCCGCCTTTCCCCTCCGCGTCTCGCCTCCCTCGGTCTCCCGCCGTGCCCGAACCTCAAATGTTGCTCTGAAGGCGGATGGCGAGCGGTTCGGCCGACGGCGGTGGGGTCATACCACCGTCACCACCGAGGGGGACGAAGGAGGCGGGGGCCATGATGCGACTGGGGACGGGAATCGGCTGGCGGCCGGAGATCGCGGACGCCGTGGAGCGGATGCCGGGCGTCGACTGGGTCGAGACCGTCGCCGAGAACGTGTGTCCCGGACATCTGCCCGACTCCTTGCTGCGGCTGCGCGAGCGCGGGGTCACCGTGATCCCGCACGGCGTCTCGCTCGGGCTCGGCGACGCGGAGCGGCCCGACGAGGGGCGCCTCGCGGCCCTCGCCGAGCGGGCCGAGGCGCTGGGGTCGCCGCTGGTCACCGAACACATCGCGTTCGTCCGTGCGGGCGGCCCCCTGACGGCGTCCCCGCGGCTGGAGGCCGGGCATCTGCTGCCCGTGCCGCGCACCCGCGACGCCCTCGACGTACTGTGCGAGAACGTGCGCATCGCGCAGGAGGCGCTGCCCGTGCCCCTCGCCGTCGAGAACATCGCCGCGCTCGTCGCATGGCCGGGCGAGGAGATGACCGAGGGGCAGTTCCTGTACGAGCTGGCCGACCGCACGGGCGTGCGACTGCTCATCGACGTCGCCAACCTGCACACCAACCACGTCAACCGTGGCGAGGACCCCGCCAAGGCGCTCGCCGAACTGCCCCTGGACGCCATCGCCTACGTCCATGTCGCGGGCGGCTTCGAGCGGGACGGCGTCTGGCACGACAGCCACGCCCACCCGGTGCCCCGGCCGGTCCTCGACATCCTGACCGACCTGGCGTCCCGGGTGTCGCCGCCGGGTGTACTGCTGGAGCGGGACGAGAACTTCCCCGAACCGGCCGAGCTGGAGCGGGAATTGGACGCGATCCGGAAGGCCGTCGAGCGCGGCGCGCAGGAGCGCGGGGCGCAGGAGCGCAGGACAGAGGAGAGCGCCGTCGTGCGGGTCCGGTCGGGCGGGGGGAAGCGCGCCACGACGGCGGACGAATCCTCTTCGGCCGCCAGGGAGACGGAACCGACCGCCTGCGACGACGAGACGGCGGCTGCCCGCCAGCGCCTCGGCCTCGCCCAGACGGCTCTGCTGTCCGCGCTCGTGGCCGGGACACCGGTGCCCGAGGGCTTCGACCGGGTGCGGCTCGGTGTACAGGCCAGGGCGCTGGCGGCGAAGCGGGCGGACGTGGTGGCGAAGGTGGCCCCCGAGTTGCCGCTCATCCTCGGAAACGGTTACCGAACCGCGTTCGTCGCGTACGCCCAGGGGCATCCGATGCGCGGCGGCTGTCGGCAGGACGCCCTCGACTTCGCCGAGGAGCTGCTGCTGGGCGGACGGCTGACGGAGGTCCGGTCCCGCCGCGAGCTGCGCCGCTGGTGGCTGGACCGCTCGGGACCGGCACCACGACCGACGTCACGGCTGGGTCAGGTGGGACGGGTGGGGCGGTCGTTGATCCGACGGTGACGGATGTGCCGGGGTTAACACCGCCCACCGCGCTCGAGACACTCGACGCTCTCGCCACGTATCCCAACCGTTTACCGCCCGTTTCTACCGCTTTGCCACCTCGTTCCACTCTCCCGCTTCACCAGATATGTCCGTAATGCAATTATTCGCCCCTGTACGGCAGTTGACGGAACCGGCGAAGTAATATGCCAGTCCCCGCAACCGAAGCGCACTAGCGTGCAGTGCCGCGAGCAGGAGGCACCATGCGCCCGCGACCCCCGATCAAGGGCAGAGGCATCTTCAGTGGTACCGGGCTCATCCTCACGGGCCTGGCGGCGACCCTCGCGGCGCTGGTCTTCCCGATCTGGTCGTACACCGACCGCTCGGGCACGGGAGTGGACGTGCTGAACGCGCAGAGCGTGTCGACGCAGTACGGGCCGCTGTCCGCGCTGGACCGGGAGTTCGTCACCAAGGTCCGGCTGGCCGGGCTGTGGGAGCTGCCCGCCGGCCGGCAGGCGCAGACGAAGGGCACGACCGAGGCCGTGCGGACGGCGGGCCGGCACCTCGTCGCGGGGCACACCTTCCTGGACGAGCGGGTACGCTCCGTCGCCTCCCGACTGGGCCTCGCATTGCCGAACGAGCCCAACGAACAGCAGAAGGGCTGGCTGCGCGAACTCGACGCGGCGCAGGGCGAGCAGTACGACTGGAAGTTCGCCAACCTCCTGCGCCTCGCGCACGGCCGGGTGTTCTCCGTCGTCGCCCAGGTGCGGGCCAGTACCCGCAACTCGCTGGTGCGCGAGCTCGCCGACGACGCCAATACCACCGTGCTGGACCACATCAAGATCCTCGAGGCCACCGGGTACGTCGACTTCGACGCCCTCGCCCGGGACATGGCCACCGGCAGCACACCGCCGCTCACCAACTCATCCGGCCAGCCCGGCCCGACGACCGATCCGGGGTGGGCCGTACCGGCCGCGCCGTCGCCGTATCCCACGTACACACTGCCGCCGGCCGCGGCCAGCCCACCGCCCGGTTCCTGAACCCAGCTCCGGCCCCGGGCCCGGACGAAGGCAAGCGGAACGTCACATACCCACCACGCTCGGTCCGGATAGTGAACAAGGCATGGCGTTTCCTGGGGCGTCTGGCATAGAAACACGGCATGGTCTGGGTGCTTCTCCTGCTGCTGGCATGGGCCGTCGCGGGCGCGGCGTGCACACGCCTGTGCCTGGCCGCCGTCCGGGCGGCGACCGTCGACGAGAACGCCGGCCTCGGACATGACCTGACGCTCTACGAGGCGGCCTTCCTGTCCGGCGGCCCCGGCCGGGTCGCCGACCTCACCATGGTCTCCATGGCACGCCAGCAGCGGCTGCTGCTGGCGCACACCGGCTGGGCGACCGTCGTGGACCCGCGCGGGCGCGACGACATGGAACGGTCGGTCATAGGAGCCATCGGCCCGCAGGGGCAGTCCCGTATCGCGCCGGTGCGGGCCGCCGCGTCGGCCGCGGACGCGGTGCGCGGCCTCGCCGACCGGCTCGTCAGCGCCGGCCTGGCGGTGCCCGACGGGGCCCGTACGACGGTCGCGGCCGGGGTACGGCAGGTGCAGTTCGCCGCCGTGGTCGTCCTCGGGCTGGGCGCGACCGCGCTGCTGGTCCCCGCGACCCCCGACATGCCCCGCGCGCTCGTCGCGCTCTGGTTCGCGCTGCCCCTCGCCCTGACCCTGAGCTGTCTGGCCATAGCGCGGGTCGAGGCGCACCCGTACTCGCGCTGGGCCTCCCCGGCCGGGCAGCGGCTGCTGGGCGCGCTGCCCCGGCGCGCCGGGAGCACGGGGGACGACCGTACGTATCTGACCTCCGTCGCCGTACGCGGGATCCGTGCGGTCGGTGAGCCGGACCTGCGGGCGGCGTTCGCGCATCGCGAGCAGTCCGGGCGGGACTGAGACCGGGCGCGCTCGACCACCAGGGTGCGCACAAGGGGCATTGGCGCCGACACCCGCCGGTGGTGCTTGCCTTCCCCCACGACCGAACCAAACATCCCTTTTGTCGCCGCCGCGCACCGAAGGGACACCCGATGAGAGCCGCCGCCCTCCACTCGGCCGCAGGAGCCCTGCTGCTGACCGCACTCTCCGCCCTCCCCGCGGCCGGCGCCCCGGCGGTCGGCGTCCCGAACGCCCCCGGCCTGCCCGTCGCCGCCGCCCCCGGCATCGCCACGGGTGTCGCGCTCGCCGCCGCGCGGGCCGCGGCGAAGGGCGTCGACTTCGGGAACTGCTCCGACGCGCAGGACCTGCCCGGCAGCATGCAGTGCGGCACGGTCGTCGTCCCGCTGGACTACGCCCGCCCCAACGGCAGGCAGCTCAAACTGACCGTCAGTCGGGTGCGGGCCACGCACCGGGACCCGCACAACAGCAAGCTCCGGGTGCCCCGGCAGGGCGCGCTGGTCTTCAACCCGGGCGGTCCCGGCGGCTCCGGGCTGTACTTCCCGCTGATCGGGCTGCTGCCGGAGTGGAAGCGGATCGGGGCGGCCTACGACCTCGTCGGCTACGACCCGCGCGGGGTCGGCCGTTCGGCGCCCCTGTCCTGCCAGGATCCCAAACGTTTCTTCAAGGGCCCCTCCCCCGCCCCGGTCCATCCCTCGGAGTCGTACAAGCGGGAGCGCATCGCGCAGGCGAAGGCGTACGCGCAGGGCTGTGGGAAGCGGGCGGGCAGCGCCCTGCGGCACTACAACTCGCTCAACAACGCCCGTGACCTGGACGTGCTGCGCGCCGCGCTGGGCGAGGAACGGCTGACGTTCATGGGGGCGTCGTACGGCACGTACTTCGGGGCGCTCTACGCGACCCTGTTCCCCTCGCATGTGCGGCGGATGGTGTTCGACGCGGCCGTGAACCCGGACCCGGCGCAGATCTGGTACCGCAACAACCTCGACCAGTCGGCGGCGTTCGAGAGCCGCTGGACGGACTTCCGGGAGTGGATCGCCGAGCACGACGACGTGTACGGCCTGGGCCGCACGGCGGAGGCGGTGCTGGCCGGGTACGAGCGGGCCCGGGCCCGGCTGGCCGCGGCGCCGGCCGGCGGGACGGTGGGGCCGGGCCAGCTCCAGAGCGCGTTCTTGCAGGCCGGGTACTACGACGACTACTGGCCGGCCCGGGCGCAGGCCCTGTCGGAGTACCTGAAGGGCGATCCGAGGCAGCTGATCGCGCAGGCCGGGCCGGTGCGGGAGGCCGCCGCGGAGGCGGAGAACGCCAATGCCGTGTACACGGCCGTGGAGTGCAACGACGCCTCGTGGCCGACGGACTGGAAGGTGTGGGACCGCGACAACACGCGGCTCGCGCGCGTCGCGCCGTTCGAGACATGGGACAACGTGTGGGCGAACCTGCCGTGTGCGTTCTGGCCGGCGCCCCGGCAGCGGCCGCTCGACGTGCGGACCGGTCCGGGAGAGCTGCCGCCGACGCTGATCCTGGCCGCCGAGCGGGATGCTGCCGCGCCGTACGCCGGCGCCCTGGAGATGCACCGGCGGCTGACGGGCTCGGTGCTGGTGACCGAGCGGGACTCCGGCACCCACGGCATCGCGGGCGGTCCCAACGCCTGCGTCAACGGCTATCTGGACGCCTATCTGCTCCAGGGCCGGCTCCCGGTGCGGCGCGCGGCCTGCGCACCGCACCCGGAACCGCGACCGCCGGCCCCGTCCAAGGAGCAGGCCGACCGGCCCAGGAGCTGATCAGGCGAGCCCTGCGACCAGTTCGGCCACCGACTTGCGGCGGCCCGTGTAGAACGGGACCTCCTCGCGGACGTGCATACGGGCCTCGGAGGCGCGCAGGTGGCGCATGAGGTCGACGATGCGGTACAGCTCGTCGGCCTCGAAGGCCAGGATCCACTCGTAGTCGCCGAGCGAGAACGAGGCGACCGTGTTGGCGCGGACGTCCGGGTAGCCGCGGGCCATCTTGCCGTGGTCGGCGAGCATGCGGCGCCGGTCCTCGTCGGGCAGCAGATACCAGTCGTAGGAGCGCACGAAGGGGTAGACGCTCACGTAGTCGCGGGGGGTCTCGTCGGCGAGGAACGCCGGGATGTGCGAGCGGTTGAACTCGGCGGGGCGGTGCAGCGCCATGTTCGACCAGACCGGCTCCAGGGCGCGGCCGAGCCTCGTGCGACGGAAGAGGTTGTACGCCTCCTGGAGCTGGTCGGCGGTCTCGGCGTGCCACCAGATCATGACGTCGGCGTCGGCGCGCAGACCGGACACGTCGTAGGTGCCGCGGATCGTCACATCCTTGGCGGCGAGCTGGTCGAACAGCTCCTGGACCTCGTCGGCGTAGCCCGCGCGGTCCTCGGGGAGCACGTCCTTCAGCCTGAAGACGGACCACAGGGTGTAGCGGATGACCTCGTTGAGGTCCTTGGCCAGCTTGCCCTTGTTGGGGATCCTGCCGGCCTCGGTGGTGGGGGCGTCGTCACTCATGGTTCTCATTCTCCCGCTCCGCCGTGCAGACTCTGCACCGGGTTGGCCGTGAGCTCCCGGACGGCGCTCAGGTCGCCGCGGAGCTGGTCCACCGCGGCGTACGCGCTCGCGATGCAGGCCGGGATGCCGACGCCGTCGTACTGCGCGCCGCACACGGCGAGGCCGGCGAGTTTCGCGACGTGCTCGCGGATGCGGGCCACCCGCGCGTGGTGGCCGACCGGGTACTGGGGCAGGCCGTCCGTCCAACGGGTGACGCGGGTTTCGAGGGGCGTCGCCTCCAGGCCGGTGGCCTCGCGCAGGTCGTGCCGGGAGACGTCGACGAGTTCCGCGTCGTCCTTCTGGAGGATCTCCGTCTCGCCGTACCGCCCCACGGAGGTGCGCAGCACGACCGTGTCGGGGTCCTGGTCGGCGATCCAGCCCCACTTCTGGGAGGCGAAGGTGGAGGCCTTGATCGTGCGGCCGTCGACGGGCGGGACGAGGAAGCCGCTGCCGTCGGGCAGGGCGGCCTCGGTGCGCCGGTAGGCGAGGGTGATAAGGGCCATGGAGGCGTACTCCACCGTGCGCAGTTCGGCGGCGGCCCCGGGGGACTCGACGGCCAGCAGTGCGGCGGCGGCCGGTGCGGGGACGGCGACGACCACGGCGGCGGCGCGCAGCACCCGCTCCCCCGCGGTGACCTGCCAGCCGCCCGCGGGCTCCCGGCGCAGCCCGGTCACCGGCACGCGCGTGTGGATCTCGGCGCCGCGCGCCCGGACGGACTCGGCGACCGCGAGCGGCAGCGAGCCCACGCCGCCCTCGATGCCCATGAACACGGGCCCGGTCTGCCGGCCGGCCGCCGCCTTGGCCTGGATCTCGCGGACGGCCTGCGTCAACGACGTGTGCGTGCGCGCCGCCTGGAAGAGCTGCGGGACCGCCGAGCGCATCGAGATCCGGTAGGCGTCACCGGCGTACACCCCGCCCAGGAGCGGCTCGATGAGACGGTCGACCACCTCGCGGCCCAGGCGGGCCGCCACGTACTCCCCCACCGCCACGTCCTCCCCGACCTCCGTGCGGGGCAGGTCGGCGTCGCGCTCGATTCGGGCGAGGCCCTCGTCGGACAGGACGCCGGAGAGGGCGTCCGCGGTGCCGGGGACGCCCATGACGTGGCCTTTGGGCATGGGGCGCAGGGCGCCGCGGGTCCAGATCGAGGCCGTGGCGGTGGCCGGCGGCCGCAGGCGGTCGTCGAGGTCCACCTCGCGCGCGAGGGCGACCGCCTCGGGCCGGCGGGCCAGCATCGACTCGGCGCCGAAGTCCACGCGCACGCCCGCGATCTCGCCGGGCAGCAGCTTGCCGCCCACCCGGTCGGACGCCTCCAGCACGGTCACCCGCGCGCCGTGCGCCAGCAGCCGGTGGGCCGCGGCCAGCCCGGCGATTCCGGCGCCGATGACCACGACGTGCTGCCCCGTGCCCGTACCCGTTGCGCTCATGTCCCCACTCTCTCAGACCCCACTGACACTCCCGCCGCCACTCCCGCCGCGCCCCGGTGTCCTCCCCGCGTCCCGACCGTGACCTCTTCGGAACCGATCCCCGCCAACGTCTGGGCCCACCCGGACGTCGAAGGAGCGGTTAAGTCGCCACGACCCTCGGGGGGCACCCACATGAGCACACGACGATCCGCACGACCCGCCCACGTCCTGCCCGGACTCCTGCTGGCCGGCGCGCTCGCGCTCACCGGATGCAGCGGCGCGGACGACACGGACGCGGGCGGTAAGGCCGACAAGGCCGCCGTCTCGGAGGCCGGCGCCGGGGACGCGGCCTCCGGGAACTCGGCCGCCCAGGACGCCAAGGAGGGCGCGGGCGCGAGCGCCTCGAAGGCCACCGCCGCGCCGAAGCTCACGGCGAACCGCATCATCCGCACGGCCTCCCTGACCGTGCAGGTCAAGGACGTGCCGAAGGCTCTCGACGAGGCCCGCGCGACCACCGAGAACGCGGGCGGCTATGTCGGCGACGAGACGACCGTCCGGGACCAGGACGGCGCCGAGCGGACCCGGGTGGTGCTGCGGGTGCCCGTCGAGAAGTACGACGACGTCCTCGCCGCCCTTCAGGGCGCGGGCAAGCTCCTTGAGCGCACGGCGAAGGCCCAGGACGTCACCGACCAGGTCGTCGACGTCGACAGCCGCATCGCCTCGCAGCGCGCCAGCGTCGCCCGGGTCCGCGAGCTGATGGACCGGGCCACCAAGCTGAGCGACGTGGTCACCCTGGAGGGCGAGTTGAGCAGCCGGGAGGCCGATCTGGAGGCGCTGCTCGCCGAGCAGGCCTCCCTGAAGGACCGCACGAACCTGGCGACCGTCACCCTGACCCTGTCCCAGAAGCCGGTCGCCCCGGCCGCCGAGGACGACGATCCGGGGTTCGTGGACGCGTTGGCCGGCGGCTGGGACGCCTTCGTGACGATGCTGCGCTGGATCGCCGTCGCGTTCGGCGCGGTGCTGCCCTTCCTCGCGGTGGCCGCCCTGCTCCTGCTGGCGTGGCTGCGGCTGGTACGACCGCGGCGGCGCGCGGCGCGGGCGGGCGAGCCCGGGAGCTACGGCACGGGGGCCGGCAGCACGGGGGCGAGCGTGCCGACGGCGGGCGAGCCCGAGCAGGACTGAACTGCGAGCCCCCCGTAGCGTGTTCGTATGAGCATCGAGCGACTGGTCGTGATCGGCGGTGACGCCGCGGGCATGTCCGCGGCGTCCCAGGCCCGCCGGCTGAAGGGGCCCGAGGAACTGGAGATCGTCGCCTTCGAACGCGGCCACTTCACGTCCTTCTCGGCGTGCGGGATCCCGTACTGGGTGGGCGGCGACGTCACCGAACGGGACGATCTGATCGCCCGCACGCCCGAGGAGCACCGCGCGCGCGGGATCGACCTGCGGCTGCGCACCGAGGTCACCGAGATCGACGTGGCCGGACGACGGGTACGCGCGCGTGACGTCGATTCCGGGGCACAGTCCTGGACGTCGTACGACAAGCTCGTCATCGCGACCGGGGCCCGCCCGATCCGGCCGGACATGCCGGGGGTGGACGCGCCGGGCGTGCACGGGGTGCAGACGCTCGACGACGGGCAGGCGCTGCTCGACACGCTGGCACGCGCGCGGGGGAAGCGGGCCGTGGTCGTGGGAGCCGGGTACATCGGCGTGGAGATGGCCGAGGCGCTCATCAACCGCGGCTACGAGGTGACGGTCGTCAACCGGGGCAGCGAGCCGATGTCGACCCTGGACCCGGACATGGGCCGACTGGTGCACCGGGCCATGGAGGGCCTGGGCATCACCATGGTGAACGACGCCGAGGTCACCGAAGTGCGCACGGCCGGGGACGGCCGGGTGCGGGCGGTGGTGACCGAGGACGACGAGTACCCGGCGGACGTGGTGGTGCTGGGCATCGGCGTCCGCCCGGAAACCGGTCTCGCAAAGGCCGCCGGACTGCCTCTCGGCGCGCACGGCGGGCTGCTCACGGACCTCGCGATGCGGGTGCGCGGCCCCCTCGCCGACGGGTCGATCTGGGCCGGGGGCGACTGCGTCGAGGTCCTCGACCTGGTCTCCGGCCAGGAACGCCACATCGCCCTCGGCACCCATGCCAACAAGCACGGCCAGGTCATCGGAACCAACGTCGGCGGCGGTTACGCAACGTTTCCCGGCGTGGTCGGCACGGCCGTCAGCAAGGTCTGCGACCTGGAGATCGCCCGCACGGGTCTGCGCGAGAAGGACGCGCGCAGGGTCGGCCTCCAGTTTGAGACCGTCACCATCGAGTCCACCAGCCGCGCCGGTTACTACCCCGGCGCCTCCCCCATGACGGTCAAGATGCTCGCCGAACGAAGGACGGGCCGTCTGCTGGGCGTCCAGATCGTCGGAAGGGAGGGCGCGGGCAAGCGCGTCGACATCGCGGCGGTGGCCCTGACGGCCGGAATGACGGTGGAACAGATGACGGCCCTGGACCTGGGGTACGCGCCGCCGTTCTCACCGGTGTGGGACCCCGTACTGGTAGCGGCAAGAAAGGCGTCGGCGAAAGTACGGAACTTCTAGGCGGGCGTAAGGTCAACTGGCCCAGGGTGCGCGGGGAACTGTGCGACCGGTCCCCCACGCACCCGCCCTCAGGCGCCCGCCCCGCAACGCTCCTTAAGCGGTTCCGGTCAGTCGCGGCAGCGCAGAAACCGCCGCGGTGGCCGGCTGTTCCGCCGGCTTCGCATGCGCCGCGACCGCCGGCCGCGTCCGCAACCGGTTGCTGACAGCCTCGTCCAGCGTCACCGGCCGCTGCATCTGCGAAGCGAGCCGCCCGGCCTCCTGGCCGAGCCGCGCCACGTCCTCCCAGGGCAGCCGGATCACCAGGGAGATCTCCGCCTCGCCGTCGGGCGTGGCGTGCATCGTGGGAGTAACTCGGTCGTTCATTCGCCTGTTCCTCACGTCGTCCCCGCGGCCCGCCTTCCTCGTGCCGCGAGCGGTTGCCGGTTCATACGCACCCGTGGGGACCCGCGTTCACCGGTTCGTCGAACGGATCGGGGGCAGTACTTCCTTGTGGTCATCCCCGTCCATGACGTGAACCCCGTGCGCCGCACCCCCGTGGTGACGTACGCGCTGATCGCGGTGAACGTCTTCGTCTTCTGGTTCATGCCCGGCCTGTCGGGCTCCGTGGCGGGCGACAGCAGCCTGGCCCAGACGTGCCATCTGCACGCCTTCCTGGATCACTACGCGGCCGTGCCACGCGAGTTGATCCACCATCAGCTGCCGCAGCTCGTCCCCACCGGTGAGACCATGGGTGCGACCTGCCAGCTGGGGCCGCCGGGCTACGACAAGTCGCCGGCGCTGAGCGTCCTCACCGCGATGTTCCTGCACGGCGGCTGGCTGCACCTGCTGGGCAACATGCTGTTTCTGCTGATCTTCGGAAACAACATCGAGGACCGCATGGGGCACGTCCGCTTCGCGCTCTTCTACGTCGCCTGCGGCTACGCGGCGTCGTACGGCTTCGCCGTCCTCAACGCCGACTCGACCGATCCGTTGATCGGCGCGTCGGGGGCGATCGCAGGGGTGCTGGGCGCGTACCTGGTGCTGTATCCCAAGGCCAGGGTGTGGGTGCTCGTCCCGTTCCTGGTGTTTCTGCCGTTGCGCCTGCCCGCCTGGCTGGTGCTGGGTTTCTGGTTCGTGCTGCAGGCGGTGTACTCCTCGGGCGAGGGCGTCTCCGGCGCGGGCACCGTGGCGTACGCGGCGCATGTCGTGGGCTTCCTCGCGGGCATGCTGATGGCCTGGCCGCTCAAGCCGGGCACACCGCCGCCGCCGGAGCCGCGCGGCCTGCTGTTCGGCAGACGGGCCCGGCCCCGGCACACATGGTGAGACCTGTTACCGGCCGGTCTGCGTGTGGACGTACTCGACCAGGCGGGTCAGCGCATCCGGGTCGGTGGACGGCATGACGCCGTGGCCGAGGTTGAAGACGTGGCCCTCCAGGCCGGCGGCCGCGTCGAGCACCTCTCGGGTCTTGGTCTCGACGGCCTCGGCGCCGGCGAACAGCACCGTCGGGTCGAGGTTGCCCTGCAGTGCCTTGCCGGGGCCGATCCGGCGGACGGCCTCGTCGAGCGGGACGCGCCAGTCGACGCCGACGACGTCCGCGCCGGCCTCGCCCATGAGCTTCAGCAGCTCGCCGGTGCCCACGCCGAAGTGGATGCGCGGGACGCCGTAGCCCTCGACGGCGCGGAACACCTTCGCGGAGGCGGGCAGCACCGAACGGCGGTAGTCGGCCGGGGCGAGCGCGCCGGCCCAGGAGTCGAAGAGCTGGACGGCGCTCGCGCCCGCCTCGATCTGCACCTTCAGGAAGGCGGCCGTGATCTCCGCGAGGCGGTCCAGCAGGTCGGCCCAGAGCTCCGGGTCGCCGTACATCATCGCCTTGGCGTTCTCGTACGTGCGCGACGGACCGCCCTCGACGAGGTAGCTCGCCAGGGTGAACGGCGCCCCCGCGAAGCCGATCAGCGGGGTGGCGCCGAGCTCGGCGGTCAGCTGGCCGATGGCCTCGGTGACGTAGGAGACGTCCTCGGGGGTGAGGTCGCGCAGCTGGGCGAGGTCGGCGCGGGTGCGGATCGGCTTCTCGACGACCGGGCCGACGCCGGGCTTGATGTCGAGGTCGACGCCGATCGCCTTGAGCGGGACGACGATGTCGCTGAAGTAGATCGCCGCGTCCACGTGGTGCCGGCGGACCGGCTGGAGGGTGATCTCGGTGACCAGGTCGGGCCGCATGCAGGACTCGAGCATCCCGACGCCCTCGCGGACCTTGCGGTACTCCGGCAGCGAGCGCCCGGCCTGCCGCATGAACCACACGGGCGTGTGCGGCACGGGCTCACGCCTGCACGCCTTCAGAAAGGCACTGTCGTACGTCGCTGTCGGCTGCCGGCCCGCAGGGCTCTCGTTCACGCTCACGCCGGCAAGTCTCGCACGCCCCCAAACCCCCCGAGCCGGCCCCCTGCTCGCTCTCCGCCCCGCTCCCGCCGGAACTCCCCCACGCCCGCGCAACACCCCCACCCCACCTCGACCACGCCCCCGCGCACCTCTGCCGTTGCCGGCCCGGCCATGCCCCCGCAGGCCCCCATGCCACGCCCCACCGCGCCCGTTACAACACCTCCGCACGCCCGCCACGCCCTCCCCGGACGCCCACCATGCCCCCCCGCCACGCCTCCAGCGGGCCCTGCCCGACCCTCGGTGCACCTGGCTCGGCCCGGCCGTGTCCCGTCGATGTCTGCGGCAGGTGTGTTCGAGGAGGGTGGGCCGTGTGTCTGTTCGCCCAGCGCGCATCCGTCCGCGAGCAGCGCAGGGGTGTCTTGCCCTGCGCGAAGGCCCCGTTCCCCTTAATCTTCCCCGCATGGCTGCGGCTCAGGGACGACTGTCGGACGACGCTGGCGGGATGGATGACGCGAACGAGGGGGACCGGGATGGGAGCACGTCGGCTCCGTTGCCTTTCCGGGCCGCCGTCGACGCGCTGAGGGCGACGCGACTGCGGCCGCAGATCGAGGTCGAGCCGACACCGGCTCCCAAGCGGCTCGCCCCGTTCGCGTACGCGCTGGAGGCGGCGGTCGTGGACGGCGAGCAGGATCTGGCGGACGGACGGCTGGTGCTGCTGCACGACCCGGCGGGGCACGACGCCTGGCGGGGAACGTTCCGGCTGGTGACCCTCATCCGAGCCGAGCTGGAACCCGAGATGGCCGCCGACCCGCTGCTGCCGGAGGTGTGCTGGTCGTGGCTGACCGGCGCGCTCCAGGCGCGCGGGCTGGCGTACGGGGAGCCGAGCGGGACCGTCACGCGCGCGAGCTCACACTACTTCGGCGGGCTGGCGGAGCGGCCGGCGGCCTCGCAGATCGAGATCCGGGCCTCCTGGACGCCTCGCGAGGGCGTGGGCGGGGTGCCGGACACGGCGGCGCACCTGACGTCCTGGTGCGACTTGCTGGCGCAGGTCGCGGGGCTGCCGCCGGCCGGGCCGGGGGACGCGTCGGTGGTGACGCTGCCGCAGCGCAGGGGGCCACACTCACGTTGACCATCTCTTTGTCGATACGGCCATTTTCGGTCCCGTAAGAAGCCCACTTAAACCGACTCGATCTTCGGATGATCGATCGCATGTCCGAATCGCACAGATTGTTACTCACTAGATCGTGATCATTCTCTAAAGGACCCCGGGTTCGCTGCCGAAGACGACTGTGACCTTGAAAGCACGGTTCGTCCCGGCTTCCTCCCCACAAGCCCCACGAGCCGGCCCCCCGTCCCCCATCCAGGAGGCCTGGTGTCCGTTCTCCTCGAGCAGCCCGCAAGCCTGGTCGCCTACCGCCCGAACAAGCCCACCGCCATGGTGGTCGTGGCCGACCCGCGCGTCCGCTCCACCGTCACCCGTCATCTCTGGGCGCTCGGTGTGCGCGACGTCATCGAGGCCTCGTCCATCGCGGAGGCTCGTCCCCGCATCGGCAACCCCCGCGACATCTGCGTCGCCGACGTCCACCTGCCCGACGGCTCCGGCCTCACCCTTTTGTCGGAGACCCGCGCCGCGGGCTGGCCCAACGGGCTGGCCCTCTCCGCCGCCGACGACATCGGCGCCGTGCGCAACGCCCTCGCGGGCGGTGTCAAGGGCTACGTCGTCACCGGTACCCGCACCAACCTCGGTCTCCCCAACCGACCCGGTGCCGCCCCCCTCGGCTCGGCCGCCCGCCTGCACCGCCGCCCCCCGGGTGCCCCGAGTCACCCGGGTGGCTACCGCGAGCTCTCCGGCCGTGAGGTCGAGGTGCTGCGGCTGGTCGCGGAGGGCCAGTCGAACAAGGCGATCGGTGTCTCGATGGGCCTGTCGGCGCTGACCGTCAAGAGCCACCTGGCCCGCATCGCCCGCAAGCTCGGCACGGGCGACCGCGCCGGCATGGTCGCGGTGGCCCTGCGGACCGGCATCATCCACTGACTCCACTGACCGACCGGCAGCACCGCAAGCCCTACGAGCAGCCCCGTCACCCCGATCATTCACCGACCTGACCGGTTTACGACCCTCTCGCGTCCGCCGACGGAACGTTCCGTCGGCGGACGCCGTCCATACACAGATACCCTTGACAGGTGACCGACGCCCAAGAAACCGCAGCAGCCAGTTCACTGCGAACCACCGGAGGCGCCCCTCCGGACGACGGCGAATCTACTGATTCCGGGGCGCCGACACCGTTGCTCGAACCACGCGAGGGCATCCCTCCCGTGATCGCCGACGAGGCCTCCCTCGCCGAGGTGATCGCCGCCCTCGCCGCCGGCTCCGGCCCCGTCGCCGTGGACGCCGAGCGGGCTTCCGGCTATCGCTACGGCCAGCGCGCCTATCTGGTGCAGCTGCGTCGCGAGGGCGCCGGCAGTGCGCTGATCGACCCCGTGGCCTGCCCCGACCTGTCCGCGCTCGGCGACGCCCTCTCCGACGTCGAGTGGGTCCTGCACGCCGCCACCCAGGACCTGCCGTGTCTGCGCGAGATAGGCATGGTGCCGACGCGGCTGTTCGACACCGAGCTGGCCGGACGGCTCGCCGGGTTCCCGCGGGTCGGCCTCGGCGCGATGGTCGAGGGGGTGCTGGGCTTCGTCCTCGAAAAAGGCCACTCCGCGGTGGACTGGTCCACGAGGCCGCTGCCCGAGCCGTGGCTGCGCTACGCGGCCCTCGACGTCGAGCTCCTGGTCGACCTGCGTGACGCGCTGGAGAAGGAGCTGGACCGGCAGGGCAAGCTGGAGTGGGCCCGCCAGGAGTTCGACGCGATCGCGTCCGCCCCGCCGCCCGAGCCCCGCAAGGACCCGTGGCGTCGTACGTCCGGCATGCACAAGGTGCGCCGGCGACGGCAGCTGGGAGTCGTGCGCGAGCTGTGGCAGACGCGGGACAAGATCGCGCAGCGGCGGGACGTGTCGCCGGGCAAGGTGCTGTCCGACGCGGCCATCGTGGAGGCCGCGCTCGCCCTTCCGGCGAACGTGCACGCGCTGGCCGCGCTGAACGGGTACGGGCAACGGATGGGGCGGCGGCAGCTGGAGCAGTGGCAGGCCGCGGTCGACCGGGCGAAGGAGCTGAGCGAGTCCCAGCTGCCCCAGCCGGGGCAGCCGGTCGCGGGGCCTCCCCCGCCGCGGGCCTGGGCCGACAAGGATCCGGCGGCGGCCGCGCGGCTCAGTGCGGCGAGAGCGGCCGTCTCGGCGTTGGCCGAGGAGCTGAACATGCCCCAGGAGAACCTCGTGGCCCCCGACGCGGTGCGACGGGTGTGCTGGGAGCCGCCGAAGGCGCTGGACCAGGAAACGGTTGCGGCAGCACTTGCCTCGTACGGCGCGCGGCCCTGGCAGGTGGAGCAGGTTACGCCTGTCCTGGTTGCCGGGCTGGCCGGCCAGGATGCCTAACCCTGGGTATTCAGCGGAATTGGGCGGGCTGACGTCCCGATAGCAGAAAGGTGCCGTTGACCTGCGAGGATGCGAGTGTCTAGATCGTATCCGTGGCA
>NZ_JBVIJX010000009.1:0-240864 GCF_055581185.1 Streptomyces sp. NPDC031474
CTTTGCTCCTTGAGCTGGGGGTGGCCGCAGAGACCAGCGAGAAGCGACTGTTTACTAAAAACACAGGTCCGTGCGAAGCCGTAAGGCGATGTATACGGACTGACGCCTGCCCGGTGCTGGAACGTTAAGGGGACCGGTTAGTCACATTTCGGTGTGGCGAAGCTGAGAACTTAAGCGCCAGTAAACGGCGGTGGTAACTATAACCATCCTAAGGTAGCGAAATTCCTTGTCGGGTAAGTTCCGACCTGCACGAATGGCGTAACGACTTCTCGACTGTCTCAACCATAGGCCCGGTGAAATTGCACTACGAGTAAAGATGCTCGTTTCGCGCAGCAGGACGGAAAGACCCCGGGACCTTTACTACAGTTTGATATTGGTGTTCGGTTCGGCTTGTGTAGGATAGGTGGGAGACTGTGAAGCTTGGACGCCAGTTCAGGTGGAGTCGTCGTTGAAATACCACTCTGGTCGTGCTGGATGTCTAACCTGGGTCCGTGATCCGGATCAGGGACAGTGTCTGATGGGTAGTTTAACTGGGGCGGTTGCCTCCTAAAGAGTAACGGAGGCGCCCAAAGGTTCCCTCAGCCTGGTTGGCAATCAGGTGTTGAGTGTAAGTGCACAAGGGAGCTTGACTGTGAGACCGACGGGTCGAGCAGGGACGAAAGTCGGGACTAGTGATCCGGCGGTGGCTTGTGGAAGCGCCGTCGCTCAACGGATAAAAGGTACCCCGGGGATAACAGGCTGATCTTCCCCAAGAGTCCATATCGACGGGATGGTTTGGCACCTCGATGTCGGCTCGTCGCATCCTGGGGCTGGAGTCGGTCCCAAGGGTTGGGCTGTTCGCCCATTAAAGCGGTACGCGAGCTGGGTTTAGAACGTCGTGAGACAGTTCGGTCCCTATCCGCTGCGCGCGCAGGAACATTGAGAAGGGCTGTCCCTAGTACGAGAGGACCGGGACGGACGAACCTCTGGTGTGCCAGTTGTTCTGCCAAGGGCATGGCTGGTTGGCTACGTTCGGGAGGGATAACCGCTGAAAGCATCTAAGCGGGAAGCCTGCTTCGAGATGAGTGTTCCCACCTCCTTGAGAGGGTAAGGCTCCCAGTAGACGACTGGGTTGATAGGCCGGATGTGGAAGCCCAGTAATGGGTGAAGCTGACTGGTACTAATAGGCCGAGGGCTTGTCCTCAGTTGCTCGCGTCCACTGTGTTGGTTCTGAAACCACGAACAGCCCCATGCCCATGGTCACGGGTGTGGTGCGGCTGGACAGTTTCATAGTGTTTCGGTGGTCATAGCGTGAGGGAAACGCCCGGTTACATTCCGAACCCGGAAGCTAAGCCTTACAGCGCCGATGGTACTGCAGGGGGGACCCTGTGGGAGAGTAGGACACCGCCGAACAAATATTGAGGAAACCCCCGTGCCATTCGGCACGGGGGTTTTCTGCGTTTATGGTTGTCTGGACGGGCTCTCCTTCGGGAGAGCCCGTTTTGCGTTACAGGCGGCCTGATGCCTTTAGTGCTAGATAGGCGTCTGCCAGTGCAGGGGCGAGCTCGCTCGGTGTCGCGTCGACGACAGTGACGTCGTGCCGGCGGAGTTGCTCGGCTGTGCGATGGCGTTCTGCCTGCGCCTGGGCTGCGGCTGCGGCCTCGTACACAGCGTCGGTGTCGCCGCGGGCCGTGGCCATGCGGGCGATGCGCGGGTCGGCGACCGAGGCCACCAGGACGGTGTGGCGTTGGGTGAGCTGAGGAAGGACGGGCAGGAGGCCTTCCTCGACCGGGGCGGCGTCCAGCGTGGTCATGAGGACGATGAGAGAGCGGCGGGGAGTCGTGCGGAGCGCTGCTGTCATGAGGCCGCGCGCGTTCGTTTCGACCAGTTCGGGTTCTAGCGTGGCCATGGCGTTGACCAGGGATGGAAGAACGTCACGTGCCGTCCGGCCTTGGACCAGGGCGCGTACACGGCGGTCGTAGGCGAGGAGGTCGACTCGGTCGCCGGCGCGCGATGCCAGCGCGGCGAGGAGGAGGGCCGCGTCCATGGAGGCGTCCAGGCGGGGAGCGTCGTCGACGCGTCCCGCTGAAGTGCGGCCGGTGTCGAGGACCAGGAGGATGTGTCGGTCCCGTTCGGGGCGCCAGGTGCGGACCGCGACCGTGGAGTGGCGGGCTGTGGCGCGCCAGTCGATGGAGCGGGTGTCGTCACCAGGAACATATTCGCGCAGGCTGTCGAACTCGGTGCCTTCGCCGCGGGTCAGGACGCTGGTCCGGCCGTCGAGCTCGCGCAGGCGGGCCAGTTTCGACGGGAGGTGCTTGCGGCTGGTGAACGGCGGGAGGACGCGTACGGTCCAGGGGACCTTGTGGGCACCCTGGCGGGAGAAGAGGCCGAGGGGGCCGTAGGAGCGGATCGTGACGCGGTCGGTGTGGTGGTCGCCGCGGCGGGTGGGGCGTAGGCGGGTGGTGAGGCGGCGGCGTTCGCCGGGCGGGATGGTGAGGCGGTGGCGGGAGGCCTCCGTCTCCGTTCCCGGCTGCCAGCTGCTGGGGGGCCAGGCGTCGCGGAGGTGGGCGCGCAGGGGGCGGCGGGACGGGTTGGTGATCGTGAGGGTGACGTCCGCCGGTTCGCCGAGGCGGGCGGTGGTGTCGCCGGAACGGGTCAGGCCCAGGCGGCGTACGGGGGCTGCGAGGGCGAAGTCGCAGACGCAGGCCACGGCCAGGGGGGCGTTGACCGCGAGGATGCCCGTCCAGCCGGGGTCCCAGATGCCGACGGGGAGGGCGCCGAGGGCCGCGAGGAGCGCGGTACGTCCGGTGAGTGCCATCAGCGGGGGACGGGGACGTGGGTGAGGATCGCGTTGATGACGGAGTCGGCTGTGACGCCTTCCATCTCGGCCTCCGGGCGGAGTTGTACCCGGTGGCGGAGGGTCGGGAGGGCGAGGGCTTTGACGTCGTCGGGGATGACGTAGTCGCGGCCGGTCAGCCATGCCCATGCGCGTGCTGTGGCGAGGAGGGCGGTCGCGCCTCGCGGGGAGGCGCCCAGGGTGAGGGACGGGGATTCGCGGGTGGCGCGGCAGATGTCGACGACGTAGGCCGTGATCTCGGGGGAGATCGTTGTTTTGGCGACGGCCGCGCGGGCCGCTTCGAGGTCGGCGGGGCCTGCGACGGGGCGTACGCCGGCGGCGTGCAGGTCGCGTGGGTTGAAGCCCTCGGCGTGGCGGGTGAGGACGTCGATCTCCTCCTGACGGGAGGGGAGAGGGATCGTCAGTTTGAGGAGGAACCGGTCCAGTTGGGCTTCGGGGAGGGGGTAGGTGCCCTCGTACTCGACGGGGTTCTGGGTGGCCGCGACCAGGAACGGGTCGGGGAGGGCGCGTGGGGTGCCGTCGACGGTGACCTGGCGTTCCTCCATTGCTTCGAGGAGGGACGACTGGGTTTTCGGCGGGGTGCGGTTGATCTCGTCGGCGAGGAGGAGGTTGGTGAAGACGGGGCCGGGCTGGAAGGAGAACTCGGCGGTGCGCGTGTCGTAGACGAGGGAGCCGGTGACGTCGCTCGGCATGAGGTCGGGGGTGAACTGGACGCGTTTGGTGTCGAGTTCGAGTGCGGATGCGAGGGCGCGGACGAGCAACGTTTTTGCCACTCCGGGGACTCCTTCCAGGAGAACGTGTCCGCGGCAGAGGAGGGCGACGACGAGGCCGGTCACGGCGGGGTCCTGGCCGACCACGGCCTTGGCGATCTCGGCGCGCAGGGCTTCCAGGGAGGCTCGGGCGCGGCCCGGGTCCCCGGTGGTCCCGGCGTTGTCAGTGGTCGGGTCCATCATGGACGGCGTACCTCTCTTTCGAGGGCGTCGAGTTGGTCGGCGAGCGCGATCAGGGCGGTGTCGTCGCCGGGGGGAGGGCCGAAGAGGAGGGAGTGCAGGGACTGTCCGTCTCCGTGGAGGTGGGCGGACAGGGCGGGGATGAGTGCCTCGGGCGCGTGCGCCTGGGTGACGGGGACGCCTAGGAGAGGGGCGAGGCGGGTGCGGGTGGTGGAGCGAAGAGCGGCGGCCGCGCGGTCGCGGGCGGCCGCCTTGCGGTAGAGGCGGGCGCGGCCCTCGACGGTTTCGGAGGCGCGGATCGCCACGGGGAGTTTTTCGGGCACGAGGGGGCCGAGTCGGCGTGCCCGCCAGAGGGCGGCGAGGGCTGCCGCGACGAAGAGCTGCAGTGTGCCCCAGATCCAGCCGGAGGGGAGCAGGTCGAGGAAGCCCTTTTCGTCGTCCGGGTCGGCGGCGGAGGTGTCGGAGAGCGAGGGGAGGTACCAGACCAGATGGGTGCGGGAGCCGAGGAGTTGGAGGGCGAGCGAGGCGTTGCCCTGCTTGTCGAGGCGGTTGTTGTAGAGGATGTCGGGCGCGCCGAGGACGACGGTGTCGCCGTCGCCGGAGGCGTCCGGGATGCGCAGGAGGGTCGCCAGGCGCTCGCTGGGGTAGCACTCGTCGGCGCCGAGGCGGCGGCTGGTGTAGCGGATGCCGCCGCCGGTTTCCGCGGCGCCGGCGCCGCGGGCGGCGGGCAGGGCGCAGTCGGGGGAGAGCGTGGAGCCGCGGCTGGTGGCCGGGTCCGCGGTCACGCCGGGGGCGAGGGTTCCCACGGACCAGCTGCCGGGGGCGACGAGGACGGCGCGGCCGCCGGAGCCGGCGATCGCCGAATGCAGCTCCTTTTGTTGACTCTTCGTCAGGAGTTCGGGGGTGGCGACGAGGAGGGTGGTGTCGGGGCCTGCCGCGGTGCGGGCGTCGGCCAGGGTGTCGACCACGCGGGTCGACACGCCGTGGTCGGTGAGGAGTTCGGCGATCGCGCGGCTGCCGTAGGGGTCGGCGGAGCGCGGGTCGAGGGCGCCGTGGCGGGTGTCGGACTGGAGCGCGGCGAGCGTGACGGCACCCGCCAGGAGCAGTACGAAGGCGAGAGTGAGTCCTCGCGCGCGGGTCCACAGCCGCAGGGCGGTGGGCGAGGCCGAGGTGGAGGGGAGCGTGGCCTCGGTCGTCATTCGGCGGCTCCCTGGCGGGCGGGGTGGGCCGTGGTGTGGGTGCTGCTCGCCGCCAGTTGGGGTTTGGCGCGTTCCAGGTCGAGGTCGAGTTCGGCCATCCGCCTGTACGACAGCTCGGTCGCGCGGCGGCCGCCGTATGTCACGTCGTCGAAGTCGCGGGCGGCGGTGCGCAGTCGTTCGGTGTGGGCGGGCAGGGTGCGGCCGGCCTCGTCGGCGGCCTCGTCGGCCGTGCGGCCGGGGCGAGTGTCGAGGAGGGCGCGTTCCTCCAGGGAGCGGACGATGGCGCGCATGCGTTCCTGGAGGGCCCTGTTCCAGTGGCGCTGGGCGGCGTGTGCTTCGGCGGTGGCGCGGTGTTCGGCGGCGCTGCGGGGGCGGTCGTCGAACAGGGCGGCGGCGGAGGAGGGTTGCCGGCGCGGGGTGCCCAGGCGCCACCACAGGGCGCCCGCGACGGCCACGACGGCGAGGACGACGACCAGGAGGCCGAGTGTGCCGCCGGGGGTGGCGGTCGAAGCGGTGTCGAACAGGTCGCCGATCCAGTCCCACAAGGTGTCCAGGGCGCGTTGGAACAGGCTGGGGTCGTTCTGGTGGTACAGGTCCTTGGACAGCTCGCGGCGGGCCGCCTCCCGCGCGGGGTCCCGTGGGATGGTCACCGGCGGTTCGTCGCCCGAGCGGGCCAGTGACAGTACGGTGCCGTCGCCGCCCGCCCGCAACAGGGCTTGCGCGGCCCGGCCGGCGGCGCGGGAGAGGGCTGCCGCGGGTGCGTCGGTGAGGCCGGGCAGCCCCCGGACGGGCAAACCGCCCGGGGGCGGTACCGCTGTGAGAACTCCCCCCGCCGGGATCACCGCATCAGCTCCCCGGGGTGGTGCCGGGAGTGGGGGAGCCGTAGCCCTGGAGGCCTGCGGCGCGGGCCAGGTCGAGGTCGAGGGCCTCGCGACGGATGCGCTGGTCGATGTAGAGCAGCACGATGACGCCCGCCGCGATCGGGAAGGTGATCATGGAGCCGATGACCGAGCCGATGCCGCTGACGATCAGGTAGGTCCAGCCGTAGTCGCCGCCCGCCTCGACCAGGCCGCCGACGCCGCCGTCGCTCAGGGCTGCGCCGAGGAGGGCGAAGGGGACGACGACGATCATCGCGACGATGTTCGCGATGATGAGGGCGAGCAGCTGGATGCCGAAGACGCGCCACCAGGAGCCGCGGGTGAGCTTCGCGGAACGGCCGAGCGACTTCCTGATGCCCTGCTTCTCCAGCATCAGCGCGGGCGAGGCGAGGGAGAACCGGATCAGCAGCCACAGCACGAGGACGATCGAGCCGAGGATGCCGAAGGCCATGAGCGCGTCACCCGCGTCGGAGTTCCCGGCGGCGCCCACGAGGATGCCCGGCAGCAGGCAGGCGAGGACGACGCCGGCGGCGATGAGCATCAGCAGGAGGATCAGCCCGAACAGCCGGGGTACCTGGGGGCGGGCGTCGCGCCAGGCTTCCTTGAGAGTGACGGGTTTGCCGAGCACGGCGCGGCTGGTGACGGCCGTGAGCAGGGCGGTCGCCGTGATGGTGCCGAGGAGCGTGATGAGGAGGACGGGGCCGGAGGCGCGCATGGCGTCGCCCATGGCGTTGAGCTGCTCGTCGACGGTGGCGGCCGGGTCGCCGAGGGCGGCGGTGTCCGTGGAGCCGTCGAGGATCAGGCCCTGCAGCAGGACGACGAAGACCTGGGTGACGATCGCGACGGTCAGCGAGATGCCCAGGACCGTGCGCCAGTAGGTGCGCATGGTGGCGACGGCGCCGTCGAGGATCTCGCCCACGCCGAGCGGGCGCAGCGGGATCACGCCGGGCTTCGCGGCGGGTGGAGGGCCGCCCCAGCCGGCGCCCCAGCCCCCGGGAGGGCCGTAGCCGCCGTAACGGCCGTAACCGCCGTGTCCGGTGGGGCCGCCGGGGTGTCCGCCTCCCGGTCCGGCGGGCGGGTGGGTGCCCCAGCCCGGCCCGGACGGCGGGGGCGGCGGCGGTGGCGGGGCCTGGCCGGGGTTCTGGGGGCCTGCGGGTGCCGACCACTGGCCGGGCGGCGGCTGTTCCTTGGACCACTTCGTGCCGGGGCTCTGTGGGTTCGCGGCCGGCTGGTCCGCGGGCTGCTGCCCGGCGGGCCGGACGGTCGGCTCGGCGGGGTGGGACGCGCCGGGCTCCTGTCCGTCGGACGGGGCGGATCCGGGCGAGGCCCAGCCCGGAGTGTCTTTCATCGTCGCTCCTTCACGGTGCCCGTCCGCGGTCGCGGCGGCAGGTTGGGAGCCATCGTGCCATGGGGTGCTGACCGGGGGACCGGCCGCGGTATGGGCCGCACATCTTCAATGGTCCGTCGGATAGTGGGCAGACTGACCGCATGGCTGATCAGTACGCGCAATCCGGTGAGGGCAAGCGGCCGACCGAGGCACCGGCGCTTCGTTGGGAGGAGCCGCCAGAAGGTCCCGTACTGGTTCTTCTCGACCAGACGAGACTGCCGGCCGAGGAAGTCGAACTGGTGTGTACGGACGCGTCCGCACTGGTGGAGGCGATCCGCTCGCTGGCCGTGCGGGGAGCGCCGCTGCTCGGGATCGCCGGGGCGTACGGTGTCGCGCTCGCCGCCGCGCGCGGCTTCGACGTGGACGACGCCGCGAACGCGCTGGCGGGGGCCCGGCCCACCGCGGTGAACCTGTCCGTCGGCGTGCGCCGCGCCCGGTCCGCCTACCAGGCGGAACTCGCCCGCAGCGGCGACCCGGGACAGGGCGCGCTGGCGGCGCTGGCGGCCGCGCGCCGGCTGCACCGGGAGGACGCCGAGGCCAGCGCCCGGATGGCCGGGCACGGGCTGGCACTCATCGACGAGCTGCTGCCCGGCGGCGGACACCGTGTCCTCACGCACTGCAACACCGGCTCGCTGGTGTCGGGCGGGGAGGGGACCGCGTTCGCGGTGGCGCTCGCCGCGCACCGGGCGGGGCGGCTTCGCCGGCTGTGGGTCGACGAGACGCGTCCGCTGCTGCAGGGCGCTCGGCTCACGGCGTACGAGGCCGCGCGCAACGGCATGGCGTACACCCTGCTGACGGACAACGCGGCGGGTTCGCTCTTCGCGGCGGGCGAGGTGGACGCGGTGCTGATCGGGGCGGACCGGATCGCGGCCGACGGATCGGTGGCGAACAAGGTGGGGAGTTATCCGCTCGCGGTGCTCGCGCGCTATCACCATGTGCCGTTCATCGTGGTGGCGCCGGTGACGACGGTGGATCCGGGGACGCCGGACGGGGCGTCGATCGAGGTGGAGCAACGTCCCGGGTTCGAGGTGACGGAGGTCACGGCACCCCAGGCGCCGGTGACGGGAGCGGGAGGAGGGATTCCGGTGGCGCCCTTGGGGACCCAGGCGTACAACCCGGCGTTCGACGTGACGCCGCCGGAGCTGGTGACGGCGATCGTCACGGAGGAGGGCGCGATATCGCCGGTGACGGCCGATGCCCTTGCGGAGCTGTGCCGCAGGGCGCGCCAGGGCGGGGACCGGCCCTGACCGGACCGGACCGGCCCGCGGCTGCCGGTGTCATGAGCGTGCGGGTTGGTTGGCGATCAGGAGGGTCGTGCCGGCGGGGCGGAACCCGAGGCGGGCGTAGATGCGGGCAACGGCCTCCTTCGCGTAGGCCAGGAAGATCGTGTCGACGCCGTGGTCGCGGGCGTGGGCGACCAGGGCCGCTGTCACGGCGGCGGCCAGACCCTGGCGGCGGGCTGAGGGCAGGGCGCAGACGCCGCCGATCTCGGTGGCGCCGGCCGCCGGGTGGTAGTGGCCGGCGGCGAGCGGGGTGCCGTCCGGGGCGAGGGCGGCGACGAGCGTCTTGTGTCCGGCGCGGATCGTGGGGCGGACTATGGCCACGGTGCCGTCCTCCGTCAGCTCCTCGGCCAGCCTCGACAGCTCCGTACGGTCAGCGGGGCGCGCTGGGGCCGATGGGTCCGACGGGTCCGTGGCGGGGAGGGGCTCCGTGGCGAAGGCCAGGCGGGGCAGGGCGAGAACTGCGGGCAGGGCGGGATCGTCGGCGGTGAGCGCGCGCAGTGCCACGCCGTCCGGAAGGGGCTGTGGAGAGAGTGAGCGACGGGGAGGGAGAACCATCAGCGGGCGGCGCAGCACAGGGAGGCCGGCGGCCTCGATACGGGCCTGCAGCGTCGGTGCCGACTCGGCCAGCCATTCGAAGGCCTCCGGCACGCCCAGCTCACGCTGGCGGGCCCGCACCCGGGCGAGGTCGGCGGAGCCGACGCACGCCGCGCCCTCCGCGCAGGGCCGGGCGTGGCTCGGACCGCCGTAGTACGGGGCACCCGGCTCCCTGCGGACGAACAGTCGCAACGCGCCGAAGTCCTCGGCGTCGGCGAACAGGAGGGGCACGGTGGCGTAGTACCGCTCGATGCGGTCGCGCAACGGGTCGCTCATGCGGCGCATCCCATCACCGAGACCGCCGCGCCGCACCGCGATTTTCACCGGCATCACCGCCGACGCCGGCCCAGGCGCCGCTGCACGCAGAGGCACTGACATCAGCCGCTGACATCGGCTGCGGAGGACGGGGGCAGACAGTGACGGTCGCGTACGACTATCGTCACGGGCCAGTGACCCTGCTCACCAGCGCCTCTGTCACTGTTACGAGAATGGGATGATGTCGTTTATGAAGGGACGAGTCCTTGTCGTCGACGACGACACCGCACTGGCCGAGATGCTCGGCATTGTGTTGCGTGGTGAAGGTTTTGAGCCGTCTTTCGTAGCCGACGGTGACAAGGCGCTGGCTGCTTTCCGTGAGGCGAAGCCCGATCTGGTGCTGCTGGACCTGATGCTGCCCGGCCGGGACGGCATCGAGGTGTGCCGCCTGATCAGGGCGGAGTCCGGCGTGCCGATCGTGATGCTCACGGCGAAGAGCGACACCGTCGACGTGGTCGTCGGGCTGGAGTCCGGCGCCGACGACTACATCGTGAAGCCGTTCAAGCCGAAGGAGCTGGTCGCCCGGATCCGGGCCCGGCTGCGGAGGTCGGAGGAGCCGGCGCCCGAGCAACTGGCCATCGGCGACCTCGTCATCGACGTGGCCGGCCACTCCGTGAAGCGGGACGGGCAGTCGATCGCGCTGACGCCGCTGGAATTCGACCTGCTGGTCGCGCTCGCGCGCAAACCCTGGCAGGTGTTCACCCGCGAGGTGCTCCTGGAACAGGTGTGGGGCTACCGGCACGCCGCCGACACCCGCCTGGTCAACGTGCACGTCCAGCGGCTGCGCTCCAAGGTCGAGAAGGACCCCGAGCGGCCCGAGATCGTGGTGACCGTCCGTGGCGTCGGATACAAGGCAGGACCCAGCTGACATGTCCGGGGACAGTGCCGCTTCGGCTCCCGGCCGGTCCGGGGCCCGACCGGAGCGGCCTGTCGGCCGTAAGACACCGGGTTCACGCTTCGCCCGCCTCCTCGAAGGCGGACTGCTGCAAGGCGGGGTGCAGGGCAGCCCCGTCCTACGGCTGCTGCTGCGCTGGGTGCGCCGGCCGCTGCTGCCCGTCATGCGGCTGTGGCGGCGCAACATCCAGCTCAAGGTCGTCGCCACGACCCTGCTGATGTCGCTGGGCGTCGTCCTGCTGCTGGGCTTCGTCGTCATCGGGCAGGTCCGCAACGGCCTGCTGGACGCCAAGGTCAAAGCGTCCCAGAGCCAGGCCACCGGCGGATTCGCCGTGGCCAAGCAGAAGGCCGACGAGGCCTCCAGCGCCGTCGCGGACGACGGGACCCCGCCGGGCAGCCGCGCCTCGCGGAACGTCAGCGAATGGATGAGCGAGCTCGTGCTGTCGCTGTCCAGCGGCGGCCAGGGCGCGTTCGACGTGGTCACCCTGCCCTCCGGCGGCGACAGCGGCGGCTACGGACCGCGCGCCTCCGGCTTCGTCGACCCCAACAAGAGCGTCCCGGAGAACCTGCGCGAACGCGTCAACACCAGCACCGGTGCGGTCCAGAGCTACTCCCGCATCAGCTACCTCAGCGACAAGGAGTCCCAGCCCGCCCTGGTCATCGGCAAGCAGGTCAGCGACCCCAACGAGGACCCGTACGAGCTGTACTACCTCTTCCCGCTCACCCAGGAGGAGAAGTCGCTGAGCCTGGTCAAGGGCACCCTGGCGACCGCCGGGCTCTTCGTCGTCGTCCTCCTCGGGGCCATCGCCTGGCTCGTGGTGCGCCAAGTCGTCACACCCGTGCGGATGGCCGCCGGGATCGCCGAACGGCTCTCCGCGGGACGCCTTCAGGAGCGGATGAAGGTCACCGGCGAGGACGACATCGCCCGCCTCGGCGAGGCCTTCAACAAGATGGCCCAGAACCTCCAGCTGAAGATCCAGCAGCTGGAGGACCTGTCGCGGATGCAGCGGCGCTTCGTGTCCGACGTCTCGCACGAGCTGCGGACGCCGCTGACGACCGTCCGCATGGCAGCGGACGTCATCCACGACGCCCGCGTCGACTTCGACCCCGTCACCGCGCGGTCCGCGGAACTCCTCGCCGATCAGCTCGACCGGTTCGAGACGCTCCTCGCCGACCTGCTGGAGATCAGCCGCTTCGACGCCGGCGCCGCCGCCCTGGAAGCCGAACCGATCGACCTCAGGGAGGTCGTGCGGCGCGTCGTCAGCGGGGCCGCGCCGCTCGCCGAACGCAAGGGCACGACCGTACGCGTCATCGGCGACCAGCAGCCCGTCGTCGCCGAGGCCGACGCCCGGCGCGTGGAGCGGGTGCTGCGCAACCTGGTCGTCAACGCCGTGGAACACGGCGAGGGCAAGGACGTCATCGTCAAACTGGCCGCTGCGGGCGGCGCCGTCGCCATCGCCGTACGCGACTACGGCGTCGGGCTCAAACCCGGCGAGGCCACCCGCGTCTTCAGCCGCTTCTGGCGCGCCGATCCGGCACGCGCGCGTACCACCGGCGGCACCGGCCTGGGCCTGTCCATCGCCCTGGAGGACGCCCGACTGCACGGCGGCTGGCTGCAGGCCTGGGGCGAGCCCGGGGGCGGCTCCCAGTTCCGGCTGACGCTGCCCAGGACCGCCGACGAGCCGCTGCGGGGCTCGCCGATACCGCTCGAACCCAAGGACTCCCGCCGCAACCGCGGCGAACACGACGACGCAGGCCGGCCGCGCGGCGGAGGCGAGAAGAGCGCCACGGTGCCGGTGCAGCCCGCCAGTGAGCAACTGTCGGCCGCCCGCGCCCCGCTCACACCCCGGATGACCAGCGTGGCGCCCACCGCCGACCCGACGGCTTTGCCCGGCAACGGCGCACGCGTCGTGCCGCGGACCGCCCCGGGCACGGGAAACGGACGGCGACCCGACGAACCGTCCACGGCACGGGCCGCGACGGAGACGGCACACGGCGAGGACCCGGAGCCGTCCGAAGCGGCGGACCAGGGTGACACGGCACTGAGGGGGACTCCGGACCGGCGGGGAGCCGCGACGGAGAGCTCGGACGAGCAAGGGGAGGCATTCCGTGGGCGCTGAACGGCGCAAGGGGGGAACCCGGCGCACGCCGGGGCGCGCGATGGCGTACGCCGCTTGTGGCGCCGTACTGCTGGCGGGGTGCGCCTCGATGCCCGACAGCGGCGACCTGCGCGGCGTCGAATCCACGCCGCGCCAGGACCCCCAGGTGCGCGTGTTCGCGATGCCGCCCCCGGACGACGCACAGCCCCAGGAGATCGTCCAGGGCTTCCTCGAGGCGCTCACCAGCGACGACCCGAGCTACTCCACGGCACGGCAGTACCTGACCAACAAGGCCGCCCAGAAATGGGAGCCCGAACGCTCCACGACGGTCCTCGCCGACGGACCGGCAACCGTGGCCGGACCCACCGGAAGCCGGGACGACGGCAACGACTTCTCGTACGTCCTGACCGGCACGAGAGTCGCCGTCGTCGACGCCCAGCAGTCGTACTCGCCCGCCTCGGGCAACTACGGGCAGACGGTCCACCTCACCCGCGACAAGAAGACCGGACAATGGCGCATCGACGCGCTCCCCTCGGGCGTCGTCATGGGCAAGTCCGACTTCCAGCGCAACTACGTGTCCGTCAACAAGTACTACTTCGCCTCCAACACCGCCGCCGACGGCTCCGGACAGCCCATGGCCGTCGCCGACCCCGTCTACGTACGGGAACGCGTCGACCCCATGACGCAGATGGTGCGCAGTGTGCTCACCGGACCCACCAGCTGGCTGCGCCACGTCGTCAGATCCAGTTTCCCCACGGGCACCGCACTGCCCAAGGGCACCTCGCTCGCGCCCGACGACCAGAACAAGCTCACCGTGCCGCTGAACGACAAAGCGGCCCACATCGGACGCGTCAAGTGCGACGAGATGGCCGCCCAGCTGCTGTTCTCCCTGCAGAGCCTCGCCCCCACCATCGAAGAGATCGCGCTTCGCGCGGGCGGCACACAACTGTGCAGCCTCGCCGCGGACCGGGCCGCGGCCGTCGCCGCACGCGGCTCGCAGACCAACCCCGGCTACCTGTACTTCATCGACGGCCAGCACCGCCTCGTCCGCATGACGAGCGGCAGCGGAAACACCCGGGCCGAGCCCGTGCCCGGAGCGCTCGGCGACGGCGCCAAAGCACTGCGCTCCGTCGCCGTGGCCCGCGACGAACACAGCGCGGCCGGAGTCGCCCTCGACGGCAAGACGCTCTACGTCACCTCCACCGTGTCGGGCAGCTCCATCGGCGACCCCGTACTGCAGAGCAAGGGCAAGACGGAAACCGACCGGCTCACCACCCCCAGCTGGGACGCCCAGGGCGACCTGTGGGTGGCCGACCGCGACCCCGACCGCCCTCGGCTGCTCCTGCTGGCGAAGGGCGGCGGCCAGCCCCTGGAGGTCCTCACCCCGGGACTGGACGGCCGCATCAACGCCGTACGAGTGGCCGCCGACGGAGTGCGGATCGCGCTCGTCGTGGACAAGGGCGGCAAGCAGTCCCTGCTCATCGGGCGGATCGAGCGCGGCGCGGGCAGCGGCAAGCAGCCGTCCGTGTCGGTCCAGGAACTGCGCTCGGCGACACCGGAACTGGAACAGGTCAGGGCCATGGCATGGGCCGGGGACAGCCGGCTCGTGGTGGTCGGCCGCGAGGCCGGCGGCGTGGAGCAGGTCCAGTACGTGCAGTGCGACGGCTCGATCCCCGAGGCCGGCACACTTCCCGGCCTCACCGAGGTCACCAGCATCGCCGCCTCCGAGGACAGCGACACCCCGCTGTTCGCCACCTCCAAGGACGGGCTGCTGTGGCTGCCCGGCGGGAGTGGCTGGCGAACCCTGAAGGAAACCGCTTCCACCGTGTTTTACCCGGGATGATTTTTTTCCTGCGGAAGTGACGGCGGGCGGGCTGTGAGATCACCTCAAGTCCGCCTTCCCGGGGGGTTTTCCACAGCCTCTCGTCCATGGCTCCAGGGTTTTCCACAGGGGTGGTGAGCCGCTCCGGACATGGGCACAGTGGTCGACGTGGAAAACGTTCGCAGGTGGTGGCAGGAACTCGCCGGCCTGGTGCTGCCCGCCGACTGCGGAGGCTGCGGAAGCGCACGCACAGTGCTCTGCCCGCAGTGCCGTACGGCGCTGAGCGGGGCCGCGCCGTTCCGGGTACGGCCGGCGCCGCAACCGCCAGGGCTGCCCGCCGTGCACGCGGCGGCCCGGTACGCGGACGAGGTCCGGGCCGTTCTGCTCGCCCACAAGGAACGCGGCGCGCTGGCGCTGACGCGACCCTTGGGCACGGCCTTGGCGGGAGCTGTGCGGGCGGGGGTGAGGGAGGCGGGGGTGGGGGAGGGGGAGGCCCCCCAGCCCCCCGGAAGCCTGCTGCTCGTCCCCGTCCCCTCCGCCCGTGCCGCCGTGCGTGCCCGTGGGCATGATCCGGCGCGGCGGATCGCGCTCGCGGCGGCCGGTGAGCTGCGGCGGGCCGGGATGCCGGCGCGGGTGGCCGCGGTGTTGCGGCAGCGGCGGCCCGTGGCCGACCAGTCGGGGCTCGACTCCCGGCAGCGGCTGGCCAACCTGGTGGGCGCGTTGGCGGTGGTGCCCGGGGGCGCGCGGGTGCTGCGCGGCGGTCCTGTGGTGCTTGTCGACGACCTGGTGACGACGGGCGCTTCGCTGGCGGAGGCGGCGCGCGCGGTACGGGCGTCGCTGTCGGCGCCGGTGCCGCCGTGGCCGTCGGTGTCAGCGGATCAGCAGAGACAGCCGGAGGAGGCGCGGGGGCGGGCGGCATGGCGGGGACGCCCCGGTGAGGGAGAGCGTTGGGAGGAGGTGGGGGGCGGGATGGGTGGTGAAGGGGCGGAGGCGGTGTACGGGGGTGTCACCAGGGAAGGCAGACAGGTGAAGTCGTTCGGAGCGAGGGAGACGGACGCGGGAGGTGCCGCTGACGTGCTGTGCGCGGCCGTGGTGGCGGCCTCGCCGGACTCTTTCGAAATAAACCGGAACTGAGTGAGAACCTGCGTCGTTGCAGGTAATGAGAAGGTCAATTCACCTGAACGGAGGTACGCCGCAGTAGAGGGTGACGACATCCGTCCGAGCGAGATATGTTCGGTTGTGAGGGAAAGCCGCAGGCCACACCTCTCATATCCGAATGCCGTGCTGCGGTTTGCGTAATCGCCCGCAGCGCCTGGGGTGTAGATCTCGCCCATGGGGGAGGAGGAGGTGGAAGTCACCAAGTCCGAGGTTCCGGTGCTCACCGGAGCCTGGTGCAAAAGGGAGACGCTCCGCGGCGAAGCGGAGTGATCCGGGAACGGAGTTCTGCGTGGACATCGTCGTCAAGGGCCGCAAGACCGAAGTGCCCGAGCGGTTCCGCAAGCACGTGGCCGAGAAGCTGAACCTGGAGAAGATCCAGAAGCTCGACGGCAAGGTGATCAGCCTCGACGTCGAGGTCTCCAAGGAGCCCAACCCCCGACAGGCCGACCGCTGTGACCGAGTGGAGATCACGCTCCGCTCCCGCGGTCCGGTGATCCGGGCGGAGGCGTCGGCCAACGACCCGTACGCGGCACTCGACCTGGCGGCGGAGAAGCTCGACGCCCAGCTGCGCAAGCAGCACGACAAGCGTTACACGCGCCGCGGCGCCCGCAGGCTCTCCGCGGCAGAGGTTCCCGACCACGTCCCGGGTGTGGCGACGCTCAACGGCAACGGCCGCCCCGTCCAGGCAGGCGAGTCGGACAGTGTGCCGACGAAGAAGATCGGCTCGCTGGAGGTGCAGGGCGACGGCCCCCTCGTGGTCCGCGAGAAGACGCACGTGGCCGCTCCGATGACCCTCGACCAGGCCCTCTACGAGATGGAACTGGTCGGACACGACTTCTATCTGTTCGTCGACTCCGAGACGAAGCAGCCGAGCGTCGTCTACCGGCGGCACGCCTACGACTACGGCGTGATCTACCTCGACACCGACCCGATGGTGGCGCAGGCGCACTCACCCGAGGCGGGTGGCGCGCTGGGCGGCTGACGCTGCCCGGTGACAGTGAGCGGTGACAGGCTGAGCGGTGTGCCCCTGGAGCGCGGTGCGCGCCCCCAGGGGCATCCGTGTGCGACCCGTTCGGGCATCGCTCTGTCACCGCGTTGTCGTCCGGGCATGGAATCATGGCAGGGCGGCTCAACCGGTGGGTCGTTGCCTTGGGTTGGCGATGGCTCAGGACCACGGCCACAGCCTTCAGGGGGAGGAACGATGGCGGACAGCTTCGGACCGATGCGGGACGAGGGCGCCGACGACGGCGTCGTCGGCATGGGCCCGGACGAGGGCACTCCACGCAAGGAGCCGATCAGAGTCCTTGTCGTGGACGACCACGCCCTGTTCCGTCGCGGCCTGGAGATCGTGCTCGCGGCCGAGGAGGACATCCAGGTCGTCGGTGAGGCGGGCGACGGGGCCGAGGCCGTGGACAAGGCGGCCGACCTGCTGCCGGACATCGTGCTGATGGACGTACGGATGCCCAAGCGCGGCGGTATCGAGGCATGCACCTCCATCAAGGAGGTGGCCCCCAGCGCGAAGATCATCATGTTGACGATCAGCGACGAGGAGGCCGACCTCTACGAGGCGATCAAGGCGGGTGCGACCGGGTATCTCCTCAAGGAGATCTCCACGGACGAGGTCGCCACCGCGATCCGCGCGGTCGCCGACGGGCAGTCGCAGATCAGCCCCTCCATGGCGTCGAAGCTGCTCACCGAGTTCAAGTCGATGATCCAGCGGACCGACGAGCGTCGGCTGGTGCCCGCGCCGCGGCTGACCGACCGTGAGCTGGAGGTGCTCAAGCTGGTGGCCACGGGGATGAACAACCGTGACATCGCCAAGGAGTTGTTCATCTCCGAGAACACCGTGAAGAACCATGTGCGCAACATCCTGGAGAAGCTGCAGCTGCACTCCAGGATGGAGGCGGTGGTGTACGCGATGCGGGAGAAGATCCTCGAGATCCGCTGACTCCGGTCAAGCGGGGCGGGGCAGGTCGGGCCGCTCGGGCGGGCCGGTCAGGCGAGTGCGCGGGTGAGTTCTTTGGTGAGCGGCGCGCGCAGTTCGGGGGCGTCCACGCGTTCCACGCGTACGTCCGTGCAGTCCACCCAGGTCGCGGCCTCCAGCAGGGCCTGTGCGACCGCCGGGACCGCCTTCGGGCCGTCCAGGGTGACCTGCCTGGCGACCAGGGTGCGGCCTTCCCGGGCCGGGTCCACGCGGCCGACGAGCCGGCCGCCGGCCAGGACCGGCATCGCGAAGTAGCCGTACACCCGCTTCGGCTTGGGGACGTAGGCCTCCAGGCGGTGGGTGAAGCCGAAGATCCGCTCGGTGCGTGCCCGTTCCCAGATCAGCGAGTCGAACGGGGACAGGAGCGTGGTGCGGTGGCGGCCGCGCGGGGGCGCGTCCAGGACCGTCGGGTCGGCCCAGGCGGGCTTGCCCCAGCCTTCGACGGTGACGGGGACCAGGCCCGAGTCGGCGATCACCGCGTCGACCTGCTCGCCCTTGAGGCGGTGGTAGTCGGCGATGTCCGCGCGCGTGCCCACGCCGAGGGACTGGCCGGCCAGGCGGACGAGGCGGCGCAGGCACTCGGTGTCGTCCAGCTCGTCGTGCAACAGGTCGGCGGGTACGGCGCGTTCGGCGAGGTCGTACACGCGTTTCCAGCCGCGGCGGTCGACGCAGACCACCTCGCCGTACATCAGCGCGCGTTCCACGGCGACCTTGGTGCCGGACCAGTCCCACCACTCGCTGGTCTTCTTCGCGCCGCCGAGTTCGGTGGCCGTGAGGGGGCCTTCGGTGCGGAGCTGCTTGATGACCTGCTCGTACGTGCCGTCGGGGAGGGTGTGGTTCCAGTGCGGGCGGCTGCGGTAGGCGCGGCGGCGGAAGGCGAAGTGGGGCCACTCCTCGATGGGGAGGATGCAGGCGGCGTGGGACCAGTACTCGAAGGCGTGGGTGTCTTTCCAGTACGCGTTCTCGACGGTTTTGCGGCCTACGGCGCCGAGGCGGGCGTAGGGGATGAGTTCGTGGGAGCGGGCGAGGACGGAGATGGTGTCGAGTTGGACCGCGCCCAGGTGGCGGAGGACGCCGCGGACGCCGGCCTTGCGGTCGGGCATGCCGAGGAAGCCTTGTGCCCGTAGGGCGATGCGGCGGGCTTCGTCTGCGGAGAGCTCGGTGGAGGGTCGCGGGGTCGTCATGGCTCGCACGATAGGGGGTGGGTCTGACAGTGGTGGTTGAGCTGGGGGTTCGGGGTCTCGCAGGGGCTTCGTTCCGAAGCGCTGGGCGGCCGGTTCAAGGGCGGGGCGGGCTGGTCCGGGCGCCGGGCTGGTCCGGGCGCGGGGTGGGTTGGTTCAGGCGCCGGGCGGGTGGGGAGGCGCGGGCAGGTAGGCCGCTGTCGACGGCAGTCCGAGGTCCGACGGGAGCAGGGAGGCGAGCCAGCAGTCCCGTCGTACGCCTTTGTTGTTGATGGAGGAGCGCAGGGTGCCTTCCAGGGTGAAGCCGGCGTTTTCGGCGACCGCGCGGGAGGCGGTGTTGCCGACTTCGGCCCGCCATTCGACGCGGTCGATGGAGATGCTGGTGAAGGCCCAGCGGACGGCGGCGAGGGTGGCCTCGGTGGTGTAGCCGCGGCCCCGGTGTTCCTTGGCGGCCCAGAATCCGACCTCGGCCGTGCCGAGGGAGCGCAGGGTGAGGCTGAGGACGCCGGTGAGGGCGCCGTCGGGGAGGAAGACGCCGAAGGTGAACATCGAGCCGGTCGACCAGCCCTCCGGTGCGAGCATTTCGGTGAAGTTCTGGGCGTGTTCGGGGAGGTAGGGGGAGGGGATCGTGGTCCAGCGCTGGATGTCGGGGTCCTGGGCGGCGGTGTACACGGCGGCGGTGTCCTGGGGGCCGAGGGGGCGAAGGACGAGGCGGGTGGTGGTGAGGGTGACGGGCGCGGGCTCCATCGGCCGATTCTGCGTGCGCGTGCGCGCGGTGCGCCATTGTTTTGCGGTGCGTGAGCGCGTGATCACAATTCGCGCAATTCGTGTGGCGGACGCGGCACCATCGGCGGGGCCCGGCCGTTGTCCCGGGTAGAAGATTTTGGAGCAGGTGCGCAGCAGTGTGCGGTCCTCGTACGGCAGGCCTCCCGGCGCGGTGGGGTCCTCGCATACGATGGCCGTTGCTCAGCAAGTCAAAAGGAAACCGACCGTCCCAGGCCCGACCGGCAAGGAGACCAACCCCCGTGTCCGTCCTCTCGAAGATCATGCGTGCAGGCGAAGGCAAGATCCTGCGCAAGCTGCACCGCATCGCGGACCAGGTCAACTCCATCGAAGAGGACTTCGTCGACCTCTCCGACGCCGAGCTGCGGGCCCTCACCGATGAGTACAAGCAGCGGTACGCCGATGGTGAGAGCCTGGACGACCTGTTGCCGGAGGCGTTCGCCACCGTGCGTGAGGCCGCCAAGCGTGTCCTCGGGCAGCGTCACTACGACGTGCAGATCATGGGTGGCGCCGCCCTGCACCTCGGTTATGTGGCCGAGATGAAGACCGGTGAGGGCAAGACGCTCGTCGGCACGCTGCCGGCGTATCTGAACGCGCTGTCCGACAAGGGCGTCCACCTGATCACGGTGAACGACTACCTGGCCGAGCGTGACTCCGAGATGATGGGGCGCGTCCACAAGTTCCTGGGTCTGAACGTCGGCTGCATCCTGGCCAACATGACGCCGGCCCAGCGTCGTGAGCAGTACGCGTGCGACATCACGTACGGCACGAACAACGAGTTCGGCTTCGACTACCTGCGCGACAACATGGCGTGGGCGCAGGACGAGCTCGTGCAGCGCGGCCACAACTTCGCCATCGTCGACGAGGTCGACTCCATCCTGGTCGACGAGGCCCGTACGCCGCTGATCATCTCCGGCCCGGCCGACCAGGCCACGAAGTGGTACGGCGACTTCGCGAAGCTGGTGACGCGCCTGAAGAAGGGCGAGGCCGGCAACCCGCTCAAGGGCATCGAGGAGACCGGCGACTACGAGGTCGACGAGAAGAAGCGCACGGTCGCCATTCACGAGGCCGGTGTCAGCAAGGTCGAGGACTGGCTGGGCATCGACAACCTGTACGAGTCGGTGAACACCCCTCTGGTGGGCTACCTGAACAACGCCATCAAGGCGAAGGAGCTCTTCAAGAAGGACAAGGACTACGTCGTCATGGACGGCGAAGTCATGATCGTCGATGAGCACACGGGTCGTATCCTCGCGGGCCGCCGCTACAACGAGGGCATGCACCAGGCGATCGAGGCGAAGGAGGGGGTGGACATCAAGGACGAGAACCAGACGCTCGCCACGATCACCCTGCAGAACTTCTTCCGCCTCTACAAGCGTCACGACCACGACGGCAAGGAACAGCCCGGACTGTCCGGCATGACCGGTACGGCGATGACCGAGGCCGCCGAGTTCCACCAGATCTACAAGCTCGGCGTGGTCCCGATCCCGACGAACCGGCCGATGGTCCGTAAGGACCAGTCGGACCTGATCTACCGCACCGAGGTCGCGAAGTTCGAGGCGGTCGTCGACGACATCGCCGAGAAGCACGAGAAGGGTCAGCCGATCCTCGTCGGCACGACGTCGGTCGAGAAGTCCGAGTACCTGTCGCAGCAGCTGTCCAAGCGGGGCATCCAGCACGAGGTGCTGAACGCCAAGCACCACGAGCGTGAGGCGTCGATCGTCGCCCAGGCCGGCCGTAAGGGCGCGGTGACCGTCGCCACCAACATGGCCGGTCGTGGTACGGACATCAAGCTCGGCGGCAACCCCGACGACCTCGCCGAGGCGGAGCTGCGGCAGCGCGGCCTCGACCCCGAGGAGCACATCGAGGAGTGGGCGCAGGCCCTGCCCGCCGCCCTGGAGAAGGCCGAGCAGGCGGTCAAGGCCGAGTTCGAAGAGGTCAAGGACCTCGGTGGCCTGTACGTCCTCGGTACCGAGCGGCACGAGTCGCGGCGTATCGACAACCAGCTGCGCGGTCGTTCGGGCCGTCAGGGCGACCCGGGCGAGTCCCGGTTCTACCTGTCGCTGGGTGACGACCTGATGCGGCTGTTCAAGGCGCAGATGGTCGAGCGCGTGATGTCGATGGCGAACGTCCCGGACGACGTGCCGATCGAGAACAAGATGGTCACGCGCGCGATCGCGTCGGCGCAGTCGCAGGTGGAGCAGCAGAACTTCGAGACGCGTAAGAACGTCCTGAAGTACGACGAGGTTCTCAACCGTCAGCGTGAGGTCATCTACGGTGAGCGGCGTCGTGTCCTGGAGGGTGAGGACCTGCAGGAGCAGATCCACCACTTCATGGACGACACGATCGACGCGTACGTCGGTGCGGAGACCGCCGAGGGCTTCCCGGAGGACTGGGACCTGGACCGGCTGTGGGGCGCCTTCAAGCAGCTCTACCCGGTGAAGGTCACCGTCGAGGAGCTGGAGGAGGCGGCCGGTGACCGGGCCGGTCTGACCGCCGAGTTCCTCTCCGAGTCCATCAAGGACGACATCCGGGAGCAGTACGAGTCCCGGGAGTCGCAGCTCGGCTCGGAGATCATGCGAGAGCTGGAGCGCCGGGTCGTGCTGTCGGTCCTGGACCGCAAGTGGCGCGAGCACCTCTACGAGATGGACTACCTCCAGGAGGGCATCGGCCTGCGCGCGATGGCGCAGAAGGACCCGCTGGTCGAGTACCAGCGTGAGGGCTTCGACATGTTCTCCGCGATGATGGACGGCATCAAGGAGGAGTCCGTCGGCTACCTGTTCAACCTGGAGGTCCAGGTCGAGCAGCAGGTCGAGGAGGTTTTGGTGGAGGACGCCGAGCCGGTCGACATGGAGAAGCAGGACGTGGTGCCGGCGCAGGCGGGTTCGCGTCCGGAGATCCGGGCGAAGGGGCTGGACGCTCCGCAGCGTCGTCAGCTGCACTTCTCGGCTCCGACGGTGGACGGCGAGGGTGGCACGATCGAGGGCGACTTCGAGAGTGACGACGACGAGCCCGTCCGCTCCGAGGCCGACGGTCTCACGCGCGCGGAGCGGCGCAAGCAGGCGAAGGCCGGGCGGCGCCGTAAGAAGTAGGGCTCGGGGACGGGCAGTTCGTAGCGGCTTCGGGGCCGGGTCACCTGTGGGTGGCCCGGCCCTTTTGCGTGGAGGGCGAGCTTCCGCGAGCGTGGCCCTCTTGGCCCTCTTGCCCCCTCTTGGCCTGTTGGGCCTTCTCGACCTGTTGGGCGTTCTCGGCTTTTGGCCTTCAGCGGCCCTGGGTGGCCCTGGGTGGCCCTGGGCGGTCCTTGTGGGCGGGGAGGAGGGGGGTGGAGGGTCAGGGGGCCAGTCCCGCCGGGTTGTTGCGTTCAGCGGCTCTGGGGGGCCGCTCAGTCGTCCTTTCAGTTGTCCTGGGGGTGGGGCCTGCGGGGGCCGTCGAGTTCCACCGCGGTGCAGCGCCAGCGGCGGTCCGTGCCGCGTTCCAGGCGGAAGGCCATCGCGCGCAGGCGGTCGCCGGCGCCGATGCGGGCGAAGGCCTCGATGGCGCCGGGGCGGGGGACGTAGTAGCCGATGTCGCGGACGACGGGACGGGCGCCGTGGGCGGTGCGCAGGGCGCCGCTTTCGGCGAGGTGCGCCAGGTCGTCGTAGGCGTGGCCGAGGGTGTGGCGGAGCATGTAGTGGACGGGGCGCCGGCCGGTCAGGACGGCGAGGAGACGGTCGGCGAAGAGGTCGGTGGGACGGGGCTGGGAGGCGGGGCGGCCGGGGGTCTGAGTGGCGCCGGTGGGCGTGAGGGCGGGGGAGCCGGTGGCGGTGCCGGTGCCAGGGGTTCGGGGTGGGCGGCTGCCGCTGCCCGGGGTGCGGGGTGGGGTGCCTGCGGGGCGGCGGGTGTCGCGGCGGCCGGGAGGGCGGGTGCCGGGGTGGTGTGCTTGCGTCCTCGTCATGACCTTGTTCATGGGTGTCCCCGTTCGGTGGGCCCGGCGACTACCGGGCGGTAACTTGCCGTTGCGGATCTTGTACGGGGTCGCGGTCCGTGACGGCAAGGAAGCGGGGCGTCGGGGGCGAGGGGTCGGAAGGTTCACCTATCAGGGGTGGTCGAGGGCGTGGAAAGCCCGATGTCATGGGGGCGGGCCGGGTGAATTCCGGGGCGCTGGGCTGACGCCTGCGAGGGTGTGGGCAGGGACCCGAAAGGGGACGGCCGCACGTATCCTGAAGGCGCTCGGGGAGGCGCGGAACCGCCCTCCCGGGGCGCCGAGTCCGAGCCTGCGACCACACGACGACCACGAAGAGAGCGGCCAGCCATGCGCGTCTACGTCCCCCTGACCCTCCCCGGTCTCGCCGAGGCGCACAAGACGGGTGAGCTGGGGGGCGAGCCGCTCGTCGCGTACGCCGTCACGCCCGCGTTGCGCGAGTGGTACCTCTCCGACGACATCGAGGAGCTGGAGTACGCGGCGCTCAGCAGGGCCGCGCTCGCCTCGCTGCGCCTGCTCGCGGCGGACCCGGGCGCCCCGCGGCGGAGGGTCGTCGTGGCCGTCGACGTGCCCGACCGTGCGGCCGCCGTGGACCCGGACCGGGGGCTCGATCCGGCGGCGCTGGGCGAGGTGCGGGTGACCGGCGCCGTGTCGCTGTCGAAGGCGGCGGCGGTGCACGTGGACGCCGGGGAGGCGGAGACCGACGTGACGGCTGCGGCGCAGGCGCTCAACGCTGCGGACGGCGGGGACGACGACGCGCAGTTCGTCGTGGACGGAGCCGAGGACCACGAGCTGCTGTGGTTCGCCCCACAGGAGATCCCGAACCTGGTCGGGTCGGGGGACTGAACCCGCTGTCTCCGGCCGGCTTCGCTCGGTCACTTGATTGTCAGTGGCGGCGGGTACGTTTTCCGGTATGGGGATGCAGCAGGAAGCAGCGCACATCGTCTGGGACTGGAACGGGACGCTGCTCAACGACAATGACGCGATCATCGGGGCGACGAACGCGGCGTTCGCGGAGCTGGGGCTGGAGCCGCTCACGTTGGAGCGCTACCGGGCGCTGTACTGCGTGCCGGTGCCGAAGTTCTACGAGCGGCTGATGGGAAGACTGCCCACCGACGCCGAGTGGGAGGCCATGGACGCGGTCTTCCACCGGTACTACGCCGAGCACCGGGTCCGGTGCGGGCTCACCGAGGGCGCGGTGGAGCTGCTCGCGGGGTGGCGGTCGGCGGGGCACAGTCAGTCCCTGCTGAGCATGTACGTGCACGAGGAGCTTGTGCCGTTGGTCCGGGGGTTCGGGATCGAGCCGCACTTCATACGGGTCGACGGGCGGACGGGGCCGTCCGGGGGCAGCAAGGCCGAGCACATGGTGCGGCACCTGAAGGCGCTGGCCGGCGTCGAGGTGGCGCGCACGGTGGTGATCGGGGACGCCGCGGATGACGCGGTGGCCGCGTTGCATGTGGGGGCGCGGGCCGTGCTGTACACCGGCGGGTCGCACAGCCGGGCCAGCCTGGAGGGGGTCGGGGTGCCGGTGGTGGACACGCTGGGGGAGGCGGTGGAGGTCGCGGGGGAGTTGGCTGCGGCGGCGTGAGCCTTGGGTGCGGCGTCCTGTGGGCGCCGCACCTGGGGGTCAGGTCACCGGTGCCTTTGCGCGGAGCACCGTCAGGAATTCGCGCATCCAGGCCGAGTGGTCCGGCCAGGCACGGGAGGAGACCAGGGTGCCGTCGACCACTGCCTCGGCGTCCTGGAAGACGGCGCCGGCGGACTGCATGTCGATCTCCAGCGCCGGGTACGCCGTGACGCGGCGGCCGCGGAGGGCGTCGGCGGCCGCGGTGATCAGGGGGCCGTGGCAGATCTGGGCGACAGGTTTGTCGGCGTCGAAGAACGACTTGAGGATCTTGCGGAGTTCGGGGTCGTTGCGGAGGTACTCGGGGGCGCGGCCGCCGGGGATGACGACGGCGACGTACTGGCCGGGATCGACCTCGGAGAAGGCGAGGTCGGCGGGCCAGGTGTAGCCGGGCTTCTCGGTGTAGGTGTCGAAGCCGGGTTCGAAGTCGTGGACGACGAACTGGAGCTTCTTGCGGGTGGGGGCGGCGATGTGGACCTCGTAGCCTTCCTCGAGCAGGCGCTGGTAGGGGTAGAGGACTTCCAGGGATTCCGCTGCGTCGCCGGTGACGATGAGGATCTTCGCGGTCATGGTGGGCGGTTCCTCTCGGGCGGGCGGTGTCATGGGCAAGGTGCCTCTTGGGGGTGGGCTTGCCAAGAGGGGGTGCGTTCGGGCGTTTCTTCCCAGCCGCCTCTTTCATGGTGTTCCGTGTTCCGGTGCTGTGCAGAACGTCAAACTTGTGGTCGTTGTTTTGTACACATACGGCTCATGACGGGGGCCCTGTGAGGAGCGATAGCCTTGGTGGCGTGATCAGCGCGATAGCTCGCGGGGGTGTGGTCTCCCCTGCCCTGCGCCCGGTGTGTGCGGACCATCTCCGCGACCGGGCGGTGGACGCTGGTCGGCGCGGGCGGGACGGGGCCGCATGGGACCCCTGGACGCCGTACACACCCTGGGAGCAGGCGCCGCAGAGAGCAGCGTCACATGCCGGGGACGTGTCGAACATGGCCGATATCCCCCCGCTCATCTCGCCTTGCGGCATAGCGTCGGAGCAGCCCGGAGACCTCGGGTCGTGGCGTCGAGCCGCAGGGGAAGAAACCGTACTTCCTTCTACGTCACGCAACGGCGCGCGACAGGAGTCAGAGGACAATGCAGACCAAGCTGGACGAAGCCAAGGCCGAGCTGCTCGAGAGGGCGGCGCGGGTCGCTGAGAACAGCCCGGTCGGGGGGCACCTACCGACTGGGACGACGAGCGAGGGCACTCCGGGGACCCCGGACCACGCGACCCTCCTCGCGTTCCTCCAGCGGTACTACCTGCACACCGCCCCGGAGGACCTCAGCGACCGTGACCCGGTCGACGTCTTCGGAGCCGCACTCTCGCACTACCGGCTGGCCGAGAGCCGGCCGCAGGGGACGGCCAACGTAAGGGTCCACACCCCTACGGTCGAGGAGAACGGGTGGACGTGCAGTCACTCCGTGGTGGAGGTCGTCACCGACGACATGCCGTTCCTCGTCGACTCCGTCACCAATGAGCTGAGCCGGCAGGGACGGGGGATCCACCTCGTCATCCATCCGCAGATCGCGGTGCGGCGGGATGTGACCGGCAGGCTCATCGAGGTGCTCGGCGCGCCGCCCGCCGCCGGGGACCTTCCGCACGACGCGCACGTCGAGTCCTGGATCCACGTCGAGATCGACCGGGAGACCGACCGCGCCGACCTGAAGCAGATCACCGCCGATCTGCTGCGGGTCCTGTCCGACGTCCGGGAGGCCGTCGAGGACTGGGAGAAGATGCGGGACACCGCGCTGCGGGTCGCCGACGAGCTCCCCAAGGAGCCCGTTCCCGGCGACATGGCGCGGCCCGACGTCGACGAGGCCCGTGAGCTGCTGCGCTGGCTGGCCGCCGACCACTTCACCTTCCTCGGCTTCCGGGAGTACCAGCTGCGCGAGGACGACACCCTCGCCGCCGTGCCGGGCACCGGTCTCGGCATCCTGCGCTCCGACCCGCACCACTCCGGCGACGAGAGCCACCCGGTCAGCCCCTCCTTCGAGCGGCTGTCCGCCGACGCACGCGCCAAGGCGCGCGAGCACAAGCTGCTGGTGCTGACCAAGGCGAACAGCCGGGCCACCGTGCACCGGCCCTCCTACCTCGACTACGTCGGCGTCAAGAAGTTCGACGCGGACGGCAACGTCGTCGGTGAGCGGCGCTTCCTCGGGCTGTTCTCCTCCGCCGCCTACACCGAGTCCGTGGCCCGGGTGCCGGTCGTGCGGCGCAAGGTCGGGGCCGTGCTGAAGGGCGCCGGGTTCTCGCCCAACAGCCACGACGGGCGCGACCTGGTCCAGATCATGGAGACCTACCCGCGCGACGAGCTGTTCCAGACGCCGGTGGACGAGCTGCGGTCCATCGTCACCAGCGTGCTGTATCTGCAGGAGCGGCGGCGGCTGCGGCTCTACCTGCGGCAGGACGAGTACGGGCGCTACTACTCCGCGCTGGTCTACCTGCCCCGCGACCGCTACACCACCGGCGTGCGGCTGCGGATCATCGACATCCTCAAGGACGAGCTGGGCGGGACGAGCGTCGACTTCACCGCCTGGAACACCGAGTCGATCCTGTCCCGGCTGCACTTCGTCGTCCGGGTCCCGCAGGGCACCGAGCTGCCCGAGCTGTCCGACGCCGACAAGGACCGCATCGAGGCGCGGCTGGTGGAGGCGGCGCGGTCCTGGACCGACGCGTTCGGCGAGGCGATGAACGCCGAGTGCGGGGAGGAGCGGGCCGCGGAGCTGCTGCGGCGCTACAACAACGCCTTCCCCGAGGGCTACAAGGCCGACCACACGCCGCGCGCCGCGGTCGCCGACCTGGTCCATCTGGAACAGCTCACCGAGGAGCGGGACTTCTCGCTCAGCCTGTACGAGCCGGTGGGCGCCGGGCCGGACGAGCGCCGCTTCAAGATCTACCGCAAGGGTGAGGCGATCTCCCTGTCGGCGGTGCTGCCGGTGCTCAGCCGGCTCGGCGTCGAGGTGATCGACGAGCGGCCGTACGAGCTGCGCTGCACGGACCGCAGCAATGCCTGGATCTACGACTTCGGTCTGCGCATCCCCAAGTCGCTGGCCGGTCCCGGCGGTGACTTCCTCGGCGACGACGGCCGCGAGCGGTTCCAGGAGGCGTTCTCGGCGACCTGGACCGGCAAGGCGGAGAACGACGGGTTCAACGCGCTGGTGCTGGGCGCCGGGCTGAACTGGCGGCAGGCGATGGTGCTGCGCGCGTACGCCAAGTACCTGCGTCAGGCCGGGTCCACGTTCAGCCAGGACTACATGGAGGACACCCTCCGCACCAATGTCCACACCACCCGGCTGCTGGTGTCGTTGTTCGAGGCGCGGATGTCGCCCGACCGGCAGCGCGCCGGGCTCGAGATCGTCGACGCCCTGCTGGAGGAGCTGGACGCCGCGCTCGACCAGGTGGCCTCGCTCGACGAGGACCGCATCCTGCGGTCCTTCCTCACCGTCATCAAGGCGACGCTGCGCACGAACTTCTTCCAGGAGCGCGCGGGCGGCCGTCCGCACGACTACGTGTCGATGAAGTTCGACCCGCAGGCCATCCCGGACCTGCCCGCGCCGCGGCCCGCGTTCGAGATCTGGGTGTACTCGCCGCAGGTCGAGGGCGTGCACCTGCGGTTCGGGAAGGTCGCGCGCGGCGGCTTGCGCTGGTCGGACCGGCGGGAGGACTTCCGCACCGAGGTCCTCGGCCTGGTCAAGGCGCAGATGGTGAAGAACACCGTCATCGTGCCGGTCGGCGCCAAGGGCGGCTTCGTCGCCAAGCAGCTGCCCGACCCGGGCGTGGACCGTGACGCGTGGCTCGCCGAGGGCATCGCCAGCTACAAGACGTTCATCTCGGCGCTGCTCGACATCACCGACAACATGGTCGCCGGGGAGGTCGTGCCGCCGGCCGACGTCGTCCGGCACGACGAGGACGACACCTACCTGGTGGTCGCCGCCGACAAGGGCACGGCGACGTTCTCCGACATCGCCAACGAGGTCGCCGAGTCGTACAACTTCTGGCTCGGGGACGCCTTCGCCTCCGGCGGCTCGGCCGGTTACGACCACAAGGGCATGGGCATCACCGCCCGCGGCGCCTGGGAGTCCGTGAAGCGGCACTTCCGGGAGCTGGGCGTGAACACGCAGGCCGAGGACTTCACGGTCGTCGGCATCGGCGACATGTCCGGCGACGTGTTCGGCAACGGCATGCTGCTGTCCGAGCACATCCGTCTGGTCGCCGCGTTCGACCACCGGCACATCTTCATCGACCCGAACCCTGACGCGGCGACCTCCTACGCCGAGCGCCGCCGCCTGTTCGAGCTGCCCCGCTCCAGCTGGGCCGACTACGACACCGGCCTGCTGTCGGCCGGCGGCGGTGTCTTCCCGCGGACGGCGAAGGCGATCCCGGTGAACGGGCACATCCGGGAGGCCCTCGGCATCGAGGCGGGCGTCACCAAGCTGACCCCGGCCGACCTGATGAAGGCGATCCTGCGGGCCCCGGTGGACCTGCTGTGGAACGGCGGCATCGGCACGTACGTGAAGTCCTCCGCGGAGTCGAACGCGGACGTCGGCGACAAGGCCAACGACCCGATCCGGGTGGACGGCGCCGACCTGCGCGTCAAGGTCGTCGGCGAGGGCGGCAACCTGGGTCTGACCCAGCTCGGCCGGATCGAGTTCGCGCGCAGCGGCGGCAGGATCAACACCGACGCCATCGACAACAGCGCGGGCGTGGACACCTCCGACCACGAGGTGAACATCAAGATCCTGCTCAACGGCCTGGTCGCCGAGGGCGACATGACCGTCAAGCAGCGCAACAAGCTGCTCGCGGAGATGACCGACGAGGTCGGCGCTCTCGTCCTGCGCAACAACTACGCGCAGAACACGGCGATCGCCAACGCCCTGGCCCAGTCCAAGGACATGCTCCACGCCCAGCAGCGCTTCATGCGCCACCTGGTCAGGGAGAAGCACCTGGACCGGGCGCTGGAGTTCCTGCCCACGGACCGGCAGATCCGCGAGCGCCTCGGCGCCGGGCAGGGGCTGACCAGCCCGGAGACGGCCGTCCTGCTGGCGTACACGAAGATCACGGTGTCGGACGAGCTGCTGCACACCTCGCTGCCCGAGGACCCCTACCTGCGGACGCTGCTGCACGCGTACTTCCCGACGGCGCTGCGCGAGCGGTTCCCCGAGGGCATCGACAGCCACCCGCTGCGCCGCGAGATCACCACGACCGTCCTGGTCAACGACACGGTCAACACGGGCGGTACGACGTATCTGCACCGGCTGCGCGAGGAGACCGGCGCGTCGCTGGAGGAGATCGTGCGGGCCCAGACCGCGGCCCGGGCGATCTTCTGCTCGGCGCCGGTGTGGGACGCGGTGGAGGCCCTCGACAACCAGGTCGAGGCGGCCGTGCAGACACGGATCCGGCTGCACTCGCGGCGGCTCGTCGAGCGCGGCACGCGCTGGCTGCTGAACAACCGGCCGCAGCCGCTCCAGCTCGCCGAGACCGTCGACTTCTTCGCCGAGCGCGTCGAGCAGGTGTGGGCGCAGCTGACGAAGCTGCTGCGCGGCGCGGACCTGGAGTGGTGGCAGAAGATCTACGACGAGCTGACCGACGCGGGCGTCCCGGACGAGCTGGCCACCCGGGTGGCCGGGTTCTCGTCGGCGTTCCCGGCGCTGGACATCGTCTCGGTGGCCGACCGCATGGGCAAGGACCCGCTGGACGTCGCCGAGGTCTCCTACGACCTCGCCGACCGCCTGCGCATCACCCAGCTCATGGACCGCATCATCGAGCTGCCGCGCGCCGACCGTTGGCAGTCCATGGCCCGTGCCTCCATCCGCGAGGACCTGTACGCGGCCCATGCGGCGCTGACCGCGGACGTCCTGGCCGTCGGCAACGGCGCCTCGACGCCCGAGCAGCGGTTCAAGGCGTGGGAGGAGAAGAACGCGGCGATCCTGGGCCGGGCGCGCACCACGCTGGAGGAGATCCAGAGCTCGGAGACGTTCGACCTGGCCAACCTGTCGGTGGCCATGCGGACGATGCGCACCCTGCTGCGGACGCACTCGTAGGCGATACGCACACGGATGAGAGAAGGGCGCTCCCCCAAGCCATCGGGGGAGCGCCCTTCTCGTGTGCCGACCGTGCCGAGCGTGCCGACCGCCTCGACCGTACGGGCTACTTCTTCTTGCCCGAGGTGAACTCCTCGTAGGCGGCCAGGACCTCTTCCGTGGGGCCGTCCATGCGCAGTTCGCCGCGCTCGAGCCACAGCACGCGGTCGCAGGTGGTGCGGATCGCGGCGTTGCTGTGGCTGACCAGGAAGACGGTGCCGGCGTGCTGGCGCATCTCCTGGATGCGGGCTGCCGAACGCGCCTGGAACCGGGCGTCACCGGTCGACAGCGCCTCGTCGATGAGCAGCACGTCGTGGTCCTTGGCGGCGGCGATGGAGAAGCGCAGCCGGGAGCCCATGCCGGAGGAGTAGGTGCGCATGGGCAGGGAGATGAAGTCGCCCTTCTCATTGATGCCGGAGAAGTCGACGATCTCCTGGTAGCGCTCCTTGATCTGCTCCGGCGTCATGCCCATGGCCAGGCCGCCGAGGTAGACGTTGCGCTCGCCGGTCAGGTCGCCCATCAGGGCCGCGTTGACGCCGAGGAGGGAGGGCTGGCCGTCGGTGTAGATCTTGCCGTTCTCCACCGGCTGCAGGCCCGCGATGCCCTTGAGCAGGGTCGACTTGCCGGAGCCGTTGGTGCCGATCAGGCCGACCGCCTCGCCCTTGTAGGCGACGAAGGAGACCTTCTTGACGGCGTGCACGATACGCATGCCCGAAGCCTTCTCGGCCTGCTTGGGGCGCATGATGCGGTTGAGGGCGGCGGTGGCGCTGCCCCGGCCGCTGCCGGTGCCGTTGATCCGGTAGACGATGTCGACGTTGTCCGCGATGACGGTGGGGGCCCGCTCGTCGACGGGCGCGGCGGGTGCGTCGGATGCGGTGCGCGCTGCGTTGCCTGCGTTGTCTGCGATGTCAGCCACGGCCGTACGTCTCCTCAGCCTTCCAGAAGTAGATGAAGCCACAGACGCCGGCGAGCACCGCCCAGCCGGTCGCGATCAGCCACACGTGGGGCGGCAGCTGGCTGGCGTGGAAGCTGTCGATCAGCGCGAAGCGCATCAGGTCGATGTAGACGGCGGCGGGGTTGGCCCGCAGCAGGTCGGCGACCCAGTGGGGCATGCCGTGGTGCTTTGCGATCAGGTTGTCGATGCTCCACATGACGCCCGAGATGTACATCCAGGTGCGCAGGACGAACGGCATCAGCTGGGCGATGTCGGGTGTCTTCGCGCCGGCCCGGGCCATGATCATCGAGACGCCCGCGTTGAAGATGAACTGGAGCGTCAGCGCCGGGATGACGAGGACCCAGGACAGGGCCGGCGGCACGCCCACCGCGAACAGGATGATCACCAGGGCGGCCATCGAGAACAGCAGCTGCTGGAGCTGCTGCAGACAGAACGAGAGCGGCAGCGCGGCCCGGGGGAAGTGCAGGGCCCGTACCAGGCCGATGCTGGCGGAGATGGCGCGGGTGCCCGTCATGATCGAGCTCTGGGTGAACGTGAACACGAACACGCCGGTGACCAGGAACGGGATGAAGTCAGCCACGTTCTTCTTGGTCTCCAGCAGGACACCGAAGATGAAGTAGTACACCGCCGCGTTCAGCAGCGGGGTCATCACCTGCCAGACCTGGCCCAGCTTCGCCTGGCTGTACTGGGCGGTGAGCTTGGCGGTGGCGAACGCGGTGATGAAGTGGCGGCGCGCCCAGAGCTGGCGGATGTACTCCGGCAGGGGAGGGCGGGCGCCGCTGACCGCCAGGCCATACCGCTCGGCCAGGGCTGCGAGCTCGCCGGGACCGTAGGCCGGTGTCTGGGGCGGTGTGTGGAGGACCTGACTCACATCCGCTGCTTTCACTCGGGGGAGGGGGGTTGCGGGCGCCGTTTCCTTAAGTCGTCCGACGTTTTCTTACGTTTCTCTTCACGTTTTCTTACGTCAGGACGGGACCGTATCGTCGCAACGTGAGAGTAGGCCGAGTTGACGTCGGAACGCAACCGTATCGTCGTAACGCCCTATGCTGGTCGCCATGACGACGAACGCGACGAACGCCGAAGGACCCCAGGTGCGCCCGCGCCGCCGGGCGCCCGCGGGTGCGGCCGTGCTCCGCGAGGAGGTGACGGAGGCCATCCGGGCCGCCGTCTTCGAGGAGCTCGCGACCGTCGGCTACGCCCGGATGTCGATCGAGGGCATCGCCCGCCGCGCCGGAGTGGGCAAGACCGCGGTGTACCGCCGCTGGCGCTCCAAGCTGCACCTGGTCCTCGACATCGTCTCGGTCATCGCCGTGCAGGGCCTGCCGGCGCCGGAGACCGGCAGCCTGGAGGGCGACCTGCGCATGCTCTACGAGGTGACCTCGCGGGCGCTGCGCCACCCCGTGGCCTCGCAGATCATCCCGGACCTCCAGGCCGAGGCGGCCCGCAATCCCGACATCGCCGAGGCCATGCAGAAGGCGCTGAAGGAGGGGCAGGACGGGGTCGCCCTGAAGATCGTCGCGGCGGCGGAGCAGCGCGGGGAGATCCGCGCGGGGTTCAACGAGGAGCTGGCGCTCGATCTGATCTCGGGTCCGCTTTACTGGCGTTCGGTGGTGATCCGCAGCCCGAAGCTGCCCAAGGGGTACCTGGGCGCGCTGGCTCGGGCGACCGCCGAGGCGATCAAGGCGCTGTAAGCGATCGAGGCGCCGCAGGAGTGTCGGGACGCCGTAGGTGAGCAAGTCGCGGTAGGCGTGTCGGGACGCTGTAGGTGGGCAAGGCGCGGTGGGTGATCGAGGCGCTCTAGGCGGGTTGAGGCGCTGTAGGCGTGTTGAGGCGCTGTAGGCGGTCGAGGTGCTGACGGCGGTCGAGGCGGGTGATCGAGACGCGGTAGGCGCTTTAGGAGTCGAGGTGGCATGAGAGTCGTGATTGCCGAGGACAACGCCCTGCTCAGGGAGGGTTTGCTCCTGCTGCTGACGTCCGCCGGGCATGAGGTGGCAGCCGTCGCCGGCTCCGGCCCCGAGGTGCTGCCGGCGTTGCTGGAACACCGTCCGGACGTGGCGGTGCTCGACGTGCGGATGCCGCCGGGCTTCCGCGACGAGGGGCTGCGGGCCGCCCTGGAGGCCCGCGAGAAGATCCCCGGCCTGCCGGTGCTGGTGCTCTCGCAGTACGTCGAGGAGTCCTATGCCGCCGAGCTGCTGGGCGGGGGCGCGAGCGGGGTCGGCTATCTGCTGAAGGACCGCGTGGGCCGGGTGGACGAGTTCCTGGACGCGCTGGAACGGGTCGCCGCCGGCGGTACGGCCCTGGACCCCGAGGTAGTCACCGAGCTGATGACGCGCCGCCGCGACTCGCCCCTGGACTCGCTCACGCCCCGCGAGCGCGAAGTGCTGAAGCTCATGGCCGAGGGCCGCGACAACACGACGATCGCCGCCACCCTGGTCATCACCGAGCGATCCGTCAGCAAACACATCGGAAACGTGTTCCAGAAACTGGGCCTCCCGGCAGGCGACACCGGCCACCGCCGGGTCCTGGCGGTACTGACCTACCTGAACAACGCCTAGTAGGACAGCCCCTGGCCCGCCGGAACCCCGGCCAGCCGGCGCGCCAGGACGGTGAGTTCCGGCAGGCGCAGGACGCGGCCGCCAGAGCCCGGCAGGGGGACGTGCAGGGCGTCCGTCCATGGTTGCGGGACGCCGCCGATGCCGTACACGGCCCCGGCGAGGCCGCCCGTCACAGCGGCGACGGTGTCCGTGTCGCCGCCGAGGTCCACGGCGGCGCGCACGGCGTCCTCGAAGGCGGATGTGGTGCGCAGCGCCCAGACGGCGGAGCCGAGGCAGGGTCATACCGCGCCGTTGAACTCGGTGGCCAGGTCGGGGTGCCAGTCCGGGGCGAGGACGACTCCGTACCGCTCACGGTGGTCGGGGTGGACCTCGGCGAGGGTCTCGGGGAGCGCGGTCAGCGGGTCGGCGCCCGTGAGGGCGACCCGCACCAGCTCGTGGAAGACGGCCGTGCCCTCCCAGGCCGCGCGGTCCCCGTGGGTGAGCGCGGCGAGCCGGCGGGCCGCGTCCATCGTGGCTTTACGACCCTGGGGCGCGAAGTACACGGCGGAGGTCGACGCCCGCATCAGCGAGCCGTTGCCGGCCGCCCGCCCGCTGGTCTGGAAGTGCAGGGCGGCTGCGGTGTCCCAGGGATCGCCGCTGCTCAGGACCGCCTCGGTCTGCAGGCCGATGTCCTTGGGGTCGGCGGCGGCCCAGCGCCGGAAACGGTGGAAGACATCGGCCGGCTCCAGCCCGCCGCGCTCCAGCAGGGACTCCCCGACGAGGACGGCCATCTGCGTGTCGTCGGTCGCCTCCCCCGGATCCCAGCCGCCGCCCCCGCACATCTCGCCACTGTGCGCGGCGGAGCCGCCCTGTCCGGTCGGCGGGAAGCGTTCGGAGAACGCGCCCTGCGGTCCGAACTCGAAGGGCGCGCCCAGCGCGTCCCCCACGGCGGAGCCGACGACACAGCCGACAGCGTGCAGCGAGTCAGTCATCCAGGCAGCCTACGGCGACGCCGAGATGACCTGTGTCTCTTCCGTCTCCTGGGCGGTCGCCGCGTCCAGTGCCACGGTGAGCTGGTCCAGGCGCTCGCGCAGGGCGCCGATCTCGGAGAGTTCGAGGCTGGTGGCGCCGAGGATCCTGCGGGGCACCTCCAGGGCCTGCTCGCGCAGGGCCGCGCCCTCCTCGGTGAGCCGCACCTCCACCGAGCGCTCGTCGCGGGCGCTGCGCTCACGTCGTACCAGACCGGCCGTCTCCAGCCGCTTGAGCAGCGGGGAGAGCGTGCCGGAGTCCAGGCGCAGGTGTTCGCCCAGCTTCTTGACGGGCAGCGGGCCCTCCTCCCACAGGACCAGCATCACCAGGTACTGCGGATAGGTCAGCCCGAGATCCTTGAGGATCACGCGGTACACGCCGTTGAAGGCGCGCGACGCCGCGTGCAGGGAGAAGCAGATCTGACGGTCCAGGCGGAGCCAGTTCTCCGTGGCGTTCTCCTGGCCGACGGCGGGCAGTGGGGTGGGGACGCGGGTGGTCATGTGCCCAGGATAGCCCTTACCCGCAATTTAGTTGTGCCCAATTGAATTGTGTGCTCTACTTATCTCCGTCGGGCGGCCGGACCGGGCCGCCGGAACAAGATCTGAGAGGGATGTTTTCCATGGACGCGCTCTACACCGCTGTCGCCACCGCCACCCACGGCCGCGATGGTCGCGCCGTCTCCAACGACGGAAAGATCGACCTCAAGCTGGCCCCGCCGGTGGAGCTGGGCGGCAACGGCGAGGGCACGAACCCGGAGCAGCTGTTCGCCGCCGGTTACGCCGCCTGCTTCGGCAGCGCCCTCGGTCTCGTCGGTCGCCAGGCGAAGGTCGACGTCAGCGACGCCGCGGTGACCGCCGAGGTCGGCATAGGCAAGCAGGGCGAGGGCTTCGGCCTCAAGGTCACCCTCCGCGTCGAGCTGCCGGACACCGTGGACGAGGCGACCGGCCGCAAGCTGGTGGAGACCGCCCACCAGGTCTGCCCCTACTCCAACGCCACCCGCGGCAACATCGAGGTCGACCTCGTCGTCGAGTAGTCCAGGCACTCCGGTAGTTCAGGCCTCTCAGGCGGGACGTCAGCGGCGGGCGGCGGGACATGCGGTCAGTGTCCCGCCGCCCGCCGCACCCGCCACGCCCGCAGCCACAGCGCGGGCACACAGATCAGCACCAGCCAGAAGTGTCCGGGCACCCCTTGCGGCAGCCGCTCGGGCAGCGGATCCGCACCCGCGAACCCGGCCCTCAGGGCGAACGCGTCCAGGTAGGGCATGCAGTACGCCGCCGTCGACGGCACCGCGGCCGTGAGCGCCCACCGGCTCAGCACGGCCGCCCGCCGCTCGCGTTCCCACCCGGCGACGAGCGCCACCGCCCCGACCGCCGCCGCGACGAACGTCATCGGGTGCACCAGCAGGATCAGCGCGTACAGCGCGCCGACCCACGCGTACCCCCACAGGCTCGGCAGGCCGCTCGGACCGACGAACCGGACCGGGCAGCGCACCGCCCCCGCGCGCGTCCCCGTCCATGCCCAGGCCCAGCAGGTCAGCCCGACGGCCAAGGTCGACGGATGACCGAGGCCGCCGCCGCCACCGTCCGGCCAGGACCCGTCGCCGCCCCACAGCAACGCCGGGCCGAACAGGCCCAGGCCCAGGAGCGCGGCCCGGCGACGATCCGTCAGCACGCGCGTGAAACGGCCGATCCCCGTCAGCAGCACCAGCAGGTTGAACGGTCCGGCCACCGCCGCGCGGCCCAGCGGGTCCCGCCAGCACGCGAGCGACATCGCCAGCCAGACCAGGGTGCCGAAGAACTGGTACGGCGTCGCAGGCCGGAAGACGCGGGCAGTGGGGCGCATTCCTCGCGTCTTCCCCTTCCCGGCCTCCTGCTCCCGGCGGCTAGGCCGCACGGCGGATCCTGACGCCTTCCCGAGGCCTTTCCGACGCCTTCCCGCCGTGCCCCCGGTGCCCGCCGCGCCCCGCGCGCAGGTCACCTGTGCTCCGGAAGCACCGCCGTCATCACCATCGTCTCCGCCACGCCAGGCGCCGGAGGCGGACACGAAGGGCGAACGGCGTTCAGCGGCCGTCGGCGACGGGGCCGATGACAGGGCCGGTGACAGGGCCGGTGGCGGAGGGCTGCGGCACGGGGGCCAGCGGGGTGCGCGCCGAAGGCACTGACGTCGCCGGCTGTGCCGCCGCCTGCGCCGCCGACTGGGCCGCCGAAGGCACCGGGCGGCGTTCGGCGAGCGGCACCACCGCGGGCAGCTCCGATTCGCCCAGCACGATCCGCCGGACGACCCGCTCGGCGGCGCGGCCGTCGTCGTGGGCGCAGAACCGCTCGCGGAACGCGGCCCGCAGCTGGGCCGAGCGCGAGCCGCGCCAGTGGCCGGTCGAGAAGATGTCGATCAGCTCGTCCTCGCTGCGCGCGACCGCGCCCGGGGCGAAGGCACGCAGGTCGAAGTAGGTGCCGCGGGCCGCCTCGTACGCCTCCCAGTCATCGGCGTGGATCACGATCGGGCGGTCCAGGTTGGCGTAGTCGAACATCAGGGACGAGTAGTCGGTGATCAGGGCGTCCGAGGCCAGACAGAGGGCCTCCACGCTCGGATGGCCGGTGACGTCGACGACGCCGGCCACCCGCCGGGCCACAGGGGCCTCCTGCCGGTAGTGCGCGCGGGACAGCACCATGAAACGCGGGCCCAGACGGCGCAGCACGCGTTCCAGATCGAGGTGGGAGCCCTGGACGCGGCGGTAGTCGCGGTGGGTCGGCGCGTACAGGACGGCGACCGTGTCGCGCGGGATGCCGAGGGACTCGCGCAGCCGGGCCACGTCCGCCGCCGTCGCCTTCTGGTAGACGTCGTTGCGGGGATAGCCGTACTCCAGGGTCTCGTAGCGTCCCGGGTAGACGCGCTCCCAGGTGAGGCTGGTGTGGCGGTTGGCGGACAGCACGTAGTCCCACTTGTCGACGCCCCTCAGCAGTTCCTCGAAGTCCATGTCGCGGGCCGCCGCAGGGCGTTCCCGCAGGTCGAGGCCCATGTGCTTGAGGGGCGTGCCGTGCTGGGTCTGCACGAAGACCTGGCCGGGCCGCTTGACCAGCCGCCGGTCGAAGTTGACGTTGTTGACGAGGTACTTGGAGCGGGCCAGCGCCGTCCAGTAGGCGGCCGTGCCGGGGCGCACCTGACGCGGACCCGGCGGGACGGCCCCCTGATGCTCGGGCCGGGCGATCCACGCCGTGCGCACCTGCGGCGCGAACGTGCGGAACGCCTCCTCCAACGCGCCCGGGTTGCAGCCGTGCCCGCGCCCCCAGTACGCGGCGAACACGGCCCGGTCGGCGCGCAAGGGCAGCCGCAGCTGGACCCGGTAGTGGGCCTGCAGAACAGCCGCCCGCAGGGCGCGGGCCAGCTTCGAGGCCGCCTTGTGCGTACGCCGGCGCACGCACATCGACACCTGCAACAGCCGGTAGGTGCGGTGTACGCCGAAGCGGACCAGGGTGTGGCGCAGCCGTGAGCGGTGGGGGTGCCCCCACTCGAGCGGAGCCGAGAGCGGGGGAGGGACCGAGGCGCCCGGGACGCGGTAACGGCGGTAGTGGGCGCGCGCCCTGCGCAGGAACTCGGCGCGCGAGCCGCGCGGGAGCCGGTCGCGCCTGGTGAAGACCGTCGACAGGTGGTCGACCATGCGGTGGAACAACACCGGCCGCCACTCGGCGAGTTCGGGCCGCCGCTCGACGAACGCGAAGACCCGGTCGTACTGCTCGAAGACGTCGAAGTGCCCCCGGCTCGTGGTGGACGGGATGGTGGACGGGATGGTGCCCCGGCGGCGCCGGCGGTAGTGCACGCAGACCCGGTCCAGCGTCGCCAGGGTCCGTGCCGCCAGCAGCGCCGGGTACGTCCACGGAGTGTCCTCGTAGGAGCCGGGCGGAAACGTGAGTTCCTCGCGTTCGACGAACTCCCGCCGGTAGGCCTTGTTCCAGGCCACCGCCAGCACCCTCAGCAGCCCCGGGCGGTCCGCCAGCCGGAACGGCGCCGGGCCCTCCTCGGTGAGCTGGTCGGCGAACCGGTTGCGGACGGTCTCGCCCGTCCAGTACGTGCTCGCGTAGTCGTAGACCAGGACGTCCGGCTCGCCCGTCTCCTTCAGCCGGTCGGCGATGGTGCGCAGGGCGTCCGGGGTGAGTGTGTCGTCGGCGTCGAGGAACAGCAGGTAGTCGCCGCTCGCCTGCGCCAGCCCCGCGTTGCGGGCCTGCCCAAGACCCACGTTCCGCGGCAGGTGCACGGCGCGCACGCGCGTGTCGCGGGCCGCGAACTCGTCGATGATCTCACCGCAGGCGTCCGGCGAACGGTCGTCGACGGCGATCAGTTCGAGATCGGCGTACGACTGGGACAGCACCGATTCGAGGCACTCGTGCAGATACGCCTGAACCTTGTACGCGGGGACGATGACACTGAACCTGGGCAAGGCACATCCATGGGTCGGCGCGGGCGGCGGGCAGGGCCTTGCCCGGGAACGGCCAATGGGGTGAATCGGTTACGGTCCGTGCGGCATACGGGGGATTGTGCGTGAGGGGATGATGGGTGAACGCAGAAGGGCGGGCCGATGACTCGACCCGCCCTCCCCGGCTTTCCGGGTTACTTGACCGCGCCCGCCATCACGCCGGACACGAACTGCCGCTGGAACGCGAAGAACACGGCCAGCGGGATCACCATCGAGATGAACGCGCCGGGCGCGAGCACATCGATGTTGTTGCCGAACTGCCTCACCTGCGTCTGCAGGGCGACCGTGATCGGCTGGCTGTCGGCGTTGGTGAACACCAGCGCCACCAGCATGTCGTTCCACACCCACAGGAACTGGAAGATGCCCAGGGACGCGATCGCCGGCCCGCCCAGCGGCATCACGACCCGCGCGAACAGCCGCAGTTCACCGGCGCCGTCCAGGCGGGCCGCCTCCAGCAGTTCACGGGGGATCTCCGCGAAGAAGTTCCGCAGCAGGAACACCGCGAAGGGCAGCCCGAACCCGACGTGGAACAGGATCACGCCCAGAATGTTCCCGAACAGGCCGATCTTGCCGAACAGTTCGGCGATCGGGATCAGCGCCACCTGCACGGGCACCACCAACAGCCCCACGACGCCCAGGAACCACCAGTCCCGGCCCGGGAACTCCATCCACGCGAACGCGTAGCCCGCGAGCGAGCCGATGACGACGACCAGGACCGTCGCCGGCACCGTGATCAGCACGGTGTTGACGAGCGAGTTGGTGATGTCGCTGTTCTCCAGGAGCTTCTGATAGCTGTCGAAGGTGAGCTGGGAGGGCTGGGAGAACACCTTCCACCAGCCGCTGGCGCTCATGTCCTCGGGAGCGCGCAGCGAGGAGATCAGCAGCCCGATGGTCGGCACCAGCCAGAACAGTCCGACGACGATGAGGAAGACGCGGACCAGCCCGCCGTTCAGCTTCTCCATGACCCATTCGAGCCGCTTCGTCACCGCCGCACCTCCCGCCTGAGCCGACGCACGTTGAACCACATCACCGGGATCACCAGCAGCAGCAGGAACACCGCGATCGCGCTGGCGATGCCGGGCTGGTCCTCGGAGAAGCCCTTGCGGTACAGCTCCAGGGCGAGCACGTTCGCGTCGTCCTGCGAGGAGCCCGGGGCGATGATGAAGACCAGGTCGAACACCTTCAGCACGTTGATCATCAGGGTGACGGTGACGACCGCGAGGACCGGCGCGAGCAGCGGCACGGTGACCCTGCGGAACACCTGCCACTCGCTGGCGCCGTCGACGCGCGCGGCTTCCAGCAGTTCCCGCGGCACACCCGCCAGACCGGCCGCGATCAGCACCATCGCGAAGCCCGCCCACATCCAGATGTACGAGCCGATGATCGACGGCGTGACCAGCGACGGGCCCAGCCAGTCCAGGCCGTTGTACGCCTCCTTGAAGTTGTCGGCGGGGAGCCGGAGTTGAGCGCCGTCGGCCTTGGCGGGGAGGCTGAAGGTGCCGTCGGCGGCGGCCTTCGTCGACGCCACCACCTTGCCGTCCTTCACCGCCTCGATCTTCATCCCGGGGTAGCCCAGCTCGGACGGGTCGGGCGCGCCGAGCGTGCCCACGCCCTTGCCGCGGGTGAAGTCCTGCCAGGTGGTGCCGGTGACCTTGTCGCCTTCGGGCTGGGCCCGGACGGCTTTCTTCGCGTCGTCGGGCATCTGGTCGGGGGCGACGCCGACCAGGGGGAGGGCGACCGGGGTGCCGGCCCGGACGGGCGTCCTGGTGATGAAGCCGCCCTGGTCGGCCCGCAGCGGCGAGTCGCGTCCCGGGTGGGCCTTCGGGAACGCCGACGCCTGGGCGAACGTGTCGTGGACGCCCACCCACACCGCGTTGGCGACGCCCTTGTCCGGGTCCTGGTCGTAGACCAGCCGGAAGATGATGCCGGCGGCCAGCATGGAGATCGCCATCGGCATGAAGACGACGAGCTTGAACGCCGTGCCCCAGCGCACCCGTTCGGTCAGCACCGCGAAGATGAGACCGAGTGCGGTGGCGACCGTCGGCGCGAACACCACCCAGATGATGTTGTTCTTCAGGGCGGTGCGGATGCCGTCGTCGGTGAAGAGGGCCTTGTAGTTGTCGACGCCGGCGAAGCCGTCGCCGGACTGGTCGTAGAAACTGCGCACGACCGAGTACCCGATCGGGTAGACCACGAGCGCGCCGAGCAGCACGAGGGCGGGCAGCAGGAACAGCGCTGCCACGGTCCTTCGGGTGCCGGTCACGCTCTTGCGCGAGCGAGGAGGGGCGGGGGCTCCGGGAGCCCCCGCCGCCGCGGGCGTCGCCATCGCCGGGTCAGTTCCCGTACGCCGTCGCCGCGTCCGACTCCAGTTTCGCCTGGGTGCCGGCCACGTTCGTCGGGTTCTTCAGGAAGTCCTGCAGGTCCTTCCACTCGCCCTTGCCGGGCGTGCCGCCGAAGGCCTGCGGGGCCTGGTCGGACATGTCGAAGCGGAAGTCGTCGCCGGCCGCGATCAGCGCCTTGGCGATCGTCTGCTGCACCTCGTTCGGATACGCGGAGATGTCGACGCTCTTGTTCGGCGAGAGATAGCCGCCGAGCTTGGCCTGGATCTCCGCCGCGTCCGGCGAGGCCAGGAAGGTGGCCAGCGCCTGTGCGCCCTTGGAGTCCTTCAGGATGACGGCCGCGTCGCCGCCGGAGACCACGGGCGCGGTGGCGCCGACCGTCGGGAACGGGAACACCTTGGCGTCCGTGCCGACCTTCGACTTGGTGTCGGCGATGTTGACCTGCACGAAGTCACCCTCGTAGACCATGGCCGCCTTCGGCTGGTCGCCGCCGGTGAAGGTCTGGGTCACCGAGGCCGGGAACTCGGTCTGCAGCGCGCCCTTCGCGCCGCCCGCCACCCAGTCCTTCTTGCCCCAGATCTGGGCGAGCGTGGTCAGCGCCTCCTTCACGGAGGGGTCCGTCCACTTGATCTTGTGCTGGGCGAGCTGGTCGTACTTCTCCGGGCCCGCCTGGGAGAGGTAGACGTTCTCGAACCAGTCGGTGAGCGTCCAGCCGTCGGCGCCGCCGATCGAGAACGGCGTGACACCGGAGTCGTACACCGTCTGCGCGGTGGCCAGCAGGTCCTTCCACGTCTTGGGCGCGGCTGCCCCCGCGTTCTCGAAGACCTTGGCGTTGTACCAGACCAGCGACTTGTTCGCGGCCTTGTAGTAGACGCCGTACTGCTTGCCGCCCACCTTGCCGATGTCCTGCCAGCCCTGCGAGTAGTTCTTGGCGAGCTCCGCCTGGGCCTCGGCGCCCAGCGGTTTGGCCCAGCCCTTGTCGGCGGCCTGCTTGATGGCGCCGGGCTGCGGCAGCATCGCCACGTCCGGCGGTGCGCCGCCCGCGATCTTCGAGCCGAGGAAGTTGATGATCGGGTCCTGCGCGGGCACGAAGGTGATCTTCGCGCCGGTGCGCTTCTCGAACTCGGCCAGAACCTTCTTGAAGTTCGCCTGCTCGGTGCCGGTCCAGACGGCGGCCACCTCGAGCGTGGTGCCGTCGAGCTTGGGGAGGGTGAGAGTGCTGCCGGAGTCCTTGGTTCCGGTGCTGCTGTCGCTTCCGCTGCTCTTGTCGTCGCCGCTGCTGCACGCCGTGGCCGAGAGCGCGAGGGCTCCCGCCAGGAGCGTGGCGGCTGCTTTCACGGTCCTGCGTGTCCGGATGGTGTCGTCGCTGGTGCTGCGCATCACTGCCCCGTTCTTCGTTCCTCGTCGAACGTTGAGCGCTGTCCCGTGGGCACTGGTCTACGCCGGGTGCCATGCCTCGGCAAGAGCGCCCCCGCTGTCAAGCGGGGGATCGTGACCGCGTCGTGATCGGTGGGCGCCGCTCCTCACACGCCGGACGGGCTGAATTGGGCGAGTTGGCGTGCCGCCCGCTCCAGGGCGCTGACCAGCAGGGCCAGGTCGGTGGGGCCGTTGCCCAGTTCTCGGACCGGTCTGCGGGCCGGGGGGTCGCCCATGCGGGTCCACTCCAGGGGGACCACCGTGGGGCGCAGCGTCGCCGTGCGGGGGATACGGCCCGTCACGCGGCCGCCCTGGAACGGGGTGAGGCGGCCGTCCGCGCCCTTGAGGCGGCCTCGGCCCGGCGCCGGTTCGTCCGCGCCGGAACCCGGCGGGTCGAGAGTGATCCGAACGGTGGACATGCGGGCCGGTTCCGACTCCGCCGTACGGCCTCCGGGCCCGGCCGCCGCCACCAGGTGCACGCCGAGCCGCTCGCCCTCGCGGGCCACCGCCTCCAGCGCGCGCATGACGGAGCCGGCGGCGGGCCGGCCCGGGGAGCCGAGAGCGGGGGCGACGAGGGCGTCCAGGTCGTCGACCACGACCACCAGCCGGGGCAGTGGGGACACCGTCTCGGTACGTTGCCGGGCGGCCGCTCCCGGGCGCAGCCGGAGAGTGGTGCTGGGCGGGGCGTCCAGGTCGGCGGCGCCCGATGCGGCGCCGGACGGGGCGGTGTTGCCCGGTCCGGTTCCCGGGGGCGGGGTGTTCGCGGTGCGCTGCGGGACGATGCGGCCGGAGACCGCGCGGTGCGTGTGCCACTCCGCGAAGTGGGAGCGGCCCAGCAGTTCGGCCCGCCGCTTCAGCTCGGCGCTCAGCGACTGCGCGAACTCCCGCATCCGCACCGGGTCGTTGGCGGTGAGGTGGGTGGTGACATGCGGGACGTCCGTACAGACCTGCAGGCCGTCGCCCGGGCCGCCGCTGCCCTTGCCGACGGTGTCGCGGCCGTCCAGCAGGATGACGCGCAGCCGGTCCGGGCGCTCGGCGGCGGCCAGCGAGGCGACGACCGCCCGCAGCAGCTCCGTACGCCCGCTGCCGGTGGGGCCCTCGATCAGCAGATGGGGGCCTTCGGCGACCAGGTCCACCCCGACCGGCCCGCGCGGACCGGCGCCGAGCACGGCCCGGACCCGGCCGCCGAGCGCGTCGGAGTCGTCCGCCGCGTCCGCCCAGCGGGCCATCAGGGAGGCCGGCGTGGCCCGGGCGAGGCCCAACTCGTCCAGGAGACGCGCCGACTGGGGCAGCGGCGCCGACACACGCGTGTGCCGCTCGCCGTCGCCCGAGCCGTCCGGGCGCAGCGGTGCGAGAGCCCGCGCGAAGCGTTCGGCCCAGGCCAGGGAGACCGCGTCCACCGCGCCGACCGTGCCGGCGCCCACCGGGCCGGGCCGCTCCGTCTCCGAACCGGCCCGCGCGACCCGCAGCAGCCGCAGGGCCGTCGCCACGTCCCCGCCGAGCAGCGCGACCGCCCCGCACGCGCGGAACGTGGGCGCCGCCGCGCAGGCCGCCTCGTACATCTCCGTCACCGGCGCGGCAGGGGAGGCCGCGGGCGTCTCCGCCAGGCAGACGACGTGGATCCCCGCGCGCGGACCGGCCACCGCGAGCCGGCTCACGGCTTCCCGCAGGTCGGCGCCGCCGGGGTCGCCGTCCACCACGAGCACCGTGTACGGGCCGGGGAAGCCGTCGCCCGGCGCGACGTCGGCCACCGCCCAGGAGGGTATGCGTTCGGCGCCGCGGGGCGCGGGTACGTGCGCAGGTGCCGTACCGCTGTCCGCGCCGCTCGTGCTGTCGGAGAGCTGGTCCTGAAGGCGGCGCAGGAGTTCGTCGGTGCGGGCCGTGGCCTGGTCGCGGTCGTAGGCGAGGAGGAGACGGCAGTCCTGGCCGTGCCCGGGCCGCAGGTGGGGCAGCCAGCCCAGCCAGGACCACTCGGCGACGCGCTCCTCCTCGGAACGCGCGCGGTCCGCGCTGATCAGGACGACTTCCAGGGCGTCGGGGGAGTGCAGCGCGGCGAGCTGGGCCAGCACCGCGCGTGCCAGCCCGGACAGCCGCGGGCGCGGCCCGGCCAGACCGAGCGCGCCGACCTCGCGCAGCCCCGCCGTCACCGGGACCGCGGGCAGCAGGCCCGAGCCGTCCGGCGCCGGACGGTCGGCGGTGCCCAGCCGCACGGTGAGCGCCTCCGGGTGCCCCGGCCCGCGCTCCCACAGGCGGGGACCCGGGCCCAGCGCGGTCAGCAGCAGCGCCGCCGGGTCCGGCCAGGTCTCGGGTGCGGGCGGCGGGGCGGCGGCCGACGGCTGCGCCTCGATACCGGCCGGCTCGTCGTCGTGGTCGCCCGGGGCGGCCGTTTCCTGGTCGCCCCCGCGGCCCCCGGCCAGCCGCCGCGCCCACGCGGAGAGCCCTCCGCGTCTGCGCACGCCCGGGGGCACGTCGGTGCCGCGCAGGGGGGTGCCTTTGCGGCGGGAGGCGCTCCGGGGGTCGGCGCCGGGGACGTCGTCAGGGCCGTCGTACGGGGACGCGGAGGAGGCGGGGGAGGCGGGTGAAGCGGCGGACGGGTGCTGCGGGGTGGGGGAGGCGTGGGAAGCCCGGGAGGTGTGAGGTCCGCGGACGTCGTCGTCCGCCGTGGTGAACGAGCCGAGGCCGAAGCGGCCGCCGTGGGTCGCCGAGCCGTCGATTGCGGCGCCGCCCGCTGCGGGCGTGGCACCCGGGGGAACGGCTCCGGGCGGGGTCCGGCGGTCGGCGTCCGCCGTGCCGTCGCCGCGCCGGCTCTCGATGCGCGGCGCCGTGCCCTGGTCCGGCACCAGCGGCGTGTCCCGGGAGCCGCGCGGGCGCTCGCCCCGGGCGTCGGCCGAGCCGCTCCAGTCCACCGTGCCGTAGGCGTGACCGGTCGGACCGGAAGGGCCCGCCACCGGGCCGCTCGTGGCCGGCGCGCTGCCTCCGGTCACGCGCGCGGGGGCCGGTCCCGTCGTGCCGGCCGGTTCGCTGCCGTCCGGCACACGCGTGTGGCGGTCCGCCGCCGCGTCCGTCCCCCCGCACGGCACCCGGACATGACCCTCCCCGTCCGGGGTCGTCGCCACCCGGGGGCCCGGGCCGCCGGGCGGGGCCAGGCGCAGGGCCGACTCACCGATGCGGAGCAGGGCGCCGGGGGCGAGGCGGACGGGCCGGGACTGTACGCGCACGCCGTCCAGGGTGGTGCCGTTGGTGGAGCCGAGGTCGGCGACCGTGAGCCGGCCGTCGGGCGAGAGCGTCACCGCGCAGTGCAGGCGCGAGACGTCCGGGTCGTCGAGGGGCACGTCGGCGTCGGCGGAGCGGCCGACGCGGACCTGGCCGCCGTGCAGGAGATGGACCCCGCCCGCGTCGGGCCCCGCCACCACGTGCAGACGGGCCGGGGCGTCGTCGACCTCGGGATGCGGTTCGGGGTCGGCCGGGGCGCCCAGGGACAGCACCGCGCCGTCGATCAGCGGGGGCTCGCCGAGCGTGCAGCGCTGGGCGTCGAGCCGCTCCACGCCCGCGTACAGCACGACCGCGGCCGCGGACGAGGACGACGCGGCGCCCTCCCCGGAGACCGCCGCGGCCAGCGCCGACGCCACCGCGGCCAGGGCGGTGCCGGCGGGCGCCGTGACCAGCACGTCGCAGCTCGCGGCCCGGCCCCGCGCCTCGGGGTGCGGGCCCTGCGGGTCTACGACGGTCAGCCGGATCTGCATCGCCGTCAGCGGTCCCTTCTGCACGGGCGCGGACTTCCCCCACCCCACACGAGCACAGCGGCCAGTACTGAAGGCATCCTCGCACCTGTCACTGACAACGCGCCCACCACCCGATGGCAAGTGATCTTGATTGGTCGGCTCTGCCCGCAAAAGTGCCTGACAAGTGCGGCGCCGATGATCAGTTGAGATCGGTCACGTCCGGCTCCGGCAACCAGGACGACCGACTCACGCGTCTTTCCTTCGCACCAGGACGACAGCCCGGTGTCCGTACAGCGGCACTACAGTGGGTCGGAACACGGACAGACAGGTAAGCAAGCAGCAGGGAGCGCGTGACGTGCGGCCAGTCGGCAGCAAGTACCTGCTCGAGGAGCCGCTCGGACGCGGCGCCACGGGCACCGTCTGGCGAGCCCGCCAGCGCGAGACCGCGGGGGCCGAGGCGGCCGTGCCCGGCCAGCCCGGCGAGACCGTAGCGATCAAGGTCCTCAAGGAAGAGCTGGCCAACGACCCCGACGTCGTGATGCGCTTCCTGCGGGAGCGGTCCGTACTGCTGCGGCTGACCCACCCGAACATCGTCCAGGTCCGTGACCTGGTCGTCGAGGGCGATCTGCTGGCGCTGGTCATGGACCTCGTCGAGGGCCCCGACCTGCACCGCTATCTGCGCGAGAACGGCCCCTTCACCCCCGTCGCCGCCGCCCTGCTCACTGCCCAGGTGGCCGACGCGCTCGCCGCCAGTCACGCCGACGGCGTAGTGCACCGCGACCTGAAGCCGGCCAACGTCCTGCTGCGGCAGAACGGCGGGGAGATGCACCCCCTGCTCACCGACTTCGGCATCGCCCGCCTCGCCGACTCCCCGGGACTGACCCGCACCAGCGAGTTCGTCGGCACGCCCGCGTACGTCGCCCCGGAGTCCGCCGAGGGCCGCCCGCAGACCTCCGCCGTCGACATCTACGGCGCCGGCATCCTGCTGTACGAGCTGGTCACCGGCCGTCCGCCGTTCTCCGGCGGCTCCGCCCTCGAGGTCCTCCACCAGCATCTGAGCGCCGAGCCGCGCCGCCCCTCCACGGTGCCCGACCCGCTGTGGACGGTCATCGAGCGCTGTCTGCGCAAGAACCCCGACGACCGGCCGAGCGCCGAGAACCTCGCGCGCGGGCTACGGATCGTCGCCGAGGGCATCGGGGTGCACGCGAACTCGATGCAGATCGCCGCCGCCGACGGCGTCGGCCATGTGCTCGCGCCCGACCCCTCGCCCGCGACCGTGCCCGGCGGCGCCTACGACCCGAACGCCGCGACCAGCGTCCTGCCGCACACGACCGGCCCGGCGGGCGCCGCCGACCCCACCGCCGTCCTGCCGCACACGGGCACTCCGCAGGGCGCGGCCGATCCGACGGCCGTCCTGCCGCCGGTGCCGCCGCACCAGCCCGGCCAGCAGGGGCAGCAGCCCGAGCAGCCGCACCCCTGGCAGTCCCAGATGCAGGGCGCCCGCGCCCGCAACGAGCAGACCCAGGTCCAGCAGTACCTCGACCCCGGCGAGGACCCGCTGCGCCGCCGCCCCCAGCGGCAGGTCAACCGCCAGCAGCCGCAGCAGCAGCCGTATCCCCCGCAGCAGCAGCGGCCTCCGCAGCGTCCGCACCAGCAGCAGCCCGGCTACGGGTACCAGGGGCAGCCGCAGCAGCAGTACGCGCCTGCGCAAGCCCAGCAGCCCCAGCGGTACGCGCCGCCGCCCCAGCCCCAGCAGCCGCAGCAGCGGCCCGCCCCTGAGCCCCGGCAGCCGCGCGAGCCGCGGCAGCGCAGCGCCAACCCGATGCGGATCCCCGGCCTTGGCTGTCTCAAGGGCTGCCTGTTCACGATCGTCATCCTGTTCGTGGCCGGCTGGCTGGTCTGGGAGTTCAGCCCGCTGCAGGGCTGGATCGGCACCGGCAAGAGCTACTGGCAGCTGGTCACCGGCTGGATCGGCGACGTCACCGGGTGGATCGGCGACCTGAGCGGGAGCGGCTCGGGCGGCGGGAGCGGCTCGGGCGGAAGCGGGAACTGAGGCACCGGTGGCCGCCGGGGGACACCGGTCGGCACCGGTTCGGCGCCTGCCCTGACCGCGAGTTTGTGGACTTGTCGACATCTGACGGGTGATTTCCGTCTCCGCGGTGAAGGTTGGCTCTTCGGACGCGTACTTTGATGGGCAACACGCGTCTGTAGGAGCAGTCTTGGCACGGAAGATCGGCAGCCGGTACACCGCCCACCAGATCCTGGGACGGGGCAGTGCCGGCACGGTGTGGCTGGGCGAGGGACCGGAAGGCCCCGTCGCCGTCAAGCTGCTGCGCGAGGACCTCGCCTCCGACGAGGAACTCGTGGGCCGCTTTGTGCAGGAGCGCACGGCACTGCTCGGTCTGGAACACCCCCACGTGGTGTCCGTACGGGACCTGGTGGTCGACGGCAACGACCTGGCGCTGGTCATGGACCTGGTCCGGGGCACCGACCTGCGCACCCGCCTCGAACGCGACCGGCGGCTCGCGCCCGAGGCCGCCGTGGCGATCGTCGCGGACGTCGCCGAGGGCCTGGCCGCCGCGCACGCGGCCGGGATCGTGCACCGCGACGTGAAGCCCGAGAACATCCTGCTCGACATGCAGGGCCCGCTCGGCCCCGGCGGCTCGCACCGCGCGCTGCTGACCGACTTCGGGGTCGCGAAACTCATCGACACCCCCAAGCGGACCCGCGCCACGAAGATCATCGGCACGCCGGACTACCTCGCCCCGGAGATCGTCGAGGGCCTCCCGCCGCGCGCCTCGGTCGACATCTACGCCCTGGCGACGGTGCTGTACGAGCTGCTCGCGGGCTTCACCCCGTTCGGCGGCGGGCACCCGGGCGCGGTGCTGCGCCGCCATGTCACCGAGTCCGTCGCCCCGCTCCCCGGCATCCCGGACGAGCTGTGGCAACTGCTCGTGCAGTGCCTGGCGAAGGCGCCGGCCTCCCGGCTGCGGGCGTCCGAGCTGGCCGCACGGCTGCGGGAGCAGCTGCTGACGCTGGCGGGAATGCCGCCGCTGGACGTCGACTCGCCGGACACGGAGCAGGAGGACGGCGCCGAGCCGCACGAGAGCACGCCCGCCGCATCCGCCCCCGAGGCGCCCTCCGGGAAGGTCCGCAGGGGCTCGGTCCCGCTGGTGCCGGGCGCGAAGCCGGACTCCAACCGCGACACCCACACGTCGATGCGCGTCCCCGCGCCGGACGAACTGGCGGGCGGGGCGCACGGGACGGCCCGGGTGCCGAGGGCGGCCGGCGCGCCGCGCCCCGGCTCGGCACGGAACCGTTCCGCCACGCGTCGGCGCCGGATCACGCTGGGCGTGGCCGCGGCGGCCCTGGTCGCTGCCGCGGGGATCGGCACCTGGGCGGCCACCTCGGGCGACGACGCGGGGGCGACCCCGCAGGACACGAACAACTCGACCCCCGCGTCACCGTGACCTCCTCGTCTCCCGGACGCCGGACGGGCTGGGATGCCGGGTCCGTTACGCTGGATGCGTGGCAGTCGTCGATGTATCCGAAGAGCTCAAGTCCCTCTCCTCGACCATGGAGTCGATCGAGGCCGTTCTGGACCTCGACAAGCTGAGGGCAGACATCGCCGTGCTCGAGGAGCAGGCGGCCGCGCCGTCCCTGTGGGACAACCCGGACGAGGCGCAGAAGATCACCAGCAAGCTGTCCCACCTCCAGGCCGAGGTCAGGAAGGCGGACACGCTGCGCGGCCGGATCGACGATCTCGCCGTGCTGTTCGAGATGGCCGAGGAGGAGGACGACCCGGACACCCGCGCCGAGGCCGAGTCCGAGCTCGCCTCCGTCCGCAAGGCGCTGGACGAGATGGAGGTCCGCACGCTGCTCAGCGGGGAGTACGACGCCCGTGAGGCGCTCGTCAACATCCGCGCCGAGGCCGGTGGCGTCGACGCCGCGGACTTCGCCGAGAAGCTGCAGCGCATGTACCTGCGGTGGGCGGAGCAGAAGGGCTACAAGACCGAGGTCTACGAGACGTCGTACGCCGAGGAGGCCGGCATCAAGTCGACCACCTTCGCCGTGCAGGTCCCGTACGCCTACGGCACGCTCTCCGTCGAGCAGGGCACGCACCGTCTCGTGCGCATCTCGCCCTTCGACAACCAGGGTCGCCGGCAGACGTCCTTCGCGGGCGTCGAGATCCTCCCCGTGGTCGAGCAGACCGACCACATCGAGATCGACGAGTCCGAGCTGCGGGTGGACGTCTACCGCTCCTCCGGCCCCGGCGGCCAGGGCGTGAACACCACCGACTCCGCGGTGCGCCTGACCCACCTGCCCACCGGCATCGTCGTCTCCTGCCAGAACGAGCGGTCGCAGATCCAGAACAAGGCGACCGCGATGAACGTTCTCCAGGCGAAGCTGCTGGAGCGGCAGCGCCAGGAGGAGCGGGCCAAGATGGACGCCCTCAAGGACGGCGGCAGCTCCTGGGGCAACCAGATGCGTTCATACGTCCTGCACCCGTACCAGATGGTCAAGGACCTGCGCACCGAGTTCGAGGTCGGTAACCCCGAGGCCGTTTTCAACGGTGAGATCGACGGGTTCCTGGAAGCCGGAATTCGCTGGCGCAAGCAGCAAGAGAAGTAGTTTTGTCGACAAGGTAACCGCCCCTGAATCAGGGGCGGTTACCTTTTACGTCACATTCACAGCACCACCATCGCGCAAAGCGCCCTGACTTGGACATTGCGTGCGCAACGACCTTGACGCTGCTTTGAAAAATGGGGAAGGTGCAGTGTGGCATGCGTATCTCCGGGGCGCATGTGAACCGGGGGACTTCAGCTGCATCTCTGCTACCTCCGTCGATCACAGTCCCGAGCGCGGCCTCATCGACGATCAGCTACTGGGGGTAGCAACCATATGACCAAGAAGACGCGGATCCGGGTCGCGCGCATAGCCGCCGGCGCCGTGATCGCCGCGGGCGCCTCACTGACGGTCGCCGGCGTCGCCTCGGCCGCCGGTGACGAGGGTGGCCTCAGCGGCCTTGTGTCGACGTCCGGCGAAGGCAAAGTCACCCCGCAGACGGGCGGAGAGCCCTGCCCGATCGGGATCTGCACCGACGGCGGCACGTCGACGGGTACGTCCGCCGGTACCTCGACGGGTACGTCCGAGGGCACGTCGACGGGTACGTCCACCGGCACGTCGGCGGGTACCTCGACCGGTACGTCCACGGGCACCTCGGAGGGCACGTCGACCGGTACGTCCACGGGTACCTCGGCGGGCACGTCCACGGGCACCTCGGAGGGCACGTCGACCGGTACGTCCACGGGCACTTCGGCGGGCACGTCCACCGGTACCTCGACGGGCACCTCGTCCGGTACGTCCACCGGTACCTCGACCGGCACGTCCTCGGGTACCTCCACCGGTACCTCGGCGGGCACGTCCACGGGTACCTCGTCCGGCACGTCCACCGGTACCTCGGCGGGCACGTCCTCCGGCACCTCTGCCGGTACCTCGACCGGTACTTCCGCCGGTACCTCGTCCGGTACCTCGACGGGCAACACGTCCTCGGGTTCGTCCTCGGAGGGCAACACCTCCTCGGGCTCGTCCTCCGAGGGCAGCACCTCCGCCGGTTCGACCTCGGCCGGCAGCGCCTCCGCCGGTACGGGCACCGGCACCGACGGCGCCTCCACCCAGGAGGTGGGCAGCTCCGCGCTGACCGACACCTCGGACACCTCCGACGCGGCCGCGCAGGGCGGTGGCAAGGAGCTGGCCGAGACCGGTGCCGGGCAGACCATGTTCCTGATCATCGGCGCCGCCACGATGATCGCCGGCGGCGTCGGCTTCCGCGTGCTGCCGCGCCTCGTGGAGGGCCGCGGCGGGGCCGCTGCCTGACGGTAGGTAGTCGCACCCGTACGTGACGTACGCACCAAGGGGCCCGGAGCATCAGCTCCGGGCCCCTTCGCGTGTCGTGGCCGCGGGTTACGCGGTCTGGTGCGCCAGCAGCGCGAACGCCGCCACCAGCACCGCCAGCAGCGCGATCAGCGCCATGGGGTTGAGCCCCGCGAAGAAGTTCTCCTGTTGCTGCAGCCGCTCGCGGTTCGCGCGGCACACCGGGCACCGGCCCTCGCTCACGGGCGCGGCGCAGTTAGCGCACACCAGCCGGTCGTACGTCATGCGCTCGCCCTCCTTGCACCGGTTCCATGGACACAACGCTTACGGGAACGCGAACGTTCCCCTACCACTCTGCCAGGTTCCTGGGGAGGGTGCGCGGCTCACTCCGAGACGCCCGGGCATACAAAGTCCCGCACAAAAGCGCACAAGCCCCGCCCAACCCCTCCCGACGCCTGCGCCGCCCTCCCCGGTTCGCGTATGGTCACGCTCATCTACCCCCGGCGACCCGTGGTGCATCCGTGATCCGATTCGACAACGTCTCCAAGGTCTACCCCAAGCAGACCCGCCCCGCACTCAGGGATGTCTCCCTAGAGGTGGAGAAGGGCGAGTTCGTGTTCCTCGTGGGGTCCTCCGGCTCCGGAAAGTCCACCTTCCTACGGCTGGTCCTGCGCGAGGAGCGCACCAGCCAAGGCCAGGTGCACGTCCTGGGCAAGGATCTCGCGCGCCTCTCCAACTGGAAGGTGCCGCAGATGCGCCGCCAGCTGGGGACGGTGTTCCAGGACTTCCGGCTGCTGCCCAACAAGACGGTGGCGGAGAACGTCGCCTTCGCGCAGGAGGTCATCGGCAAGTCCAAGGGCGAGATCCGCAAGTCCGTGCCGCAGGTGCTCGACCTCGTCGGGCTGGGCGGCAAGGAGGACCGGATGCCCGGTGAGCTCTCCGGTGGTGAGCAGCAGCGCGTCGCCATCGCGCGTGCCTTCGTGAACCGCCCCAAGCTGCTGATCGCCGACGAGCCCACCGGCAACCTCGACCCGCAGACCTCCGTCGGCATCATGAAGCTGCTCGACCGGATCAACCGGACGGGCACGACCGTGCTGATGGCCACGCACGACCAGAACATCGTGGACCAGATGCGCAAGCGCGTCATCGAGCTGGAGCAGGGCCGTCTCGTCCGCGACCAGGCGCGCGGCGTCTACGGCTACCAGCACTGACCCGCCCCGCCATCGCCCCCGCCCTCGCGGACGTCCCCGGAAAGGCCTGAACAACTCGCCATGCGCGCCCAGTTCGTACTGTCGGAGATCGGTGTGGGTCTCCGCCGCAACCTGACGATGACCTTCGCCGTCGTCGTCTCCGTCGCCCTGTCCCTGGCGCTCTTCGGCGGGTCGCTCCTGATGAGCGACCAGGTCAGCACGATGAAGGGCTACTGGTACGACAAGGTCAACGTATCGATCTTCCTCTGCAACAAGAGCGACGCCGAGTCGGACCCGAACTGCGCCAAGGGCGCGGTCACCGCGGACCAGAAGAAGCAGATCAAGTCCGACCTGGACAAGATGGGCGTCGTCGAGAAGGTGACGTACGAGTCGCAGGACGAGGCCTACAAGCACTACAAGGAGCAGTTCGGCGACTCCCCGCTGGCCAGCTCCCTCACGCCGGACCAGATGCAGGAGTCGTACCGCATCAAGCTGAAGGACCCGGAGAAGTACCAGGTCATCGCGACCGCCTTCGACGGGCGTGACGGCGTGCAGTCGGTGCAGGACCAAAAGGGCATCCTGGACAACCTCTTCGGGCTGCTCAACGGCATGAACTGGGCGGCGCGGGCGGTGATGGCGCTGATGCTGGTGGTCGCGCTGATGCTGATCGTCAACACCGTGCGCGTCTCGGCCTTCAGCCGGCGGCGCGAGACGGGCATCATGCGGCTCGTCGGCGCCTCCGGGTTCTACATCCAGGCGCCGTTCATCGCCGAGGCCGCGGTCGCCGGGCTCATCGGCGGCACCGTCGCCTGCGGATTCCTGGTGATCGCCCGGTACTTCATCATCGACAACGGCCTGGCCCTGTCCGAGAAGCTGAACCTGATCAACTTCATCGGCTGGGACGCCGTGTTGACGAAGCTCCCGCTCATCCTCGCCACCAGCCTGCTGATGCCCGCTTTGGCCGCTTTCTTCGCTCTGCGCAAGTACCTGAAGGTGTGACGCACGCCCCGCGGGCCGTACGGTCAACCGACCGTGCGGCCCTTTGCGTTCCCCTAGACTCACCGCCATGTCAGGCCGAGACCTGTTCTGTCAGCCCCGCCGTTTCGGCCGCGGGGCCGCTCTGACATTGGTGTTCGCGAGCGTCCTCGTCGCCGGTGCGGCGACCGGCTCGCTGCCGCAGGAACTGGGCGGCGGGCGCAGGAGCGCGGGCGCCGCGGGCAGTGTGACCCCCTCCACCGCCCCCGCCGGACACTCCGAGGACGTGACGCGGGCCGCCGAGGAGGCCGCAGCCGACGGCAAGTCCCCGATGGAGGCCGCCGAGCGTGCCGTCAGCCGCAGCGGGGACCGTTGGGCGGCCGTCTACTCCGAGGGCGAGTACGAGGAGTTCGAGGAGTCCCTCGACGGCCGGTACACCGGCGTCGGCCTGGAGGCGCGGCGCGAGCGGGACGGCCGTATCGAGGTCACCAAGGTGCAGTCCGGCTCACCCGCCGCCGAAGCCGGACTGCGCGCGGGCGACCGGCTGAGCAGTGTCGACGGGCGGCCCGTGGACGGACTCCCGGTCACCGAGGTCGTCTCCTTACTGCGCGGCGACGCCAAGGACGCGTCCGCCGGCACCACCGTCCGGCTCGGTCTGCGGCGCGGCACGCGCGCGTGGAGCGAGACCCTGCGCCGGGCCCTGCTGTCCACGGACTCCGTCACCGTGCACCGGCTCGCCGACGGCATCACCGTCATCACCGTCGCCGCGTTCACCAAGGGCGTCGGCGACAGCGTGCGCACCGCCGTCCGCCGGGCGCCGGCCGGCGCCGGGATCGTCCTGGATCTGCGCGGCAACTCCGGCGGCCTGGTCACCGAGGCCGTCACCGCCGCCTCCGCGTTCCTCGACGGCGGCCTCGTCGCCACCTACGACGTCGACGGCGAGCAGCGCGCGCTGCACGCCGAGGCCGGCGGCGACACCGCCAGACCCCTGGTCGCGGTCGTCGACGGCGGCACGATGAGCGCCGCCGAGCTGCTCACCGGCGCCCTCCAGGACCGCGGTCGCGCGGTCGTCGTGGGCTCCCGCACCTTCGGCAAGGGCTCGGTCCAGATGCCGAACCGGTTGCCCGACGGCTCCGTCGCCGAGCTCACCGTCGGCCACTACCGCACTCCCGCCGGGCACAGCGTCGACGGCCACGGCATCACTCCTGACCTGGAGGCGGACACCGGGGCGCTGACGCGCGCGGAGACCGTGCTGAGCGGTCTCGGCAACGCTTCGTAATCGACTTTCCCTCTTACCCCCGCGAGGTGCGAAAATGGCGGGACTATGAGCAAGGGAATGTACGTACCGAAGGAGTCCCAGCCGAAGCAGGGCGGGGCGGCCGAGTCCGGCAAGGTCAAGGACGGCAAGCGGAAGATCGTCGCGCAGAACAAGAAGGCCCGGCACGACTACGCGATCATCGACGTCTACGAGGCCGGGCTCGTCCTCACCGGCACCGAGGTGAAGTCGCTGCGCCAGGGCCGGGCCTCGCTGACCGACGGCTTCGTCCAGATCGAGGGGAACGAGGCGTGGCTGCACGCCGCCCACATCCCCGAGTACAGCCAGGGCAGCTGGACCAACCACTCCGCGCGCCGCAAGCGCAAGCTGCTGCTGCACCGCGAGGAGATCGCCAAGCTGGCGGTGAAGTCGGAGGAGACGGGCCACACGATCGTGCCCCTCGCCCTGTACTTCAAGGACGGCCGGGCGAAGGCCGAGATCGCGCTGGCGCGCGGCAAGAAGGAGTACGACAAGCGTCAGACCCTGCGCGAGCAGCAGGACCGCCGGGAGACGGACCGGGCGATCGCGGCGGTGAAGCGGAAGCAGCGGCACGCGTAGCGGCGGGGAATACGGTGGCATCGGCGTGCGTTGTTCACGTACGATGGCACAAGCACCCCACAGCGGGTGCGGACACCTCTTCGGAGGGCTTGAAAAATCAACATGGGGATGATCGGTTTCGACAGCGGCTGTTGAAGCAGGGGAAGCGTGTCGAGGAAGCGGCAATGATCTCGTAAACCATATGTCGCAAAAAATAATCGCCAATACCAAGAGCGATTCCCAGTCCTACGCTCTCGCTGCCTAATAAGCAGTGAGGTAGGACCCTAAAGGGTGTCAGCCCGGGAGTGTTCCCGGCCCGGATCCTGGCATAATCTAGGGAACTAAACCATCTGGCCCGGTCACGGGGTCGGATGGGAAATCAAACAGTGACTGGGCCCGTCGGCGACTTGTTCGCGTGATCACCGGGGCCGAGAAAATCGCAGCGAACTGCACACGGAGAAGCCCTGATTCTGCACCGTTGGACGCGGGTTCGATTCCCGCCATCTCCACTCATCCCATGTGAACAGAAGACCCCGCCCCCCTTTTCGAGGAGCGGGGTCTTCTGCTGTGTATGGCAACGGCGGCGGCGAGGAGGCTGCGTGGACGGCAAGCAGGAGGGGCACATCACGCTCCTGGGCGAGTACCGGTCCCACCCGGTCCGCACCGGCAGCTACGACGACTTCGCCCCGGACGACCCCAAAGCCGCCCTCGGCCTGTCCGACGCCCTCGTCGCCGATCTCTCCGCCTGGGCCCGGGACATCGACGCGGGCATGAACACCTGGCTCGCCGACCGCGACGACGCCCGCTGGGACGCCGCTTTCCTCCGCCTCCACGAGCACGGCGAAACCCTGGCCGAACGCCTCGCCACCGAACTCGCCCCCGGCCGCACCGTCACCTACGAGGGCGTCCAGGGCGTCTCCTGCGCCCTCCTGGGCACCCGCCTCGCCAACCCGGTCGAACCTGTCACCCCGGCCCCCCGGAGCACCCGCGACTGACCACCGGTCCGGGCGATGGCGCTCCTTGCGTCCAAGTACGGCACACCGGATGCCCGACAGGCACTGGGATGGATGCTCGGCGCCTCATCCGATCGTGCGGGGGGCTGTGCTTGCGCGGGGGGTGAGGTGGGGTGGGAGCAGGGTTGCCTGGGGGACCGGCTCGTTGTCCAGTTTTCGCATCAGGAGGTCCACCGCCTGTTCGCCGACCTGCGTGGACGGCAGGGCGATCGATGTGACGGGGACGCGGAGGGTGGAGGCGAGTTCGTCGGGGCAGATCGCCGTCACCGACAGGTCGCCGGGGATGCGCAGGCCGAGTTGTTCGAACGCGTCGATCAGGGGTTCCAGGATCGCCTCGTTGTGGACGACGACGCCCGTCAGCGCCGGCTGTTCGCGCAGGAGCTGTTCCGCGACGTGGCGGGCCGCGGCCGGGGTCGCCTCGCAGGGATGGACCGCGGAGGCGAGGCCGGCGCGGTCGGCGGCCGCGGTGAAACCCTGGACCACACGCTGGGCGAACGCCGTCCCGCGCACATACACCTCCGGCGGTGAGCCGACGAGCCCCACCACCCGGTGCCCGAGCTGCGCCAGATGCTCCACGCACCGCTCGCCCGCCGCCCGGAAGTCGAGGTCGATGCAGGTCAGCCCGTCGGCCTCGAGCGGGAAACCGATCATCACGGACGGCCGGTCCAGGGAGCGCAGCAACGGCAGCCGCGGGTCGTGGAGTTGGACGTCCATCAGGATCAGCGCGTCGACCAGCGCCGTGTCGGCGACCCTGCGCAGGCCCTCCTCGCCTTCCTCCTGGGTCAGCAGCAGGACGTCGTGGTCGTGCCGTCGGGCGGCCGTCACCACCGACACCGCGAACTGCATGACGACCGGGACGTGGATGCCGGTCCGCAGGGGGACGACCAGCGCGAGCACGTTGGAGCGGCTGCTGGCCAGGGCGCGGGCGCCCGCGTGCGGGCGGTAGCCCAGCTCACGGGCGGCCTCCTCGACCCGCTTGCGGGTCTCCGCGGAGATCGGGCGTTTGCCGCTCAGCGCGTACGACACCGTGCTGGGGGAGACCCCGGCGTGCCGTGCCACATCGGTGATCTTCACCATCAGCCCGCCTCCACGCTCTCCAGTGTCAGGAACCCGGTGCCCGCCTCCGCCCGCGCGACCCGGTCGCCGGCGGCCAGCGCCCACGGCGCCGAGGGGTCGCTCGCGGACGCCCGGAGCGTGTCGCCCTCCCGGACGACGGTGAAGGTCACGTCCCCGACCCGTACCGTCACCTGGGCGCCGCGCTCCAGGCCGTAGGTGCGCAGGGTGACGCCGTCGGCGTGCGGGTAGTCCGGCCGGTCGGCGTGGGCGCCCACCGGGAGCACCGCGCCGGGCCGCACCAGCAGCGGCAGACCGAGGAACCCGTGCCGTTCCCGGATCCAGCGCGGCCCGGTCACCGTCCGGCCGGTGAGGTAGTGCGTCCACGTGCCCTCGGGGACGTAGTACGTCACCTCTCCCTCGTCGCTGAACACCGGCGCGACCAGCAGGTCGGGGCCGAGCATGTACTGCCGTTCCAGGTGCGCGCACCCGGGGTCGTCGGGGAACTCCAGGACCATCGCCCGCATCACCGGCACGCCCTCCTCGTGGGCGACGCGCGCGGCCTCGTACAGGTACGGCATGAGGCGCAGCTTCAGACGGGTGAAGTGGCGCAGGACGTCCACCGACTCCTCGTCGAACAGCCAGGGCACCCGGTAGGAGGAGCTGCCGTGCAGTCTGCTGTGGGAGGACAGCAGGCCGAAGGCCAGCCAGCGTTTGAAGAGGGACGGGGTGGGGGTGCCCTCGAAGCCGCCGATGTCGTGGCTCCAGAAGCCGAAGCCGGACAGGCCCAGGGACAGTCCGCCGCGCAGTGACTCGGCCATCGACTCGTAGGTCGCCTCGCAGTCGCCGCCCCAGTGGACGGGGAACTGCTGGCTGCCGGTGGTCGCCGAGCGGGCGAAGACGACCGCCTCGCCCTCGCCGCGGTGTTTGCGCAGGACGTCGAACACGGTGCGGTTGTAGAGGTAGGTGTAGTAGTTGTGCATCCGCTCAGGGTCGGAGCCGTCCGCCCATGCCACGTCGACCGGGACGCGTTCGCCGAAGTCCGTCTTGAAGCAGTCGACGCCCTGCGCGAGCAGTGCCTGAAGTTTGGCCGCGTACCAGTCGCGGGCGGCGGGGCTGGTGAAGTCGACGAGGGCCATGCCGGGCTGCCACAGGTCCCACTGCCAGACGCTCCCGTCGGGCCTGCGCAGCAGATGCCCCAGCTCCCGGCCCTCCGCGAACAGCGGTGAGCGCTGCGCGATGTACGGGTTGATCCACACGCTGACGTGCAGGCCCTTCGCCTTCAGCCGGGCCAGCATGCCCTCCGGGTCGGGGAAGACGCGGGGGTCCCAGCGGAAGTCGCACCAGTGGAACTCCCGCATCCAGAAGCAGTCGAAGTGGAAGACGGAGAGGGGGAGTTCGCGGTCCCGCATGCCCTCGATGAACGACGTCACGGTCTCCTCGTCGTAGGAGGTGGTGAACGACGTGGACAGCCACAGGCCGAAGGACCAGGTGGGCGGGAGGGCGGGGCGGCCGGTGAGGGCGGTGTACTTGCGCAGGATCTCCTTCGGGGTGGGGCCGTGGATGACGTAGTACGTCAACTCCTGTGTCTCGGCGCTGAACTGGACCTTCGACACCGTCTCCGAGCCGACCTCGAAGGAGACCTTGCCCGGGTGGTCGACGAAGACGCCGTAGCCCGCGTCCGTGAGGTAGAACGGCACGTTCTTGTAGGCCTGTTCGGTGGCGGTGCCGCCGTCGGCGTTCCAGATGTCGACGGCCTGGCCGTTCTTCACCAGCGGGCCGAAGCGTTCGCCGAGGCCGTAGACGGCGGTCCCCACGCCCAGGTTGAGCTGTTCGCGCAGGTAGTGGCCGCCGGTGCCGGCGTCCCGCATGATGCCCATGCCCTTGGGGCCGCTGGAGGTGAGCGTGCGGCCGTGCGCGAGGAACTCCACGTGCCAGGGGCCGGAGCGGGCGACCTTCACGGACAGCGCGCCGGACGTCAGCATCGCGTGGTCGTCGTCGTGGGCGAGCTGGGGGGTGGGGTCGGCGCCGGTGAGGTCGAAGGCGGGCTCGCGGGGGCGCTCGCCGGTGAAGTGGGTGAGGGTGAGGCCGATGACGTCGGGCATCGGGGTGTGGGCTCTGATCGTCATGACCGGTCCCGTCATCAGGTCGCCGCGGCTGCGGATGGGCCGGGTCGGCGCGTGGATCTCCAGGGCGCCGTCGGAGGCGGTGACGTCGAGGACCTCGGCGGGGTGGGCGGCGGTGACGCCCTCGCGCAGCAGCCAGTATCCGTCGGAGAACTTCATGGGCGGGGGTCCTTACTGCTCGGTCCTCACTACTTCACGGCGCCCACGGCGATGCCGCGGGTGAGCGTCCGCTGGAAGACGAGGAAGAAGACGAGGGCCGGGAGCACCCCGAGGAGGGCGGCCGCGTTGGTCATCGTGGCGTCCATCAGCCGCTGGCCCTGGAGGACGCCGAGGGCCACCGACACGGTCTGGTTGTCGTTGGAGACGAGCATGACCAGCGGCAGCAGGAACTCGTTCCAGGTCCAGATGAAGAAGAAGACGACGAGCACGCCGAGGGTGGGGCGGCTGACCGGGACGACGATCCGCCACAGCACCTGCCACTTGGTCGCGCCGTCGATGCGGGCGGCCTCGATGATCTCGCGCGGGAACCGGCCGAGGACGGAGGAGAGGAGATACGTGCCGAAGGCCGACTGGATCACCGTGAAGACGATGATCACGCTGAGCCGGGTGTCGTAGAGGCCGGCCTGCTTGCTCAGGTAGTAGAGCGGGTAGACCAGCGCCTCCTGCGGGAGCATGTTCGCCAGGACGAAGAAGGCCAGCACCCAGGTGCGGCCCTTGATCCGGCCGATGCCGATCGCGTACGAGGTCAGGATGGACAGGACGACCGCGAGCACCGCCACCGAGCCGCTGATGACGACCGAGTTGACCAGCTTCCGGGTGTAGTCCACCCGCTCCCAGAAGTCCCTCAGTCCGTCCAGATAGAGGCCCTCGGGCAGGCTCAGCGGGCCGTTGCGGGAGTACTCCGCCGGGGACTTGACCGCGTTCACCGCCACGATCAGAAACGGGACGATCATGAAGAGAGCGGCCAGACAGAGGGCGATCAGGACGGGGTAGCGGCGCAGGGTCCTCGTCATGTGCGTGCCCCTTCCTCGGCGTCCTCCGCGCGGGTCTGCAGTCTCAGGCCGATCAGGGACAGGGCCAGGATGATCACGGTCAGCACCGTGGAGATCGCGGCGCCGTAGCCGACCTGGGTCTTCTCGAAGAACGTGGTGAAGGAGAAGTACGAGGGGACGTCGGTCGCGCCGCCGGGGCCGCCCTTCGTCAGGACGTACACCGCGCCGAACACCTTCAGCGCGGCGATCGTGCACCAGGTCAGTACGACGTACAGCTCGGGGCGGATCTGCGGCAGTGTGATGTGCCGGAAGCGGCGCCACCAGCCGGCGCCGTCCAGCTCGGCGGCCTCGTGCAGCTGGGGATCGACGCGCTGCAGGCCCGCCATGAAGACGACCAGCGGGAAGCCGAGCTGCACCCACACCATCACGCCCATGACGCTGTACAGCGCGACGTCGGGGTCGCCGAGCCAGTCCTGCCGCCACCCGCCGAGGCCGACCGCTTCGAGAAGCTCGTTGAGGGAGCCGTTGTCGGGAGCCAGGATCCAGCTCCAGACGATGCCCGCCACCGCGATCGGCAGCACCTGGGGGAGGTAGAAGCAGGCCCGCAGGACGGCGGCGATCCGGGAGCCGAAGTGCTTGCCGACATAGTCGAACAGGGCGGCGGCCCGGACCAGTCCGACCGCCGTGGGGATCGCCGCCATCGCGACGACCATGAAGAGGCTGTGCCGGAACGACTCCCAGAACTCCGTGTCGTCGACCAGCTCCCGGTAGTTGGCGAGCCCGGACCACGACGGGCTGCCCACGCCCTGCCAGTCGGTGAAGCTCACGCCCGTGTTCATCAGGAACGGGACGACGATCACGGTGAGGAAGGCCAGGGCGCCGGGGAGGAGGAAGAGAGCGTAGGAGTCGCGCTGGGCTCCGGGGGCTCTGGGGGCTCTAAGGGCTCTGGGGGCGCGTGCCCTCATCGCTTCGGTGCGCCCTTGTCATAGGCCTTCTGGAGACTGCTGAGGTAGTCGTCGGGTTTGTCGCTGCCGGTGATCAGCTTCTGGGTCTCGGAGACCAGGACGTCGTAGAAGCCGGGGACCGGCCAGTCCGGGTAGAAGGCCAGGCCGTCGCGGCCGCTGACGGTGTTGAAGTGGGTGATCAGCTCCTTGGCCTTCGGGTCGGTGACGGCGGCCGGGTCCGCCGCGACCGGGACGCCGCCCTTGTTGCCCAGCAGGTTCTGGATCTTCTTCGACAGGGTGATGTCGATGAAGTCGTAGGCGAGCTCCTTGTTCTTCGCGCTCTTGGGGACGACCCAGAGGTTGCCGCCCGAGCCCGGGGTGAGGGTCGAGCCGGGCCACAGGGTGGTGCCCCAGTCGAAGGTCGCCTCGTCCTGGAAGCGGCCGTACCACCAGCTGCCGGAGAACAGGATCGGCGCCTTGCCCTGGAGGAACGAGACGCCGGCGTCCTCGGCCTTGGCGCTCGTGGAGCTCTTGCCGACGTACCCCTTCTTCACCCAGTCGGCGAACGTCTCGGCGGCATAGGTCCAGGCCGCGTCGTGGAAGTCGGCCTTCTTGCCCTTGTACAGCTCGTAGGAGTCGACCCAGGAGCGGTCCGCCTTGGACAGGGCCAGCTGGTAGACGTACTGCTGGGCGAGGTACTCGGCGCCGGAGTTGGCGAGCGGGGTGATGTCGTTGTCGGTGAAGGTCTTCATCGCGGCGACCAGGTCGTCGAACGTCCTGGGCTCGGCGATCCTGTACTTCGCGAACAGGTCCTTGTTGAAGTAGACCATCGTGTACTCGGCGTAGTCGGTCACGCCGTACCACTTGCCGGAGCCCATCACGCCGTCGGCGTCGTACTGGCTGGTGGTGCGCACGCCCGGGCTGAGCAGCTTGTCCCAGCCGCGTTTCGTCGCCTCGGCGGACAGGTCGGTGAGGAGCCCCTGCTTGGAGAGCAGGCCCGCCGTCGCGTTGCCCTTGTTGTACTCCATGAGGTCGGGCGCGTCGGAGGAGTTGAGGACCATCGGGGCGGTCTTCTGGATCTGCTCGAAGCTCTTCTCCTCGAACTTCACCTTCACACCCGGATGCGTGGCCTCGAACTCCTTGATCGCCTCCGTCCAGGCCACGCCCATCGCGCTGTTGGGGGCCTCGTAGTGCCACAGCCGCAGGGTCCCGGCGTCGGAGGAGCCGCCGCCGTCCGAGCCACCGCAGGAGGCCAGGAGCAGGGATCCGGCGAGGACCGCCGCCGCACTCGCCACCACACGCCTTCGTGCCGTCAACATCCTGTGCCTCCGGGGGAGTCGGATGGTGCTGGGGGCAGAACAGCCGTCACGCGGCGTTCGGCGACTCGGTTCGACGATTCGGTACGTCGACCTTGTTCGTCGACTTCGTTCATCGACTTCGTTCGTCGACCGGTCCGTCGAATCGATTCGATGCGTGACGTCGAAGCGCTTCGACGGGGGAAGGTATGTGGCTGTTGTGATCGCGTCAATGGGGCGTGAGGGAAGGGGTGCGGGAACCGGCTGCCACGATCGGGGTCGGTTCGGGGCGCCGAAAGGGGGCCGGCGCTTTCCCTGCCGCCGGCCGGGGGAGGGGGTCGCGGCATCGCGGATAAAGCGGGCAATCCGCCGTCCCGTTGGAGTGAATTTTCCGGCCATGCCTGAGACCTCGCTCGATCCCGCTGCCGACCGCGTCTCTTTGTCCGTCTGTGTCGTTGGTGTGATGAAAGGGGCTGGTCCCTCCGACCCTCGATGCCCTTCGGTGGGCCAGGAGCGAGGGCGGGGTTGCGAGAACGCGCCTCCGGGGGGCCGTCAAGGGGTGTAATCCGGCCATAGGCATGAACATGACTTCTGACCATAAATGACACATCGAGAACACAGGGCCCATGCCTGCGCTAGATTCGTCGACCTGAGCGCAATGGGGTAAAAGGGGCGCAGGAGCCAGGTGGGGGCCTGGTTCCGCCGACGTGCGCTCGGAGTCGTAAGCGCACCCAGAACAGTTCCGTGGGGGGAAGTGCGCACGTGAAGAATTGGCGAGAAGACGCCCAACCGGAGTGGCCGGAGGCGGCGACGCCGACCCGGGACGTACCGGTCCTGGGAGCAGGATCCCAGAGCTTTCCCGGGGCGAGGGGGCAATCCCTGACGTCCATGACGGAAGAAAACGGCAGATACCGGTCAGTGATGGATGTACCGCGTGAAAACGGTCTGCTGTCGGGCCTGGAAGCCTCGAACAGCCTTTCCGAAAACGAACGGTCGAGCGATCTCCGGGATCCCTGGGGAGAGGAGCCCGGCGGGGCGGACGGCAAGGGGAACGATCCGGCCGAGGTGACGGTGCAACTCGACCCCCTCAAGAAGGGGCGGGCCGACGGTCCCGAGGCCGGCGCCTCCGACGTCCCGGTGTTCGTCGACGAGTCGGGCCGACGCAGCCGGACGTTCCGCCGCATCGGCATCCTCGTGGGGACCGCGTGCGGGGCGTACGCCGTCGTCATCGTGGCCACGCTGCTGTCGGGCAACGCGGGCGCGCCCTGGCTGCCGGTACCGGTGCCGGGCGTCGCCGACGACGACAAGCCGGCGGCCGGCAAGGTCGACAGCCCGTCGGCGCCGGACGACTCCGTGAGCGAGCGACCCGGGGTGCCGGGCGCCGTGCTGCCGGGCGGCGCGGGCAACACCGCCCTCCCGTCCGGCGCGGTGCCGGGCAAGCCGGGGGCCAGTGCGGTGCCGGGCGCGTCGGGGAGCCCGGCGGCTTCGCCGGGCGGGGCGTCGCCTACGGCCCGGCCCTCGGCGAGCGGGACGGCCCGGCCCAGCGCGGGTCCCACGCCCACGGCGTCCTCGACGCCCGGCCCGAGCAGCCCGGTGGTCGCCCCGCCTGCGTCCTCCCCGCCACCGCCCCCGGCATCCTCGCCCGCCGCACCTCCCTCGCCCGCCGCCTCCCCGTCCCCGGCCGGAGGAACCACCACCACAGTCGCCAACGGCCCCCCGGACCCGACCCCGGCACCAACGGCGCCGGCGTCGACCTCGGCGGTCTGAGGAGCGAGGGGTGCGCCGAGAAACGGCCGACGGGTACACGCGGCCGGCCAGAGGGCGCGCGCGGGGCGTCGGCCGCGGGTGGACGGGTGCACGGGGGCGCGGGGGCGCGGGTGCACGGGTGCACGGGGGCCGGGGGCGGGGAGGCGGCGGGCCAAAGGGCCGTGGGGCCTCGGTCACCGGCGTGACGGAGTTCTTCGACCGCCGTGGCCGACAGGCCCCCGTAACCGGCGCCTCTTGCATCGCTTCCGTCGCCTGACTCCGACGGGGTGATCCCGGCTCGGCCGCTCGGCCCTCGCTGTGCGGCCTCTCCACCTGGCCCTCGGGACCAGATGTCGTCCGCCTGACCCGGTGGGTCGATCTGCAGCCCACTCCTTCACGCCGGGATTCCCGTCGCCTGACCCGTATGGGTCACCCCCTCCAGCCGACCCACGGGCGCGCGATCGCACCGCCCGGCTCCCGCAGCCCAACTCGCCGGCAACGCCCAACAGCCACTGCCTGCTCGCACGACCCACTCCCCGCCCGCAACAGCCACGTCCCTGGCCAGCAACTCGCCTACCGCACCAGTAACTTGCCGCCCGCATCAGCAACTCCCGGCCCGTACCAGCGGCCTCGCGCCGCAGAGCCCACGTCCCTCACCAGTAACTCCCGTCCCTCACCAGCAACTCCCGGCCAGCGCCGGCAACGGCCGTCCCGTACCAGCCACCTCCCCGCCCGTACCAGCCACCTCGCGCCCGTACCAGCCACGTCCCCACCAGTCGCCGCATGCGCAGCCGCGTGCCGCATCAGCGGCTTTCTGTCGGCGTCGGCGACTCGTGGCCCGAACCATCAACTCCCCGAACCGCGGCCGACTTCCGGACCACCGCCAACTCCCCGACTCCCCGCACAGACAACTCCTCACCGCCCACCCTCGTCGCGCAAGGCGCGTGGCGAGCCGTTTTCGGAGATGCAGCTCTCATGGCACCACGTACCAGCCGGCGCTCGACCCGACGGGCCGTCGTCGGGCAGTCCGCGCATTCGTCGGGCGGTCAGGCCGCCCCCGCCCCCGGGTCCGACTCGTCTTCGGCGGGTGGTGGGCGGCGGGCCGGCCGGCGGTCGGGGGCGCGGCGTGGGCGGGCCGTGGGACACGGCGGCGGCGGGGCCGCGCACGGGGCGGCGCCGCCTCCCGAACGCAGGCGTCTGATGCCGCTGCGACTGCGCCACCTGCTGCCCCTGCTGGTGCTGCTCGCGATGATGGCGATGCTGATGCTGCGCGGCTACGTGCACAGCGAGATCCTCGCCGACTACCGCATCCACCCCGAGGCCGCCGCCGACAAGGTGCCGGAGAAGATCCTCGACGGCGGCCCGGTCGTCGACACCCGCAGCGGCCGTCAGACCAGCCTGGACGTGCCGGACCACAAGATCGTGCTCACTTTCGACGACGGCCCCGACCCCAGGTGGACCCCCGAGGTCCTCGACGTCCTGAAGAAGCACCACGCGCACGCCGTCTTCTTCATCACCGGCACCATGGCCTCCCGCTATCCGGACCTGGTCCGGCGGATGGTGGACGAGGGGCACGAGATCGGGCTGCACACCTTCAACCACCCCGACCTGTCCTACCAGTCGAAGAAGCGCATCGACTGGGAGCTCACCCAGAACCAGCTGGCCCTGGCGGGCGCGGCGGGCATCCGGAGCTCCCTCTTCCGGCCGCCCTACTCCTCCTCCGCGGACGCCCTCGACGACGCGTCCTGGCCGGTCACCGAGTACGTCGGCACCCGCGGCTACCTCACCGTCTTCACCACCGCCGACAGCGAGGACTGGCAGCGGCCGGGCGTGCGCCAGATCATCCGCAACGCCACGCCGCAGCACGGCAAGGGCGCGATCGTCCTCATGCACGACTCCGGCGGCGACCGCCACCAGACGGTCCAGGCCCTCGACGTCTACCTCCCCGAACTCCAGGCGAAGCGCTACACGTTCGAGAACCTCACCGAGGCCCTGCGCGCCCCCAGCGCGCACACCCCGGTCACCGGGCTCGACCTGTGGAAGGGCAAGGCCTGGGTCTTCCTGGTCGAGGCCTCCGACGACATCACCGGCGTCCTGGTCGTCGGTCTCGCCGTCATCGGCGTCCTCGTCTTCGCCCGCTTCGGCCTGATGCTGCTGCTGTCCGCGATCCACACCCGCCGCACCCGCCGCAAGGGCTTCGTCTGGGGTCCCGACGCGCCCGTCACCGAACCCGCGTCGGTGCTCGTCCCGGCGTACAACGAGGCCAAGTGCATCGAGAACACGGTGCGTTCGCTGATGAAGAGCGAGCACCCGATCGAGATCCTCGTCATCGACGACGGCTCCAGCGACGGCACCGCCCGCATCGTCGAGGACCTGAACCTGCCCGGCGTCCGCGTCGTCCGCCAGCTCAACGCGGGCAAGCCCGCCGCGCTCAACCGGGGCATCGCCAACGCCCGGCACGACCTGATCGTGATGATGGACGGCGACACCGTCTTCGAGCCCTCCACGGTCCGTGAACTCGTCCAGCCGTTCGCGGACCCGAAGGTCGGCGCCGTCGCCGGCAACGCCAAGGTCGGCAACAAGGACACCCTCATCGGCGCCTGGCAGCACATCGAGTACGTGATGGGCTTCAACCTCGACCGCCGTATGTACGACGTCCTGCGCTGCATGCCCACCATCCCGGGGGCCGTCGGCGCGTTCCGCCGCAGCGCGCTGGACCGCGTCGGCGGCATGAGCGACGACACCCTCGCCGAGGACACCGACATCACCATGGCCATCCATCGCGACGGCTGGCATGTCGTGTACGCGGAGAAGGCGCGTGCCTGGACCGAGGCGCCCGAGTCCGTCCAGCAACTGTGGTCGCAGCGCTACCGCTGGTGCTACGGCACCATGCAGGCGATCTGGAAGCACCGCCGGGCGCTGGTCGAGCGGGGCCCCTCCGGACGCTTCGGCCGCGTCGGCCTCCCTCTCGTCTCGCTCTTCATGGTCGTGGCCCCGCTCCTCGCCCCGCTCATCGACCTCTTCCTCGTCTACGGCCTGCTCTTCGGCCCGACCGGCAAGACCATCGCGGCCTGGTTCGGCGTCCTCGCCGTCCAGGCGGGCTGCGCGGCCTACGCCTTCGTCCTGGACCGCGAACGCCTCACCCCCCTCATCTCCCTCCCGCTCCAGCAACTCCTCTACCGCCAGCTGATGTACATCGTCCTGCTGCAGTCCTGGATCACCGCCCTCACCGGCGGCCGGCTGCGCTGGCAGAAACTGCGCCGCAAGGGTCAGGTGGCCGCACCCCCGGGCGCCCCGACGCCGGCCATGGACGGAGGAACGGCCCGATGAACACCCGGCCCACGGACACCCAGCCCACGGATATCCAGCCCACGGACACCCAGCCCATGCCCGAAGCCGGGACAACGGCCGGCACGACGGCTGAGTACGAGACGAAGAGCGAGCCACAGAACGAGTCGAAGAGCGAGTCGAGGAGCGAGAAGAAGCGGGGTGGCGGGCGTGACCGCTACTTCGATCTTCTCCGCGGCATCGCCCTCTTCCGTGTCGTCTTCTACCACCTGATGGGCTGGGCCTGGCTGCCCATCGTCTTCCCCTCCATGGGCGTGATGTTCGCCCTCGCCGGCAACCTCATGGCCCGCTCGCTGGCCAGACGCCCCGCGCTGGAAGTCGTACGAGGCCGGCTGCGCCGACTGCTGCCCCCGCTGTGGCTGCTGGGCGCGGTCGGCGTGACGGGCATGACGGTGGCGGGCTGGAGTCCGGACGACGAGGGGCACCCCGGCTGGTGGTGGCTGCACCTCGGCTACTGGATCCTGCCGCTGAGCGACCCGCCGTACGGCGACGGCCTGCCCGGTGTGCAGGGGCTGATCGGCGACGACTGGGCCGTCGACATGGCCGTACCCCTCTGGTACATCCGCGCCTACCTCTGGTTCGTGCTGCTCTCCCCACTTCTTCTGCGCGCCCTGCGCCGGCTGCCCTGGCCGACGATCCTCGCGCCCGTCGCGCTGTCCGCCGCCCTGGAGTTCGGGGCGCTGTCGGTGCCCAGTTGGCGCCTGGAGGCCAACCTCAGCGACTTCGGCGCGTTCGGCGCGTGCTGGCTGCTGGGCATGGCGCACCAGGAGGGCATCCTGCGCCGGCTGCCCCGCTACGTCGTCCCGTCGCTGGCGCCGGCGGTCGGCGGGGTCGGTCTCTGGTACGCCCTGGGGCACCACCTGAGGGAGGGCCACGACCTCGACGACATGCCGTTCGCGCAGTCCCTGTGGTCGTTCGCGGCGGTCCTGCTGCTTTTGCACATCAGTCCGTCCTGGAGCGAGTGGCCGGCCCGGCTGCGCCGCTGGGACCGGCTGATCACCCTGCTCAACTCGCGTGCCGTGACGATCTACCTGTGGCACAACCTGTGCATCGGCATCGTGGAGGCACTGTGGGACCGCCTGTGGGGCATCCCCTGGCTGGAGGCCAACACCCCCTGGGTCCTGGAGAGTCCGTGGCCGCAGCTGCCGTTCATCTGGCTCCTCACCGCGGTCTGCGTGGTCTGCTTCGGCTGGGTGGAGGACCTGGCGGCCCGTCGCAGGCCCCGGCTGTGGCCGGACGGCCGAGGGGGAGCGCGCCGCGCCTGAGGCGCGCCGTCCCCGTCGGGGAGTTCGCCGGCCCGCCGGGGGGTCGTAAAGGGCAGGTCAAAGCGTGTCGGCCGACGATTCCCGGGGTCGAGGGGGTGTGGAAGACTGCCCGGGCGTTGCGCAAGTGAACAGTTGTCCGGGCGAGGGGGAGATGAGCGCCGGTGAGCAAGCGGCAGGTGCAGAACATGCTGCGGTTGATGGCGGGGGGCGAGCCCGTCGAGCTCACCAGCCCCATGGCCTCCGTGAAGAAGCTGGCCCGACTCGCCTGCTTGGCCCAGCAGTTCGGTTACGAGTACGCGGACGTCCGGCAGGGCGGCTCGCGGGGCAGCGCGCTGAAGATGCTGATCGTCCCCGACCCCGCCCCGCAGGCACGCGCGCGTGCCGCGCAGAACTGGGCGCAGTACCCGAACGCCTCCGACGGCGTCTCGCTGCCGCCCGTCGTGCCGGACGCCTTCGAGCTGCTGAAGGCGCGCATCAACTTCGACCTCACCGGCAAGAGCGCCGAGAAGCGCATGGGGTACGGCGCGCTGGGCGTCACCGCGGGCTGCGCGATCCTCGGTGTACGGCTCGGCGGCACGAACACCGACTTCATCGCCGCGGCCGTCGCCTGGGTCGTCCTCATGGGCGTCGTCGGCATCGGCTTCGTCGTCACCCGGCACCGCAACGCCAAGTTCGCCGCCCGGCTGCAGGCCGCCGGCTTCACCCCGGTGACCGACGAGACCGGGCGGGTGCGCTACCTCCCGCCGGGCGCGATGGCCGGATACGGCCAGAGCCCGTACGGCGGCGGCCTCCCGGCACCGGCCCCGGCCCCGGGCCCTTATGGCGCCCAGTACGGCGGCCCGTACGGCACCGCCGCCCCGACGCCCGCCGGCGGCTACGGGCAGCCCCAGCCCCCGCAGCAGCCCCAGCCGCAAGCCCAGCCCCAGCCCTACGCTCAGCCCCAGCCCCAGCCCCACGCCCAGCCCCAGCCCCAGCCTCACGCCCAGCCCCAGCCCCACCAGCAGCCGGGACCGTACGGCGGGCAGCAGCCGTATCCCCAGCAGTACCCTCAGCCCTACCCTCAGCCGTATCCCCAGCCGCAGGCCCAGCAGTACCCTCAGCAGCCGCCGGCCCCGTATCCGCCTCAGGGTCCGGGCCCCTACGGGCAGCAGCCCCCGCGCTGAGCCATCCCCAAAACCTCTCACCGGGCCCCCGCGCAAGGTGAGAGCAACGTTCCTTTCCGGTCACCCACAGCCACAGCCCGGAAACGCGCCCTCCCTACCTTCGGGACTCATCACCGCTCATCCCCCCGAACCACCCGAGTCCCGGAGCACCGTGGAGGCGTCATGACAGCCCCGAGTACAGCGCCCGCACCCCCGTCCCCCGCGAAGAAGGGGAGCCGCTGGATCGAGGAGTGGGACCCGGAGAACGAGACCTTCTGGAACGACAAGGGCGAGAAGATCGCCCGCCGTAACCTGCTCTTCTCCGTCCTCTCCGAGCACATCGGCTTCTCGATCTGGACGATGTGGTCCGTGCTGGTGCTCTTCATGGGCCCGCAGTACGGCCTCACCCCGGCCGACAAGTTCCTGCTGACGTCGATGGTGACGCTGGTCGGGGCGGTCGTGCGGGTGCCGTACACCTTCGCCGTCGCGGTCTTCGGCGGCCGGAACTGGACGATCATCTCCGCCGGTCTGCTCCTGATCCCCACGATCGCCGCGTTCGCGGTGATGAAGCCCGGGACCTCATTCAACACGTTTCTGCTGGTCGGCCTGCTGGCGGGCATCGGCGGCGGCAACTTCGCCTCCTCGATGACCAACATCAACGCCTTCTTCCCGCTGCGTAAGAAGGGGTGGGCGCTCGGCCTCAACGCGGGCGGCGGCAACATCGGCGTGCCGGTCATCCAGCTGATCGCCCTCGCCGTCATCGGCGCGAGCGGCGGGCCGCGCGTGCTGCTCGGGATCTACATCCCGCTGATCCTTCTCGCCGCGACCCTCGCCGCGCTGTACATGGACAACCTGGCGTCCGTGAAGAACGACACCGGCGCCGCGATCGACTCCGCGAAGGACGCCCACACCTGGATCATGTCCTTCCTCTACGTCGGCACGTTCGGGTCGTTCATCGGGTACTCCTTCGCCTTCGGGCAGGTGCTGACCAACCAGTTCGGCCGGACGCCCCTCCAGGCGGCCTACCTCACCTTCATCGGCCCGCTGCTCGGCTCCCTGATCCGCCCCGTCGGCGGCTGGCTCGCCGACCGCTACGGCGGCGCCCGCATCACCCTGTACAACTACGTCGGCATGGCCGCCGCCACCGCCGTCCTGGTCTTCGCCAGCATGCAGAAGTCGCTGCCGCTCTTCGTCTCCGTCTTCGTGGTGCTGTTCGTGCTCAGCGGCCTCGGCAACGGGTCGACGTACAAGATGATCCCGGGCATCTTCCAGGCGAAGGCCGTCGCCAAGGGGCTCGAAGGGGAAGAGGCGGCTGCCTACGGGCGGCGGCTGTCCGGCGCCTCCATGGGGCTCATCGGGGCGGTCGGCGCGCTCGGCGGCGTCGGCATCAACCTGGCCTTCCGGCAGTCCTTCCTCTCCTACGGCTCCGGAACCGGCGCCTTCGTCGCCTTCCTCGCCTTCTACGCGGCGTGCTTCGTGGTCACCTGGACCGTATACCTTCGCCGTCCGGCGGGCCGGGTGACGGCGTCGAGCTCGGCATCCGAGGCGAAGCCGCAGCTCAGCTACGCCGAGGTGTGACGTAACACTGGCGACATGTAGCCGAACCGAGCCTGTCACGCACCGTTGACAGGCTCGCCGGCATGTAGGTGTACACGCGACTTGAGTGCGGGACGAGGGCTATGTACGAGGAACAGCAACAACCGGCCTCCAGCCCCCAGGGCGCCGTCGAACACGGGCCCCTCGCGGGCTTCACCGTGGGCGTGACGGCCGCACGCCGGGCCGAGGAGCTCGGCGCGCTGCTCCAGCGGCGCGGGGCGGCGGTGCTGCACGCGCCCGCGCTGCGGATCGTGCCGCTCGCCGACGACGGTGAGCTGCTCGCGGCCACCAAGGACCTCATCGACCAGGCCCCGGACGTCGTGGTGGCCACCACCGCCATCGGCTTCCGTGGCTGGGTCGAGGCCGCCGACGGCTGGGGGCTCGGCGAGCAGCTGCTCGCCCGGCTCGGCGGCGTCGAGCTGCTGGCCCGCGGGCCCAAGGTCAAGGGCGCCATCCGGGCCGCGGGGCTGACGGAGGAATGGTCGCCGTCGAGCGAGTCCATGGCCGAGGTGCTCGACCGGCTGCTGGAGGAGGGCGTCGACGGGCGCCGGGTCGCCGTCCAGCTGCACGGCGAGCCGCTGCCGGGGTTCGTGGAGTCGCTGCGGGCCGCGGGCGCGGAGGTGGTGGGGGTGCCCGTCTACCGGTGGATGCCGCCGGAGGACGTCGCGCCGCTCGACCGGCTCCTCGACGCCGCCGTCTCGCGCGGACTGGACGCCATCACCTTCACCAGCGCGCCGGCGGCCGCGTCCCTGCTGTCGCGGGCCGAGGAGCGCGGGCTGCTGGCCGAGCTGCTCGCCGCCCTCCACCACGATGTGCTGCCCGCCTGCGTCGGGCCGGTCACCGCGCTGCCGCTGCAGGCGCGGGGCGTGGACACCGTCTCCCCTGAGCGGTTCCGGCTCGGGCCGCTCGTGCAGTTGCTGTGCCAGGAGCTGCCGGGGCGGGCCCGGGCGCTGCCGATCGCCGGGCACCGGGTGGAGATCCGGGGGCACGCGGTGCTGGTGGACGGGTCTTTGAAGCCGGTGCCGCCGGCGGGGATGTCGCTGCTGCGGGCGCTGTCGCGGCGGCCGGGGTGGGTCGTGCCGCGGTCGGACCTGCTGCGGGCGCTGCCGGGGGCGGGGCGTGACGAGCATGCCGTCGAGACGGCGATGGCCCGTCTGCGGACGGCCCTCGGGGCGCCGAAGCTGATCCAGACGGTGGTGAAGCGGGGCTACCGACTGGCGCTGGACCCTGCGGCCGACGCGAAGTACGCGGACGCGTAGGTCTTCGGGCGGGTTGTTTCGCGCCCGGGGTCGGTGTGGCCGTCCCCGGGCGTTGCCGCCCCCAGACCCCCGCTGCCGCCCCCAGACCCCCGCTTCGGCCCCGAAGGGCCTCGTCCTCAAACGCCGGACAGGCTGGGATGCACTGACCTGCGTGGCAAAGCCCAGGGGGTTCCGGTGACCGCCCCGGCACTGGCACTGTGAAGAAGAACGGTTTCCTCATGAGTGCCTCTCGGCTGGCGGTGACACGCGCATGGACGAGCTGCGGTTCGATGCCGGACGGATCTGTCTCGACCTGCTGGCGACCGCGCACCCCCTCGAACGGCTCGACGCCGTCGCGCCGCTGGATGCGTGGATCCGCGGCTGCGGGCTCGTCCCGCCGGGGACCCCCCTCGGCCACGCCGACGCGTCCTGGCCGCCGGCCTTCCGGGAACTGCGCCGCACCATCGGCCAGTTGGTGCACGGCTGGCTCGCCCGGGGCGACGCCGGGTCGTACGACCTCGCCCTCGCCCGCGTCAACGAGGTCGCCCGGGCCGCGCCCCCGACCCCCCGTGCCGTACGCGGCGAAGACGGCGCGCTCGTGCGGGCGTTGGACGGGCCGCCGGAGTGTGCCGCGCTGCTCGCCGCCGTGGCCCGGGACGCGGTGGAGCTGCTGACCGATCCCGCCGCCCGGGCGGCGCTGCGGCAGTGCGCGGGGGACAACTGCCCGATCGTGTACGTCGACACGTCCCGGGGCCGTCGGCGTCGCTGGTGTTCCAGTGAGGTCTGCGGGAACCGGGAGCGGGTCGCTCGGCATCGCCGGCGCGCGGCGGCACTCGCGCGGACCTGACGCGCCGTCGCCTCTCCAACTGCCCTGTCTGGTATGCGGCTTTCGTGGAGGCGGGTCGGGTCGATCATCGAAGTGATTTCGATTACACGCCGTTTACCCGCGCCGCGTCCCGGGCAGTCGGCCCGATCTTGTCACTGTGGCGAAAATGTAAAGAAAACGGGGTGGGAATGTGCCCCCATGTCCCCCTCGTCATGACACCCGGAAGAAAAGTCTCCCCACGGTTTGAACGCCCAACACCCCGTCTGCGTACCCGTCATCGAGCGACCGACTGGGGGAACCCCCGGACACCGGAGGTGGGCGTGCGCAAGGATGCGGCCGTGGCCAATGAACGTGGATCGAGGGCCCGACATCGCATGTCCCAGCCCTCGGAACCTGACGAGGAGCTGATGCGTGCTCTGTATCGGGAGCATGCCGGACCCCTGCTTGCGTATGTCCTGCGCCTGGTTGCCGGAGACCGGCAGCGTGCCGAGGACGTCGTACAAGAGACGCTCATCCGTGCCTGGAAGAACGCCGGTCAGCTCAATCGAGCGACCGGATCGGTACGCCCCTGGCTGGTGACGGTCGCACGCCGCATCGTCATCGACGGCCACCGCAGCCGGCAGGCCCGGCCGCAGGAGGTCGACCCGTCGCCGCTGGAGGTCATTCCTGCGGAGGACGAGATCGACAAGGCGCTGTGGCTGATGACGCTGTCCGACGCGCTCGACGACCTGACCCCGGCTCACCGGGAGGTGCTCGTCGAGACGTACTTCAAGGGGCGTACCGTCAACGAGGCGGCCGAGACGCTGGGCATACCCAGCGGCACCGTGCGCTCACGGGTCTTCTATGCCCTGCGGTCGATGAAGCTGGCTCTTGAGGAGCGGGGGGTGACGGCGTGATGAGCGGTTACGGGGGATTCGGAGCAGGTGGTTCGGGTATGTCTGGCCCCATGCAGGGATCAGTGGGATCTCCGAGCCCGAGCGAACACGAGACCGTCGGCGCCTACGCCCTCGGCATCCTCGACGACGCCGAGGCGACCGCCTTCGAGATGCATCTCGCGGGCTGCGAGTGGTGCGCTCAGCAACTGGACGAGCTCGCCGGCATGGAACCCATGCTGGCCGCCCTCGCGGACCTGCCGGGCACCGGCACACCCGCGATCGGCGACTCCCTGTCCGCCCGCCCCAGCCCGCGCCTCGCGGAGCGGCTGGTCGACGAGGTGTCCGAGCGCCGGGCGCAAAAGCGCCGCCGCTCCTTCTTCCTCGTGGCGGCCGCGGCCGCGCTGATCATCGGCGGCCCGCTCACGGTGCTGGCGGCGACCGGCGGCGACAGCGGGACCAAGGGGACCGAGGCGAGCGCGACCAAGTCCGCCAACGCGGCCAAGTCGACGTTCGACACGCTCTCCGACCGGGTGTCGTCGACCGACCCCGCCTCCAAGGTCTCCGCGACCGTCGCCATGGGCGAGAAGGCGTGGGGCACGGAGATCGGCGTCGAGCTGAAGAACGTGAAGGGCCCGGAGAAGTGCTCGCTCATCGCCGTCGGCAAGAACGGCGAGCGCGAGACGGTCTCCTCCTGGTCGGTCCCGGAGTGGGGCTACGGCCTGCCGGGCGCCAAGACCGAACAGGCGAAGAACCCGCTCTACGTCGTCGGCGGCGCGGCCTTCGCCCCGAACGACATCGACCACTTCGAGGTCATGACCTTCGACGGCAAGAAGCTCGTCCAGGTCGACGCGTAGCTTCACCGGCCCCCTTCGCGTACGGTTGACGGCTGCCCAGCACGTCAGAAGGGGGCCCGGTGGCCGCTCAGGCACAGCAGGAAATCGCGGTCGTATCGGTCCAGGAAGCCGCACCGGATTCGGTGCGGGACCGAGAGATCAGCGTGGAACAGGAACACCTCGACCGGGTGTACCGCCGCCTCGAGGAGAAGATCGACGAGGCCGAGTTCCTCATGAACGACGCGGCCCAGCGCGGCCAGGTCGGCACGCCCGGCGCCCTCGCCGAGCGGGACGCGCAGGTGTTCCGCGCGGGCGTCCACCTCAACCGGCTCAACAACGAGTTCGAGGACTTCCTGTTCGGGCGGATCGACCTCCTCCTCGGCAAGGACGGCAAGAAGGGCCCTGACGGCGCCTACACCGCCGTGGAGCCCGCGGAGGGCGTTGTCAGGCCCGACAACACCGCCGACATCGCCGAGACGCTCCACATCGGCCGGATCGGCGTCCTCGACTCCGAGTACGCCCCGCTGGTCATCGACTGGCGGGCGCCGGCGGCGGCCCCCTTCTACCGGTCCACCCCGGTCGACCCGGGGCGCGTCGTACGGCGTCGCGTGATCCGCTCCAAGGGGCGCCGGGTCCTCGGCGTCGAGGACGACCTGATGCGTCCCGAGCTGAAGGCGTCCCTGGACGGCGACGAGCTCGCCGTCATCGGCGACGGCGCCCTCATGGCCGCCCTCGGGCAGGCCCGCAGCCACACCATGCGGGACATCGTCGCCTCCATCCAGGCCGAGCAGGACCTCGTCATCCGCGCCCCCGCCGCCTCCGTCACCTACGTCGAGGGCGGCCCGGGGACCGGGAAGACGGCCGTCGCCCTGCACCGGGCGGCCTACCTCCTCTACCAGGACCGGCGCAGGTACGCGGGCGGCATCCTCATCGTCTCGCCCACACCGCTGCTGGTGGCGTACACGGAGGGCGTGCTGCCCTCCCTCGGCGAGGAGGGCCAGGTCGCCATCCGCGCCATCGGCTCCCTCGTCGACGGCGCCGAGGCCACCCTGTACGACTCCCCGGCGGTGGCCCGCGCCAAGGGCTCGTACCGCATGCTGAAGGTGCTGCGGAAGGCGGCCCGCGGCGCCCTGGAGACCGGCGGCAACGCCAACGCCCACGCCAACGGCAACGCCCGCGCCAACGGCGGTGGCGGCCGGGGCGCGGGGCAGCTCAGCTTCGACGAGCCCCCGGCCGCCCCCTCCGGCGCCGGCGTCACCCCCACCCGTCTGCGTGTCGTCGCCTTCGGCCGCCGGCTGGAGCTGGAGGCCGCCGACCTGGACCGGATCCGGCAGAGCGCCCTCAGCGGCACCGCCCCCGTGAACCTGCTGCGCCCGCGCGCCCGCAAGCTGCTCCTGGACGCCCTGTGGGAGCGCTCCGGCGCGGCCGGCCGGCACACCGACCCCGAGCTCGCCGCCGAGCTGCGCTCCTCCTTCGACGAGGACGTGACCACCGAGGACGCGTTCATCGCCTTCCTCGACGCCTGGTGGCCCGAGCTGACCCCGCAGGCCGTCCTGGCGGCCATGGCCGACGAACGGCGGCTCGGCCGCTGGGCCCGCCGCATCCTCAACCCCGGCGAGGTCCGCAGGGTCGCCCGCTCCCTCAAGCGGGACGGCCGCTCCGTGCACGACATCGCCATGCTCGACGAGCTCCAGGCGATCCTCGGCGCCCCGGTGCGCCCGAGGAAGCGCCGCGAACTCGACCCGCTGGACCAGCTCACCGGCCTGGAGGAGCTGATGCCGGTGCGCGAGGAGTCGCAGCGCGAGCGTGCCGAGCGGCTCGCGCAGGAGCGCGTCGAGTACGCCCACGTCATCGTCGACGAGGCGCAGGACCTCACGCCGATGCAGTGGCGCATGGTCGGCCGCCGCGGCCGGCACGCCACCTGGACGGTTGTCGGCGACCCGGCCCAGTCCTCCTGGTCCGACCCCGACGAGGCCGCCGAGGCCCGCGACGAGGCCCTCGGGACCCGCCCCCGCCGCCGCTTCCAGCTCACCGTGAACTACCGCAACCCGGCCGAGATCGCCGAGCTGGCCGCGAAGGTGCTGGCGCTGGCCATGCCGGGCGCCGAGTCCCCGTCGGCGGTCAGGTCGACGGGGGTCGTACCGCGCTTCACGGCCGTCACCGACACCCTGGCGTCGACCGTCCGCGCCGAGGCCGAGCGGCTCCTGGAGCGGGTCGACGGCACCGTCGGCGTCGTCGTCGCCATGAACCGCCGCGAGGAGGCCGGACGCTGGCTCGCCGGGCTCGGCGACCGCGTGGTGGCCCTCGGCAGCCTGGAGGCCAAGGGCCTGGAGTACGACGCCACGGTCGTCGTCTCACCGGCGGAGATCGCGGACGAGAGCCCGGCGGGCCTGCGCGTGCTGTACGTGGCGCTCACCCGGGCCACGCAGCAGCTCACGGTCGTCTCCGCGGAGCGCGACGAGCCGGACGCCGACGGCGTTCCGGACCTCCTGCGGGACTGAACAGCCGACGGTTTCCTGTGAACTCCCCGGACGGGAATGGCGATCGGGGATCCGTTTGTTAGCCTGGGTGTGACACCGGCTCGATCCAAGCCCCCGGGCCCAACCTTCGTCGCTACGAGCGACCACTTGCCGCGAGGCGAGCATGGCGGGTCGGTGTCATGAACGCAGGAGAGGCCCACATCACCGCGTGTGATGTGGGCCTCTTTTATTGAGAACAAAACGATCGCAATCGAGGGCGGCTTTCATGTACTCGTCGGTAGGTGCGACGATCGGACGGCAAACCCGCGACCCAGCAGTGCAGAGGAAGTCGGCCATGGCAACGGCGCCCAGCGTCTCCTACTCGATGACGGTCCGGCTGGAGGTGCCCGCGAGCGGTACCGCGGTCTCCCAGCTCACCGGGGCCGTCGAGTCCCACGGAGGCTCGGTGACCGGCCTCGACGTCACCGCTTCCGGGCACGAGAAGCTCCGCATCGACGTCACCATCGCCGCCACCTCCACCTCCCACGCCGACGAGATCGTCGAGCAGCTGCGCGGCATCGAGGGCGTGACCCTCGGCAAGGTCTCCGACCGTACGTTCCTGATGCACCTCGGCGGCAAGATCGAGATGGCGTCGAAGCACCCCATCCGCAACCGTGACGATCTCTCGATGATCTACACGCCGGGTGTGGCCCGTGTCTGCATGGCGATCGCCGAGAACCCCGAGGACGCCCGCCGCCTCACCATCAAGCGCAACTCCGTTGCGGTCGTGACGGACGGCTCGGCCGTGCTGGGCCTGGGCAACATCGGCCCGAAGGCCGCGCTGCCCGTCATGGAGGGCAAGGCGGCCCTCTTCAAGCGGTTCGCCGGAATCGACGCCTGGCCGCTGTGCCTGGACACCCAGGACACCGACGCGATCGTCGAGATCGTGAAGGCGATCGCCCCGGGCTTCGCGGGCATCAACCTGGAGGACATCTCCGCCCCGCGCTGCTTCGAGATCGAGGCCCGCCTGCGCGAGGCCCTCGACATCCCCGTCTTCCACGACGACCAGCACGGCACCGCGATCGTCGTCCTCGCCTCCCTCACGAACGCCCTGCGTGTCGTGGAAAAGGGCATCGGGGACGTCCGGGTCGTCATGTCCGGCGCCGGCGCGGCCGGCACGGCCATCCTCAAGCTGCTGCTCGCGGCCGGCGTGAAGAACGCGGTCGTCGCCGACATCCACGGCGTCGTCCACGCGGACCGCGAGGACCTCGTCGACGCGGCCCCCGACTCGGCGCTGCGCTGGATCGCCGACAACACCAACCCCGAGGGCCTCACCGGCACCCTGAAGGAGGCCGTGCGCGGCGCGGACGTCTTCATCGGCGTCTCCGCCCCGAACGTCCTCGACGGGGCCGACGTGGCCGCGATGGCCGAGGACGCCATCGTGTTCGCGCTCGCGAACCCGGACCCCGAGGTGGACCCGGCGATCGCCCGCCAGACGGCCGCCGTCGTGGCCACCGGCCGCTCCGACTTCCCCAACCAGATCAACAACGTGCTGGTCTTCCCGGGCGTCTTCCGCGGCCTGCTGGACGCGCAGTCCCGCACGGTCAACACCGACATGATGCTGGCGGCCGCAAAGGCCCTCGCCGACGTCGTGAGCGACGACGAGCTGAACGCGAACTACATCATCCCGAGCGTCTTCAACGACAAGGTCGCCGGCGCGGTGGCGGGTGCGGTACGGGACGCCGCGAAGGCGGTCGGCGCGTCGGCCTCGTAGGCTCCGGTGCGTAAGGTGCGGGGCCGGGGCGGCTGTGAGGCTCGCCACGACGGCCCCGCAACGGCGCGTCGCGGAACCTCGCGCCGCAACCCGCCCTCTAGGGTTGCGCCGAGCTAAGCCCCCTTCGTGTGACACACATGGGTTGTCTCACGCCTCGGTGCGGGTGCCGGATTGGCTTTCCCGCCGCAGGTAGGGGCAGGATGCGTCTCTGGGCGCGAGCACAACGACTTCGCTGTGCCCCACATGCGGCTCCGCCGCGTGGCACGCCTCAACGGCAAGAAGAACACGGGAGTAACAACATGAACCGCAGTGAGCTGGTGGCCGCGCTGGCCGACCGCGCCGAGGTGACCCGCAAGGACGCCGACGCAGTGCTGGCCGCGTTCGCCGAGGTCGTCGGCGACATCGTCTCCAAGGGCGACGAGAAGGTCACCATCCCCGGCTTCCTGACCTTCGAGCGCACCCACCGTGCCGCTCGCACCGCGCGCAACCCGCAGACCGGCGACCCGATCCAGATCCCGGCCGGCTACAGCGTGAAGGTCTCCGCGGGCTCGAAGCTCAAGGAAGCTGCCAAGGGCAAGTGACGCTCCGCTGAGAGCGCCGTAGGCCATACGAGGGGGCGGCACCCGGAATTCCGGGTGCCGCCCCCTCGTGGTTGCGCTTCACCATGGCCTCACGGCCTCACGGCCTCACGGCCTCACACGCCGGCCGGGCCGGATTTCGCCGGCCCCGGCCGAGGCCTTCAGCCCAGTGCCTTGCCCGGGAGTTCGACCTTTGCGCCGAGTTCCACGAGCTTCTCCATGAAGTTCTCGTAGCCGCGGTTGATGAGGTCGATGCCGTGGACGCGGGAGGTGCCCTGGGCCGCGAGGGCGGCGATCAGGTACGAGAAGCCGCCGCGGAGGTCGGGGATGACCAGGTCGGCGCCCTGGAGCTTGGTCGGGCCCGAGACGACCGCCGAGTGCAGGAAGTTGCGCTGCCCGAAGCGGCAGTCGGAGCCGCCGAGGCACTCCCGGTACAGCTGGATGTGCGCGCCCATCTGGTTGAGCGCCGAGGTGAAGCCCAGCCGGGACTCGTAGACCGTCTCGTGGACGATGGACAGGCCCGTGGCCTGCGTCAGGGCGACGACCAGCGGCTGCTGCCAGTCCGTCTGGAAACCGGGGTGGACGTCCGTCTCCAGCGCGATGGACTTCAGGTTGCCGCCCGGGTGCCAGAACCGGATGCCCTCGTCGTCGATCTCGAAGGCGCCGCCGACCTTGCGGTAGGTGTTCAGGAACGTCATCATCGAGCGCTGCTGGGCGCCGCGGACGTAGATGTTCCCCTCGGTCGCCAGCGCCGCGCTCGCCCAGGAGGCGGCTTCCAGGCGGTCCGACAGAGCGGCGTGGTTGTAGCCGCCGAGCTTGTCGACACCGGTGATGCGGATGGTGCGGTCGGTGTCCATCGCGATGATGGCGCCCATCTTCTGCAGTACGCAGATGAGGTCCTCGATCTCCGGCTCCACGGCCGCGTTCGAGAGCTCGGTGACGCCCTCCGCCAGGACGGCCGTCAGCAGCACCTGCTCGGTCGCGCCGACGGACGGGTACGGCAGCCGGATCTTCGTGCCGCGCAGCCGCTGCGGGGCCTCCAGGTACTGCCCGTCCGCCCGCTTCTCGATCTTCGCGCCGAACTGCCGCAGCACGTCGAAGTGGAAGTCGATCGGCCGGCCGCCGATGTCGCAGCCGCCGAGGCCCGGGATGAACGCATGCCCGAGGCGGTGCAGCAGCGGGCCGCAGAACAGGATCGGGATCCGGCTGGAGCCCGCGTGGGCGTCGATGTCGGCGACGTTGGCGCTCTCGACATAAGTCGGGTCGAGCACCAGCTCGCCCGGCTCCTCGCCCGGACGGACCGTCACCCCGTGCAGTTGCAGCAGGCCGCGTACGACCCGCACGTCACGGATGTCCGGAACGTTGCGCAGCCGACTCGGCTCACTGCCCAGCAGGGCGGCGACCATGGCCTTGGGTACGAGGTTCTTCGCACCGCGGACACGGATCTCGCCCTCGAGCGGGGTTCCGCCGTGGACAAGCAGTACGTCGTCAGAGCCGTTGACGGTCATGTATCTCGCGTTCCATGGATGGTGGATTGGGGGCAAGGGCCTTGGTTCGGCCCGGGATCGGGGGCAGGGCCAGATGAGACAGAGTAATCGCCGTCGCCCCCTGTCCCGTAAGCCCAAGGACCGCCCAGGAACGTCATAGCCGTGTCACAACACGAACCGTTTCCCGCCGGGCACAAGGGGTCACCGCCGCCCGCCCGTCCGGTCCGTGCGCCCGGACCGCACCCGTGCGCCCGACCTGCTCTCCGCCCCCGTACCCCGCATTGCCTCCCCACTTCTCGGGAAGATGCGGGATCATGTCTGGCATGACCGAGGTGTCCTCGCTCACAGGGCGGCTGCTCGTGGCAACGCCCGCCCTGGCGGACCCGAACTTCGACCGTGCGGTGGTGCTCCTTCTCGACCACGACGAGGAGGGCTCCCTCGGCGTCGTCCTCAACCGGCCCACGCCGGTGGGCGTGAGCGACATCCTGGAGGGCTGGGCGGACCTCACCGGCGAACCCGGCGTCGTCTTCCAGGGCGGCCCGGTGTCCCTCGACTCCGCCCTCGGGGTCGCCGTCATCCCGGGCGGCACGGCCGTCGACGGCGCCCCGCTGGGCTGGCGCCGGGTGCACGGCGCGATCGGCCTCGTCGATCTGGAGGCCCCGCCGGAACTCCTCGCCTCGGCCCTCGGCTCCCTGCGGATCTTCGCCGGATACGCCGGCTGGGGCCCCGGCCAGCTGGAGGACGAGCTGGTGGAGGGCGCCTGGTACGTCGTGGAGTCCGAGCCCGGCGACGTCTCCTCGCCCGCCCCGGAGAGACTCTGGCGCGAGGTGCTGCGCCGCCAGCGCAGCGAGCTGGCGATGGTGGCGACGTATCCGGACGACCCTTCGCTCAACTGACGGCTGTGACCTTCAGTACCCTTGGTGGTCATGAGCACTCTTGAGCCTGAGACCCAGCCCCAGCGAGGCACTGGGACGGGGACCCTCGTAGAGCCGACGCCGCAGGTGTCGCACGGTGACGGGGACCACGAGCGCTTCGCCCACTACGTCCAGAAGGACAAGATCATGGCGAGCGCCCTCGACGGGACGCCCGTCGTGGCCCTGTGCGGCAAGGTCTGGGTGCCTGGCCGCGACCCGAAGAAGTACCCGGTGTGCCCGATGTGCAAGGAGATCTTCGAGTCCATGGGCATGGGCGGCGACGACAAGGGCAAGGGCGGCGACAAGAAGTAGCCCGCCGGTCCTCCGAGGCCCCCGGGGCGCGTTCTGACGCGCTTCGGGGGCCTTTGCGCGTTTCTGTCGTTGCACGGGGTGCGTCGGGTGGTCACAGAGTGGTTGAGACCTCTTGTCGTCGCGTTCATGAAGTCCCTAGCCTCCGGTGTGTTGTGCAGAGCAAAACAGCCATTGCGTATGTTGCAACGCAACGCTCGGAGGATCGCTCCATGAAGCTCCCCTCGCTCCCCACGCTCACCACCAGACTCGCCGTGCTCGCGGCCGCCGCCCTCGTCGCCACCGCCTGCGCCCCCCAGACGTCCGACAACTCCTCTTCCGACACCGACGCGAAGACGGGCACCCTGCGCGTCTGGCTCTTTCAGGAGGTCGGCAACAAGCCGAAGGAACAGGTCGTCGACTCCGTCGTCGCCGCCTTCGAGAAGGCCCACAAGGGCACGACGGTCGCCGTCGAGTACATCCCCGTCGACACCCGCGCCCAGCGCGTCAAGGCAGCCTTCAACGACCCGAAGTCCGCCCCCGACGTCATGGAGTACGGCAACACCGACACGGCCGGTTACGTCCACGACGGCGGACTCCTCGACGTCACCGGGGACTTCGGCGAGTGGGGCGAGACCAAGGACACCGACCCCACCGCCAAACAGTCCGTCACCGTCGACGGCAAGCTCTACGGCGCGCCCTTCTACGTAGGCGTCCGCGCCCTGTACTACCGCACGGACGTCTTCAAGGAACTCGGCCTCGACGTCCCGAAGACCATGGACGAGCTCGCGACCACCGCGCGCAGGATCCGCGCCGCGAAACCCGACCTGTACGGCCTGGTCGTCGGCGGCGCCTACACCTACGGCGCGATGCCCTTCGTCTGGGCGGCCGGCGGCGAACTCGCCGACGGCAAGAACGGCTCGTACGCCTCCGCCATCGACAGCGCGGCCGCCCGCAAGGGCATCACCGCGTACACCTCGCTCTTCTCCGACGACAACTGTCCCGCCGCCAAGTGCGCAGGCATGGGCGGCAACGACACCATCACCGCGTTCGCCGCCGGCAAGGCGGGCATGGCGATCGGCGGCGACTTCAGCCACACGGCGGTCGAGGCGGGCAAGGTCAAGGGCGAGTACGCGGTCGTCCCGCTGCCCGGTGTGACGTCCGGCTCGATCGCCCCGGCCTTCGCGGGCGGCAACAACATCGGCGTTTTGAAGAGCACCTCGCACCGCACCCTCGCCGTCCAGCTGATGGAGGCCCTCGCCTCCAAGAAGACGCAGGGCGCGCTGTTCGACGCGATGGGCTTCCTGCCCACCTTCACGGACGTCCGCGACCAGGTCGCGGCCAAGGAGCCCTTCGTGAAGCCGTTCGTGCGGACGCTGGCCGCCGGGACGAAGTTCGTGCCCGCCTCGCCCGCGTGGTCGCAGATCGACTCCTCCCTCGTCCTGCCGACCATGTTCCAGGAGGTCATCAGCGGCAAGAAGGACGTCTCGGCGGCCTCCGCCGAAGCGGCGAAGAAGATGGACGCGGCGTTCGGCTCCGCCGGGTGATGCCGGGCACGCCCGGCGGGCGGAGCCGGCAGGCCCCCTGGCTCTACCTCGCCCCTGCGCTGGTCGTCCTCGGCGGGCTGCTGGTCTACCCCGTCTACCAGCTCGGGCTGATCTCACTCTTCCGGTACACGCAGGCGCAGGTCAGCGGCGGTCAGCCGACCGTCTTCCGGGGGTTCGGGAACTACGCCGACGTGTTCTCGGACGACCAGTTCTGGCAGGTGCTGCTGGCGACGGTCGTCTTCGCGGCGGCCTGTGTGCTCTCCACGCTCGCCGTGGGCTGCGCGCTCGCCGTGCTGCTCACGCGCGTGCGTGCCGTGCCCCGGCTCGCGCTGATGCTGGCCGCGCTGGGCGCCTGGGCCACCCCGGCGGTCACCGGCTCCACGGTCTGGCTGCTGCTGTTCGACCCCGACTTCGGCCCGGTCAACCGGGTGCTCGGGCTCGGCGACCACTCGTGGACGTACGGCCGCTACAGCGCCTTCCTCCTCGTCCTCCTCGAAGTGGTGTGGTGCTCGTTCCCGTTCGTGATGGTCACCGTCTACGCCGGGATCCGCGCCGTGCCGACGGAGGTGCTGGAGGCGGCCGCCCTCGACGGAGCCTCGCAGTGGCGGATCTGGCGGTCGGTGCTCGCCCCGATGCTGCGGCCGATCCTCGTGGTCGTCACCATCCAGTCGGTCATCTGGGACTTCAAGGTCTTCACCCAGATCTACGTCATGACGAACGGCGGAGGCATCGCCGGTCAGAACCTCGTCCTGAACGTCTACGCCTATCAACAGGCCTTCGCGTCCTCGCAGTACGGCCTCGGGTCGGCGATCGGCGTCGTGATGCTGCTGATCCTGCTCGCGGTCACGCTGGTGTACCTGCGGCTGCTGCGCCGCCAGGGGGAGGAACTGTGAGGGAGCGACCGTGCGGGGAGGGGCTGTGAATCTTCTGCGGGGCCTGATGGCCCGTCCGTGGCGGCTGGCCGCCGAGGCCGGCGCGCTGCTGGTCGCGGCCGTCGTCGCCTTCCCGCTGTACTGGATGGTGCTGAGCGCCTTCAAACCGGCCGGGGAGATCGAGTCGAGCGAGCCGCGGCCATGGACGCTCGCGCCCTCTCTGGATTCCTTCCGGCGGGTGTTCGGACAGCAGGAATTCGGCCGTTACTTCCTCAACAGTGTTGTCGTGGCGGGCACGGTGGTGATCGCCTCCGGAGTGATCGCGTTTCTCGCCGCGACCGCCGTGACCCGATTCCGGTTCCGCTTCCGGACCACTTTGCTGATCATGTTCCTGGTGGCCCAGATGGTGCCCGTGGAGGCCCTGACGATCCCGTTGTTCTTCCTCATGCGGGACTTCGGCCAGTTGAACACCCTGGGGTCGTTGATCCTGCCCCACATCGCCTTCTCGCTGCCCTTCGCGATCTGGATGCTGAGAGGGTTCGTGAAAGCGGTTCCGGAGGCGCTGGAGGAGGCCGCGTACCTCGACGGGGCGAGCCGTACCCGCTTTCTGTGGCAGATCCTTTTCCCCCTCGTCCTGCCGGGGCTGGTGGCCACGAGCGTGTTTTCCTTCATCTCCGCCTGGAACGACTTCCTGTTCGCCAAGTCCTTCATCATCAGCGACACTTCCCAGTCGACGCTGCCCATGGCCCTGCTGGTCTTCTACAAGCCGGACGACCCCGACTGGGGCGGTGTGATGGCGGGTTCCACGGTGATGACGATTCCGGTGCTGGTGTTCTTCGTACTCGTACAGCGACGACTGGTCTCGGGGCTGGGCGGAGCGGTAAAGGACTGACCATGACTTCACTGATTCCGGTGCCCCGCCGGGTCGTCGCCGGCTCCGACGAGGTGCGGCTGACGGCGCACTCCCGGATCTACGCCGGTACCGCGACCGAGGGCGTCGGCCACTGGCTGCGCACCGTCCTGTGGCAGGCCACCGGCCTGCCGCTGCACGAGGGACGGGAGCTCGACGACACCGACGGCGACGGCATCGGGCTCCGACTGGACCCCGGGCTCGGCCCCGAGGAGTACCGCCTCGTCAGCGACCGGAGCGGCGTCCTCATCGAGGGCGGCAGCGCGGCCGGGGTGTTCTGGGGCGCCCAGACCCTGCGGCAACTGATGGGTGCCGACGCGTACCGCAAGGCGCCGCTTCTCCGCGACCGCACCTGGACCGTGCCGCACGTCACGATCGAGGACGCCCCCCGTTTCCGCTGGCGCGGCCTCATGCTGGACGTCGCCCGGCACTTCATGCCCAAGGAAGGCGTCCTGCGCTACCTGGACCTGATGGCGGCGCACAAACTCAACTTCTTCCACTTCCATCTGACGGACGATCAGGGCTGGCGCGTCGAGATCAAGAGGCACCCCGGGCTGACCGAGGTCGGCTCCTGGCGAACCCGCACGAAATTCGGCCATCGCGCCTCACCCCTGTGGGACGAGAGGCCGCACGGCGGCTTCTACACGCAGGACGACATCCGGGAGATCGTCGCGTACGCCGCCGAGCGGCATATCACCGTCGTCCCCGAAATCGACGTGCCCGGACACTCGCAGGCCGCCATCGCCGCGTATCCGGAACTCGGCAACACCGACGCCACGGACACCACCGCCCTCTCCGTCTGGGACACCTGGGGGATCAACCCGAACGTACTCGCCCCCACTGACAACACCCTGCGCTTCTACGAGGGCGTCTTCGAGGAAGTCCTCGATCTCTTCCCTTCGGAGTTCGTGCACATCGGGGGTGACGAATGCCTCAAGGACCAGTGGCGGCAGTCGCCCACCGCACAGGCCCGCATCGGGGAACTCGGACTCGCGGACGAGGACGAACTTCAGTCCTGGTTCATCGGCCACTTCGACAAGTGGCTCTGCGCGCGCGGGCGTCGGCTCATCGGCTGGGACGAGATCCTGGAGGGCGGGCTCGCGGCGGGCGCGGCCGTGTCGTCCTGGCGCGGGTACGCGGGCGGGATCGCCGCCGCGCGCGCGGGACACGACGTCGTCATGTGCCCCGAGCAGCACGTCTACCTGGACCACCGGCAGGACGGCGGCCCGGACGAGCCGGTGCCGATCGGCTATGTGCGCACCCTGGAGGACGTCTATCGGTTTGAACCCGTACCCGCGGAGTTGACGCCCCAGGAGGCCGCGCACGTGCTCGGCACACAGGCCAACCTGTGGACGGAGGTCATGGAGGACCACGCGCGCGTGGACTACCAGGCCTTCCCCCGTCTCGCCGCGTTCGCCGAGGTCGCCTGGAGTGCCCTGCCCGCCCCGGCGGAACGGGACTTCGCGGGCTTCGAGCGGCGGATGCGGGCCCACTACGGGCGACTCGACGCCCTGGGCGTCGGCTACCGCCCGCCGTCCGGGCCCCGGCCGTGGCAGCGGCGGCCCGGTGTCCTCGGCCGTCCGATCGACGGGCCGCCCCCGAACCGGTGAGGCCCGAAGCGGTGGGCTTCGAAGCGGTGGGCTTCGAAGCGGTGATCACGCGCGTCACGGAAAAACCCCGGCAGGGTCACCGAAGAGTGGCAATTCGCACGCATTGGTGATGCCGTGCGAAAACGGGCGATCTCCGCGGTGACGTGGGCGAATGCCTCCTAGCGGACCCCCGCGTTCGGGTGTTGCGAAGATGTGCCAGAGTTGCCACGTCCGCCCTGTCAGCACGTACCGTACGGCAACACAGGTGGGACCAGGTGGGGCAGCGGGAAGGGGCAGCCGGTTTTGAGCACGCACGCACCGCAGGCGGCGCAGGCCGTCACGCTGCCCACAACGCTGGACGAGGCCGTGGCGGCGCTGGCGGCCATGCCCGCGGCCGTGCCGGTGGCCGGCGGCACCGACCTGATGGCCGCCGTCAACTCCGGGCAGCTGCGGCCCGCCGGGCTCGTCGGCCTCGGCCGGATCAGCGAGATCCGTGGCTGGCAGTACCAGGACGGCCACGCACTGCTCGGCGCCGGGCTCACGCACGCGCGCATGGGCCGCCCCGACTTCGCCGCACTCATCCCGGCGCTCGCCGCCGCCGCGCGCGCCGCGGGCCCGCCGCAGATCCGCAACGCGGGCACCCTGGGCGGCAACATCGCCTCCGCCGCCCCCACGGGCGACGCGCTGCCCGTGCTGGCCGCGCTGGAAGCGACCCTGATCATCGCGGGCTCGGGCGGAGCCCGCCGGGAGATCCCGGTGTCGCACCTGCTGGCCGGCATGGAGATGCTGCGCGGCGGCGAACTCATCGGCTACGTGCGCGTGCCGCTGCTGCACGCCCCGCAGGTCTTCCTGAAGGCCACCGGCCGCACCGGCCCGGGCCGCGCGGTCGCCTCCGTGGCGCTGGTCCTCGACCCCGCCCGGCGTGGCGTCAGGTGCGCCGTGGGCGCCATAGCGCCGATGCCGCTGCGGCCCCTGGAGGCCGAGCAGTGGGTCGCCCGGCTCATCGACTGGGACAACAACCGCACGATCGTCCCCGAGGCCCTGAACGCCTTCGGGGAGTACGTCGCCGCCGCCTGCATCCCCGACCCGGTGCCCGGCGTGGACGGCTCCGTACCGGAACTTCCGCCCGCAGTACTGCACCTGCGGCGCACCGTCGCCGCGCTGGCCCGACGAGCACTGGGGAGGGCACTGTCGTGACCGACGACCAGCACGGACACGGACAGGGACACGGACAGGGCCACGGCCAAGGGCACGGACAGGAGACCGGGCAGGGCCAGGGCGCGCCGCAGGGCGGCGGCCGCTGGGACCCGCTGCCCCAGGGGGACTACGACGACGGCGCGACCGCCTTCGTGAAGCTCCCCGAGGGCGGCATCGACGCCCTCCTGGCCGGCCGCGGCAACAGCCCGCTCGCCGCGCCGGGCCACGGCTACGTGCCGCCGCAGATAGCGGTGGCGCCCGAGCCGGACGACACCGCCTGGGCGGCCCCGGCCGGCGGCGCGGACTGGGCCGCCCCCCAGGGCACCCCGCAGACGGTCGGCGACGACCGGTTCTCGTACCACCCGGGCGCGACCGGCCAGTGGACCTTCGAGGACACCTCGGCAGGCGGCCAGGGCGCGGCGCAGTCCGCGCCCGCCCCCGGCCATGACGTCACCGGCCAGTGGTCGATCCCCGTCGCGGGCGGCGAACTGCCCGACGAGTCGGGCGAGTTCACCGCGTCGGCCCTGGTCGAGCAGTGGGGCGGCACACCCCCGGCCACCTTGCCCGGCGGCGCGTCCGCGCCCTGGGCGACGGGCCCGGCCGACCCGACGGGCGCGACCGGCACCGCGGGCCAGGCCTGGGGGCAGCCCACGGACGGCGCCGACCCGGCCGTACGGCAGGCGGCGACGGAGGCGCCCGCCTTCGGACACGCGCCGGAGCACGCGCCCTCGCACCACGAGCCGGCCGGCCACGAGCCTTCGCACACCGAGCCTTCGCACACCGAGCCTTCGCACAGTGACGCTTCGCTCGGCGAGCACCAGCACGAAACGCACGGCGAGCACCAGCACGAAACGCACGGCGAGCACCAGTACGAACACGGGCACACCGGGCAGCACACGCACCCCGGCGGCGCGTTCGACCCGGAGGTCTCGGCCGAGGCGTACACCGTGCCGCCGAACGGCCCCCTGGAGGCCGCTCGGCAGGCCGCGGAGGCCGAGCGGACCGCCGAGGCCGACGGGGACCCGGAGCACGCCCACGAGGCCGCTCACGAGCCCGCCGAGGCCCGCGAGGCCGCCCCCACCGCCGACGGCGCCCCCTCGGATCCCGACGCGCAGACGGAACCGGCCGCGGAGACCGAGGAGCGGGACGCGGCCCCCGACGCCGCCTCCCCGCAACCCGCCGAGGCCGCCGAGCCCGCGGAGGCGCCCGACGACGCCCCGGCGCCGTTCCACGAGGAACACCCCCTCGCCGCCTATGTGCTGCGCGTCAACGGCTCCGAGCGCCCCGTCACCGACGCCTGGATCGGCGAGTCGCTGCTCTACGTGCTGCGTGAGCGCCTCGGCCTCGCGGGCGCCAAGGACGGCTGCTCGCAGGGCGAGTGCGGGGCCTGCAACGTGCAGGTGGACGGGCGGCTCGTCGCCTCCTGTCTGGTGCCGGCCGTGACCGCCGCCGGCAGCGAGGTCCGTACCGTCGAGGGCCTGGCCGAGGACGGACAGCCCTCGGACGTGCAGCGGGCGCTCGCCAAGTGCGGGGCCGTGCAGTGCGGCTTCTGCGTGCCCGGCATGGCGATGACCGTGCACGACCTGCTGGAGGGCAACCCGGCGCCGTCGGAACTGGAGGCCCGCCAGGCCCTGTGCGGCAACCTGTGCCGCTGCTCCGGCTACCGGGGCGTGCTCCAGGCCGTGCAGGACGTCGTCGCCGAACGCGAGGCGCACGCCGCCGCCGAGGCGGGGACGGACGGGGACGAGGCCCGTATCCCCCACCAGGCGGGCCCCGGCGCGGGCGGCGTCCACGCGTCGGCGTTCGAGAACCCGGCACAGCCCCACCCCCATGACCCGGCGTACGGACAGGGCCAGGACGGAGGCCAGGCGTGAGCAACGAAGCAGCCACCGCGACGACCACAGTGGAGGCGGCCCCCGCCCCCGAGCCGATCCCGCACGGGCTCGGCGCGTCCCTGCAGCCCGCCGACGCGCGCGCGAAGACCGAAGGTACTTTCCCGTACGCGGCCGACCTGTGGGCCGAGGGCCTGCTGTGGGCGGCCGTGCTGCGCTCCCCGCACCCGCACGCGCGCATCGTGTCCATCGACACGTCCCACGCGCGTGAGATGGCCGGCGTACGCGCCGTCGTCACCCACGAGGACGTGCCGGGCAGCCCGGTGCACGGCCGCGGCAAGGCCGACCGTCCCGTGTTCGCCTCCGAGGTCGTGCGCCACCACGGCGAGCCCATCGCGGCCGTCGCCGCCGACCACCCGGACACCGCGCGGATGGCCGCCGCCGCCGTCATCGTCGAGTACGAGGTACTCGACCCGGTGACCGACCCGGAGCTGGCCTTCGAGGCGGAGCCCCTGCACCCCGACGGCAACCTGATCCGGCACATCCCGCTGCACCACGGCGACCCGGGCGCGGCCGGCGAGATCGTCGTCGAGGGCCAGTACCGCATCGGCCGCGCCGACCCCGCCCCGGTCGGCGCCGAGGCCGGCCTCGCCGTGCCCCGCCCCGACGGCGGCGTGGAGCTGTACCTGGCCTCCACCGACCCGCACAACGACCGGGACACGGCCGCCGCCTGCTACGGCCTCGAACCCGAACGGGTGAAGATCGTCGTCACCGGGGTGCCCGGCGCGACGGCCGACCGCGAGGACCAGGGCTTCCAGCTCCCCCTCGGCCTGCTGGCCCTGAAGACCGGCTGCCCGGTGAAGCTGACGGCCACCCGCGAGGAGTCCTTCCTCGGCCACGTCCACCGCCACCCGACGCTGCTGCGCTACCGCCACCACGCCGATGCCGAGGGCCGACTGGTGAAGGTCGAGGCGCAGATCCTGCTGGACGCCGGCGCGTACGCCGACACCTCCGCCGAGGCCCTGGCCGCCGCCGTCTCCTTCGCCTGCGGCCCCTACGTCGTCCCGAACGCCTTCATCGAGGGCTGGGCGGTCCGCACGAACAACCCGCCGTCGGGCCATGTGCGCGGCGAGGGCGCGATGCAGGTGTGCGCCGCCTACGAGGCGCAGATGGACAAGCTGGCGAAGAAGCTCGGCGTGGACCCGGCGGAGCTGCGGCTGCGCAACGTCATGGCGACCGGCGACGTCCTGCCGACCGGCCAGACGGTGACCTGCCCGGCCCCCGTCGCCGAACTCCTCCAGGCCGTCCAGGAGTTCCCCCTCCCGGAGCTCCCCAAGGACACGCCCGAGGAGGAGTGGCTGCTGCCCGGCGGCCCCGAGGGCGCGGGCGAACCGGGTGCGGTGCGCCGGGGCGTGGGCTACGGCCTGGGCATGGTGCACATGCTGGGCGCGGAGGGCGCCGACGAGGTCTCCACGGCGACCGTGAAGGTCCAGGACGGCGTCGCGACGGTCCTGTGCGCGGCGGTGGAGACCGGCCAGGGCTTCACGACGCTGGCCCGCCAGATCGTCCAGGAGACGCTCGGCATCGACGAGGTGCACGTGGCTCCCGTGGACACCGACCAGCCCCCCGCGGGCGCGGGCTGCCGGGGCCGCCACACCTGGGTGTCCGGCGGCGCCGTGGAACGCGCGGCGAAGATGGTCCGCACCCAGCTCCTGCAGCCCCTGGCGCACAAGTTCGGCATGTCCACGGAGCTGCTCCAGATCACCGACGGCAAGATCACCTCGTACGACGGCGTCCTGTCGACGACCGTCACGGAGGAACTGCACGGCAAGGAGCTGTGGGCGACGGCCCAGTGCCGGCCGCATCCGACCGAGCCGCTGGACGCGGCGGGCCAGGGCGACGCCTTCGTCGGCCTCGCGTTCTGCGCGATCCGCGCGGTAGTGGACGTCGACATCGAGCTCGGCTCGGTCCGGGTCGTGGAACTCGCGATCGCCCAGGACGTCGGCCGGATCCTGAACCCGGCGCAGCTCGCCGCCCGTATCGAGGCGGGCGTGACGCAGGGCGTCGGCATCGCGCTCACCGAGAACCTGCGCACCCCGCGCGGCCTGATCCGCCACCCCGACCTCACCGGCTACGCGCTGCCCACGGCCCTGGACGCGCCGGACATCCGGATCGTCAAACTGGTCGAGGAACGCGATGTGGTCGCCCCCTTCGGGGCGAAGGCGGCCAGCGCGGTCCCGGTGGTGACCTCGCCCGCGGCGATCGCCTCCGCCGTCCGCGCGGCCACCGGCCGCCCGGTCAACCGGCTGCCGATAAGGCCCCAAGCTGCGGTGGTGACGGACCGATGAGCGAGCCCGAGCCGGAGCCCCGGCAGTACGAGCCCCCGCCGAGCGTGGGCAAGCTGCTCGGCTGGATCCTGCTGTTCGTGCTGGCGGCGGTGGTCGTGGTCCTCGGCGGCGTGTACCTCACGTAGGAGCGGACGGTCGGGGCGATCGTGGCGGGACGGGAACGCGCGAGGGCGCCCTGACGTCTGACAGTGCGGGCCGGTGGCGGGTGTGTTGGGTGCTGTCGCTGGTCAGGGCCGTTGTCAGTGGTGCCGCGTAGGCTGCGGAGCAGTGGGACGGCGCACGCAACTTTCCGCACGGGGGACCCGATGGGCACGACCAGGACCACCACCGCCACAACGACGATCACCTTCACCGAGGACCAGCTCGACCCGTACGTCACGCACGCACCGACGCGCCGCTGGCTCACCGGCCCCGGCCTGCCGGGCGTGCCGGGCGACGGCGGCCTGCTGACGTTCGAGGCGCTGCGCACGGACGGGCTGCGCACGGTCGCGGACTCCACGGACGACCCCGGCGGCCGCCTCGCGGCACAGCTGCGCGACCGGCTGGTGATAGGCGGAATCCTGGGAGCCGACGGCCGCGAGAGGGAGTCGGTCCTGCTCGACGGGATGACGGGCGAGATCTCCACCACGTACTTCCTGCACGACCGCCTCGACCTGATGGACACCCGCCCGCTGGCCCCCTCCCTGGAGAAGCTGGTGCGCTGCGCGACGGCGGTGGACGAACTGGCGGCTCTGCGCGGCCAGTTCGCCTCCTACGCGGGCCGGCTCGGCCCGAAGGCGGTGGCGGAGGCGTCCCGCCAGCTGCTTGCGGTGTTCGAGACGGGCGCGCAGCGGACGGGCGGCACCGGCACGAGCGAGGAGCCGGGCCTCTTCTGGAAGCTGGCCGCGGTGATCCGCCCGCTCGCCCTGGTGGCCGGCCCGGGCACCAGGTCCGGCCTGGCCCTGGACCTGCCGGTCCGCCTGCTGGACGAGGAGTTCGGCTCCGGCGAGATCGTCCGCTTCGAGGACGTCGACTTCCCGAAGGCGCTCACGCACGCCCCGACCCGCCGCTTCCTGCGCGAGGTGGGCCTGCCGGAGGAGGTCGTCTGGTTCTCGCTGGAGACGGACATGCCGCTGCAGACCCTCGCCGAGTACGGCGCGGAGGACGGCAGCGGCCGCACCGAGGCACACCTCCCGGCGAACGCCGACCGCCTGATCCGCCTGGGCCGTCTCCTGGAGGACACCAGCCTGGTCATCGACGGCGCGACGGGCGCGGTGCTGAGCTGGAGCGAGCCGGACCTCGGCCTGCGCCCGCTCAACGCGGACATCTCGACCCTGGCGTTCACCCTCTGGCTGATACGGCGCGAGCGGGCCCTGGACGCGGTGCACGACCTGACCGAGGCCTACGACCAGCTGGCCGATGCGATGTCACGCACCCTGGCCGCCGTCGACCCGATCGCCTGCGATCCCACCCCGGCCCCCGGCATCCCCACGGACGACGGCCGACGGTACTGGCCGGAGGCGTTCGAGGACGAGGCGGGCGGCGGGCTGTGCGGCGCTGAAAGGTGAGGCTGTCGCAGCCTGATGCGGCTGGTTCTGGAAGTCACGTGAGCGACCGCGGCCATCCGGGGTCGACCCTTCGTCGGAACCCGCGCCCGCAAGTTGGGGCCGTACGCGACGGTTGCCCGCCGTCCCGGCCGACCACCCGCCAGTGGTCGGCCGCGACGTGGGCTCTGGAGGCCGTGGCGGGAATTGAACCCACGTACCTCGCTTTGCAGGCGAGTCCCTAAGCCACTCGGGCACACGGCCGTTCGCCGAGTTCTTCTTCCGTTCCTGGCCGTGATGGGAACGGCCAGGTAGGGAGTGGGGGTTGGGCCCCGTTCCGAACTCGGTATGTCGACCGTACGGGCCGGGTGGGAAGGGGCTCAAGGGGATCGGCTGCGCTGCAACGGGACTGCCATACGCCGTTCATGAAACGGGGGGCGTCGCGGGTGATGCCGGGGGCGTCGGCGGCGTGGGTGTAGGACCAATGGACCGGGTGTGGACCGGTCTTGCGACAGGGGTCAATGTCGGTCGTGGACCTTACGCTGGCGACCATGACCGCCCTGAAGCCCCGCGACACCGCTGTCGCAGACGACCGTGTCGGTGAGACCGTCCTCGGGCGTTCCTATCGCGCCCTCAGTGTCGGGATCGTGTCCGTCGTGCTGCTCATCGCCTTTGAGGCGACCGCGGTGGGGACCGCCATGCCCGTGGCGGCGCGGGAGCTCGACGGGGTGTCGTTGTACGCGTTCGCGTTCTCCGGGTACTTCACCACCAGTCTGTTGGGGATGGTGTGGGCAGGGCAGTGGTCGGATCGGCGGGGGCCGCTCGGGGCGTTGAGCAGTGGGATCGCGGCGTTCGCGGCGGGGCTTGTGCTCTGCGGGAGTGCCGGGGTCATGTGGTTGTTCATTCTCGGGCGGGCCGTGCAGGGGCTGGGCGGCGGGCTGGTCGTCGTCGCCCTGTACGTCGTCGTCGGGCGGGCCTATCCGCAGCGGCTGCGGCCGGCGATCATGGCGTCGTTCGCGGCGTGTTGGGTCGTGCCGTCCGTGGTGGGGCCGCTTGCCGCGGGGGCGGTGACCGAGCAGCTCGGGTGGCGGTGGGTCTTCCTCGGGATACCCGTCCTGGTCGCTCTGCCGGTCGGGCTGGCGCTGCCTCAGATACGGCGTCGGGCCGGCGGGCCCGTGGCGGACTCCCTCTCGACGTCCTCGACCTCCCCCGACCGGCGGCGGATTCGGCTTGCTCTCGCGATCTCCCTCGGTGCCGGGCTGCTGCAGTACGCCGCCCAGGATCCGCGGCCGGTCTCCTTGGTGCCGGGCGCGGCCGGTGTCGCGCTGCTCGTGCCCGCCGTGCTCGGGCTGTTGCCGCGCGGGATATGGCGGGCGGCCCGGGGGCTGCCGTCCGTGGTGCTGCTGCGGGGGGTGGCCGCCGGTTCGTTCGTCGCCGCCGAGTCCTTCGTGCCGTTGATGCTGGTGACGGAGCGGGGACTGAGTCCCACCCTTGCCGGGTTCTCGCTCGCCGCCGGGGGCGCCACCTGGGCGTTGGGGTCGTGGGTGCAGTCGCGGTCGCGGGCGGAGCCGTACCGGGAGCGGCTGATGGCGCTCGGGATGGTGCTGGCGGCCGGCGCGATCGCCGCCGCGCCGAGCGTGCTGGTCCCTTCCGTGCCGGTCTGGACGCTGGCCGTCGCCTGGGGTTTCGGGTGTTTCGGGATGGGGCTGGTGATCTCCTCCACCAGTGTGCTCCTGCTGCAGCTCTCCGCCCCCGAGGAGGCGGGGGCCAATTCCGCCGGGCTGCAGATCGCCGATGGTCTGTCCAACGTGCTGTTGCTGGCCGCGGGGGGTGCCGCGTTCGCGGCCCTCGGCGGCGGGAGTGTGGCGCACGCGGCGACGGACACGACCGCCGACGGGTCGTCGCATCCGGCCGCCTTCGTCGCCGTCTTCCTGCCGATGGCCGCGGTGGCGCTGGCCGGGGCGTGGGTGGCCACCCGGGTGCGTGAGCGGCGACCGTAAACCCCGGAACCCCCGAGCGCCGGATCCCGGAAATCCCGTGGCCGTTGAACCGTCCTTCTCCTAACCTCCCTGCCTATGCAGCCACTCACCCTTCCCCCTGACCTCGGCCACGCCCTCGACGACCTCGCGGACGCCACCGGTCGCCGTCCGGAGGAGCTCGCGCTGGACGCCGTACGCGAGTGTCTGCGTGCGGAGGAGGCGCGGGTGCGCGCCGTGGCCGAGCGGCTCGCCGGAGCCCACGCCGACCTGCTGCGGAGGCTGGGGGAGTGAACCGTCACCTCACCGTCGCCGAGGTGACGGACATCGCGCGGATCGCGTTCGGCGGGCGGGCGCCCGAGGCGCGGGCGCCCGGTCTGCTCGCCTCCGCCGTGCACCGGCCACGCGCCCGGATGTTCGGCACGGCCGCGTACGACGACGTCCACGAGCAGGCCGCCGCCCTCCTGCACGCGATCGCCGCCAACCACCCCTTCGTCGACGGCAACAAGCGCGCCGCGTGGCTGGCGGCCGTGACCTTCCTCGCGCTGCACGGCGTGGATCTCGCCGACTGCGACCAGGACGCGGCATACGACCTGGTCATCGATGTCGCCTCCGGTGCGGAGCCGCGGGTCGCCGTGATCGCCGAGCGGCTGCGGGCGCTGTGACGTGAGTCCCACCCATCGGCGACCCGGCCTGGTTCGCACCTGGACACCGCCGGGCCGCCGGTAGGGTGGCCCGGTTGTCATATGTAGCCGAGTCGTTCCCCCGTAGCCCCTCTGATCCGACCCCCTCACCGGAGACCGTGACTACCTCCCGCCCGTCGCCCGCCGCCACCCTCAACGGAGGGCCCTCCGGGCCCACGCCTATGTCTGCCACCTCCGCGTCCTCCTCCCACTCCCACCACCTGTCGCCCGCCTTTCCCGGCCGCGCCCCGTGGGGCACCGCCAGCAAGCTGCGTGCCTGGCAGCAGGGGGCGATGGAGAAGTACATCCAGGAGCAGCCGCGCGACTTCCTCGCCGTCGCCACCCCCGGCGCCGGCAAGACGACGTTCGCGCTGACCCTCGCCTCCTGGCTGCTGCACCATCACGTCGTGCAGCAGGTGACGGTGGTCGCGCCGACCGAGCACCTGAAGAAGCAGTGGGCGGAAGCGGCCGCGAGGATAGGCATCCGGCTGGACCCGGAGTACAGCGCCGGCCCGCTCAGCAAGGACTACCACGGCGTCGCCGTGACCTACGCGGGCGTCGGCGTACGGCCGATGCTGCACCGCAACCGGTCCGAACAGCGCAAGACCCTCGTCATCCTCGACGAGATCCACCACGCGGGCGACTCCAAGTCGTGGGGTGAGGCGTGTCTGGAGGCGTTCGAGCCGGCCACCCGCCGCCTCGCGCTCACCGGCACGCCGTTCCGGTCCGACACCAACCCCATCCCCTTCGTGACGTACGAGGAGGGCAACGACGGGATCCGGCGCTCCGCCGCCGACTACACCTACGGTTACGGGTCGGCGCTCGCCGACAACGTCGTGCGGCCGGTCATCTTCCTCTCCTACAGCGGCAACATGCGCTGGCGGACGAAAGCCGGCGACGAGATCGCGGCGCGGCTCGGTGAGCCGATGACCAAGGACGCGATCAGTCAGGCCTGGCGTACGGCGCTCGATCCGCGCGGCGAGTGGATGCCGAGCGTGCTGCGCGCCGCCGACCAGCGGCTCACCGAGGTCAGGAAGGCCATCCCGGACGCCGGTGCGCTCGTCATCGCCTCCGACCAGGACGCCGCCCGCGCCTACGCCAAGCTGATCCGGGAGATCACGGGCACGAAGGCGACCGTCGTCCTGTCCGACGACAGCGGCGCGTCCAACCGCATCGACGAGTTCAGCGCGAGCGACGACCGGTGGATGGTCGCGGTGCGGATGGTGTCGGAAGGCGTCGACGTGCCGCGGCTGGCGGTGGGGGTGTACGCCACCACTATCTCCACGCCCCTCTTCTTCGCCCAGGCCGTCGGGCGTTTCGTGCGGTCCCGGCGGCGCGGCGAGACCGCGTCCGTGTTCCTGCCGACCGTGCCCGACCTCCTCACCTTCGCCAACGAGATGGAGGTCGAGCGCGACCACGCCCTCGACAAGCCCAAGAAGGAGGGCGAGGAGGATCCGTACGCCGAGTCCGAGAAGGAGATGGACGAGGCGAACAAGGAGCAGGACGAGGACACCGGAGAACAGGAGCAGTTCGCCTTCGAGGCGCTGGAGTCCGAGGCCGTCTTCGACCGGGTGATGTACAACGGCGCCGAGTTCGGCATGCAGGCCCACCCGGGAAGCGAGGAGGAGCAGGACTACCTCGGCATTCCGGGGCTCCTCGAACCCGACCAGGTGCAGCTGCTGCTCCAGAAGCGGCAGGCCAAGCAGATCGCGCACAGCAGGAAGAAGCCGGACACCGAGGCCGACCTGCTCGAACTGCCCGCCGAGCGGCGGCCGGTCGTCTCGCACAAGGAGATGATGGAGCTGCGCAAGCAGCTCAACACGATGGTCGGCGCGTACGTCCATCAGAGCGGCAAGCCGCACGGTGTGATCCACACCGAGCTGCGGCGTGTGTGCGGCGGGCCGCCGAGCGCGGAGGCGACGGCGGGGCAGCTGCGGCAGCGGATCGCCAAGGTGCAGGAGTGGGCCACGCGGATGAAGTGACCTCCGTGCCCTGTGAGTCCTGAGTTCTCTGTGAGTCCTGCGTTCTCTGTGAGTCCTGCGTTCTCTGTGAGGCTTGCGTTCTCTGTGAGGTCTGGAGGGGCGCGCGGTGTGTCGTCACGCTCCGTACGTATCGGGATAAATGCAGGTAGTCCATACCGGCCAATGACCGGATTCTGGACGGAGCCTTCCGCTCAGCGAACCTGCTTCGCTACTGTCCCGCTACGCACACGCCCCGTGGCAGCGCCGCCGCGGAGCGCAGCCGTGAAGCGACTGGGCCCGGACACGCCGGGCCCATCTGTCGATCGGCGGCCTCTCAAGCGCGTCACTGACGGGACTCGGTGACGCATCCGCCGCGACGGGGGCCTGCCGACCTCACCACTTAAGGAGTGGGCGTCGTGACCGCGGAGACCTCCCAGACGCTCGATCGAGGGCTGAAGGTTCTCAAGCTGCTGGCCGATACCGACCACGGGCTGACCGTCACCGAGCTTTCCAACAAACTGGGCGTGAACCGGACCGTTGTGTACCGGTTGCTCGCCACCCTGGAGCAGCACGCACTCGTACGACGTGACCTGGGCGGGCGAGCCCGCGTCGGACTCGGCGTGCTGAGGCTCGGCCGCCAGGTGCATCCGCTGGTGCGGGAGGCCGCGCTGCCCGCGCTGCGATCGCTGGCCGAGGACATAGGGGCGACCGCGCATCTGACACTGGTGGACGGGACGGAGGCGCTCGCCGTCGCCGTCGTCGAGCCGACCTGGACGGACTACCACGTGGCCTACCGGGCCGGGTTCCGGCATCCGCTGGACCGGGGCGCCGCGGGCCGGGCGATCCTCGCCGCGCGCCAGCGGCGGCCGGACGAGCCGGGGTACACCCTGACGCACGGCGAGCTGGAGGCGGGGGCGAGCGGGGCCGCGGCGCCGTTGCTCGGAGTGACGGGGGTCGAGGGCAGCGTGGGCGTGGTGATGCTGGCGGACGCGGTGCCGGAGCGGGTGGGGCCGCGCGTGATGGACGCTGCGCGGGAGGTCGCGGAGGCGTTGCGCTGAGCCCTGCGGTTCCTGAGGCGGTGCGGTGCGGGACGGTGCCCTGGGCTGGTGCGGGGCGGTGCGCTGAGCCCTGCGGTTCCTGAGGCGGGGCCGGGTGCGGGGCGGTGCCCTGGGCCGGTGCGGTGCGGTGCGGTGCGGTGCGGGTGCGGGGCGTTGCGCTGAGCCCTGCGGTTCCTGACGCGGGGCCGGGTGCGGGGCGGTGCCCTGGGCTGGTGCGGTGCGGTGCGGTGTGGCGCCGTGCGGTGTGGGGCGGGGGTGGGGGCGCTTGCCGGGTGCCGCCTGCGCCCATCCGTGCTGCCCCAGCGGCACGACTGCCCGCAGGCCAGGGGGTCGGGTGGCAGGGGCGTGGCATGGCTGGCCGTGGGCTCGGGGTGGTGTACCTGGGCGGGTGGGGGTGTGGGGGTGACCGTTACATTGACCTCGTGCTCTCTCGTCTCTCACGTCCCCAGGCCCTCGTCGTCTGTGCTCTGCCGCTCGTGGCGCTGCTCGCCACGGCGGCGTTCGCGCCGTTGCCGTTCTCGGTGGCGCAGCCGGGCATGACGGCGAACGTCCTCGGTGAGAACAAGGGCGACCCGGTCATCACGATCTCCGGCGCGCCCTCCCGTGAGACGAAGGGGCAGCTGCGGATGACGACGATCGAGGCGACCAGCCCCGACACGGACGTCACGCTCTCCGATGTGATCGACGGCTGGTTCCGCACCGACCAGGCGATCATGCCGCGCGACTCGGTCTACCCCAGCGGGGAGAGCACCAAGGAGATCGAGCGGCACAACACCGAGCAGATGCAGCAGTCCCAGGACGCGGCGACCGAGGCCGCGCTGACGTACCTGCACCGCACCGGCGACGGCCTCAAGGTCACACTGAAGCTGGCCGACGTGGGCGGTCCGAGCGCGGGGCTGCTGTTCTCGCTCGGCATCGTCGACAAGCTCGACGGCGACGGCAGCGGCGGCGACCTCACGGGCGGCCGCACGATCGCCGGGACGGGGACCATCGACGCCGACGGCAAGGTCGGCGCGGTCGGCGGCGTCGCCCTCAAGACACAGGCCGCCCGGCGCGACGGGGCGACCGTGTTCCTCGTGCCGAAGGACGAGTGCGGCGACGCGAAGGCCGAGCTGCCCAAGGGGCTTCGGCTGATCCCGGTCACCACGCTCAAGGGCGCGGTGGGCGCGCTGGTCGCCCTGGAGAAGGGGAAGGGCTCGGTACCGAGCTGCTGACACCTCTGCACACCTCTGCTCACTTCACGAATCCCTGGTTTTTCATCCAGTCCAGGGCGACCTGGTGCGGGTCCTCCCCGGCGACGTCCACCTTGGCGTTCAGCTCCTGCGCCACCGTGTTGTCGAGCCTCTTCGTGATCGGGTTCAGCAGGCCCGCGATCGCCGGCCACTTCTTCAGCGCCTTGGAGTTGATCACGGGGGCCGCGTTGTAGTTGGGGAAGAAGTCCTTGTCGTCGTCCATCACCACCAGGTTCATCGACCGGATGCGGCCGTCGGTCGTGTACACCTCCCCGTAGGTGCAACTCCCCTTCGCCGCCTGCGTGTAGATGATCCCGGTGTCCATCTGGGTGATCCGGGACGCCGCGATGTTCATGCCGTACGCCTTCTCCATGCCCGGCAGCCCGTCCGCCCGGTTGGCGAACTCGCCCTCCACGCACAGCGTCACGGCACTCGGGTCCGACTTCGACAGCGTGGCCACGTCCGACAGCGTGTTCGTGCCGTACTTCCTGTGGTTGGCCTGGTTCATCGCCAGCGCGTAGGTGTTGTCCAGCCGGGACGGCGGCAGCCAGGTCAGCCCGTTCTTCAGGTCGGCGTCATGGACCGCCCGCCACTGCGCCTGCGGGTCGACGATGGGCTCGCTGTTGCCCATGTACGTGATCCACGCGGTGCCCGTGTACTCGTACATGGCGTCGGCGTCGCCCTTGCGGACCGCCTCGCGGCTGCCGATGGAGCCCTGGATGCCGGTGCGGTCCAGTACGTCCGCGCCGGCCGCCTGGAAGGCGATGCCGATCATCGCGCCGAGGACGAGGTTCTCGGTGAACGACTTGGACGTCACCGTGAGGTGGGCGCCCTCGAGCGGCTCGCCCTGTCCGATCGACCCGGGCGAGACGTCGTCGACCATCGGCGAGCCGCTGCTCAGCCCGCACCCGGAGAGCACCGCCAGCGCGAGTACCGGCGCCAGTGTCCGGGCGGCTCTGCGGCACGGGCGTCTCACGTGCCCACGTCCAGTCCGCGTGGCCGCAGCATCACCTCGGCCAGTGAGGCCAGCCAGTCGACCAGCAGTGCCAGCGCCACGGTGAGGATCGCGCCCAGCACCAGCACCGGCATACGCTGGTTGGTGATGCCGGCGGTGATCAGGACGCCCAGGCCGCCGCCCCCGCCGAAGGTCGCCAGGGTCGCCGTGCCGACGTTCAGCACGAGCGCCGTGCGGACGCCGGCCAGGATGAGCGGGACCGCCAGCGGAAGCTCCACCCGGGACAGCACCCCGACGGGGGTCATGCCGATCCCGCGGGCCGCCTCCAGCAGTGTCGGGTCGTTCGCCTTCAGCCCCGCCATGGTGTTGGACAGCACGGGCAGGACGGCGTAGGCGATGATGCCGATCAGGGCGGCCCTGCGGCCGATGCCCAGCCAGATCACCAGCAGCGCCAGCAGCCCGATGGCGGGGGTCGCCTGCCCCATGTTGGCGAAGGCCAGCGCGGCGGGGGTCGCCTTCCGGAACCGCCGCCGGGTGAGCAGGATGCCCAGCGGGATCGCGATGATCAGCACGAAGAAGGTGGAGATCACCGTGAGTTGGACTTGCTGCCACAGGGCCTTGGACACCTGCCCGTTCGAGAGCGCGTTCTTGGAGATCGGGTCCAGGTCCGCCTGCTGGAACCACAGCCAGGTCGCCAGCAGCAGGGCGACCAGGAAGGCGGGCAGGAAGGTCAGCTTCTGCCAGGTGACGCGTCGCCGCGGGGGAGCGAGCGGCGGGGACGGTGACTCCGCCTGCGCCTGCGCCTCCGCTTGTTCCTGTGCCTGGTCCTGCGCATGGTTCTTTGCCGGTTCCTCCGGCCGGTCGTCGAGCTCGGGGGCGCTCACGCCTTCGCCTCCGCGCCCGGACCCTCCTGTTCCGCGTGCGTCTGCGCGGCCCGGGCCTCCTCCAGGTCGTGCTGTGCCTCCAGTGCCTCCAGCCGGTCGGCCTCCAGCAGTTCGTGGACGGAGTTCATCAACGTCTCCATGTCGACGACCCCGGTGTATTCGCCGCGCCGCCCGGTGACCGCGACCCGCCCGGTGCTGTCGGTCAGCACCGCCTCCAGCGCGTCGCGCAGGGTGGCGTCCCGGGTCACCGTGTCGTGGACCAGGGTGCCCGCCCGGGCCAGCGAGCCCCTGGCCCGCATCAGGTCCCCGCGGCGCAGCCACTTGTAGGGCCGGCCCCGCCTGTCCAGCAGCAGGATCTCGTTCGTGCCGCTGACCCGGAGCTTGTTGAAAATGGTCTGGAGCGGGTCGTCGACGGTCACCGTGGGGTAGCCGGTGATCTCCACGTCCCGGACGCGGCTGAGGTTGAGCCGCTTCAGGGCCGCCCCCGCCCCGACGAACCCGGACACGAAGTCGTCCGCCGGGTTGGTGAGGATCGCCTCCGGGGTGTCGAACTGGGCGATGTGCGAGCGCTCGCGCAGCACCGCGATCCGGTCGCCGAGCTTGATCGCCTCGTCGAAGTCGTGGGTGACGAACACGATCGTCTTGTGCAGCTCGTGCTGGAGCCGGATCAGCTCGTCCTGGAGGTGGTCGCGGGTGATCGGGTCGACGGCGCCGAACGGCTCGTCCATCAGCAGCACCGGCGGGTCGGCCGCCAACGCCCTTGCCACGCCCACCCGTTGCTGCTGCCCGCCGGACAGCTGGCGCGGGTAGCGGCCGTGGAACTCGCCGGGATCGAGGCCGACCAGGTCGAGCATCTCCTCCACCCGGCCCCGGATCCGCGCCTTCGGCCAGCCGATCATCCGAGGCACGAGCGAGATGTTCTGCGCGACCGTCATGTGCGGGAAGAGCCCGGACGACTGGATCGCGTACCCCACCTTGCGGCGCAGCTTCACCGGGTCGATGTCGGTGACGTCCTCGCCGTCGATCCGGATCCGTCCGCCGCTCGGCTCGATCAGCCGGTTGATCATCTTCAGCGTCGTCGACTTCCCGCAGCCGGACGGCCCCACGAAGATGACGGTCTCGCCCGCCTTGATCTCCATGGTGACGTTGTCGACGGCGGGGCTCGGATTGCCCGGGTAGCGCTTGGTGAGGCTCTCCAGCTCGATCGACGCCCCGTGGGAGGCGGCGCGGGAGCCGTCGGGCGAGTCAGGCACGGATCCCCCTGGGAATCGTCAGCCGTCCGATCAGGACGTACGCGGCATCGAACAGCAGGGCCAGGACGATGATCCCGAGCGTGCCCGCGAGCACCTGGTTGAGCGCGTTCTTGCTGCCCAGTGAGGCGATGCCACGGAAGATCTCGTTGCCGAGACCGGGCCCGGAGGCGTACGCGGCGATGGCGGCGATGCCCATCAGCATCTGCGTGGAGACCCGGATCCCGGTCAGGATCGGCGGCCAGGCCAGCGGCAGCTCGACCCGCGCCAGCCGCGCCGGCCGGGACATCCCGATGCCCTTGGCCGCGTCCACCAGGGACGGGTCGACCCCGCGCAGCCCGACGACGGCGTTGCGCACGATCGGCAGCAGCCCGTACAGCGTCAGCGCGATCACCGTCGGCGGCACGCCCAGCCCCACCATCGGGATCAGCAGACCGATCATGGCGAGCGACGGAATGGTGAGGATGGTGGAGGTGGCGGTGGCGGCGAGGCTGCCGCCCCATGCGCTGCGGTAGGCGAGGACGCCGATCAGCACACCCAGCACGGTCGCCACGACCATGCACTGGAAGACGACGCTGGCGTGTTGGTAGGCGTCGGTGAGCAGCTGCTGATGACGGTTGCCCAGGTACTCCCAGAAGCTCACACGCCCTCACCACCCCATGCCGGCCGGTCATCTCCCTGTCCGCAGCCCTGCCGCCTGTTCCACCAGCGGGATGATCCGCAGCGGAACGGGGTTCTCCATGACGATCGCGGTGGCTGCCCGGACAATGCCATCAAAACCGACGACCAGGTCGATCACCCGCTGGAGATCGGCGTTGGAACGGGCCACCAGGCGGCACAGCATGTCCCCGCTGCCGGTGGTGGTGTGCAGCTCCAGCACCTCCGGGACGGTGGCCAAGTGCGCCCGCACGTCGGCCCCTTGCCCCTGCCGGATCTGCAGCGTGGCGAAGGCGGTGACCGGGTAGCCGAGGGCCGCCGGATCGACCTCGGGGCCAAATCCCCGGATGACTCCATTCGACTGAAGCCGGTCGAGCCGCGCCTGCACCGTCCCCCGGGCCACCCCCAGCCGCCGGGACATCTCCAGCACCCCCAGCCGCGGCTCCCGGGCCAGCAGCACGATGATCCGGCCGTCCAGCTGATCGATCCCCATGCCCGCCCGCCTCCACGATGGTCAGCCTGTACACAACACCCGCGGATGCGGGCGTTCGACTGAACACATTGTCCAGCGATGGTGCGAACTATTGCGCACCTTGCCGCCCGGCGCGACGCTTTCGGTATGACGCAGACCACGCACCACACTCCCGACACCGCCCGGCAGGCCGATCCCTTCCCGGTCAAGGGAATGGACGCGGTCGTCTTCGCCGTGGGCAACGCCAAGCAGGCGGCGCACTACTACTCCACCGCCTTCGGCATGACGCTGGTCGCCTACTCCGGACCGGAGACGGGCAGTCGCGAGACCGCCTCGTACGTGCTCACGAACGGCTCGGCCCGCTTCGTCCTGACCTCTGTCGTCAAGCCCGCCACCACCTGGGGCCACTTCCTCGACCGGCATGTGGCCGAGCACGGCGACGGCGTCGTCGACCTCGCCATCGAGGTCCCGGACGCCCGCGCCGCGTACGCCTACGCCGTCGAGCACGGCGCCCGCTCGATCGCCGAGCCGTACGAGCTGAAGGACGAGCACGGCACGGTCGTGCTGGCCGCGATCGCCACCTACGGCGAGACCCGCCACACCCTCGTCGACCGCTCCGGCTACGACGGCCCCTACCTCCCCGGCTTCGTCGCCGCCGACCCGATCGTCGCACCGCCCGCCCAGCGCACCTTCCAGGCCATCGACCACTGCGTCGGCAACGTCGAACTCGGCCGGATGAACGACTGGGTCGGGTTCTACAACAAGGTCATGGGCTTCACGAACATGAAGGAGTTCGTGGGCGACGACATCGCCACCGAGTACAGCGCGCTGATGTCGAAGGTCGTCGCCGACGGCACCCTCAAGGTCAAGTTCCCGATCAACGAGCCGGCGATCGCGAAGAAGAAGTCCCAGATCGACGAGTACCTGGAGTTCTACGGCGGCGCGGGCGTCCAGCACATCGCGCTCAACACCGGCGACATCGTGCAGACGGTACGGACGATGCGCGCGGCCGGCGTCCAGTTCCTCGACACCCCGGACTCCTACTACGACACCCTCGGCGAGTGGGCCGGCGACACCCGCGTCCCCGTCGAGACCCTGCGCGAGCTGAAGATCCTCGTCGACCGCGACGAGGACGGCTATCTGCTGCAGATCTTCACCAAGCCGGTCCAGGACAAGCCGACCGTCTTCTTCGAGATCATCGAACGGCACGGCTCGATGGGCTTCGGCAAGGGCAACTTCAAGGCCCTCTTCGAGGCGATCGAACGCGAGCAGGCCAAGCGGGGCAACCTGTAGGACGGCGACCTCTGCAGGACGGCGACCTCTGCAGGACGGTTCGTGCAGGGGTCACCGGGGCAGTTTCGCCGGGGCCGGTTCGGCGCCCAGGTCCGCCAGGGCGACCCGGGCCACCGGACCGAGCAGCGGGGAGAAGTACGGGTTGATCTGCAACGCCTCCTGAAGGTGTCTGCGGGCCGGACCGTCCTGCCCCAGCCTCCGCTCGATCATGGCCCGGTGGTACATGTACGGCGCGCTGCGCACCGCGCCCCCGTGCATCCGGTCGGTGGCGATCATGGCGAACTTCAGGGCCTCCTTGTCGTCGTCGGCCCGGTGCAGCGCCCAGCCCAGCGCGTCCGCGACCGCGATCCCCGGCTGCCGCCGCCACTCGGCCCGCAGCCGCCGTACCGCCGACGCCGGATCGCCGTGGTCCGCCTCGAACCGGCCCAGCACCAGCTCCCCGTCGACCCCGCCCGCAGCCTCCTGCCGGACCCGCGCCCGCAGCAGGTCGTACTGCACGCGCGCCGCCTGCGTGAGCCCCAGCGACTCGTACAGCTCGCCCAGCTCCAGCGCGTACCCCGGCAGCGGCTGCCGGGCGAGCGCCGCCCGGTACGCGCTCAGCGCCTCCGACGTCCGCCCCAGCGCCGCCAGCGCCCGCCCCTGCCCGGCCTGCGCGGCCCGCTGGTCGGGGTCGATCCGGACCGCCTCCTCGAAGTGCCGCAGCGCGTCCTCCCGATCGCCGCGCTCCCAGGCGAGCTGCCCGGCCCGCTCCAGCCAGGCCGCCTGCTCGGCGGGCGTGGCGGCGCCGGCCGCCGCGTCGGCCAGCGCGGCCTGCGCGTCCTCCCGCCAGCCCCGGTCCCAGTAGACGCCGGCCGCCCGCGCCCGCACCGCAGGACCGGAGTGCAGCGCCGTCAGCCTGTCGAGGGCCGTGCGGGCCTTCTTGTAGTCACCGAGGCCGGTGTAGGCATCGATGAGCTGCGCATACGTCGTCCAGCGCGTCGGCGCCGCCGTGCGCGCGGCCTCGCCCCAGGCCCGGGCCGCGGGGAAGTCGCGGCGCGCGTTGGCCAGCGCGGCCAGACCGTCCAGGGCCTCGGCGTTGCCCCGGGGCCGCGCGGTCAGCGAGGTCCGCAGCGCCTGCTCGGCCCTGGGGTAGAGGAGCGCCGCGTCGGCGGTGCGCCGGCCCTGTTCGACGTAGGCCGTGCCGAGCACCGCCCAGGACCGGGCGTCCTTCGGATGCGTCCGCACCCGGCTCTCCCGCTGCACGATCAGCGCCGCCAGGTCGGACAGCCCGGCCGGCACCCCCGCCCGGACCGCCGTCCCCGCCTGCGCCCCCGGCGCCGGCGCGGGCGCCCGCCGCACGGCCGGCTCCCCGCCCGGCCAGGACATCAGCGCCCCGCCGCCCAGCACGAGACACCCCACGAGCGAGCCGACGAGCAGCCGCCGCCGACGGAACCAAGAGACCTTCTCCATGGCGTTCACTGTGCGTCAGTACGACGACCCTGCGACGTCAGCCGAAGCGCCCGGCGGACGGGGTTCACACCGATGGCCCCGAGTGCGAACCTGTGATCATGAGCCGTTCGGAAGCACGACACAACGACGGGTCCGTGGTGACGGGCACCCTCCTCGACCGTCTGCTGACCGGCCTGCCCGCCGAGGCCGTCCTCACCGACCCGGACGTCACGGTCTCCTACGCCAACGACATGGCGAGCTTCTGCCCCGCGGGCGCCCCGGCCGTGGTCGTGCTGCCGCGCACGGTCGAGGAGGTCCAGCACGTCATGCGCACGGCGAGCGAGCTGCGCGTCCCGGTCGTCCCGCAGGGCGCGCGCACCGGCCTGTCCGGCGGCGCCAACGCCTCCGACGGCTGCATCGTCCTCTCCCTGACGAAGATGGACCGCATCCTCGAGATCAACCCGGTCGACCGGATCGCCGTCGTCGAACCGGGCGTCGTCAACGCGACGCTCTCCCGCGCGGTCGGCGAACACGGCCTGTACTACCCGCCCGACCCCTCCAGCTGGGAGATGTGCACGATCGGCGGGAACATCGGCACCGCCTCGGGCGGCCTGTGCTGTGTGAAGTACGGGGTGACGGCCGAGTACGTCCTCGGCCTGGACGTCGTCCTGGCCGACGGCCGGCTGATGTCCACCGGCCGCCGCACGGCGAAGGGCGTCGCCGGGTACGACCTGACCCGGCTGTTCGTCGGCTCCGAGGGCTCGCTGGGGATCGTCGTGCGGGCGATCCTGGCGCTGAAGCCGCAGCCGCCGCAGCAGCTGGTGCTGGCGGCCGAGTTCGCGTCCGGGGCCGCCGCCTGCGACGCGGTGTGCCGGATCATGGCGGGAGGGCACGTCCCGTCCCTCCTCGAACTGATGGACCGTACGACGGTCCGCGCCGTCAACGACCTCGCCCACATGGGCCTGCCGGACACCACCGAAGCCCTCCTCCTGGCCGCCTTCGACACCGCCGACCCGGCCGCCGACCTCGCCGCCGTCGGCGCGCTGTGCGAGGCGGCCGGCGCCACCCAGGTGGTCCCCGCCGACGACTTCGCCGAGTCCGAACTGCTGCTCCAGGCCCGGCGGTCGTCGCTCGTCGCCCTGGAGGCCGTCAAGGGCACCACGATGATCGACGACGTGTGCGTGCCCCGCTCCCGGCTCGCCGAGATGCTCGAAGGCGTCGAACGCATCGCGGACAAGCACCGGTTGACGATCGGCGTCGTCGCCCACGCCGGCGACGGCAACACCCACCCCACCGTCTGCTTCGACGCACAGGATCCCGACGAGTGCCGCCGCGCCCGCGAGTCCTTCGACGAGATCATGGGCCTCGGCCTGGAACTCGGCGGCACCATCACCGGCGAGCACGGTGTGGGCGTGCTGAAGAAGGAGTGGCTCGCGCGCGAGCTCGGCCCGGTGGGCGTGGAGATGCAGCGGGCGGTCAAGGCGGCCTTCGACCCGCTGGGCATCCTCAACCCGGGCAAGCTGTTCTGAGCGTCCTTGAATTCGCCGGGGACGGGGGCTCACTCATTTCCGTCCTTCGACTCGTCGCCCGGCCACGGCTCGCGCAGCCACAGGTCGTCCGCGGGGGTGGGGGCGAGCAGGTCGGCCAGGGCGTCGTCGAGGCCCAGTCGCTCGCCCTCGGTTCCCGGGGGCACCACCCGCAGCGTCCGCTCCAGCCAGGCCGACACCTGGGCCGCGGGCGCCTGAAGGAGGGCGTCGCCGCCCGGTGAACTCAGCGCCATCAGCACGACGCTGCGTCCGTCCGCCTTCGTCGGCCACACCCGCACGTCCCCGTGCCCGCACGGCCGGAACACGCCCTCCACCAGCAGCTCGCGGGCGAACGTCCAGTTGACCGGGTGCTCGGAGTTGATGTGGAAGGCGACGTGGACGGCGAAGGGGTCGTCGCTGCGGTAGCCGAGCCGGGCCGGGACCGGGATGCTGCGCTCCGGCGACAGGATGAGCTTGAGCTCCAACTCGCGCTCCACCACGGTGTGCTGCATGTCGGTTCTCCTCTCGATACGGACCTCGTACGGGCCCGCGGTGGGCCCGTACGAGTGGAGAGGGGGCCGGGCCGGAACCATTACGCGGATTCGGAGAACTTTTTCGCGTCGTTTTCCGGAGGGGGGGCCGGGGCGCATCCGGTGCGGGGTGGGTGCAGGGTGGTCGCGGGGTGGGTGCGGGGTGCGGAACGCGCCGCGGCGGGTTCGGGTCCTGCGGCTCGGCGGGCGGTTCCGAACGTGTGAAGAGCGTGCACGAGGTTGCCCGGAAAAGGGCGGGTCCGACGGGACTGGCGGTGGGGGTTGCGCCGGTCTGATAGATGTGGAGGCTCCCATCTCACCCCCGAGCAGATACGGGACGACGGACATGAGCGCCCCAACCCCGGCACCCGGCGACGACAGGCCCCGCGAAGGGTATTACCCGGACCCGTCCATCCCTGGATACGTCCGGTACTGGAACGGTGCCGCCTGGGTACCGGGCACCAGCCGACCGGCGCCGTCCGACGGCCGCCCGCTCACACCCCCGTCCGGCGCGCCCCCGGCCTCCGTGGAGGAGACCGGCCCGCACTTCTTCGACGAGGACCCGGCGCCGGCGGACCCGTACGACGGCCGTCCCGAGCCGGCCTCCGCGTGGGGCGCCGACAGCGCCCACCAGTCCGGCTTCGGCGGCGACCAGGACCGCCGCGTCTCCTGGGGCGGCGGCCCGCAGACTCCCGACCCGAGGGTCCCGTCGCCCGCCCCGGCCCACCCCGAGGGCCGGTCGACGAGCACGGACGGCACCGCGACGATCCCGCCCGCCGAACCGGAGGACGGCAGCGGGGACGTGGTCTCCGGCGGCACCTTCGTCTTCCGCCGGCCGACGGCGGGCAACGGGGGAGCGGCGGGCCCTGCGGGCCTCATCCCTGACGAGGGCACCGTCACCTTCCGCGCGCCGGCCCCGCGCACGGGTGACCACACCGGCGCTTCCGGCGCGCACCCCGGGAGCACACCGGGCTCCGCCTCGCCGTTCCCGCCCGCGGCCCGGGCGACGCCTGGTTTCGCTGCGCAGGGTCCGGCAGAGGCGGCCGCCCCCGGTTCGCTCCCACCAGGCTTCGGCGCCCAGGGCCCCGTCGGCGCGTCCGGCACCACCACCCCTGGCCCGGCTGCCGGCAGCGGCTCCACTCCGGGCCCGGCCGCCGGCAGCGGCCTTGCTCCCAGCACGGGCTTCGGCTCTCCGGTCCCCGTCGGACCGACCCCGGCGAGCGCCGCCCCGGCAGGCACGACCCCGATCAACAGCGGCCCTGCGGGCAGCGGCCCTGCGGGCGGCCCCGCCCAGCCCGGTTTCGGGGCCGGTAAGGCGGCTGCCGAGCGGGCCGCGGCTCAAGGCGCCGGTGTTCCGGCCCCGCAGGGCCCCGCCGGTTTCCCGGCAGCCCAGTCCGCTGCACCGCCCGCCGCCCAGGCACCCGGCGTCCAGCCCGCCGCGCACGCCCCCGGCGCCCCGGCGCCCGCCGCTCTCTCCGGTCCCCAGCAGGCCGCCCCGAGCGTGCCCCATCAGTCCGGCGCTCCCGGCGTGGCCCAGCCGCAGCCTGGCGCTCCCGGAGTGGTCCAGCCGCAGTCCGGTGCTCCCGGGACGGCCCTGCCGCAAGCTGCTGCGGCTGGGGCCCAGGCGGCCGGGGTGGCGGGGGCTGCTCCGTTGGCTGCCGGGTCCGGTGGGGGGCAGCCGTCCTGGGCGCAGCAGGTGCACCGGCTGGCGGGGGCCGAGGACGGCCCCGTCGCGCCCTGGAAGCCGCCGGTCGAGGACATCTTCCAGGCGGCAGCCCGGCGTCAGGCCTCGGCCCGTCCCGCCGGTCTCGGCAAGCGGCTGGCGGCCCGTCTCGTCGACACGCTCGTCCTCGCGGCCGTCACCTCCGCCGCAGCCGTACCGCTCGGCGTGAAGGCGCTCGACCACGTCAACGAGAAGATCGACGCGGCCAAGCTCACCGGAGAGACCGTCACGGTCTGGCTGCTGGACGGCACGACGTCGGTGTACCTGGCGATCGTCCTCGGGGTCCTGCTGGTCTTCGGGGTCGTCTACGAGGCCCTGCCGACCGCCAAGTGGGGCCGCACGCTGGGCAAGAAGCTGTTCGGTCTGGAGGTGCGGGACATCGAGGGCGGCGAACCCCCGTCCTTCGGGGCGGCCCTGCGCCGCTGGCTCGTGTACAGCGTGCCCGGTCTGCTCGTCGTCGGTGTCGTGGGCGTCGTCTGGGGGCTGTTCGACAAGCCGTGGCGGCAGTGCTGGCACGACAAGGCCGCGCACACGTTCGTCGCCGGCTGACCGGTAGCCCGGCTGACCGATAGCCGGGACGGCCGGTAGCCCGGACGGCCGCTCGCCGGATGCGGAGCCGAGGGGTTCGGGGTCGACTCGGGGGCATGACCACCGAACCGCCCCCCGGCTCCGGCGGCGGCGAGCCGCCGGAGGACGACCCGTTCAGGAAACGGCCCTCGCAGCAGCCCCCGCGGTCTCCGTACGGCGAGGGGCAGGGCGGCTCGCCCTACGACACCCCGCAGGGGCCGTACGGCGGCGGTCCCTCCGGCGAAGGTCCGTCCGGCGGCGGTCCGCACGGGGGCGGGGGCGGTCCCTACGGTGGTGACCCTTACGGCGGTTACCCCGAGGACCCGCTGGCCGGGATGCCCCCGCTCGCCGACAGCGGCAAGCGCACGCTGGCGAGGATCATCGACATGATCCTCGTCTTCGCCGTGGTGTCGCTGCTGGCGTGGGCCTTCGGGGTCGCGCAGTACACGACGGACGCGGACAAGATCGAGTTCGGCAAGACCTTCGGACGTGAGCTCGTCGCCGCGATCCTGTACGTCGCGTACGACACGGTGCTGACCGCCCGGTTCGGCCAGACGCTGGGCAAGAAGTGGTTCGGCATGCGCGTGGCCGACCTCGACGACGGCTCCACTCCCGCCGTGCAGACGTCGCTGATCCGCGCCCTGGTGCTGTGGGTGCCGTTCGCGTTCTGCTGCGCCTGTCTGTGGACGGCGGTCTGCGGCGGCTGGAGCTTCTTCGACAAGCCCTACAAGCAGGGCCTGCACGACAAGGCGGCCAAGACGGTGGTGGTCAGCACCACCTGACACACAACCAGCCGACCAGCCAGCCGACCAGCCAGCCGACCGGCCGACCAGCCAGCCGACCGGCACGACCGAGGGCCCGCGTCTGATGCCCGGCGCGGGCCCTCGGTCGTGCCGCTGGGTCTCAGGGAGCCGTGGGCTCCCGGACGGGCTCGGACGCCGAGGCGACCGACGCCGGTACGGGGGCGCTCACGGGCGCGTGCACAGGAACGGGAGCAGGACCGGGCGCCGGAACCGGAACAGGTGCGGTCCGGTTCGCGGGTCGGCGCGTCGCGGAGCGGGCCACGGGGGCCCGCGACGGCTTCGGCGTCGGCACCGTCATGGCGACGAGCACGCCGAGCGCGACCGCGGCGACGACGACGACGGCGATCCCGGGGCCCGAACTCGTCTGTGACAGCAGCAGCATGGCGAGCGTCGAGAGGATGACGGTGCAGGAACCGTATGTGAGCTGTGCAACAGTCGGACGAGGCATGGCAATCGTGTCCTCGGAAGCGGGGGCGTTCTCGACTCTATTCGCCTGCATGCCCGAGTGGACCGAGCGGTAAGCGTGACCTAACCCACGGCGCCGGTGCACAGGGGGCGCACGGAGTCATGGCGTCCACCAAGTGGACTGCCCCGCGCGCCTGTCTCATTACAGTCATGTGTCCGTATTGCGAACACCGGCTTCCAATAATGCAGTTGTCTTGCTCAAGTCAAGGTCTGTCTTTTCTCGTAAACCAGTAGTCAAATGGCGTCACTTGACTACACGCGTATAACAGCGCGCGGACCTTCCTTGACAGGGATCCCCCCTTTCCGCGCGCACGGGCGCGTGCGTGGGAGGACATCAAGTGACCAGTAGATCTTGGACGTTCAGGACGGCCGCGACGGTCGTCGCCCTCGCGGCGGCCTCGGCGACGTTCACGACGTTCGCCGTGGCGCAGGCCGCCGAGACCGGATCGGTGCAGGCCCCCGCCGCGGACGGGCAGGACCCGCAGCCGGCGAAGGCCCGCGAGCACGACTTCGACGGGCCGCTCAGCAAGACCCTGGACGCCCAGCGCCAGGAGGCCCTCAGGCAGGTCATATCCGGCGAGGCGTCGGTGAAGGACCGCGACGGCTCGAAGGTCGTCCAGCTCAAGAGCCGCAAGGGCGCCGGCAAGTACGTCGAGCTCGGCCGGGAGAGGACCGACAAGATCTTCACGATCCTCGTCGAGTTCGGCGACCAGGTCGACCCCCGCTACGGCGGCACCGCCGGCCCGCTGCACAACCAGATAGCCCAGCCGGACCGGGCCGTCAACAACTCCACGGCCTGGCAGGCGGACTACGACCAGAAGCACTTCCAGGAGCTGTACTTCGGCACCGGCAAGAAGACCGAGTCGCTGAAGAAGTACTACGAGAAGCAGTCCTCGGGCCGCTACTCGGTCGAGGGCGAGGTGACCGACTGGGTCAAGGTCCCCTACAACGAGGCCCGTTACGGCTCCAACGACGCCACCACCGGCGCCTGGTACGCGGTCCAGGACGGGGTCAACGCCTGGGTCGCCCAGCGCGAGGCCGCCGGCGCCACCGCTGCCCAGATCAAGACCGAGCTGGCCGCGTTCGACCAGTGGGACCGTAACGACTTCGACGGCGACGGCGACTTCAACGAGCCCGACGGCTACATCGACCACTTCCAGATCGTGCACGCCGGCGAGGACGAGTCCGCGGGCGGCGGCGCCCAGGGCGAGGACGCGATCTGGGCCCACCGCTGGTTCGCCTTCGGCACCGACGCCGGCTCCACCGGCCCCGCCGGCAACAAGCTGGGCGGCGCCCAGATCGGCGACACCGGCATCTGGGTCGGCGACTACACCATCCAGCCGGAGAACGGCGGACTCGGCGTCTTCGCCCACGAGTACGGCCACGACCTCGGTCTGCCGGACGAGTACGACACCTCCGGCGGCGGCGAGAACTCCACCGGCTTCTGGACCCTGATGTCCTCCGGGTCCTGGCTCGGCACCGGCAAGGAGTCCATCGGCGACCTGCCCGGCGACATGAACGCCTGGGACAAGCTGCAACTGGGCTGGCTGGACTACGACACGGCCAAGGCGGGCGCGAAGTCCACCCACACGCTCGGCGTCGCGGAGTACAACACCAAGAACCCCCAGGCCCTCGTGGTCCAGCTGCCGGAGAAGAAGGTCACCACCGAGATCGTCGCCCCGGCGCAGGGCGCCACGCAGTGGTGGAGCGGCAGCGGCAACGACCTGAAGAACACCCTGACCCGGACGGTCGACCTGACCGGCAAGACGTCCGCCGCGCTGTCCCTGGACGCCTGGTGGGACACCGAGAAGGACTACGACTACCTGTACACCGAGGTCTCCACCGACGGCGGCGCCACCTACACGCCGATCGACGGCACCCTGGCCGACGGCAGCGCCGTCCCGCGCGACGGCAGCGGCAAGCCCGCCCTCACCGGCACGGTGGACGCCTACCAGAAGCTGACGTTCCCGCTGGACGCCTACGCGGGCAAGCAGATCAGCGTCCGCTTCCGTTACGCCACCGACGGCGGCGTGGCGCAGAAGGGCTTCACGGCCGACGACATCACGCTGACGGCGGACGGCGCCGCGCTCTTCACCGACAACGCGGAGACGGCGGACGCGGCCTGGACGGCGAGCGGCTTCTCGCGCATCGGCGGCTCCATCACGGACGACTACGCGCAGTACTACATCGCCGAGAACCGCCAGTACGTGTCGTACGACAAGACCCTCAAGGTCGGCCCGTACAACTACGGCTTCTCGACGACCCGTCCGGACTGGGTCGAGCACTACCCGTACCAGAACGGCCTGCTGATCTGGAAGTGGGACACCTCCCAGGCGGACGACAACACCAGCGCCCACCACGGCGAGGGCCTCATCCTCCCGGTGGACGCGCACCCCACCCCGCTGAAGTGGTCCGACGGCACCCTGATGCGCAACCGCGTCCAGGCCTTCGACTCCACCTTCAGCTGGTACCCGACGGACGCGATCACGCTGCACAACGCGGACGTCGCGACCAGGATCAAGTCCCGTCCGGGCGTCCCGGTCTTCGACGACGGCAAGTCGACGTACTACGACCCGACGACCCCGCTCGCGGGCGTCAAGGTCACTGACACCAACACCTCGATCAAGATCGTCGGTGAGCCCCTGAGCGGCTCGACGATCACGGTGAAGGTCGGCCCCTCGGCGAAGTAGCCGACGTTTTCGCAGGTCAGACATGTATCGGCGGTGACCCCCTGGCGGGTTGCCGCCGATCGTGTTTAGGTGCCTCCTGTGCTTCGCTTATTGACACCGACACGGACGCCGGCGCTGACGCCGACCTCGATACCGACTCGCACGGGGGTGTGACCGCATGGCCGCAGGAGGCTTCTGCAAGCTGCCCGACGGCATGGTGGTGGTGGCGCTGAACCTGCCCCGCCCCGCCGCCCGGGAGGGCCTCCCGGGCCCCTCCACGGACGTCCGCGTCCTCGTCCACGCCCACAACCGCGCCAGAGCCCTGACCAGGCTCCGCAACCTGGGCCTGAGAGCCGTCTACCTCCGCGGCAACGCGGCCCCGCCCACCCCGGACGAGATCACGGCGGTCCTCCACCACCCCGACGGCCTCATCTGGCGCACGGCCCCCGACAACGGCGTCCCGGTCGGCGTCATCGCGGTCCCGGAACTGTGGCGCCCGATCCGGTCACTGCTGCGGAGGGCGGCGGCGTAGGCGCCCGCGCCCGGAGGCCGGCTGTCACCCGCCGACGATCGCACGCAGGGTCACATACAGCAGCGAGGGGCCGAGCAGGCAGCCCACGCCCGTGTAGAAGGTGGCCGTCATGGCTCCGTAGGGCACCAGGCGCTTGTCGGTGGCCGCGAGCCCGCCGGCCACGCCGGAGGTCGTGCCCAGCAGTCCGCCGAACGCCATGGCGGACTTCGGGTTGTTCAGGCCGATCAGCGGGGCGACGAGCGGTGTCCCCACCATGACCACCACGGATTTGACCAGCCCGGCCGCCACGGACAGCGCGATCACGTCCGAGCTCGCGCCCACCGCCGTACCCGTCACCGGCCCGACGATGTACGTGGCCGCGCCGGCGCCGATGGTCGCCAGCGACTTGGCGTCCGAGTAGCCGAAGCAGGCGGCGATGACGGCCCCGACCACGAACGACAGGACGACGCCCAGCAGGATCGACAGCCCCCCGGACAGCCCGGCTCGCTTGATCACCTTCAGGTCGACGCCGTAGGCGGTGGAGACGATCGCGAAGTCCCGCAGCATCGCGCCGCCCATCAGCGCGAGCCCGGAGAATGCGGTGACGTCCGCGAGGCCGTGCTGGCCGTCGGTCGCGGCGCCGCCCCAGTAGGCCAGGACCAGGCCGAGGAGGATGGCGATGGCCGAGCCCTGAAGCCGGCCGCGGGTCAGCTTCGCCGACAGCCACCCGCCGACCAGCATCAGCGCCCCGACCAGCGCGAAGGCCACGAGCAGACCGTTGTCCTCGAGAACGGCTTCGAACCGGTCCATGTCAGGCCTCCTGCTTCTCGTCCGCGGCCGGCGTCACCGGCGGCTCCAGTGGTTCCAGCGGTTCGCCCGGTTCGCCGATCCGCGCCAGCGCGGGCACCAGGGCGAACCCCACGGCGACCGCGGCGAGGCCCGCCAGGATCGCCATGGGGCCGCCGGTGACGGCCTTGACCACGTTCTGCGCGGCGGCCATGCCCACGACGATCGGGATGTACATCGCGCTCCAGAAGAGCACGCCCTGTTCGGAGGCCTCGGGGAATTTGCCCCTCTTGCGGAGCTGATGGGTGACCGCGATCAGCAGGATCATGGCGAAGCCCACTCCGCCGACATTGGCGTCGACGCCGACGGCGGCGCCGATCAGTTCACCGACGAGCGTGCCCGCGAGCATGCACACCGCCAGGGCCGCGACTCCATAGATGACCATCGTCTTCTCCACACTGAGAGACATTGGGGGGACAGTTGGGAAACAGGGGATGTGCGGGATGTGCAGGATGTAAGGGGCGAGCGGGATGTACGGGACGAGCAGGATGTACGGGACGAGCGGGGTGGGATCAGGCGTCGGCGCCGGCGTCCGTGCCGGTGAACAGGTCGCGGTAGCGCTCGCGCAGTTCGGCCTTCTGCACCTTGCCCATGACGTTGCGCGGCAGCTCCGCGACGACGCGCACGGCACGCGGGTGCTTGAACCGGGCGAGGTCGCCGGTGATGAAGTCCAGCAGCTCACGGTCCTGGGGCCGCTCTCCCGGCGCCGGGACGACGACGGCCACCACCGTCTCCCCGAAGTCGGGGTGGGGGACCCCGATCACCGCGGACTCCAGCACCTTGGGGTGGGCGTCGAGCAGCTCCTCGATCTCCTTGGGGTAGATGTTGTAGCCGCCGGAGATCACCAGGTCCTTGCCCCGGCCGACGATGCACAGATAGCCGTCCTCGTCGATGCGGCCCAGGTCGCCGGTGATGAACCAGCCGTCCGCACGGAACTCGGCAGCGGTCTTCTCGGGCATCTGCCAGTAGCCGGTGAACACGTTGGGGCCGCGGACCTCGATGCTGCCCACCTCGCCGTCGGCCAGGGCCCGTCCGGTCTCACGGTCCGCCACCCGGATCTCGGTGCCGGGGAGCGGCTTGCCGACGGTGCCGGGCTTGCGCGGCCCGCCGTCGTAGGGGTTGGTGGTGTTCATGCCGGTCTCGGTCATCCCGTACCGCTCCAGGATGGCGTGGCCGGTGCGGGCCTCGAAGGCTTCGTGGTCGCTCGCGAGCAGCGGGGCGGAGCCGGAGACGAACAGCCTCATCGAGGCGCAGGCCCGCGGGGTGAGCCGGTCGTCCTTCAGCAGCCGGGTGTAGAAGGTGGGCACGCCCATGAGCACCGAGGCCCGGGGCAGCAGGTCGATGACCGTCCCGGCGTCGAACTTCGGCAGGTAGTACAGGGAGGCGCCGGCCGTGAGGGTCATGTTCACGGCGACGAACAACCCGTGGATGTGGAAGATCGGCAGGGCGTGGATCAGCCGGTCCTCGGCGGTGAACCGCCAGGCCTCCAGCAGCGCACGGCAGTTGGAGGCGAGGTTGCCGTGGGAGAGCACCGCGCCCTTGGAGCGCCCGGTGGTGCCGGACGTGTAGAGGATCGCCGCCGGGTCGTCGGCCGAGGCGTCGAAGATGTCCTCGTGGCGGCCGTCGCCGTCGAGGAGCGTGCCGTCGCCGGACGTGCCGAGGGTCTCGACGACGAGCCCGTCTGCGGCGCGGTGCGCGTGGTCGGCCCGGTGCTCCGGAGAGCAGACGAGGACGCGGGGCCGGGCGTCCTTGAGGAAGTAGTCCATCTCCGCGCCGGTGTACGCGGTGTTGAGGGGCAGGAAGACACCGCCGATCTGCAGCGTCGCCAGGTACAGCGCGACGGCCTCCGGTGACTTCTCCACCTGCATGGCGACCCGGTCACCGGCGGTGACGCCGTCGGCGACGAGACGGGCGGCGATCCGTTGCACGGTCCGCGCGGTCTCGCGGTAGGTGACGCCCCGCCCGTCGGGCAGCTCGAAGAGCGCCTTGTCCGGCTGTCGCTCCGCCTGCTCCGCGAACGACCGGAGAATGGTCGGGAAGGGTGTCATCGGTGCTGTTCCTCTCTGGTGCTGCACGGCGTCGTCCTGGGCGGCGTCGTCCTGCGCGGGCTCGTTCTCGGGGAGGTCGGGGAGGTCGGGGAGGCCGGGAAGGTCGCGAGGTCGGGGAGGATGCCCCGCAGGGGCCCGTCGACGGCCACGGTGCGGCGGCGGACGAAGTCCTCGTGCCGGCGCTCCAGCCGGTCCGGCTCGTAGCGGTAGTTGATCATCGCGCCGTAGGACTGCTCCCAGGCCTGCGGCGAGGTGTTCGCCGGCCAGTTCAGCTGCCAGGCCGCTGCCCCGTTGCCCAGGTGGAAGCGGGCGACCGGGTCGAGCGGGCGTCCGTCGTCGTGCCGTTCGACCGCGATGTACCGGGCCAGGACGGGGAGGAGCCGGGACCGTATCCGCTCGGCGTCCGCCGCCGCGAGGTTCGCCGGTTCCGCCACGGCGTCCAGTTCTGCGGCGAGCAGCCGCAGCTCGGCGTCCCGCTCCGCCTGCCCGGTGAGCCAGCGCCGGAATCCGGGGATGGGCGAGAGCGTGGCGAACTGCGTCAGGTGCGGCAGCTGCTCCCCCACATGCTCGATGACCTGTTTGATGAGGAAACTGCCGAAGGACACTCCGGCCAGTCCGTCCAGGGCGTTGTTGATCGAGTAGAGCGCGGCGGTGTCCGCCTGCGCCGGGCTGAGCGCGGGGCCGGGCTCCAGCAGCGGGGCGATGTCGTCGGGCAGCCCGCGCACCAGGGCGACCTCCACGAAGATCAGCGGCACTTTTCCGGTGGCCGGGTGGAAGAAGGCGTAGACCCGGCGGTCCTCGGGCTCCAGACGGCGCCGGAGCTCGTCCGTGCCCGCCATCGGGTGCACCTTCTCGCCCTCCAGCAGGTGCCGGCGCAGCTCCGCCGACGCCTCCCAGGTGACCTCCGACATGCGCAGGAAGCCGCGGTTGAACCAGGAGGTGAGCAGGTGGTGGAAGTCGTGGTCGAGGGGCCGTAGCTCCGGGTGCCGGCGGGTCAGCCGGCGCAGATCCGCGCGCATGCCGACCAGGGCGAGCGTGGCGTCCGGCGCGTGGTTCATCCGGCGGAGCAGTTGCTGACGGGCCGGCTCGACCACGTCGAAGAGACGTACCAGCTCCTCCTCGCCCTGGAACCCGCGGTCCCTGACCGCCTCCCAGCGGTGGAAGGCCGCGCGGACCTGATCGGCGTCCACGTCGTAGGTCTTGGTGACGTGGGTGAAGAAGGCGTGCTTGGCGGTGTCGTCGAGCTCCGCGTAGGAGGTGAGGGCGCGGGCCGCGACCGCGCGCATCGAGGCTTCGCCCACGTCGCTCATCAGGACCTCGCAGGCCGCGAGGAGCCGGTCCAGGGGGTCGTGCCGGGGTTGCAGGTCGCTCAGCAGCCAGCTGTCGCGCGATTCCTCTTCCATGTCCGGTCGCCCGCTCCTCTCGCCCCCGCGTCGTATGCATCACAGGTCGCGATGTATATAACAGCTGCACCGTAGAGTACGGAGGCGAGGTGCACCAGCCCCTGGACACTCGGAGGTGGGCATGGCCCGGATCCCGGAATCCCAGCGCGTGAGAGAAGCGCTCGAGAACGCCGTCGTGGAAGGGCTCTACCGCCCCGGAGAACGACTGGACCCGGCGCAGCTGGAGAGGGAGTTCGGCTGCTCCCGCACACCGGTCCGAGAGGCCCTCCAGGCGCTGGAGCGCTCCGGACTCGTGCGGATCCGCGCCAAACAGGGCACCTACGTCACCGAGTTGAGCGTCTCCGAGCTGGCCGAACGCTTCGAGGTCATGGCCGAGCTCGAAGGGATGGCGGCACGGCTGTCCGCCCGCCGCATCGACCAGGAGTCGCTTCACCAGCTCGAACACGCCCTGGGGGAATGCGAGAGACACGCGCTGGCGGGTGACGCCGACGGCTACTACTACGCCAACGCCGGCTTTCACGGCGTCGTCTACGACGCCTGCGGCAACGAATACCTGCGGCAACAGGTCCATGAGCTCAAGCGGGCCCTACAGCCCTACCGGCGGCTGCAACTGCGCGTACCGGACCGTATGCGGCGTTCCCTGGCCGAGCACAGGGAGATCGCCGACGCCATCGCGCGCGGCGACGCCGAGGTCGCGGAGGGCGCCGCTCGCGATCACGTGCTCGTCCAGGTCAAGGAGTTCAGTCAGCTCGTACGGACCTGGAGACATGTGACCCGGCCGGCGCACAGCGCCGGGTGAGACACGTCCCGAGCCCGGCAACGCGACTCAGTACGCCTCCACCACCTTCACGTCCTCCTCCGTGACCACGCCGTCCACGATGCGGAACGAGCGGAACTGGAAGTCGCCGAGCGAGTCGGTGTCGGCCGTGGAGACCAGGACGTAGTGGGCGCCGGGCTCGTTGGCGTAGGAGATGTCCGTGCGGGAGGGGTAGGCCTCGGTCGCGGTGTGGGAGTGGTAGACGATCACCGGCTCCTCGTCGCGGTCGTCCATCTCGCGGTACAGCTTGAGCAGGTCGCCCGAGTCGAACTCGTAGAACGTGGGGGACATGGCCGCGTTCAGCATCGGGATGAAGCGCTCGGGGCGGTCCGAGCCGGCCGGGCCCGCGACGACGCCGCACGCCTCGTCGGGGTGGTCCTTGCGCGCGTGCGCGACGATCTGGTCGACGAGGGTCTGGGTGATGGTCAGCATGCCCGTCAGGATAAGCAAGCGGGCTGCTCCATACCGAGGGACGGTACGGAGCAGCCCACATGACGGACACGCCCTAAGGGACGCGGGGCCCTGACATGTGCGGCTCCGCCGCGTGGGCGCGACCTGCCACGACGAGTCCGCGGGCGGGCGACAGCCTTCCTCCCGCGGCGCTCAGCCGACCTTCTCCAGCTCCGGCTCGCGGCGATCCGCGATCTCCGGGTTGCGCCACTTCAGCACGGCCCAGCCGCAGGCCAGCGCGGCGGCCCAGCCCGCCATCACGTACAGACAGACGCGGGAGTCGGCGTCGTACGCGATCAGGCCGGTGACGAAGAGCAGGAACACGATGGCCACCCAGCTGAACGCCGAGCCGCCGGGCGCGGGGAAGCTGGACGCGGGCAGCCGGCCCGCGACGACCGCGCGGCGGTACAGGACGTGGCTGATCAGGATCATCAGCCAGGTCCAGATGCCGGCCGCGGTGGCGACGGAGGTGACGTAGCCGAAGGCCTTCTCGGGGACGACGTAGTTCAGGACGACGCCGATGCCCATGAAGAGGACGGAGACCGTGATGCCGAAGGCGGGCGTCTTGGTCGACGACAGCTTCTTGAAGACCGCCGGGGCCTCGCCGCTCTCGGCCAGGTTCCGCAGCATGCGGCCCGTGGAGTACATGCCGGAGTTGCAGGAGGACAGCGCCGCGGTGAGCACGACGAAGTTGACGATGCCCGCGCCCGCCGGGATGCCGATCATCGCGAACGCCTTCACGAAGGGACTGACGCCCTCCGCGAACTCGGTCCACTTCACCACGCAGAGGATGACGGTGAGCGCGCCGACGTAGAACAGCGCGATGCGCCACGGCAGCGTGTTGATGGCCTTGGGGAGCGTCTTCTCCGGGTTCTGCGACTCGCCCGCCGTCACGCCGACCAGCTCGACCGCGAGGTAGGCGAACATGACGCCCTGCAAGGTCATCAGGGAGGAGCCGACACCCTTGGGGAAGAAGCCGTCGAACTCCCACAGGTTGGAGACGGCGGCGGTGTCACCGGCGTTGCTGAAGCCGAAGGTCAGCACGCCGAGGCCGATCACGATCATGCCGATCAGGGCCGTGACCTTGACCATCGAGAACCAGAACTCCAGCTCCCCGAAGACCTTCACCGAGATCAGGTTGACCCCGAAGAGGATCACCAGGAACACCAGCGCCGTCACCCACTGGTGGACGGACGGGAACCAGTAGTTGACGTAGATCGCGGCGGCCGTCAGCTCGGCCATGCCGGTGACGACCCACATCAGCCAGTACGTCCAGCCGGTGAAGTAGCCGAAGAACGGGCCCAGGAACTCGCGGGAGTACTCCGCGAACGAGCCCGAGACCGGGCGGTACAGCAGCAGCTCGCCGAGCGCCCGCATGATGAAGAAGACGATCGCGCCCGCGAGGGCGTACATCAGGATGAGGCTGGGACCGGCCTTGGCGATGTTCGCGCCGGCGCCCAGGAAGAGACCGACGCCGATGGCGCCGCCGATCGCGATCATCTGGACCTGGCGGCTGCCGAGTCCGCGCTCGTACCCCTCTTCAGAGGTTTTCTCCGTGGCGTCCTTGTCGGCCTTGTCGTCCTTGTCGACCTGAGCGGAGGTCATGTGTCTGTGCGCCTTTCTCCGAATCCCCCCGTGTACTGGAGCTGCCCGGCCGACGGTCCGCCGGCCATACGGCGCACCCGGCGGGACATGGGTGGCGTCCGCCGGGCGATCGTGAAGATTTATCACGCCCGCAACGCTGATCACCGGCAGGACGTGTGGCGCACACCACAGGAAGAAGCGGACAAAACGCATCCCCGGACGGCATAACCGGCCGGGGAGGTAACGTGATCGTTATCCGGATTTGAGCGTCCGCTGAGCGAACGCGAGTGTGGACGAACCAGGACAAGTCCTACGACAGTCAAGCCCTACGGCAGTCAAGTCCTACGACAGCCAAGTCCTACGGCATAAGGGTCGTCACGAGCGTCTCCTGGAGCCCGCCCAGCCACAGGTACGCCATCACCATCGGCTTGCGCGGATCCTCGTCCGGCAGCCGGTAGAGGAGGTCGGTGTCGTCCTCGTCGGTGATCTCCAGCCGGGAGCCGATCGCGAGCCGCAGGTCGTTCAGCGCGCGCAGCCACTGCTGGGACTCCTGCGGGGTCAGCTTCAGCACCGCCCCGCCCTCGCCGGCGGCCTCGGCGGCCAGCGTGTCCAGCGAGCGCACCACCGCGAGGGCGTTCTCGCGCTTGCCCGCCCTGAGGTCGTTCTCGGTGTAGCGGCGGAACTCGGCGGAGTGCGCCTGCTGCTCGTCCGCCTGCTGCGGCCCCGGGGTGCCCTCCGGGTCGGTGTAGGCGTCCGGGAAGAGCCGGCGCAGCACCGGGTCGGCGGGGGGCTCGCTCGGCCCCTCGGCGAAGAGCTCGGCGAGCGGGTCGTCGGGGGCGTCCTCGGCGGGGCCGGGGCCGATCAGCTCCAGGAGCTGCACGGCCAGCGACCGGATGATGGAGATCTCGACGTCGTCGAGTGCGACGGCCGCGCCGCCGCCGGGGAGCGGTTCGAAGTGTCCAGGCATATGAGGGGAGGCTACTTCCGGTCCTGCTGGAGGGTGGCCCACAGGCCGTAGCCGTGCATGGCCTGCACGTCGCGTTCCATCTCTTCGCGAGAGCCGCTGGAGACGACCGCCCGGCCCTTGTGGTGGACGTCGAGCATGAGCTTGGTGGCCTTGTCCTTGGAGTAGCCGAAGTACGACTGGAAGACGTACGTCACATAGCTCATGAGGTTGACCGGGTCGTTGTGGACGATCGTGACCCAGGGGACGTCCGGCTCGGGTACGGCGAAGACCTCCTCCGCCGATTCGGTGCGTTCGATCTCAAGGGGAGCGGGTGACGTCACAAGGCCCATGCTGCCACGCATCCGGGAAATCGTCACACCGACGAAAAGGGGTGTAGCATCTGTTGCCATGAACACAGCGGACCTTGGGCTGCCGGTGGACGTCCCCTCTACGGCGCTCTTCACTGACCAGTACGAGCTGACGATGCTGCAGGCCGCCCTGAAAGCGGGCACGGCCGAACGGCGCAGCGTGTTCGAGGTCTTCACCCGGCGACTGCCGGAAGGCCGGCGCTACGGCGTCGTCGCGGGCACCGGGCGGGTCCTGGACGCCGTCGAGAACTTCCGCTTCGACGCCGACGTCCTCGGCTTCCTGCGCGAACGCGGCATCGTCGACGCGGAGACCCTGGACTGGCTCGCCGGATACCGCTTTTCGGGTGACATCTGGGGCTACCCCGAGGGCGAGGTGTACTTCCCGGGCTCGCCGATCATGCGGGTCGAGGGCTCCTTCGCCGAGTGCGTGCTCCTGGAGACCGTGGTCCTCTCCATCCTCAACCACGACTCCGCGATCGCGGCCGCCGCCTCCCGTATGTCCTCCGCCGCGGGCGGGCGCCCCCTGATCGAGATGGGCGCCCGCCGCACCCATGAACTGGCCGCGGTCGCCGCCTCCCGCGCCGCCTACGTCGGCGGCTTCGCCACCACCTCCGACCTCGCCGCCGGCTTCCGCTACGGCATCCCCACCGTCGGCACCAGCGCCCACGCCTTCACCCTGCTCCACGACCACGAGCGGGACGCCTTCCAGGCCCAGGTGAACTCCCTCGGCCGGGGCACCACCCTCCTCGTGGACACCTACGACGTCGCCGAGGCCGTCCGCGTGGCGGTCGAGGTGGCGGGACCCGAGCTCGGCGCGGTCCGCATCGACTCCGGCGACCTGCTCCTCGTCGCCCACAGGGTCCGCCAGCAGCTCGACGAGCTCGGCGCGCGCGACACCCGCATCATCGTCACCTCCGACCTCGACGAGTACGCCATCGCCTCCCTCGCCGCGGCCCCCGTGGACGCCTACGGCGTCGGCACCCAGCTCGTCACCGGCTCCGGGCACCCCACCTGCTCCATGGTCTACAAGCTGGTCGCCCGCGCCGAGTCCGCCGACCCCAGGGCCCCCCTGCTGCCGGTCGCGAAGAAGTCGTCCGGCGGCAAGACCTCCATCGGCGGCCGCAAGTGGGCGGCCCGCCGGCCCGACGCGTACGGCGTCGCCGAGGCCGAGGTCGTCGGCACCGGCGACGTCCCCGCCGAACTGGCCGACCACCAACTGCTCGTCGAGCTGGTCAAGGGCGGCCAGGTCGTCGCCCGCGAGCCCCTGGACGTCGTCCGCGACCGCCACACGGCGGCCCTCGGCCGCCTCCCGCTCTCCGCCACCCAGCTGTCCCGCGGCGAACCCGTCATTCCCACGGAGTATGTACAGGACCACCCGGGTAACTCGGGTAACTAGGACGCGTGCCCGGCGCACACACCGGGCGACGCCCCCTCCCGCACGACCGCCAAAGTCTCTAGGCTCAATTACTTCAACCTCAGTCGAAGGACACCGCCCATGCGCCGCGCCTTGATCGTCGTAGACGTGCAGAACGACTTCTGCGAAGGGGGCAGTCTCGCGGTGGCCGGCGGCGCCGACGTGGCCGCCGCGATCACCGAGTTGATCGGGCAGGCCCCCGCCGGATACCGGCACGTCGTGGCCACCCGCGACCACCACATCGCCCCCGGCGGCCACTTCGCGGACAACCCCGACTACGTCCACTCCTGGCCCGCGCACTGCGTGGCCGGCACCGAGGGCGTCGGCTTCCACCCCAACTTCGCCCCGGCCGTCGCCTCCGGCGCCATCGACGCCGTCTTCAGCAAGGGCGCCTACGCGGCCGCCTACAGCGGCTTCGAGGGCGCCGACGAGAACGGCGTCAAGCTGGGCGACTGGCTGCGCGCCCGCCAGGTCGACGAGGTGGACGTCGTCGGCATCGCCACCGACCACTGCGTACGCGCCACGGCCCTGGACGCGGCCCGCGAGGGCTTCCGCACCCAGGTCCTGCTGGACCTCACCGCGGGCGTGGCCAAGGAGACCACCGACCGCGCCCTGGAGGAACTGCGCGAGGCCGGCGTCGACCTCTCCGGGAAGCCGGTCGTCTAGGCGTATTGATCACGAGCGGGGGCGGTGTCCCTCCCTCGATTACTGACCTGCCCCGACCGACGGCCCGCGTTACCGTTTCCGCAAGGTGTGCCCGCACGACTCGCCCCCACGGAGATGGTGTTGACGCAACGCTCGCATGTACGGCGCCCCACGCTCGAGGACGTCGCCCGGCAGTCGGGAGTGTCGAAGTCGACCGTGTCCCGGGTGGTCAACGGGGAGGCCCGGGTGAGCGCGGAGGTCGTCGACCGGGTCCGTCGGGTCGTCTCCGAGCTCGGCTATGTCCCCAACCAGGGCGCCCGCCAGCTCGTCACCCACCGCACCGGCGCGGTCGCGGTCGTCGCCGCCCAGCCCGCCGACCGGCTCTTCCTCGACCCGTTCTTCGACTGCCTGCTGCGCGGCATCCGCCGCGAACTCGCCCGGCACGGCGCCCAGGCCGTTCTGCTGTTCCTCGACGAACCCGACGACTACGCGCGCGTGGCCGACTATCTGGGCGGCGGCCATGTCGACGGCGCGCTGCTGTTCTCCCTGCTCCCCGGCGACCGCCTGCCGGAGATGATCGACCGCCTCGGCCTGCCCGCCGTCTTCGGCGGCCGCCCCCTCCTGCGCGACGGCGACACCGTGCACGGCCACGCCTACGTCGACGGCGACAACCGCGGCGGCGCCCGGCAGGCCGTCCAGCATCTGGTCTCGCTCGGACGGCAGCGCATCGCCACCGTCGCCGGCCCCTACGACCAGGAGAACTCCGCCGCCGACCGCCTCGCCGGCTACCGGGACGTTCTGCCGGGCGCCCCGGCCGAACTCGTCGAGAGGGCCGACTACACCCGGCAGGGCGGCGCCGCCGCCATGGCCGCGCTGCTGGACCGCCGCCCCGACCTGGACGCCGTGTTCGTCGCCTCCGACTTCATGGCCTCCGGCGCCCTTGAGACCCTGCGTGAGCGCGGCCGCAGAGTCCCGGACGACGTGGCCGTCGTCGGCTTCGACGACCTCGCCTCCATCGCCGAGACGACCGACCCGCCGCTGACCACCGTCCGCCAGGACGTGAAGGAGATGGGCCGGCTGATGGCACAGCTGCTGATGCGGGACAGGACGGCGAGCGGGATGGCGGGCGGGGTCGCGGGAGGGGCGGCGGAGGGAGCCGGGCACGTGGCGTCCGAGGTGTCCTCCGTTGTCGTCCCCACACAACTGGTGCGACGGGCCTCCGCTTGATCCGTCACCTGGGCATCGGAGCCCCGGTCTCACTCCCCGGCCCGATTACGTCCACCATGTGGGATCACACTCCTGGGCGCGGACCGGGAATCGATACGATGAGCGCATGGTTTTGAACGACGTGAGCGAGAAGACGCCGGGCGCACTGCTCGTGGCGCGGCTGCACGTCGACCTGTGCAGGCTCGCCAGCGCCATCTGTTGACGCAGGCCCTGCCGCCGCACGGCCGTGAGCCGCGGCGCCCACATGCACGTTTTCCGCGCTGCCCGCACCGCACCTTCCTCCCGACAGGAGCCCTGAGCCATGGCCATCGAGGTCCGCATCCCGACCATCCTCCGCCAGTACACCGACGGTCAGAAGGCGGTGGAGGGCAGCGGTGACACCCTCGCCGACCTGTTCACCGACCTCGAGACCCGGCATGCGGGCATCCACGCCCGCATCGTGGACGACGGCAAGCTGCGCCGCTTCGTGAACGTGTACCTGAACGACGAGGACGTCCGCTTCGTCGACGGCATCGACACCAAGCTGACCGACGGCGACACCGTGACGATCCTGCCGGCCGTGGCCGGCGGCATGGCCTAGGCCGGCAGACCGGCCATGCGCTACGACTCCCCGCTGGCCGCGGTGGGCAACACCCCTCTGGTGCGCCTGCCGCGGCTCTCGCCGTCCGCCGACGTCCGCATCTGGGCCAAGCTGGAGGACCGCAACCCCACCGGCTCGGTGAAGGACCGCCCCGCCCTGCACATGGTCGAACAGGCGGAGAAGGACGGCCGCCTCACCCCCGGCTGCACCATCCTGGAGCCGACCTCGGGCAACACCGGCATCTCGCTGGCCATGGCGGCCAAGCTCAAGGGCTACCGCATGGTCTGCGTGATGCCCGAGAACACCTCGCAGGAACGCCGGGACCTGCTCGGCATGTGGGGCGCCGAGATCATCCCCTCCCCGGCCGCGGGCGGCTCCAACACCGCCGTCCGCGTCGCCAAGGAACTCGCCGCCGAGCACCCCGACTGGGTGATGCTCTACCAGTACGGCAACCCCGACAACGCCGGCGCCCACTACGCGACGACCGGCCCGGAGATCCTCGCCGACCTCCCCTCGATCACGCACTTCGTGGCCGGCCTCGGCACGACCGGCACCCTCATGGGCGTCGGCCGCTACCTCCGTGAGCACAAACCGGACGTGAAGATCGTCGCCGCCGAGCCGCGCTACGACGACCTGGTCTACGGCCTGCGCAACCTCGACGAGGGCTTCGTACCCGAGCTCTACGACGCCTCCGTCCTCACCACCCGCTTCTCGGTCGGCTCGGCGGACGCCGTGACCCGCACCCGGCAACTCCTCCAGCAGGAGGGCATCTTCGCGGGCGTGTCCACCGGCGCGGCCCTGCACGCCGCGATCGGCGTCGGCAACAAGGCGCTGAAGGCGGGGGAGAGCGCCGACATCGCGTTCGTCGTGGCGGACGGCGGCTGGAAGTACCTCTCGACGGGCGTCTACACGGCGGCCACCACCGAGGAAGCGATCGAGACCCTCCAGGGCCAGCTCTGGGCGTAGGGCGGGCATCGGCATAGAGCTCATCAACGGCGCGTCAGCCCCCTCCTACGAGGGGGCTAAACGCTGTCCATAGGGCGGCAAAGAACTCCCTTCGGCACTGCCGGTCGCCGCATCCGCGGGGCTACGTTCGGCGCGCACCCTGTCATGTCTCGCTCACTCGACGCACGGGGTGTCGACCATGTTCGCAATGTCATGCTCATGATCGCGCGGCTGCCGCCGCTACGCGCGTCACGGGCCTGCCCATCAGTTCGACCCCACCGATGGAGGCAGTACCCCATGCGTGAGTCACACCCGAGCAAGCGGAGACGGAGCCTGCGAAGACTCCTGACCGTCGCCGTGCCCGCCCTCACCCTCACCGTCGCAGGGCTCATGGCCGCACCCTCCGCAGGCGCCCAGCCCGCCCCGGCCACCGCACACCCCTCCCGCGTCACCCAGAACACGCAGGCCCTCACCGCCCCCGAGCGGCAGACCGTCCACCCCACCGGCAAGGCCGGACAGAAGGTCCCCACCACCCGCCTGTGCGCCACCGCCGCGCCCGGCCACGCGTCCTGCTTCGCCCAGCGCCGCACCGACATCAAGCAGAAGCTCGCCTCCGCGCTCGCCGCCGCCGCGCCCTCCGGTATCAGCCCCGCCAACCTGCACAGCGCCTACAACCTGCCCTCGACCGGCGGCTCAGGCCTGACCGTCGCCGTCGTCGACGCCTTCAACGACCCCAACGCCGCGGCCGACCTCGCCACCTACCGCTCGACGTACGGCCTCTCGGCCTGCACCAAGGCCAACGGCTGCTTCAAGCAGGTCAGCCAGACCGGCTCCACCACCTCGCTGCCCACCAACGACACCGGCTGGGCGGGTGAGGAGGCGCTCGACATCGACATGGTCAGCGCCGTCTGCCCGAACTGCAACATCGTCCTCGTGGAGGCCAGTTCGGCGACCGACTCCGACCTGGGCATCGCCGAGAACGAGGCCGTCGCGCTGGGCGCGAAGGTCGTCTCCAACAGCTGGGGCGGCGGCGAGTCCTCCTCCCAGACCAGCGAGGACACCCAGTACTTCAAGCACCCGGGCGTCGCCATCACCGTCTCCTCCGGCGACTCCGCCTACGGCGCCGAGTACCCCGCGACCTCCCAGTACGTGACGGCCGTCGGCGGCACCGCGCTCTCCACCTCCTCCAACTCCCGCGGCTGGACCGAGTCCGTGTGGAAGACGTCCAGCACCGAGGGCACCGGCTCCGGCTGCTCCGCGTACGACACCAAGCCGAGCTGGCAGACCGACACCGGCTGCTCCAAGCGCATGGAGGCCGACGTCTCCGCCGTCGCCGACCCGGCCACCGGCGTGGCGGTCTACGACACCTACGGCGGCTCCGGCTGGGCGGTCTACGGCGGCACCAGCGCCGCCGCGCCCATCATCGCGGGCGTCTACGCCCTCGCCGGAACCCCCGGTTCCAGCGACTACCCGGCGAAGTACCCCTACTCCCACACGAGCAGCCTGTACGACGTCACCAGCGGCAACAACGGCTCCTGCTCGACCTCGTACTTCTGCACCGCCGGCACCGGCTACGACGGCCCCACCGGCTGGGGCACCCCCAACGGCACCGCCGCCTTCACCTCCGGCACGTCCACCGGCAACACGGTGACCGTCACCAACCCCGGCAGCCGCTCCACCACCACCGGCAGCTCGGTCAGCCTGCAGATCAGCGCCAGTGACAGCGCGGGCGCGACCCTCACCTACAGTGCGTCCGGCCTGCCGACCGGCCTGTCGATCAGCAGCTCGACCGGACTGATCTCCGGTACGGCGAGCACGGCGGGCACGTACTCCGTCACCGTCACCGCCTCCGACAGCACCGGCGCGTCCGGCTCGGCCGCCTTCACCTGGACGGTGAGCACCTCCGGCGGCGGCACGTGCACCTCGGCGCAGCTCCTGGGCAACCCGGGCTTCGAGTCCGGCAACACCACCTGGACCGCGAGCTCGGGCGTCATCACCAACTCCAGCAGCGAGGCGGCGCACGCCGGCTCCTACAAGGCCTGGCTCGACGGCTACGGCTCCAGCCACACCGACACGCTGTCCCAGTCGGTGACCGTCCCGAGCGGCTGCAAGGCGACGTTCACCTTCTACCTGCACATCGACACCGCGGAGACCTCCACCAGCACCGCCTACGACAAGCTGACGGTCACCGCGGGCTCCACGACCCTGGCGACCTACTCCAACCTCAACGCGGCCACCGGCTACAGCCAGAAGTCCCTGGACCTGTCCTCGTACGCGGGCTCCACGGTCACGCTGAAGTTCACCGGCGCGGAGGACTCCTCGCAACAGACCAGCTTCGTCGTCGACGACACAGCGGTGACGACCGGCTGATCCTGCCTGTTCCTGCACCTGTTCCTGTTCCTGCGCGTGTGGGAGGGGAAGAAAGGGAGCCGGATGCTCGGGAGAAACGTCACACCTGAGTCCGGGCACCTCCCCCCTCCCACACAGCAGGAAGGCGGCGACCCCATGCGCCGTACGACGTTCCACCGCACGACCGCCGTCGCGGCCCTCACGGCGACGGCGTTCCTTCTCGCGGGCTGCGGCGCCGAGAACCACGACCGCACGGTCTCCACGGCCCCGACCACGACACCCCCGACCACGACGCCCCCGACCGCCGCCGACCAGGGCTGCACGGCGTCGAAGCCGACGCCCGCCCAGCTCACCGCCGCCGACGACGGCCGTAAGGTCTGTCTGCGGGTGGGCGGGCAACTGCGCCTCGACCTGGACGGCACAGAGACCCGACCGTGGACCGCCGTCCCCGCCGCCGGCGACGTCCTCAAGGCGACCAACGCGGGCATCGGCACCCCGCCGGGCGACGCCATCGCCGCCTACGACGCGGTGGCCGCCGGCACCGCCCGCCTCACCGCCACCCGCCCGTTGTGCGCCGAACCCACCGGCCAGGGTCAGGTGTCCTGCAAAGGCCTCAAGGAATGGAGCGTCACCGTGACCGTGAAGCGGTGACGAGCGGGCTCGGCCTCAGTCGGCCAGGTGGCGGACCTGGTCCCACAGGACCGGGTCGACCACCCCCACCCGGCGCCGGAAGTCCCGCACCGGGACCTGGCGCAGCTCGTCGGTCTCCAGGAAACTCGGCCGCCCCTGCGCATCCCCGACGGCGCCCGGCGGCAGCGGGATCACCCCGGCCCGCTCGTCGTGGTACTTGCTGGTGATCTTCGCGACGGTCACCCGGTCCCCGCGCACCATCAGCACCAGACACGGCCGGTCCTTCGCCCCCGGCCCGTCCTCGAACGGCACGTCCGCCCACCAGATCTCCGCGGGCTGAGGATGCCCCGCGGCCACGCCGCGTCCGCGCGTCGTCCGGCCCGTCGCCCGCCCGGTGGGCCGGCCCGGCGGACGGGTCCTGCGCCGCTGCTGCCGATGCCCCCGCCCCCAGCCGTCCACGAGCGTGGCGACGACCGCGAGCAGTACCACCGCCGCGAGCGCGAGCCACCAGGACGTGTCCATACGACGACGTTACCGGCGCGCGCCCACCACCGCGCGCCCTTCGCCCGCCTCACGCGCCGCCGGTCCAGCCGAACCGGTGACACCACAGGTGAGTTCGCCCACAACGGCCCCTGGCGGAGGAGCGACCCGGGGTTTTGCGCCTTACGCTCGACGGACCGCACGACCCCTGTCGCCCCATTTGACGATCATTCGTTCCCGACCCGTCCCCCGGATCCTTCCCGGTACTCATCGGTACCTCTGGGTTTCCCGCCAGCGGAGGTTTCTGTTTCATGAAGCTCACCGTCGTCGGCTGCTCGGGGTCGTTCCCGTCCGCGGAATCGGCCTGCTCGAGCTACCTCGTCGAGGCCGACGGCTTCCGGCTGCTGCTCGACATGGGCAACGGCGCCCTGGGCGAGCTGCAGCGCCACTGCGGTCTCTACGACCTCGACGCGATCTTCCTGAGTCATCTGCACGCCGACCACTGCATCGACATGTGCGCGTACTTCGTCGCACGCTACTACCGGCACGACGGCGGGCGCTGCGCCCCGATCCCGGTCTACGGCCCGGAAGGCACGGAGCACCGCCTGACCACGGCCTACGCCGACACCCCGTCGGCGTCCTCCATGAGCGAGGTCTTCGACTTCCACACGGTCAAGCCGTCCACCTTCGACATCGGCCCGTTCACCGTGCACACCGAACGCGTGGCGCACCCGGTGGAGGCGTACGGCATCCGCGTCGAGCACGGCGGCCGGTCGCTGACCTACTCCGGCGACAGCGGCGTCAGCCCGGCGCTGGAGGAACTCGCCCGCGACACCGACCTGTTCCTGTGCGAGGCCGCCTTCACCCACGGCAAGGAGAACATCCCCGACCTGCACCTCAACGGCCGTGAGGCGGGCGAGGCGGCGAGCCGGGCGGGTGCGCGCAAGCTGGTGCTGACCCACATCCCGCCGTGGACCGACCCCCAGGTCAACCTGGCCGACGCCCGCGCGGTGTTCGACGGTCCGGTGGAGCTGGCGGCGCCGCGGGTGACGTACGAGATCTGACAGTCCCCAGCCGTACGAGGTTCAGGCGTACGGCACGACGAAGGCCCCCGGAGCAGCGAGCTCCGGGGGCCTTCGTGTGCGCAGCGGCTATGAACCGGCTCTCACGCCTTGGTGAGGTCCTCGACCTCCTCCTCGGGCTCGCGGCCCGGGGTGGGCAGGTTCCACTTGGTGATGGCGAAGCGGAAGACGAAGTAGTAGATCGCCGCGAACACCAGACCGATCGGGATGATCATCCAGGGCTTGGTGGCGAGGTTCCAGTTCAGCGCGTAGTCGATGAAGCCGGCGGAGAACGTGAAGCCCGCGTGGACACCGAGGGCCCAGGTGATCGCCATGGACAGCGCCGTCAGCACCGCGTGGATCGCGTACAGCAGCGGCGCGATGAACATGAACGAGAACTCGATGGGCTCAGTGACACCGGTGACGAAGGAGGTCAGGGCGAGCGAGATCATCATGCCCAGCACGGCCTTGCGGCGCTCGGGACGGGCGGTGTGCGCCATGGCGAGCGCGGCGGCCGGCAGACCGAACATCATGATCGGGAAGAAGCCCGACATGAACTGTCCAGCGGTCGGGTCACCGGCGAAGAAGCGGGTGAGGTCGCCGTGCACGACGGTACCGGCGGAGTCCTTGAAGTCGCCGATCTGGAACCAGGACACGGAGTTCACGAACTGGTGCATGCCGACCGGGATCAGCGCGCGGTTGATCAGGCCGAACAGACCGGCGCCCAGGGCTCCGAGACCGGTGATCCACTCGCCGAAGTTCGAGATGCCCTCACCGATCGGCTCCCAGACCAGACCGAAGAAGACGCCCATGGCCGTACCGACGAACGCCATGATGATCGGCACCAGGCGGCGGCCGTTGAAGAAGCCGAGCCAGTCCACCAGCTGCTTGCGGTGGTACCGCTGCCACAGCACCGCGGACAGCAGACCCATCAGGATGCCGCCGAGCACACCGGGGTTGTTGTAGGTCGCGGCCACGTCCGCGCCCGCTTGGACCTTGGCCTCGGTGACCGGGAACGCCTTGAGGACGTTGCTGTAGACCAGGAAGCCCACCAGGGCGGCCAGCGCGGTCGAGCCGTCCGACTTCTTGGCGAAGCCGATCGCGACGCCTATGCAGAACAGCATCGGCAGGTTGTCGAAGATCGCACCGCCGGCCGTGGCGAACACCGCCGTGAGCTTGTCGGGCAGGTGCAGCTTGTCGTGGACGTCCGTCTGCCCGAGTCGCAGCAGGATGCCCGCCGCCGGCAGCACGGCGATGGGCAGCTGCAGGCTGCGGCCGACCTTCTGCAGGCCCTGGAAAAGACCGGATCCCCACTTCTTCGTGGGGGCCGCCGTGGGCGCGGTGGCGGTGCTCATAGACTTCCTCCATCGGGTGGTGGTCTACACCACTCAGTGGTGTAGACCATGTTGTAGCACGATGAAGGCGGCATAAGGAACCCACGGTTCCCGTGATCCTGGGACTACCCTGGGCTACGTCGAAGAGCCCTACGCAGGGCTATGCCTTGGTGACATCCTCCCGCTCCTCCTCCCTCTCCCGTCCCGGCGTTTTCAGGTCGAACTTCGTGATCGCGAAACGGAAGATCACGTAGTAGACGGCGGCGAAACACAGCCCGATCGGGATCATCGCCCACGGCTTCGTCGCCAGGTTCCAGTTGATGACGTAGTCGATGAGCCCGGCCGAGAAACTGAAGCCGTCGTGCACGCCGAGCCCCCACGTCACCGCCATCGACGCCCCCGTCAGCACCGCGTGCACCGCGTACAACGCGGGCGCGACGAACAGGAACGAGTACTCGATCGGCTCGGTGATGCCCGTGACGAACGACGTCAGCGCCACCGACAGCATCAGACCGCCGATCTCCTTACGACGCTCCGGCCGCGCGCAGTGCGTGATCGCGAGCGCCGCCGCGGGCAGCGCGAACATCATGATCGGGAAGAAACCGGACGTGAACTGTCCCGCGTCCGGGTCGCCCGCCAGGAACATGTTGATGTCACCGTGCACGACCGTCCCGTCCGGCTTGGTGTAACTGCCGAACTGGAACCAGATGGGCACGTTCAGGAACTGGTGCAGGCCGATGACGAGCAGCGCACGGTTCGCGACGCCGAAGATGCCCGCACCCCACGCGTCCAGCCCGTCCAGCCAGTCGCTGAAGTTCTCCAGCCCGTCGCCGATCGGCGGCCAGATCCACAGACACAACGCGGCGAACGCGATCGCCACGAACGCCATGATGATCGGCACCAGCCGCCGCCCGTTGAAGAAGCCGAGCCAGTCCACCAGCTTCGTCCGGTGATAGCGCTGCCAGAAGAACGCCGACAGCAGCCCCATCACGATTCCGCCGAACACCCCGGGATTCTCGAACGTGAACGCCGTCACGGTCTGGTCGACCGTCGCGATGCAGCCGATGTTGGGGATGGCCTTCGCCCCGGCGGGACAGTCCTTCGGGAACTGACGCAGCACGTTGTAGTAGACGAGGAACCCCGCCACCGCTGCCAGCGCCGTCGAACCGTCCGCCTTCTTCGCCATCCCGATGGCCACACCCACGCAGAACAGCATCGGCAGCCCCAACTCGGAGTTGAGCAGCGCACCGCCCGCGCCGGCCATCACCTTCGAGACGTCCGTCCAGCCCAACCCGTCGTCCCCGAACACATCGGGCTGGCCCAGCCGGTTGAGGATTCCCGCGGCCGGCAGCACCGCGATCGGCAGCTGCAGACTGCGCCCCATCTTCTGCAACCCCAGGTACACCCCGTGCCAGCGCCGGCGCGCGGGGCGGGCCTCGGTCTCGGCGCTCTCGGAACTCATCGTTTGGCGACCGCCTGTCAGGTGGTGTAGACCAGCTACGGACGATTGAGCTGCGTGACGTCATCCTCAGTCACGCACGAAACGATCGCTCGCAAAGTTGGGCCAACTGTGGGTTACTGCGACAAAGCGGTTCGTAGAGCGGTTCGTGGAGCGGTTCAGGGAACGTTCGTGGAACGGCACGCATCGCCGTTCGGATCGCGGTTCGCATCAGGGAATTCAGGGAGACGGAACATGGCCACCAAGGCTGAGAAGATCGTCGCCGGACTCGGCGGTCTCGACAACATCGAAGAGATCGAGGGCTGCATCACCCGCCTGCGCACCGAGGTCGTCGACCCGACCAAGGTCGACGAAGCCGCCCTGAAGGCCGCCGGCGCACACGGCGTCGTCAAGATGGGCACCGCCATCCAGGTCGTCATCGGCACCGACGCCGACCCCATCGCCGCGGAGATCGAAGACATGATGTGAGCCCTCGCGCTCACTCGTCAGGGGCTCTTCCCACCGTGGGAGGAGCCCCTTCCGCCGCTGCGGCTAGGCTCAGCGCCATGTCTCGAATCGACGGCCGCACCCCCGAACAGCTCCGCCCCGTGACGATCGAACGCGGCTGGAGCAAGCACGCCGAGGGCTCCGTCCTCGTCTCCTTCGGCGACACGAAGGTCTTCTGCACCGCCTCCGTCACCGAAGGCGTCCCCCGCTGGCGCAAGGGCAGCGGCGAGGGCTGGGTCACCGCGGAGTACTCCATGCTCCCCCGCGCCACCAACACCCGCGGCGACCGCGAGTCCGTCCGCGGCAAGATCGGCGGCCGCACCCACGAGATCTCCCGCCTCATCGGCCGCTCCCTGCGCGCGGTGATCGACTACAAGGCGCTCGGCGAGAACACCATCGTCCTCGACTGCGACGTCCTCCAGGCCGACGGCGGCACCCGCACGGCCGCCATCACCGGCGCGTACGTGGCGCTCGCCGACGCGATCACCTGGGCCCAGGGCAAGAAGCTGATCAAGGCCGGACGCCAGCCGCTCACCGGCACCGTGTCCGCGGTCTCGGTCGGCATCGTGGGAGGAGTGCCCCTGCTGGACCTCCGCTACGAGGAAGACGTCCGCGCCGAGACCGACATGAACGTCGTCTGCACCGGCGACGGCCGCTTCGTCGAGGTCCAAGGCACCGCCGAAGCCGAGCCGTTCGCCCGCGAGGAGCTCAACTCCCTTCTGGACCTGGCCGTTTCCGGCTGCGCGGAACTCACTGTCCTGCAGCGCACGGCACTTGATACGGTCCTGGAAAAGTAAAGGGAACATCAAGGACACGCCAACGGGGCGGCGGGCGCGAGCAACCGGCCCGCCCGCCCGGGCGTCTTGGGCAGTACGTACGTCAACGGGGGCCTCCTGGGCCTGACCAAGGGGAGGAACACAGTTATGTCCACGGCCGCGAGCCCACGTCCGCACCGGCGTCGCCGTACCGTCATCGCCACCGCAGCGGCAGCCGTCGCCCTCACCGTGGGACTGACGGCGACCGGCTGCGACGCGGTCAACAAGGCCCTGGACTGCGTCCAGACCGCCGACTCCATCGCCGACAGCGTCACCGACCTCCAGCAGGCCGTGGAGAACGCCGCGAACGACCCCACGCAGACGCAGGAGTCGCTGACCTCCATCGAGAACAACCTCGACCAGATAGGCGACAAGACGGACAACACCGACGTCAACAAGGCCGTCGACGACCTCCGCAAGGCCGTGGACAACGTCCGCACGTCCGTCAAGAACGGCGACAACACCCCCGACCTCAGCCCGGTCACCGACGCGGCGGGCGAACTCACGAAGGTCTGCACCCCGTAGGACCTGTCCGGCGGAACTCGGGATACTGGGGGCCATGACCCGCCTGATCCTCGCCACCCGCAACGCCGGAAAGATCACCGAACTCAGGTCGATCCTCGCCGACGCAGGCCTGCCCCACGACCTCGTCGGCGCGGACGCCTACCCCGAGATCCCCGACGTCAAGGAAACAGGAGTGACGTTCGCCGAGAACGCCCTCCTGAAAGCCCACGCCCTGGCCCGGGCAACGGGCCTCCCGGCGGTCGCCGACGACTCCGGCCTCTGCGTCGACGTCCTGGGCGGCGTGCCCGGCATCTTCTCGGCCCGCTGGTCCGGCAAGCACGGCGACGACAAGGCCAACCTGGAACTCCTCCTGGCCCAGCTCGCGGACATCGCCGACGAACACCGAGGCGCCCACTTCGCCTGCGCGGCGGCACTTGCGCTGCCGGACGGAAGGGAGAGGGTGGTCGAGGGCCGCCTGAGAGGCGTACTCCGCCACACCCCGACCGGCACGAACGGCTTCGGCTACGACCCGATCCTCCAGCCGGACGGCGACACCCGCACCTGCGCGGAACTGACACCGACGGAAAAGAACGCGATCAGCCACCGGGGCAAGGCGTTCAGAGGGCTGGTGCCGGTGATTCGGGAGCTGTTGGGCTGAGCCGGACACGGAGACGGCCTGCGCATCGATCCTTCGATTCGCAGGCCGCTCATGTGCGGCGGAAGGGATTCGAACCCTCAAGCCCGATCAAGGGCCACAGATCCTAAGTCTGCTGTGTCGCCAGTTGCACCACCGCCGCTAGCCGTCTGTCATCGTACCGGGAGTTGCCCGGCGCCTTCTGCCTCCCCTGCACCAGGTACTCGTGACCGCATGACAGTTGGGACAGAGCAACCGCAGGTTTTCCCGCCGGTCGTCGCTCCAGTCCCCGTTGATGTGATCGACCTCCAGAGTCATGGGCTTGCCGAGCCACTCGGGGGCGACGCCGCAGCCCGCGCACTGTTCCGGCACTCCGATCTCCTGGAGCGCACGGCGTAGCTGCGCGGTGTCCGTCCGGCGGTTGCCTTCGTGGCTGACCAGGATTTCATCGGGGCCTTTGGCGTTGTGGCTCCGTTTGCCGCGCCGGTGCCCCTGCCCTAGGAAGTGTTCCGTCGAGATGCCCGCTTCGGCCATCCACTCACGCAGCAGCGCACGTTGCCAGTGGTTGTCGGGGCGAGCCAGATGTCGCAGCACTTCTTTGAGGGATGCGGACTGGGCGACCGCCTCGCGCAGTACGTCGTGAGTGGGTCGGGGGCGTCTCATCGGTCATCCCTGGCAGGCCGCTTGCCGCGCCCTCGGTAGGTGTCCGTTGTGGAGTGGCAATTCGGGCAGAGGAAGCGCAGATTGGCGATGCGGTTGTCGCGCCAGTTGCCGTCGATGTGGTCGACCTCCAGCGGAAGCGGTTGTCCCTGCCACAGCGCCTCGATCCCGCACAGGGCGCAACGCTCTTCCATCCCCTGCGCCAGCAACGCGCGCTTGAGGCGATCGCTTGGAACGCGTCGGGCCCCCTGAACGCCCTGCAGCTCTACGAGCAAGGCTCCAGGTGTCCGACGGTGCCTCGCGTCGCCACCTCGTGGTGGTACCTGAAAGTGCGACGTGTCGATCCCGTAGGCCTTGATCCGGCGGCTGATGTGCGTGTGGTGGCCGCCGACCACCTCCAGCCCGAGCTGCCGCAGTACCTCGCACATGTTCGTCGAGGCCGCGACCGCCGACTCCAGGACCTCCCTGGTCCACTTCACCCCCTCCCGCTCGAAGTGCGACGTATCCACCCCCAGCTTCGTCATCCGTTCCCGGATGTAGTTCCGCCTGGAACTCCCAGGCTCCACCCCCAGCCTCCTGCAGGCCTCCGACAGCGTCCGTGCCCCCCGAGCCGCCTCCTCCAGCCGCTCTCGGGTGTACGTGCTCGCGCCCATCGAAATCCCCTCCGTCTCCGACCACCCGTTCGTGGTCTCGTACGGAGTAACGAACCGCTTATCGGACAGTCACGCCCGAAATGTAAAGCTGCCTACCCCGGGGCCATCCCGGCGCAGGCCGCTTACCACCACGGCCGTCACAGTCCCGCAGGCCCGTCACGCATCCGTCTGCTTGACGAACCCGAGCGATGCCAGCCCCTCAGCCGCACAGAGACGGTCGGACGCGCCTCCCACCTCGGTCTGGAGGAGCTGGTACGCCGCACTGTGCTGGTGCCCCCAGCGCATCGCCGCGCGCCACAGAGCCCGTCCGTACCCGCAGCCGCGGTACTGGGGAAGCACGCCGAAGTACTGGGGTAGCAGGCGGACGGCTCCGCTGGGATCGGTCATGGTCTCCATCGGGCCGATGGCGCCGGCCGCGCGGCCGGCGTGCAGCACGGTGAGGACCGGGCCGACCGTCCCAGCCCGCATCTAGAGGCTCCCGATCATGTTGGATGGCGGAGACCTCTCGTCGCGTGCGCGGCGGGAGTTGGAGAGCATCCGGTACGCAATCCGCCTCGCCGAGGCGTGAGAGGAGCCCGACCGTGTCCGAGGACCAGGAGCTGACTGCGGTGGCTCGCTTCCTGTTCGAGGCGGGGACGCTCAAGAACACCAGGCGGTCCGGTTGGTGGATGGCCGGCGTCAAGGACCCGGAGTCCGTAGCGGATCACTCCTGGCGCACCGCCCTCATCGCCTCGATCATCGCCCAGATGGAAGGCGCCGACCCGGCCCGAGCCGCACTCCTCGCCGTATGGCACGACTCCCAGGAGACCCGCACCGGCGACGTGAACCACCTGGGCAAGAAGTACACCCAGGGCGAGGTGGACCCGCGTGCGATCACCGCCGATCAGGTTGCAGACATGCCCGAGGGTCTGGCCGACGCCGTCCGCGCCTTGGTCGGCGAGTACGAGGCGAAGGAGTCCCCGGAGGCCGTCTGCGCCCGGGACGCGGACAAGTTCGAGTGCATGATCCAGGGCATCGAGTACCGCGATCAGGGATACGCCCACGCGCAACGCTGGATCGACAACAGCCGCGGCCGGATCACCACAAAGAGCGGTCAGGCCCTCGCGGACGCCGTGCTGGAAACCGGCTCGCTTGACTGGCTGCGGGCCGCTCTCGGTGAGACGCCTCGCTGACGGTCGGTTATCGGACGGTCATGCCCGAAACGGGCGAGCGGCCCGCGGCCGGGGATTCCGGTGCGGGCCGCTCGTCGGCAGGGGGAGGTGGGCTCAGATGCCCAGGTCCTTGATGATCTTGGCTACGTGGCCCGTCGCGCGGACGTTGTACAGGGCCCGTTCGACCTTGCCCTGCTCGTCGACCACGATCGTGGAGCGGATGACGCCCATGTACGTCTTGCCGTAGTTCTTCTTCTCGCCGTACGCGGCATAGGCCTCGGTGACGGTCTTCTCGGGGTCGGCCAGGAGGGTGACCTTCAGGGACTCCTTGTCGCGGAACTTACCCAGCTTCTCGGGGCTGTCGGGGGAGATGCCGATGACGTCGTACCCGGCCCCGGTCAGGAGGTCGAGGTTGTCGGTGAAGTCGCAGGCCTGCTTCGTGCAGCCGGGGGTCAGGGCGGCCGGGTAGAAGTAGACGATGACCTTGCGGCCCTTGTGGTCCGACAGGGACACCTCGTTGCCGTCGGCGTCCGGGAGGGTGAAGGCGGGGGCCACGTCCCCGGGCTGGAGTCGCTCGCTCATCGGTCCAGCGTAACCGGGGGTTGGGAACTGCTGCCGGTTGACAGTGCTTGGGCACGTTTGAGCGTGCATGAGTAAGCGCTGCGGCTACGACGCGCGCGTTCGATGGAACGGGAGTTCTCGGGTCGAATGCGTGACCTTTGAGGGAGAGGCTCGTTGTGCGGTGAGGTATCTGCGGCATCGGGCGGGGGTGAGGGGCATGGGCGGGCTGCGCGAGGTGGCCGTGCCGTTCATTGTTCCCGGCCCTTCCGGTGTGGCGATCCGGACCCGGCTCAAGGACCTCACGCCTGAGGACGAGAAGGTTCTGCGCTTGGTGGGGGCGCACCTGGGCTCGCTCGCCTCGAAGGACCTCAAAGCGCGTTGCGCTGACGGCCTGAAGCACTCCACCGAGACGTGGGCGGCCCGGAAGCGGGGTCTGACGGCCGACTCGTCGTCCAGGTGGGCGGGCAGCATCACCAAGGCCACGCACGATCAGTGGGCGCTCGCCCGGCGCGGGCAGTCGGCTCACATCCAGTCCCTCGAAGCCGGCATCAGGACGCTTCGGCACCGTCTTTCCGTGCCGGTCGGCGAGAAGGGAACCAAGCGCTCCCCCGGCGGCTACCGGTCGGCGCAGGAATGGTTCCACAAGACACGCCGCCTGCATGTACTCGAAGACCGGCTCGAACAGGTTCGGGCAGACCGCGAGGCCGGACGCGTTCGCGTGGCACGCGGCGGCAAACGCCTGCTGGGCGCCCGCCAACGCCTCGACGCCGCCCAGCTCAGCGAGGCGCAGTGGCGTCAGCGATGGCAGACGGCGCGCTGGTTCCTGTCAGCCGACGGGGAATCGGGCAAGCGGTACGGCAACGAGACGATCCGCGTCACCCCGGACGGCGGGATCAGCGTCAAACTGCCCGCGCCGCTTTCCGGCCTGGCCAACGCCAAGCACGGCCGGTACGTCCTGGCCTGCACGGTGCGGTTTCCGCACCGTGGCGCCGAGTGGGCCGACCGCGTGGAAGCGAACCGCGCGGTGGCCTACCGCATCCACTACGACGTGCACCGCGGCCGCTGGTACGTGGACGCCTCCTGGCAGATTCCGGTCTCTCGGACCATCCAGATGGCCGCGGCCCTGGCCGACGGCGTGATCGGGGTCGATGCCAACGCCGACCACCTCTCCGCCTGGCGCCTCGACGTCCACGGCAACCCCGTAGGAGACCCGCGCCGCTTCTTCTACGACCTGTCCGGCACCCGGGATCACCGCGACGCCCAGGTCCGCCACGCCCTGTCCCGGCTGCTGAACTGGGCCAAGACCTGCGGCGTCAAAGCAATCGCCGTCGAAGACCTCGACTTCACCGCCGAGAAGACCCGGGAGAAACACGGCCGCCGCAAGCGCTTCCGGCAGCTCATCTCCGGCCTGCCGACCGGCAAGCTCCGTGCCCGGCTCACGTCCATGGCCGACGCCACCGGAATCGCCGTCATCGCCGTGGATCCGGCCTACACCTCCCGCTGGGGCGCCCAGCACTGGCAGCGCCCCATGGCCTCGAAGACCCGCAAGACCACCCGTCACGATGCCGCGAGCATCGCGATCGGGCGACGCGCCCAAGGGCGCCCGATCCGGCGACGGACGGCACCGCCCCGTGCACACCAGAGCGATGTGCGCGGGCATCGGACCGTCCAGGCCGGGCCGGGAACCCTGGGGCGTGAGGGACCCCGCCCCCGCGTTCCCGGACCACGGACACGATCCGTGCCGCCGGACGTGGAGAGTACGCGGGCGACCAGGGCACCCAAAACCGTTCGGGATGTCCGCAGTGACCAGGTATGGGTGCAGTACTCACTCCTGCTCACTGATTAGGAACGGTCCTGACAGTGCGGTGACGGGCGGAGCTGACAGACTGTGCGGAACAAGACACAGCTGACTTCGGAGGCCTTACCGTGGCGGAGACGTCGGACACCAGAACCCCGGCGCAGATCGAGGCGGACATCAGGGCCCGCCGCGAGGTGCTGGCGGAGACGCTGGACGAGATCGGGGTGCGGGTGCATCCGAAGACCATCGTCGGGGACGCCAAGGCGAAGGTCGTCGCCAACGTCGATCACACCCTCGGGAAGGCCTATGTGCAGGTCAACCGGGTCGTGACCGAGGTGAGGGCGCAGTTCGTGGACGGCGAGGGCGCGCCTCGGCTGGAGCGGGTCGTGCCCGTGGCGCTCGTGGTCGTCGGGGTCGTGGGACTGCTCGCGCTCAGCGGGCGGCGCCGCAGGGGCTGACAAGGGCGCCCGCCCACTGGCCCGTACCCGGCCCGCCCGCGCCGCATCCGCCTGCACCCCGCTCGCTCACGGATCCGCTTCGGGCAGGTAGGTTCAGTGGTGTGAGCGCCAACAGAAACGACCACAGTTCCCAGCACGACAAGCTGCCCATCCGGATGCTGCACGACCGTGTGCTCGTGAAGCAGGAGACCGGCGAGGGCGAGCGGCGTTCGGGTGGCGGCATTCTGATTCCCGCCACCGCGGCCGTCGGTCGCCGGCTGGCCTGGGCGGAGGTCGTCGCGGTGGGGCAGAACGTACGGACCGTGGAGCCGGGGGACCGGGTGCTGTACGACCCGGAGGACCGCGCGGAGGTCGAGGTGCGGGGCGTCGCGTATGTGCTGATGCGGGAGCGGGATCTGCACGCGGTGGCGGCGGACCGGTTCGAGGGGTCCGAGGACACCACCGGCCTGTACCTCTAGAAACCGTCAGAAGCTTCCAGAACCTCCAGTACGTCCAGAACCTCTGGACGACGGCAGAGGGGCCGGTGACCATCGTCACCGGCCCCTCTGCCGTCGTCCTGTCGGACGGCCGCTGAGGTCAGTCCCAGCCCGTGGCCGTCAGCTGGGGGCCGGCTGTGGTGCCCGACGAGGTGCCGGGGTCTCCGGTCGCGCCGTCGGTGGTCGCGCCGCCGTCGCCCGTCCCCCCGTCCGCCGCGCCGCCGTCGCCCGTGCCGCCGTCCGCGGTCCCGGTCGTGGTGCCGCCGTCGGCGGTGGGCGTGCCGCCCGTGGTCGCCGGGCCGGCGGTGTTCCCGGTCGTGCTGCCGTTCGTCGTGGCGCCGTTGGTCTGGCCGGGGGTCTCGCCCTGGCCCTGCGTCTGGCCCTTGGTGGTGTCGCCGGTGGTGCCGTCGTCGTCCGTGTCGCCGGAGGTGTCGTCCGCGGAGGAGGGCGGGGTGGACGGGTAGGCGGACTCCTCGCCGCCGTCCTGGATCTTGAGGTTGAAGTCCGAGACGGGGGTGCCCTTCAGGGCGTTCTTGGTGAACTGGGCCCAGATCTGGGTGGGCGCGCCGCCGCCGTTGATGCGGGGCAGGCCCATGGCGCCCTTGAGGGACTTGTGGTGAGCGGTCTGCGGGTCCTGGCCCATGACGGCGACGACGGTGGCGAGGTCGGGGGTGTAGCCGGCGAACCAGGCGGCCTGGTCGTCCTCGGCGGTGCCGGTCTTGCCGGCGGTGGGGCGGCCGGCGGCCTGGGCCTCGGTGGCGGTGCCGTTCTCGACGACGCTCTGCAGCATGGCGGTCGTGGTGTCGGCGGCCTCGCGGCTGACGACCTGGGAGGCCTTGGGCTTGGGCAGCTCCATGACGTCGGAGCCGTCCTTGGTGACCTTGTCGATCAGCGTGTACACGCCGTGCTTGCCGTGGTTGGCGAGGGTGGCGTACGCCTCCGCCATGTCCAGGACGCTGGCGTTGGCCGTGCCGAGGGCGATGGAGGGGTAGGGCTGGAGGTCGGGGGTGGCGGTCGGCAGGCCGAGGTCGACCGCGGTCTGCTTGACCTTGGCGGGGCCGACGTCGACGGCCATCTGCGCGTACACCGAGTTGACCGACTTGTCGGTGGCGGTGCGCACGTTGATGTCGCCGTAGTTGTAGTAGTCCTCGTTCTCGGGGGCGTAGGTGCCGCCGCTCCAGCCCTGGACGGGGCGCTTGTTGGTGCCGTCGTAGATCGTGTTCGGGGTGATCCGGCGGTTGTCCTGGGTGGTGGAGTCGTTCTGGACGGCCGAGGCGAACACGAAGGGCTTGAAGGTGGAGCCGACCTGGAAGTCCCGGCGGGTGGCGTTGTTGGTGTACTGCTTGACGTAGTCGATGCCGCCGTACAGGGCGAGGACCTTGCCGGTCTTGGGGTCGACGGCGGCGCCGCCCGCGCGGACGTAGGAGTCGACCTTGCGTTCCTTCGGGTCCAGCTTGGCCATCAGCTTGTCCTTGACGGCGTCGACGAAGGCGTTTTGCTTGGACTTCTGCAGGGTGGTGGTGATGCGGTAGCCGCCGGAGTCGAGCTCGTCCTGGGTGACGATCTTGTTCTCGCGCAGGTAGTCCTTGATCGCGTTGACGAGGTAGCCGCGCTGACCGGACATCCCGGTGTCGGCGCCGGAGGTCTCCTTGGGGGTGGGGAACTTCATGCCGGTGCGGGCCGCCTGGCTGAGCCAGCCCTTGGTCACCATGCCGTCGAGGACGTAGTTCCAGCGGGCCTGCGCGGCGGCCTTGTTCTCGGGGTGGGCGATGACGTCGTACTCGCTGGGCGCGTTGACCAGCGCGGCGAGGTAGGCGCCCTGGGCGGGGGTGAGGTTGCTCGCGTCGACGCCGTAGTAGGCCTTGGCGGCGGCCTGCATGCCGTAGGCGTTGCGGCCGAAGTAGCTGGTGTTGAGGTAGCCCTCGAGGATGTCGTCCTTGGAGGTCTCGCGGTCCAGCTTGATGGAGATGAAGAACTCCTTCACCTTGCGGGTGACGGTCTGTTCCTGCGCGAGGTAGTAGTTCTTCACGTACTGCTGGGTGATCGTGGAGCCGGACTGCTTGCCCTTGCCGAGGGCGGTGTTCCAGCCGGCCCGCAGCATCGCCTTGGGGTCGATGGCGGACTCGGTGTAGAAGTCGCGGTCCTCGGCGGCCAGGACGGCGTGCTGGGCGTCCTTGGAGATCTGGGCGAGGCCGACGTTCTCGCGGTTGACCTTGCCGTCGCGGGCGATCTCGGTGCCGTCGGCGTAGAGGTAGACGTTGGACTGCTTGGTGGCGAGCGCGTTGGCCGGTGGGATCTTGACCATCGAGTAGCCGAGGAAGAACAGGCCGACGATCAGCAGGACGCCGATGACGAACGTGCCGAGCACCATCCGCCAGGTCGGCAGGAGGCGGCGCCAGCCGGTGCGCCTCGGTCGCTTCACCTTCTTGCCCTCCTTGCCTTCCCCGGCTTCCGTGCCGTCCGGGCCACTTCCTCCGTCACCCGCCTGGGGCCTTCCTGGTGAGCCCTCGGTCGGCTGCTGCGGCTGCGGCTCGTCACTCATGTGTTGCAGGACTCCTGTTTCGCGTCGTACGTTCCCGTACGCCTTTAACGCCTCTTACGTCTGTTACGTCTCTTACGTCTCGTAACGCCCGTACGCCTCGTACGCCTCGTACGCGTTGAGCGCCCCCTGCTGAAGACTCTCGCACCGAGCGAACCGTTCCCGGCAATCGGCGCGCGTTCCGTCACACGTCGTGCCCGGAAAACGCGTGGCATGCGACCGGAGGTGCGCACTAGGCTCCTGCGCTTCGGTGTCGAAGAGGACGCCAAGGATGACTAGCGGGCGAGGGGGACGGTTGCCTTGGGATCGGCGCGTTTGTACGCGGCCGTCGCAGCGGGGGGTTTCAGAAGGTACGCGACCTACCGGGTGGCCACGGCCGCCGGAGTGTTCACGAACACCGTTTTCGGCCTGATCCTCGTCTACACATACCTGGCGTTGTGGGACGAGCGGCCGCACCTCGGGGGCTACGACCAGGCGCAGGCGGTCACTTATGTGTGGCTGGGGCAGGCGCTGTACGCGACGCTGGCGATCCAGGGCGGCGGCTTCGAGATCGAGTTCATGGAGCGGATCCGCAGTGGTGCGGTGGCGATCGACCTGTACCGGCCGGCGGACCTGCAGGCGTGGTGGCTGGCGAACGACATGGGGCGGGCGCTGTTCCAGTTGGTCGGGCGGGGAGTGATCCCGTTCGCCCTCGGGACGGTGTTCTTCCCCACGGCGCTGCCATCCGATCCGGTGACCTGGCTGGCCTTCCTCCTGGCGCTCGTGCTGGCGATGCTGGTGAGCTTCGGGATCCGGTTCCTGGTGGCGCTGAGCGGGTTCTGGCTGCTCGACGGCACGGGCGCGATCCAGGTGATGATGGTCACCGGGATCTTCTGTTCGGGGATGGCGCTGCCGTTGAACGCGTTCCCCGAGCCGTACGGCGACATCGTGATGGCGCTGCCGTGGGCGGCGCAACTGCAGATGCCCGCCGACCTGTTGTTCGGGCAGGCCGATCCGCTGCCCGTGTTCGCTTTCCAGGCGGTGTGGGCCGTGGTGCTGCTGGGCGCGGGGCGGCTGGTGCAGTCGGCCGCGGCGCGCCGGGTGGTGGTGCAGGGTGGGTGAACGAGGCCGTCTGACGGAGGGCCTGCGGGCCTACGCGCTGATCTCCGCGATGTGGATCCGCTCCACGCTCGCCTACCGGTTGTCCTTCGTGATGACGGTGCTGGGCGGTCTGCTGGTGACCGGTCTGGACTTTGTCGCGATCTTGCTGATGTTCTCCCGGGTCGACATGCTCGGCGGCTACGGGCTGCCCGAGGTGGCGTTCCTGTACGGACTGTCGGCGACGGCCTTCGGGGTCGCGGATCTTGCGATGGGCTCGGCGGGGCGGCTCGGCACGCGCGTGCGTGACGGCACGCTGGACACCCTGCTGGTGCGTCCCGCGCCGGTGCTGGCCCAGGTCGCCGCGGATCGTTTCGCGCTGCGCCGGATCAGCCGTATCACGCAGGGGCTGCTGGTGCTGGGCTATGCGCTGGTCGCCCTCGATGTCGCCTGGACCCCGCTGAAGGTGCTGCTGGTGCCGCTGACGGTGGTGTCCGGCGGGGTGATCTTCTCGGCGGTGTTCGTGGCGGGCGCGGCGTTCCAGTTCGTGACGCAGGACGCGGCGGAGGTGCAGAACGCCTTCACGTTCGGCGGGCAGACGATGCTGCAGTATCCGCCGACCGTGTTCGGTACGGAGCTGGTGCGCGGGGTGACCTTCGTCTTCCCGCTGGCCTTCGTCAACTGGGTGCCCGCCGCCTATGTGTTGGGGCGGCCGTATCCGCTGGGGCTGCCCGAGGGGGCCCAGTTCGCGCCGCCGCTGGTGGCGGCGGTGTGCTGTGTGCTGGCGGGGTGGGCGTGGCGGGCGGGTCTGCGGACGTATCGGAGCACCGGGAGCTAGGGCGTGACAGAGATGGCGGGCATGGCGGGCATGACAGGCGCGGCGGACGGGACGGACGCGGCGGACGGGCGCTTCATCGAACTGGACGGCGTCGAGAAGGTCTTCGACGTGCGCAAGAAGACCGGGTTCCTCAGGCGGGAGGTGCGCCGGGTGCGGGCGGTCGACGCGATCTCCTTCACCGTGGCGCGCGGCGAGATGGTCGGCTACATCGGGCCGAACGGCGCCGGGAAGTCGACGACGATCAAGATGCTGACGGGGATCCTCACGCCGAGCGGCGGCCGGCTGCGGGTCGCGGGCATCGACCCGTCCCGTGAGCGGACGCGGCTGGCGCACCGGATAGGGGTGGTGTTCGGGCAGCGGACGACCCTGTGGTGGGACCTGCCGCTCATCGATTCCTACCGGCTGATGCACCGCATGTACCGCATCCCGGACGGCCGTTACCGCGAGAACCTCGACCGGCTGGTCGAACTCCTCGACCTGTCCGCCCTGTTGGACGTTCCCGTGCGTCAGCTCTCGCTCGGGCAGCGGATGCGCGGCGACATCGCGGCGGCGCTGCTGCACGATCCCGAGGTGCTGTATCTCGACGAGCCGACGATCGGCCTGGACGTGGTCTCCAAGGCGCGGGTACGGGAGTTCCTGCGGGAGCTGAACACCGAGCGCGGCACGACGGTGCTGCTCACCACGCACGACCTCCAGGACATCGAGCAGTTGTGCTCCCGGGTGATGGTCATCGACCACGGCCGGCTGGTCTACGACGGTGCGTTGGCGGGGCTGCACGAGGCGGGCGAGAGCGAGCGGACGCTGGTGGTGGACCTGGAGCGGGAGCTGCCGCCGATCGAGGTGGGGGAGGCGGCGCGGGTGGTGAAGGTGGACGGTCCGCGCCAGTGGCTGGCGTTCCCCGCGGCGCAGTCGGCGGCTCCGCTGGTCGCGCGGATCGCGGCGGAGTATCCGCTGGTGGACCTGTCGGTGCGGGAGCCCGACATCGAGGCCGTGATCGCGAAGATGTACGCCGAGCGCGAGGGCGAGCGGGCGGCGGAACAGGCGGCGGGACGCGCGGTGGGACAGGAGAGCGTAGTGCCCGGGCCCGGGACCTCGTAGGCTGCTGATATGACCGACGACGACGCAGTCCCCGGTTCTCCCGAAGGGGTCCCGGGTCTCCCCGACGCAGTCCCGGGTCCCGCCGAACTCCGTGCCTCCGACGCCGATCGTGAGCGGGTCGCCGAGGTCCTGCGGGACGCCGTCGCGGAGGGCCGGCTCGACATGACGGAGTTCGAGGAGCGGCTCGACCAGACGTACAAGGCGCGCACGTACGGGGAGTTGGCGCCGATCACCCGGGATCTGCCGGTCGCCGGGGTCACGCCCCCGCCGGTCGTGTCGCTGAGCAAGGAGTCGCCGGCGGACGGCAGTTGGGCCGGGCGGATCGTGGGCGGCGAGGGCTCGTCGACGTGGGCCGTGGCCGTGATGTCGGGGTTCCAGCGCCGGGGCCGCTGGACGGTCCCGCGGCGGTTCGACTGCTTCGCCTTCTGGGGCGGCGGGGAGATCGACCTGCGCGAGGCGGACTTCGCCGCCGGCGAGGTCGTGATCAACTGTGTGGCGATCATGGGCGGGGTGCAGATCATCGTGCCGCCGGGCGTCGAGGTCGTCGTCCGCGGGATCGGTGTGATGGGCGGCTTCGACGACGGGGCGACGGGCGTGGCGGGGGATCCGGGCGCGCCGCGGGTGGTCGTCACCGGGTTCGCGTTCTGGGGCGGGGTCGGCGTCGAGCGCAAGAAGACGAAGGCCGCGCGCCGGCAGGAGAAGCTGGACCGCAAAACGGCGATGCGCGAGCTGCACGCCGGCTTCCGGGACGACGTCCACGAGGCCCACCGGCGGATGCTGGACGGTCACCGGGACATGATGCGTGACCGCCGCGAGGAGCACCGGGAGCGGCACGAGGAGCGGCGCGAGCGGCACCGGGAACGCCGGGAGGAGCGGGACAGGCGCCGCTACGGCGACTACTGAGAACCGCCCCCGTGCGTCCCGCGGTTCCGCCGGACAGGCGGCCCTAGAGTGCCGCCGGCGCCGAGCCCGCCGGCTTCGGCAGGGCGACGGTCTGCGCCAGCTTGCGGTAGCCCCGGTCGCTGGGGTGCAGATGGTCGCCGGAGTCGTATTCGGCGCGCAGGCTGCGCGGGTCGTAGGGGTCGCGCAGCGCCTTGTCGAAGTCGACGACCTCGTCGAACACCCCGCCCGCACGGATCGCCGCGTTGACGCGCTGCCGTACGTCCTCGCGGGCCGCGGTGTAGCCGCGGTGGCCGCGGAACGGGGTGAGGGTGGCGCCGACGACCTTGACGCCGTGTGCGTGGGCGCGGTCGGTGAGGGTGCGCAGGCCGGCCACGATGCTCCGCGGGGCGGCGGGCTGCTCGCCGCGCAGGATGTCGTTGATGCCGAGGTCGATGACGACGGCCTTCACGTTGGTCGCCCCGAGGACGTCCCGGGCGAAGCGGTTCAGGCCGCTCGCGCCGCGGCGGGGGTCGTCGGCGAGGACCCGGTTGCCGCTGATGCCCGCGTTGACGACGCCGTAGCGGGGCGTGTCGCCACGGGAGGGCCCGGCTGTGCGCAGCCGGTCGGCGAGGACGTCGGGCCAGCGGCGGTTGGCGCCCGCGGTGGAGGTGACGCCGTCGGTGATGGAGTCGCCGAGGGCGACGACGGTGCCGTCGGCCTCGTTGCTGAGCACGTCCAGCGCGGTCAGATAGCGCCAGTACGGGCTTGTGTCGGTGAACGCGGCGCCGGTGACGTCCTCGGTGGACTCGCCCTCGGCGACGTAGCTGGTCTGCCGGGCGCGCGGGTGGAAGGTGACCGGGCCGGCGGAGGTGGGGGAGTAGGTGCTGACCAGGACGTCGGCGTCGGACGGGACGGCGACGGTGACGGCGTCGCTGACGGTCTGCCCGCCCGCCGGGACGACGACGGTCGTGGCGCCGCCGAAGGTGAGCCGGCGCAGGGTGTCGGGGTCGGCGGCGGCGCTGTCGTCGCCGGCGGCGACGGCGAGGGTGGCGTGGGTGACGGTGAGGGGGCCGGCGCCGTAGAGGTTGGACAGGGTGACGCGGGCACTCGTCCCGCCGACGCCGGTGTGCACGACGTTGCGGACCGTGCGGCCCGCCATGCCGTCGGATGCGGTGCCGGGTTCGGCGCCGGCCGGGGCGGCGGCCCAGGCGCCGACCCAGACGCCCGTCGAGACAGGGGCCGCGTCGTGGGCGCCGGGGGGTGCGGCGAGGGCGGTGTCCGTGCGCGGGCCGGGGCCGTGGTCGGCGGCGGCTCCGACGTATATCGCGGCGGACAGGGCCACGATCAGGGCGGTGATCGCGGACAGCAGCACACCACCGTGACGCCTGGTCATGCGGGCGTGGTTCTCCTAGGCGAGGGGAGCGGAACGCTCCGGAACGGGGGTAGGAGCTCACCCTTGACCTCCCGTCCTACAGACGCCGGGAACTCCTGTTCCGTTCCGGGAGTCGGTCAGGAAGGGACAATGTGTGCGGGATCACCGAACGGGTGGAGCAAATGGAACGTAGCGAAGCGGCGGCGCCGGACGGGACCACGTCCTATCGCGCCATGACCTCCTTCACTCCGGCGGACGAGGAGCGCCGGCGCGGCGTGCGCCGGATGAAGCTCACCGCGGCCGGGCTGCTGCTGTTCGTGGCCGTGGTCTACGTCCTCGCCGAGTGGGCCTCCCACCGGGGCGCGGGTGCCTGGGCGGGCTATGTGGCGGCGGCCGCGGAGGCGGGCATGGTGGGCGCGCTCGCCGACTGGTTCGCGGTCACCGCCCTCTTCCGGCACCCGCTGGGCCTGCCCATCCCGCACACCGCGATCATCCCGAACAAGAAGGACCAGCTGGGCGTCTCGCTGGGCGAGTTCGTCGGCGAGAACTTCCTCTCCGAGGACGTCGTACGGCAGCGGCTGCGCGCGGTCGGCATCGGCACCCGGCTGGGCTCCTGGCTCGCCGAGCCCGAGCACGCCGACCGGGTGACGGCGGAGCTTGCGACCGCGCTGCGGGGCGCGCTGACCGTGCTGCGCGACTCGGACGTGCAGGCGGTGGTGGGGGAGGCGATCACGCGCCGGGCGGACGCCCAGGAGATCGCGCCGGGCATCGGGAAGATGCTGGAGAAGGTCGTCGCGGACGGCGGCCACCGGCGGGCCGTCGACCTTGTGGTGACCCGGGCGCACGACTGGCTGGTGCTGCACGCCGACTCGGTGATGGACGCCGTGCAGGGCGGGGCGCCGGGCTGGACCCCGCGGTTCGTCGACAAGAAGGTCGGCGAACGCGTCTACAAGGAACTGCTGCGTTTCTGCGCGGAGATGCGGGACATGCCGACCCACCCGGCGCGCGGCGCCCTCGACCGTTTCCTCAGCGACTTCGCCTCCGACCTGCAGTCCGACACGGACACCCGGGCGCGGGTGGAGCGGCTCAAGGGCGAGGTGCTGGGCCGCGGCGAGGTCCAGGACCTGATCGCGTCCGCCTGGAGCGCCGTCCGCTCCATGATCGTCGCGGCGGCGGAGGACGAGCGCAGCGAGCTGCGCCTGCGCGTACGGGCCTCGCTGCTGTCCCTGGGCGCGCGGATGGCCACCGAACGCAAGGTTCAGGACAAGGTCGACAACTGGGTCGAGGGTGCGGCGGTGCACGTCGTGACGACGTACCGGCGCGAGATCACCTCCCTGATCACCGACACGGTCGCGAGCTGGGACCCGGAGCACACGACCCGCAAGATCGAGGCCAACATCGGCCGCGACCTGCAGTTCATCCGGATCAACGGCACGGTGGTGGGCTCGCTGGCCGGGCTGGTCATCTACGCGGTGGCGCGGTGGCTGGGGGCGTGACACGGCCGGGGGCATGACACGGCTGGGGGCGTGACACGACTGCGGGTGTGACACGACTGCGTGCGTGAAGCGCCGGTGGCGTAACAGCGGTGGTGACGGGAACCCGGCCGAGGTTCGCTCGATGTGGAGGGAGCCCATGACCACCGCGCAGGCCGCTACCGGCCGTACCGTCACCACCGACATCCCCGCCCGCCTCGACCGCCTGCCCTGGTCGCGCTGGCACTGGACGATCGTCATCGGACTGGGCACCGTGTGGATCCTGGACGGCCTGGAGGTCACGGTCGTCGGGAACATCGCCGGCCGCCTGTCGGAGCCCGGCAGCGGCCTGCCGATCACCTCCGGCCAGGTCACCGGCATCGCGGCCGCGCTGTACGTGGCGGGCGCCTGCGCCGGCGCCCTCTTCTGGGGCCGGCTGACCGACAAGTGGGGCCGCAAGAACCTGTTCATGATCACCCTGGCGGTCTATCTGGCCGCCACCGCCCTGACCGCCGTCTCCTTCGACACCTGGTGGTTCCTGCTCTTCCGCTTCCTCACCGGCTTCGGCATCGGCGGCGAGTACGCGGCCATCAACTCCGCGATCGACGAGCTGATCCCGGCGCAGTACCGCGGGCGCGTGGACCTGATCATCAACGGCAGCTTCTGGTTGGGCGCGGTCGCCGGTTCGCTGCTGTCGATCGTCGCGCTGAACACGGACGTCTTCGCGGCGGACGTGGGCTGGCGGCTGACGTTCGCGCTCGGCGCCGTCCTCGCCCTGGTGATCCTCCTCGTACGACGACACGTCCCGGAGAGCCCCCGCTGGCTGCTGATCCACGGCCGGGACCGGGAGGCGGAGGAGATCGTGACGTCGATCGAACGGCGCATCGAGGCCGAACGGGACGCTCCCCTGGCCCGCCCGGAGGGCGAGCTCACGATCCATCAGCGCCGCAGCGTCTCCTTCGTCGAGATCGGCCGCACGGTGTTCTCCGACTACCGGCGCCGCTCGATCCTCGGCTTCGCCCTCTTCATCGGCCAGGCCTTCCTCTACAACGCGATCACCTTCGGCTTCGGCGCGATCCTGACGACGTTCTTCGACGTGCCGAGCGGCAACACGGGCTACTACTTCGCCGTCATCGCGATCGGCAACTTCTGCGGCCCGCTGCTGCTGGGCAGGCTGTTCGACACGGTCGGCCGCCGGGTGATGATCGCGTCGACGTACCTTCTCTCCGGTCTGCTGCTGTTCGCCACGGCCTGGCTGTTCGACCGGGGCACGCTGACCGCGACCACGATGACGGCCTGCTGGTGCGCGGTGCTGTTCTTCGCGTCGGCCGGCGCCTCCAGCGCCTACCTCACGGTCTCCGAGGTCTTCCCGATGGAGACCCGCGCGATGTCCATCGCCTTCTTCTACGCCCTCGGCACCGCCGCCGGCGGCATCAGCGGCCCCCTGCTGTTCGCCGACCTCACCGACACCGGCAAGGTCGGCGACACCGTCCTGGCCTTCTGCATCGGCGCGACCCTGATGTGCGCGGCGGGCCTGGTGGCGGCGTTCCTGGCGGTGAACGCCGAACGCCGCTCCCTGGAGGACATCGCCCGCCCCCTGACCGCGGCGGCGACCAAGGCCCGCAAGGCGGCGAAGCCGACGACACCGGGCGGCCCGGGACCGTCCGGCCCGCGCCCACGCAAGGCCACAGCTTGAGCCCGTGGCCGCCTGTGTCCGGCTCCTCGCCTCGGGGGGGGCGTGTCTCTACTCCGTCCTTTACTCCGTCCTCTACTCCGTCTCGCCCCGGGTGCGGCCGCGGCGGCGCAGCAGCAGGAGGCCGCCGGCCAGGGCGGTGAGGCCGGTGGTGGCGGTCCAGGCGACGACGTCGGTGGAGCCGGTGGCGGCGAGGTCGCCGTGCCCTCCGGCGGCGGACGGCGCGTTGGCCGGGGTCGCCGAAGGGGACCCGGACGCGGAGGGGGCTGATCCGGGTGCGGAGGGGACGGCCGAGGCGCCGCTCGACGCCGGGGTGTCCGCGGCGTTCGTCGTCGACCTGTCCCGGGTGAACGCCAGGGTGCCGAAGCCGAGTTGGTCGTAGCCGCCGCTGTTGGGGCCGTAGTCCCCGCCGCCGCCCTCGGGCGCGGCCTTGGCGGCGATCCGGGTGAGGTAGGGGGCGGACAGTCCCCGGCGCTTGGTGTAGTGGTTGGCGATCATCGCCCAGATCGGCCGGGTCATCGCCGGGTCGACGCCCGCCGCGTCCGAGGCGGTCTCCTTGCCGGACCAGCCCCCGATCGCCCCCTTCCTGCGGGTGTTGGCGGTGTAGGCGACGTCGCCGCCGAGGCTCCACTTGGCCACGTACTGGGCGCCCTTGAGGAAGCGGCTGTCGTCGTAGCCGTAGAGGTCGATGCCCTGGTTCCAGGCCATCTCGCAGAACGTGCCCATCAGGCCGACGCCGAGCAGCGCGTGCCCCTGGTCGCGGCCGGCCTCCAGCCACTCGGCGAGGCCGTCGTCGTGCACGACGGGGATCGCGTTCCTGACGGCGCCGAGCCCCGCGCCGCTCTTGAAGTACTCGACGGCCCGCTCCACCTGGGCGCGGTCGTCGCAGAAGATGCCGGTGGCCAGGACGCAGGCCATGGCCGTGAGGTCCCAGTTGGGCCAGTAGTTGGTGATGACGGCACCGTTGTGGTGGGTCAGGAAGTCCTCGCTGAGCGGGGAGAAGACGGTGGTCAGCATCTTCTGGAAGCGTTCGAGCTCGAAGCCGTCGTGGTCGCGGACGAGTTCGGCGGCGTTGGCGAACTGGTAGCCGTACAGCCCGGCCGCGAGAAACCGGTCCGCGGAGCCCTGCAACGACGTCAGCTTCGCCGACCAGGCGTTGAGGATCGCGACGGCCGTGTCGGCGTACGCGCTGTCCCCGCCGACGTGGAAACGCAGACCGTTCTGGTAGGCGGCGTGGATGTCGTTGTAGAGGGTCGTGTAGTTCTGCGGCGAGCCCCCGCCCCGGTACACGGTCGCCTGCGGGTTGGCCGTCCAGCCGCTCTGCGCATGCCGGTTGGCGGTGAGCCTGGCGTACCCGGCCGTGTAGGGCGCGGCGCCGGCCTTCACCTTCGTGGCCATGCGTGCCAGGTCGGCGCCGGTGTGCAGCAGGCCGGGGTGCGCGTAGCCCGCCGCGGACGCGGGCGGTGCCGCGGTGACACCGACGGCGGTTGCACCGGCGGCCACACCCGCGGCCTTCAGCATGCTCCGGCGGCTGACGCTGATCTGTCGAGGACGAGTCAGATGCATGCACGGGAGACGCACGGGGGCGGAGCCGATAACGAAAACCCGACGACCGACGCCCGGGGGGCTTGGTCGCGAAGCGGGACCTGGACGGTCGCCGCGCTGTCTATCCGCGGTCCGATCCTGGCTCGACGGCGGGGTCCGAGGGCGTGCCGGGTTCGGGTGTGGCGTATTCGGGTGTGGCGTAGAGGATCTCGCGGGCCTGTTCCGCGGCGCGGATGATGCTCTCGCCGATGAAGTCGACGAAGCGGGCGATGTTCTCCAGGCGGGCGGCGGCCGGGGTGTGGCGGCCGAGGACGGCGACGCCCTGCCGTGCGGTCTCGGCGAGCTGGGTGTTGGCTCGGGCGCTGGCGATCGTCGACTGGTACCAGACGTCGCCGTCGGCGACGTAGCGGTCGCGGCGGCGCTCGTCGCGTTCCCGGCGCACGAGGCCCTGGCTTTCGAGGAACGTGATCGCCTTGGAGATGGACGCCGGGCTCACCTGGAGGTGCTGGGCGAGTTCGGACGCGGTGAGGCTGCCCGCGTCGGTGGTGAAGAGGCAGGTCAGCACCCGGGCCATCATCTTGGGCAGGCCCGATTGCATGAGGAGGGTGGTGAAGGTCTCCTCGTACTCGCGTACCGCCTCGGGGTCGCGTCCGTGGGCCTGTGCGGGGGTGTGGGGGTGTGGCGGCGCGGTCTGCCGGCGGCGGTGGGTGCGGCGTTCGGTGGCGCGGTGGGCGAGGTCGGCGCGGTAGGCGGTGGGGCCGCCGTTGCGCATCACCTCACGCGTGATCGTCGAGGTGGGGCGGTCGAGACGTCTGCCGATCTCCGCGTAGGCGAGCCCGTCGGCCAGCCCCAGCGCGATCTGCTGGCGTTCCTGCTGGGTGAGTCTGCCTCCCGGCATCGCGATCTCCTTTGTGCTCCGTGATGCCTCCAACATAGCGTTCACTCCTCACCCAATGCAACGACTCGAACGACCGACGTTGCGTTGCGCTCATATCCGTTGCAACGATACTTGACCTTCTACCTGCATTGATGCAAGTTCTAAGCAACGAACCTGTTGCGCGATTTCTGAACGCTACGTAGCTTTTCCGATGTCAGAAACGACAGGCGCAAGAGGAGAGCACGATGCAGAAGTACGACACCCCCACCCCGATCTCCGCCGTCCTCGACATCCCCGCGGGACGCGTCCAGCTCATCGCCGCCGACCGGAACGACACCACGGTCGAGGTCCTGCCCGCGAACGCCACGAAGGGCCGCGACGTGAAGGCCGCGGAGCAGACCAGGGTCGAATACGCCGACGGCGTCCTGCGGATCGCGACCTCGGCGGCGACGAACCAGATCCTCGGCCCCTCCGGATCCATCGAGGTGACCGTCAAGCTGCCCGCCGGCTCCCGCGTCGAGGCGAAGGCGGCCGGCGCCGAATTCCGCGCCGTCGGACGGCTCGGCGACGTCGCCTTCGACGGTGCGCACGGCACGACCAAGCTCGACGAGGCCACGAGCGTGCGCCTCACCGCCCTCGCCGGCGACGTCTCGGTCGGCCGCCTGGGCGGCCCTGCGGAGATCAGCGCCCAGAAGGGCGACATCCACATCGCCGAAGCGGTGTGCGGCTCGGTCGTGCTGCGCACCGGGATGGGCGACGTGTCGGTCGGCGCCGCCCACGGAGTCTCCGCCTCGCTGGACGCGAGCACCGGCTACGGCCGGATCCACAACTCGCTCAGGAACACCGAAGGCACCGCCGGCCTGACCATCCACGCGACCACCGCCCACGGCGACGTCACCGCCCGCAGCCTTTGACCCTCAGCCTCCGACCCTCAGTCTCCCAAGGAGCGCCGTCATGACGAAGAACAGCACTTCCTCGACCGATGTGAAGTGGACCGGCATGGTGCCGGTCGACGACACGGCACTGGCCGTCACCGACACCGGCGGTCCCGGTGTCCCCGTGGTCTACCTCAACGGCCAGTTCGCCACTCAGGGGTACTGGCGGCGGGTCATCGCCGAACTGGGGACGGGGTGGCGGCACATCACCTACGACGAACGGGCCCGCGGCAGGAAGTCCAAGCGTTCCGCGGACTACTCCTTCGAGGCCGCCGTCCGGGATGTCGATGCCGTTCTCGCGGCCAGGGACGTGGACCGGGCGCTGGTGGTGGGCTGGTCCTACGGGGCGTTCGTCGGGGCGCACTGGGCCGGCCGGAATCCCGACCGCGCCCTGGGCGCGGTCCTGGTGGACGGCGCGCAGCCGTACGACTGGCTCGACGAGGCCATGGAGCAGCGGATCCGGAAGCTGTTTCGGCTGATGGGCTGGTTCACGCCGCTGCTGCGCCCGACGGGCCTGACCCCGCGGATGACCGCCGACCAGCAGGCGACCAGCAACATCGAGCTCGGCAGGCTCTCCCGCGAGCGCGAACTGGGTCCCGTGCTGGACGGCATCACCGTCCCGGTGCGGTATGTGCTCGCTTCGGGGTCGTCCTTCGGAAGCAAGGGCGATGAGCAAGAACGCATTCGCGCCGGCCTCGATCAGGCGTTCGAACGCAACCCGAACATCCAGCTCGGCGCGAAGGTCGCCAGCAACCACGGTGCGATCCTGAAGAAGGACTTCACGGCCGTCGCCGAGGCCGTACGCGATGTCGCCGCCCTCGACCGCGGTGGGCGCTGAAGACACGACCGGCGGACCGGCGGACCGACGAAATCCCGCCCGTCGCCCGTACTCCTGCCGAGACCGGCCGCCGCTGACGCTCAGGCGCGCCGGTCCGCCACCGCCCACGACGCGAGCGCGACCGCGCCCGCCACGCCGAACACCGACGGCCAGGCGCCCACCTTCTTCGCCAGCGGATGCGACCCCGCGAAGGCGGCCACGTACGCCGCCGTCAACGCGCCCGCGGCCTTCCCGCCGGCCTGCCGCCGCCACTGCTGCGCCGCCGCGGCCCCCGCGGCGGCGAGGACGACCCCGCCGAGCTGCCGCTTCTTCGTCCACCGGGCCACACCGAACCCGCCGACCAGCCCACCCGCGGCGATCGCCGCGCTGGGAATCCTGGCCGTCTTCGCCATCTTCGCCATGTCCGCCTGCCTCCCATTTCCGTCGCCCCGAGGCTAACGGGCGGGCCCGTCGGGCCGACCTCCGGGCTATACAGGAGGGCCATACGGGAGGGCTATGCAGGAGGGCCATACGGGAGGGCTATGCAGGAGGAGGGCTATACAGGAGACCAAGCCAGCCGTGCCAGAAACCCACCCCAGGACGGACGGACCTCCGACGTGACGCCCTGCACCCTCACCACCCCCGACGGAATCCACCTCTCCTACCGCGACGAGACCCCTCCCCGCCCCGCGACGGCGCCCCCGGTCCTGCTCCTGCACGGACTGGCGGGCCACCAGGGCGAATGGGACGACCTGACCGCCCGTCTCCTCGCCGACGGCCACCGCGTGGTGAGATACGACGCCCGAGGCCACGGCGCGAGCACCCGCACCCCGGCCGACATGACGAGAGCGGCCGCGGTACGGGACGCCGTAGCGCTCCTGGACGGGCTCGGCCTTCCCCCGGCGATCCTCCTCGGCCAGTCCCTGGGCGGCCTGACGGCCCTGCTGACGGCGGCGGCGCACCCGTCCCGCGTCAGCTCCCTGATCCTGGTGGAGGCGGGCCCGGCGGGCGGCGACCCGGAACTGCCCGAGCAGATAGGGAGCTGGCTGGACAGCTGGCCGACCCCGTTCCCGACCTTCGGTCAGGCCGTCGCCTTCCTCGGCCACGAGGCCTGGGCGAGAGGCCTGGACTGGCGACCGGACGGCAGCGGGACGGGCGGCAGCGGGACGGATACGGGCGGCAGTGGGACGGATGCGGGCGGGACGGGTGCGGGTGGGTACGCCCGCGTCGACCGCGACACGATGGTCGCGGCGGTGGCGGAACTCGCCACGCGGGATTACTGGGAGGAGTGGTCCCGGGTGACCTGCCCCACCCTGGTGGTCCGCGGCGAGAACGGCACGATGCCGGCCGAGGAACAACGCCGGATGCAGACCCGTCGCCCCGCCGACACCCACGTCACGGTGATCCCGGACGCCTCCCACGACGTCCACCTGGACCGCCCTGCGGCCCTGCACGAGGCGGTGACGACCTTCCTGCGCGCTGTCCCCGAACTCCCTGAACCCGAACCAGGCGAACCCCCGGAACACGCGAGGTTCGCCGAGTACCTGCGGGCCCTCGAACGGGTCCCGCCCGCAGAGGAGGCGACCTTGGTCCGTCGCGTCCTCACCGACCCGGACCGCCAGATGGCCCGCGCGGCGGTGCTCCGGCACCTGGACCGCAGGGCGGCGACGCTCCACCGCTCCGACGACACGACCTGGCAGACCTGGACGGACCCGCTGGCCGAGCTCGTACGCGACGACCCCTTCCTCACCGCCCGCCTCCGGGAGTGGACCGTCCTGCACACCGTCACCGCCGACCCCTCCTGGAACCCGGCGACGGCCGAGGTCCTGCTCACCGCCTCCGACTGGCTGCAACGCAGACTCGCGGAGACCCCGGGCGTCCCGGCCCCCGCCCTCGCCTTCCTGGCCGAGCACGGCCGCACGAGGAGAGTCCGCACGGCGGCTGCGGCTGCGGCTGCGGCGAGGCAGAGGTGAAGCGCAGCGCCGTCGTCAGTCTCGGTCGGCCTCAGAGCCTCAGAGATCACGCCACAAGCCCCGCCGCCCTCGGGCTAACTCCGCCCGGCCCGACGGCGGTCGCCGGGGACCTGACCGCGCCTGTCGACGACGGCGCGGTCCAGCACCGCGCTGGTGAACAGGACCGTCCCGGCCTCGGCACGCTCGGTGTCCCGGCTGAAGACGGTGCGTTCGCCGAGGTAGTCGAGGGTCGCGCGATCGAAGATCCACTCCGTGCGGGTCCCGTCCGCCGTGTCCTCACGGGCGATCGCGATCCCGTGCCGTCCCGCCGCGTCGACGGCGTCGGGCAGCTCGGTCACGCCGGGAATGCGGGCGGTGGCCCGGTAGAAGGCGGCGGCGTTGGCGGAGGGCATGATCTGCTCCCTGAGAAGGTCGCCGATCTGGTTGAAGACGGCCTGACCCCGGTCCTTGCGGGTCTCGTCCCGCGGCGTCTCCTCGTAGAGCAGCTTCAGCAGCGCGCCGGGATCGGTGGGCAGGGAGGCGAGCCAGGCGTAGGTGGGCCGTTCGATCCCGGCGGGGTAGCCGGCGTCCTTCGGATCGGTGCCGTCCGGCACGCCCACCTCGATCGGCCAGTCCTGCCCGTCCTCGCGGATCAGCCCGACGTCGATCGTGGACCCCGCCCGCTGCGAGAACCACACCTGCCGCTCGTGCAGCTTCCCCAGCTTGACTGGTCCCTCGAAGACGCCTTCGTTCCCGGCCGTCCTGCTCCGCACGTACACGAACTGGTCCTCGCCCACCGCTTCGACGTCGGTCCGCATGGCGACAGCGGCGATACGGTCGAGGGTCACGCCGGCGCTGTGACCACCGCCGCTGTCCGCGCCGCCCGTACGGCCGGCGCCCGCCCGAGCCGCCGTGCCACCACCCCCCTCGTGCTGCCCCGCGCCGATCCCGACGGTGAGCCCGGCCGCCAGCGCGACGGCGACGGCCCCGGCGACGAGCGCGGGCCGCGACCACCGGCGGGGCCTCGGCAGAGAGCGCACGCCGTCCATCGCGTCCCGCCGGTCACGGTCATGGTCGATGAGCTGCATCAGAACGTCCTTGTGATGGGAGTGACGCCCGGACGGCAGCCCTCGCTCGACGGGACCGGCCGGCAACAGCCGCGCCAGTTCCCCGAGTTCCTCGAGTTCCTCGAGTTCCTCGAGTTCGTCGAGTTCGTCGAGTTCCTCCGGAGTGGAGTTCATCGGGCTTCCTCCTGAATGGGCAGGACCGCGAACGCGGTCTCACTCCCTACCTCTCCGCGACGGGCACGCGGTTCCATAAATCCCGTATGCGAGTGTTGTGCAGCGCGTTTCCGGCGCCCCGCCTCCTCTTCCTCCACTTCCGCCACGAAGCCCCGAAGCCGGGCCCGCGCCCGCGACAGCCGCGACCGGACGGTCCCCACAGGCACCCCGAGAGCCTCGGCGGCCTGCGCGTAGTCGAGCCCGCCCCACACGCACAGGGCGATGACCTCCCGCTCGTGCCGCCTGAGCCGTCCCAGCACCCGTCGCACTTCGGCGAGCCGGCGGGCGTCGTCGACCCGTCCGACGACGTCCTCGGCGAAGTCGTCGACAGCCTCACCGGCTCCGGCTCCGGCTCCGGCTCCGGCCGCGGCCTCGGACCGCCGGGCGAGAAAGGCGAGCCGCCGCCGAAGACTCCGGTCCGCGTTGCGCGCCTTGTTGGTGGCGATCCCGAACAACCAGGGCCGCAACGACCCCCCTTCGGCCTCCACGTCCCCGCGCCCCCGCCAAGCCGCGAGAAACGTCTCCGACATGACCTCCTCGGCGACCGACCAGTCACCGGTCAGCCGCAGGGCATGGTGGTAGACGGCCGTGGCATACAGCTCGTACAGCTCGGAGAACGCCTCACGCTCCCCGCCCCGCACGCGCCCGCGCAAACGCCCGTCGTCGTCATCGTTGGACCTCACACATCTACCTCTCCGGGCCGGGGAGGCAGTTCCCGTGGCGTCGATCACACCCGACGCCTCCGGCGCCCGGCACCGCGCGGGCAGGCGCGCCACCGCGCGGGCCGAACGTACACCCGACGCCGGCTTCGGCAGACATGACGGAAGCATCCACTCCACGACGACGACTGATCACCTTCCGGCGAGTTGTGATCATCTGCGGAGATGACTGCGTGTCGTGTGCGCGGCGCTGGTGACCTGGTGGCGTGACCCGGGATGGCGCGCGCATTCCCGTGTCACCCGTCACTCTCCACCTCACCGGAGGAAACACATGAGCGCTGCTGTCCGACGGACCGTCTACGCCCTGGCCGCGGTCACCTCGGTCCTGCTCTCCCTGGTCGCGTTCGACTCGTTGTCCTCGTCCTCGGCCGACGCCGCGGTCGCCACCTCCGTCGTCAAGTCGAAGTACTTCACCGGCGGCGAAACCACGATCTCCTGCCCGTCCGGCTGGACGGCGACGGGCGGCGGCGTCGGCGCCGACGTCGTCGCGAGCATGTACGTCGCCCGTACGGAGCCCACGCGCAACTCCTCCGGCAAGCCCGTCGGCTGGAAGGGCAACGTCCGGCAGAAGTCGAACGGCGGCCCGGCCAGCGGCACGATCTACGTCGTCTGCGCCCCCTGACACCACCGGTAGCCACCGCACGGCGAAGGCCGCCGCCCCACGGGGCCCGGCCTTCGCCTACCGGACCGGGCCTACCAGGGAAGCGGCCCCGCCGCGTCGAAGTACCCGCCGGTCGGACCGTCGGAGCCCACCTGCGCCATCCGGACGATGATCTCCGCGCCCTCCTCGACGCTCTGGACGCCGGTGTTCCCGTTGAGGTCGGTCTTCGTGAACCCGGGCTCCACCACGTTGATCCGCATCGCCGGGAACGCCTTCGCGAACTGCACGGTGATCATGTTGACCGTCGCCTTCGAGGCCGGGTAGGCGACGCCCGGATAGCCGTACGCCGGCGTACTCGCGTCCGCGACCCGCGTCAGGGAGCCCAGACCGCTGCCGACGTTGACGACGACCGGCGCGGGCGAGCGCAGCAGCAGCGGCAGGAAGGCGTGCGTGACGCGCACCATGCCGAAGACGTTCGTCTCGAACACCTCCCGCATGTGCTCGGCGGTCACTTCCGCCGCACCGATCACGCTGTTGCCGACGCCCCGGCTCTCGATGCCCGCGTTGTTGATCAGCACGTCCAGTCCGCCGTCCGCCTCGATCGTCTTGGCCGCGGCCTCGACGGAGACGTCGTCGGTGACGTCCAGCCGCACCCATCGCGCCCCCAGCCGCTCGGCGGCCCGCCGCCCACGCTCGGCGTCACGGCTGCCGACGTAGACGCTGTGTCCCGCGGCGACGAGCCGCCGAGCGGTCTCGAAACCGAGCCCTTTGTTGGCCCCGGTGATCAGTGTCGTTGTAGTGGTGGTCGTCGTAGTCATGACCCCAGGCTGCATCGGAGGGCGGGCATCAGCCAGGAGCCCCGTCTTCCTGGGACTGCCGGTACCAGGAAGACCCGGGCCGGGCGGTGCACAGTGGTGACATGGCGACCACGGACTTCGGGCGGACGATACGACGATGGCGGGACCGCGTCTCGCCGGCCGCGGCGGGACTGCCCTCGGGCGGCCACCGGCGCGCCCCCGGCCTGCGCCGCGAGGAACTGGCGATGCTGGCGGGCATCTCGGTCGACTACGTCACCCGCCTGGAACAGGGCCGGGCCGCGAACCCCTCGGAACAGGTCGTAGAGGCCCTCGGACGAGCACTGCGCGTCTCCCCGCCCGAACGCGAACACCTCTTCCACGCCGCCGGACTCGTACCGCCCGGCCAGGGCACGGTCCCGGCGTACATCGCACCGAGCGTGCACCGCATGCTCGACCGCCTCACCGGAACCCCGGTGGCGGTCTCCGACGCGGCCTGGACGCTCCTCCTCGCCAACCCCCTCTACACGGCCCTCATGGGCGAACGCCACGGCCGCGAACGCAACGGCGCCTGGCGCGCCTTCCTGGGCTCGGGCGACCGCATCCGCCACACCTCACAGGCCCGCCAGGCAATGGAAACAGCGGTGGTCGCCGACTTGCGCACAGCACAGACCCGCTACCCGGCGGACCAGCGCCTGCGCACCCTGATCGCGGACCTACGAGCAAACAGCCCCCGCTTCGCCGACCTGTGGACCTCGGGTGCCGTAGGCCACCACCAGGCCTCCCGCAAAACCATCGACCACCCCCAGGTAGGCCCGCTCACCCTGGACTGCGACGTCCTCACCGTCGCCGGCAGCGACCTCCGCATCATGATCTACACAGCCGAACCGGCCACCGAGGACGCGCAACGCCTCGAACTCCTCGCGGTACTGGGACCCCAGCCACTCGTCGAGGAGGAGCAGGCGGGTTCGGCCGCTGGGGTGCACGACACGGGGCAGCGGTCACCCTGACGGAGCCCACTTCCAGATCTGGTCAGCTGTCGTGCCGTCGCCCCAGCAAGTGGGCCTGCTCCCGCTTCAGCCGCGCGAACCCCTGGCGCGCGTACGCGGCGATCTCCTCGCTGGGGAACGACACGACCGAGAGGTGCTGGTCGTAGCTGCCCTGGGCCCATCGGGCGGCTGTGATCTCGTAGCCCGATACATGCGCGCACAGTTGAAGCAGGAGCGGCGGCATGTCCGGATCGCTCAACAGGTCGGCGTGCTTGATGACGAGGTCGCGCATGGCCTGGATGTTCGGAAGGAAGACGGTCATGACCCACAGCCGCCACTCGGCCAACTCCGCTTCGGTGGGAGGCGTCTCATGAGCGAAGGGCGATCTGCCGTCAGCACGAGCGTTGCCTTCCATGAACGCGCCGAAGACACGGCTGTTGGCCTCAGTAAGGGCGAACAAGGGGCCGTAGAAGTCGCTGAGCTGGCGATTCACGCGAGCGAGGCGCTCATGGCGCTGCGACAGGCGCAACCCGTTGAGGTAGGTGACGACATAGCCGACGAACGCCAGCCCGATGGTGACGACCACTGCGATCATGAAGACCGATGCTAGTGAGCACGGCGTCCTCTGATCAGTCCGCGGCACCAGGCCGGGGCCGCCACGACACCGACGAAGCCCACGACGCGAAATCTTTCACCCCTACGTCCGGTCCGCAGCGCCGCTGAGGCCTACGGCAGTCCCGTCGCGGAGCCGCACGCGCGGCTCGCCTGCGTGAGGAGCCATCGGGCCTGATCCGATCCCTGGGGTCGACCGCCGAGGTCGCCGGGGAGCCGCCACGGCGTCCGGCGGACAAAGTCGCGGACGCCGACGAGCACTATGCCTCCGGTGATCCGTCCGCCGAGATACGGCGGAAGCCGAGGTACGGGACGAGTGATTCGGGCAGGACGACCGAGCCGTCCTCTTGCTGGCCCTGTTCGATGAGCGCGGCCAGGGTGCGGCCGACCGGGAGACCCGAACCGTTGAGTGTGGCGACCAGCTTCGGCTTTCCGTCTGTACCACGGGTGCGGATGTTCGCGCGCCGCCCTTGGAAGGTGCCGAAGTTCGAGACCGACGAAATCTCGCGGTAGGTGCTCTGGCTGGGGAACCAGACCTCCAGGTCGTAGGTGAGCTGGGCGGAGAAGCCCGTGTCACCTGCGGCGAGGGTGACTACGCGGTAGGCGAGGCCCAGCTCCTTCAGACAGGTTTCGGCGTGGCCGAGCATCTTCTCCAGCTCGGCGTCGGCCTCCTCGGGATCACAGATCCGCACCATCTCCACTTTGGTGAACTGGTGTTGACGAATCAGGCCCCGGGTGTCGCGGCCGTACGAGCCGGCCTCCGAGCGGAAGCACGGAGTCTGTGCGGTGATCGCGATCGGCAGCTCGGAGGGCGGAATGATCTCGTCGGCGTAGAGGTTGGTCAGCGGGACCTCGGCCGTCGGGACAAGGAACAGCTCACGGTCCGCGACGCCGGTCTTGAACAGGTCTTCCTCGAACTTCGGCAGCTGGCCCGTGCCCGTCATCGTCTTGCGCGTGACCAGGAACGGCACCGAGTGCTCGATGTAGTCGTGCCGACGGGTGTGGAGGTCGAGGAAGAGCGTGGTGAGCGCCCGCTCAAGGGCGGCCCCGGCTCCTCGTGAGACGGCGAAGCGGGGCCCCGACAGCTTCGTGGCCCGAGCGAAGTCGAGGATGCCGGTGGCCTCGCCGAGATCGACGTGGTCCTTCGGGGTGAACGAGAACGACGGCGGAGTACCGACCCGGCGGACCTCGACCGCGAACTCCTCGGAGTCGCCATCGGGCGCCCTGTCGTCGGGGAGGTTCGGGATGGTGAGAAGGAGCGTGCGGAGAGCCTCCTGCACCCGTTCCTGATCGGCCTCGAGCTCGCGGACCTGATCCTTGATCTCGCGGGCCCGCTCCTTCAGCTTGGAGATGTCCCCGCCCTGTTTCGCAGCCTGCTGAACCTCGCCGGCCACGCGCTTGGACTCTGCCCGCAGCTCGTCGGCCGAGCGGATGTTCTGGTTGCGCTGCGTCTGAAGACTCTCCAGCGCGGACAGGTCCAGTGAGTATCCGCGGCGAGCAAGGCGACGAACCGCTTCGGCACCCATGTCGAGAAGGGCGCGGGCATCATGCATGAGGGGCTTCCTCTTTCTCCGGCGAGTGGCCAATCGCGTCGAAGGTAGCAACTGCCGCACCTGGGCCGATCCGCATTTTCGCGGCGCTGCCGTGAGCCTCGGAATCCTTGTGGACTTCTCGCACCGATCACACGATCCGGTAGTCGGAGTGAGGTACGCCCAGCTCCCAGACCGACTCAAAGGCGTCGGCGCACAGCTTGACCTCGTGAGGGTCCGTGCTGATGGACGGCTTTGCCGCAGCTCGGGAGGCCGCGCGCCCAGGGCCTCTCCGGCGGTCTAGTAGTCCGTGATCACACGGTGGAACGTACCCGCCTGGCGAACTCTTCTGTACGGACCGCATGGTGCCAGGCGGCGTCACGAGCCTGACAGGCTGCAAGGACGTCGGCCGGGTCTTCGGTGATGTACACGCCCAGGGTCGTGTCATCGTCGTCGAACGCGAACCGGGCGAGGACCTTCGAGTCGAAGAGCCAGAAGTCGTGGTCCGGCAGCCGCAGTTCACCAGCCTGGGTACGGCTGAGGTTACGGATGTCCTCGCCCGCGGCGACATTGCCGGGCGCGCTCGCCAGCAGGAACTGCTGTCCCGTCGTGAGCGGTTCGTCGACCAGACGGACCCGCTCGAAGCGCTTGCCCTGCGCAGTCTGCGCCCGGACGTTCTCACGCCAGTCGTTGTCGGGGTCGTGCGAGATGTCCTCGCCCGCGAGGAACCGTCCCCACTTGGGACTGTTGCGATCGGAGGCGTAACCCCGGCGCGTCTCCAGCCGCCAAGCGGTGTGCTTGAAATCGCGGAAGAGATGGGAGATGGAGGCGAACGGCTGAAGCAGGAGCGCCTGCTCACTGGTACGGAACATGCTCGTCACGTGGGTCCTTCTCTCTTGTTGGCGGTGGTCAGGAATGCCCCTGAATCGAGCGGACAGCACTGTTACGGTCGCCTTCATGACGCTCTCGGTCTCCGCTGGTCGTGCTGTTGATCTACGAGTTGAGCCGGTTGATGAGGTTCTTGACCGTGTAGAGCGGTCTCTGCAGGTGCGTTTGGACCTGGACACGGTGGTGCGCAAACGTCGTTCCGTGGGAGTCAGGACAGACCGCGGCACCTGGGTCCGGGTGGAACGTCGAGTGCTCGACAAGATCAGCGACCAGGGCTGGAACGGCACCGAGTCAGCCGCTCGTCTCCAACACATTGCCCAGCCCGCATGGCAGGGATGTGTGGTCTGGCGGGACCCTGAAGAGCCCGTGATGTGGCGGGCCGACGAGACCGACCTACTGCCCGGAAGTCCCGTCGGCACCGCCGTTCTGATCGACGACCCAAAGCTGACGGACACGTGGTGGCACGCGTTCAACGACTCGCTGGACGCACTCGCGGAGCAGCACACCAGGAGGGTCGCCACCCCGGACACCGTCACCATCACACAGGCTCTGGTCACCGAGGCCATTCGCACCGCGTTTCCCGGTGACTTCGACACGACCGTCGAACGGTGGGCGCCGGCGCACGCGGATCTGAACTGGGCCAACATGACCGCCCCCACGTTCTGTCTCTTCGACTGGGAGGACTGGGGGAACGCGCCGCGAGGGCTGGACTCCGCGACGCTGTGGGGAAGCTCGCTCGCCGTGCCGGCTCTGGCCGATCGTGTGCGGCAGGAACGACGTCATGACTTCGAGAGCCGGGACGGCAAACTGATGACACTGTTCACGTGCTCGAAGATCCTCGGGCCGGGCGCGCACCTGGAGGACCCTCGGTTGGAGCCCGCTCGCCGCATTGCGGAGCAGATCATCTCGGAGCTTCAGACGGTCTGACCACCTGGGCGGTCCCGCAGGAGCTTTCGGTACGCGCCGATCACGCGCTCATCAACTGGCAAGCCCGAGCGTCGATCAGCCGTCGCCCTCTCCCCAGCCTTTCGCAGGGAGGTCCCCCCCCAGGCCGCCCTGGCCGCGGCGGAGCCGCGCATGTCACGGCCCCGCGTCCCCTCGGCGCGCTTCCGAACCGCGCCGGATTTCGCCGGATCCGCTGAGAGTGATCCGGCCCGTCATGAGGACTTCGTGGTTCGCGAAGAGCGTGTCGAGTTCGAAGCGCCGACGGATGTTTGCCGTCCACTTGACGTCCGGCAGGTTCCTGTACGCGGCGACCACGCGGGCGCGGCTGGCCTGGGTGAGGATCCATCGGGCCTGGTCCGGGCCGTGGGGTCGGCCGCCGAGGTCGCGGGCGAGTCGCCACAGTTCCTCGCCGTCGGTCTGTTCGTCGACGACGGCGACGAGTCCGATGTCGCCGAGGCCGCGTGTGTCGCTGGAGTGGGTGGTGTAGGCGACGGTGAGGTTGCCGAGGGGGAAGACGGTGACGCGGCTGGTTGCGGTCAGCTCGGTCAGGGACACGTCGGTGGGTCCGTTCTGGCACGGGGAGGGGCGGGCCGGCCGGTCGTGGAGGACGGCCGACCCGCACTGAGGGGGAGGGGGTGTGTCAGCAGCCGTCGCCGTCGCCGCAGCAGGTGGGCGGGTTGCACTCGGCGGCCGTGCCCCACAGCCGCTCGTCGACCTCGAACCCGGCGGTACGCAACCGGCCGACGACGTCGACCATCAGCCCGCGCGTACGGACTGTGGAGTTGGGTTGGTGGTGCAGGAAGTAGCCGAAGCTGCGCTCGCACCAGTCGGCGTACCACCCGGTGTGCAGGATGAGCGTGTGCCAGCCGGGGTCGACCTGCTGTGACGGTGCCATGCTCGCGCCGTCGCCGCTGCTCCCCATGACGAAGACAAGGGCGAGCGCTTGGTCGACGACCCGGTCGGCGACACAGCGCTCGAGGCCATACTCATCGGCGCAGAAGGCGGCGAGAGTCTCGAACTCCGTGTCGGTGACGAGGGAACGACCGGTGCGGGGCTTGGCGGCGACCGCGGTGAGGGTCATGGGGTGGCTCCTTCGCAGTTGGAGGACTTTGCTTCACTGCTCGTCGCACGAGAGCCGCTTTCCGGCGGCGATGATCCGGGCGACGTCAAGTGGGCGGCACAGCTCGCCCGCCGAGGGCATGGGCACGGACCAGTAGGAGTGCCACACATGGGGGTTGAGGGAGTCGGCCCGCGGCTCCGGGACACCGAGGTAGGTGCCGCGGCCCAGGCACTCCACGCCCAGCGCATGCCATTCCACGGCGGCCACGTGCCAACTGGCGGGCATGCCGGCCGGGACCAGGGCGTAGTACCTGCACCCCTGCGGGTCGCAGATGACCGGCCCACCGTTGAGGGCCTCGTCGAGGAATGAGTCGACATCGTCGCGTCCGCATCGGTCGGCCACGGCGTGCACAAGGTCCTGTGGCAGCCGTACGGCCGACATGAGGGTGCCGAGGGGCAGCAGCGCGATGCCGTACTCCACCCACTCCGTCGCCGCCCGGCTGGGGGCGGGGTGAGCCGACAGCAGCCAGTGGGCGGTGGCCAGCTCGCGGTCGGCGCGTGGATGGATGAGGATTCCGGGTTCTGGTTCGGCGGGATGCAGAGCCCGCGTTCTCGTGTCCGTGGTCACCTTGCCGAAGCTAGGGGTGCGGTGTGCTCCTCCACCAGCAATGTGCACAGATGTGCATGGCACTTCAAATGCGATGTCTGGCTGCTTTGTGGCCTTGACTGGGCATCACAGAGCCGCGAAGTTTGGTGCACATCAGCGCACAGCATCGACAAGGGAGGCAGCCATGCGCTTACGGTTCATCGGGATCGACCCGGATACGGGAAAGAACGGGTCGCCAACAGCATGGGTGGATCTGGAAACCGCGGACATCGTGATCCAGAGCTACACGGCGGACGAGCCGACGCGAGCCCAGTGCGTGGACAACCCGGCACCCGGACACGTAAAGGGCATCCCCGACCACGAGACGGTGGTGCGCATCCCGGCCCGCCTGGTGCCGATCCTGAGGGAGGCCTGCGATGTCGCAGAACGTACCCAGCTTTGACGAGCTGATGGAGGCCGCGCAGCGCTCCGCCGTGCACCTGGAAATGCGCGACCAGTACGCGGTCGGCGATGAGGCCGACGACTACGACACCTGGCTGCGCGCCGGACGACGGGACGCGGATCCCACCTCGGAGTACTGGGCACCGTGGGTCGACCTGATCTCGCGAGCGGTCGCCCGCGGAGTGGTCGTACGACGTGCCCGCATCGTGTCCGAGCCGGTCACCGACTACATCCGCTACGAGCACGCCGGAACCGTCGTCAACCTGCACGCAGGCGAACTCGTTCGCTGGCTGCCTCGTCGGCAGGCGGCCGACCTGATGCTGCCCGGCGCCGACCTGTGGATCTTCGACGACGCACAGGTCCTCTTCAACCACTTCTCGGGCGACGGCGACTGGAGCGGTGACTCTCCCATGGAGCTACGCACTGAACCGACCATCGTCAAGCAGTGTTCGGACGCCTTCGAGGCAGTATGGGAGCGCGCCGTCCCCCACGACGACTACGAGATCCACTGACAGAAAGCACCCTCGGCCAGCTCATGTCCATATCCCCGTCCTCCTCCGCCCAAGCCGCTCGCGAGAACGTGGCGCGACGGCTACGCGACCTGAGGAGAAACGCCGGCCTCACGGTCACCGAGCTGGCCTCCCAATGCCGCTGGCACCACGCGAAGACCTCCCGTATCGAGAACGCCAGGACGCCACCGTCCCCTGCGGACATCCGCTCCTGGTGCCACGCGACCGGCGCCGAGGACCAGGCCGAGGACCTCATCGCGGCCTCCCAGGACGCAGAGAGCCTCTACCGCGAGTGGCGGCAACGCGTGCGGGCAGGTCTTCGCAAGCTGCAGGACAGCTACGTGGAGCTCTACCGGTCGACGGACCTGCTGCGCACGTACTCCCCTGTGCTGGTGCCCGGGTTGTTGCAGACAGAGGGATACGCGCGGGCGTTGCTGAGCACCAACGCCCGTCTCCTCGGCGTCCCCGACGACGCGGCCGAAGCCGCAACTGCACGCCTCCAGCGCTCCCGGATCATCCACGAGCCCGGCCACCGTTTCGTGATGGTCGTCGAAGAGGCCGTGCTCTACTACCAGCTAGGCGACGCGGACGCGATGGCCGCCCAACTCGGCTACCTGCTCACCGCCGGAGCACTCCCGGCGGTGTCGCTCGGCATCATCCCGATGTCGACGCGCGAACGGACTCTCTGGCCCCAGGAGACGTTCGACGTCCACGACGACACCCTGGTGTCCGTCGAGCTGATCTCCGCCGAGGTGAACATCACCCAGCCTTCGGAGATTGCCCTGTACATCAAGGCCTTCGAGCGGCTGCGCAGCATGGCCGTCTACGGAGCTGAGGCACGGGCCCTGATATTGAAGGCGATAGAGGCCCTGCAGTAACGGCGGATCACTGGCTTGGCGGCCAGGGTCACGTCCCCTGTGATGGTGTAGGCGATCAATCGTCCGTAGCGTTCGGGGTGTTGGGGAGTGCGCGGGTGGTGTGGTCGGCGTGTTCGTCGGCGTAGATGGCCGTCATGCTGGCTTCGGATAGGTAGCGGCGGGGGAAGGCGATCCATTCGTCGTGCATCTCGCTGAGCACGGCGGTGACCAGCCGTTCGAGGGCGGCCGGGTTGGGGAAGACCTGCACGACGTCGGTGCGGCGTTTGATCTCGCGGTTGATCCGTTCCAGGGGATTTGAGTGGACGTTAAGTCCGCTTCTGGTAGCGGCCTCGTCCGGGTTGAGTGAGGAAGCCTTGGCGGGTGAGGCGTCCGAGGCGGCTGCGGGTGATGTTGACGGATGCCTCGTCGGTGGGCATACCGAGGAGTTCGTGCAGCTCACGGGCTCGGAACCCTTGATCGGGATGCTGGTTGAAGGTGTTCACGATGGCCTGGTAGGCGGTGTTCGTCTCGGGCGGTGCGGGTTGGCCTGAAGCCGGTGCGAGTTCGGCGATGACCTTCTGGGTGGTGACCAGGTTCGCAAGTCGCGCTTCGGTCTCGGTCAGGGCGGCGGTCAAATGCTGGATCTGGTCACGCAGTTCGTCGGCACGGGCTGCGGTCTTGTCGTGCTGGGCCTGGAGGTCGGCCAGAAGCTCGATGACGTTCACGCGGCCAGTCCGAGGGTGTCGCGCCAGGCTGGACTCGGTGTGGTGAGGCGGCGGGTCATGTTCGCGATCGAGGCCCAGTAGACGCGCGAGGCGGACGTGTCGGGCCGGTGATCATACTCGCGGGCCAGCCGGCGGTGCAGCATCAACGTGCCGTTGACCTGCTCCACGATCCACCTCTTCGGTTGCGGGACGAAGCCTTTGCCCTGGTCATCCGGGTTGCGGCGGACGACTTCGACGTCGATGTCCAGCAGGGCACCGTGGATGAGGACCTCGTCCTTGAAGCCCTGGTCCACCAGAGCCTTCTCCAGACGCATCCCGCACCGCTCGGCGGCCTGGTCGAGCAGGGCGGTGCCGGCGGCGTTGTCGTGGGCGGATGCGGCGAGCACGACGACGCCGATGATCAGGCCCAGCACGTCGACGGCCAGTCCCCGCTTGCGGCCCGACACCTTCTTGTTGGCGTCCAGTCCCGTCGTGGTCTTCGGGACACCGGCGGCCCCGCGCACGGACTGGGTGTCGATGATCACGAGGGACGGGTCCTCTAATCGCCGGGCTCTCTCACGGACCTGGCAGCGCAGGAGTTCCTGGATCCGCTGGTCAAGGCCGTCCTGACGCCACAGCGTGAAGTAGTAGAACACCGCCGACCAGGCCGGCAGGTCATGGGGCAGGTAGCGCCACTGACAACCCGTCCGGTTCTGGTAGAAGATCGCGTTCACGACCTCCCGCAGATCGCACGCCCCGGGATCACCGGTCGCCGACCGCGCCACCCTCGCCTGCTTCCAGGCCGTGATCATCGGCTCAATCAACGCCCAATGCTCATCCGACAAGTCGCTCGGATACGGTCTTCGATCCATGCCCGCATCCCAGCATGCACATGACGAACGGTCGCCCCGCACGGCGATCAGTACCACGATCGAGCGATCACGAACCAGGGAAGATCGGACTTAACGTCCACTGAGGACTGGATCTTTTTCCAGTGGGAGATGGGGAAGGCGGCGAAGGCGGTCAGGTCATCCTTTGCGTCCAGGAGCATCTGCCTGACTTTGGGGAACTGTTGTCCGAGCATGTCGGCGACCGCATCGAGCTGGTGGTGGACGGCTTGGGCGGTGGGCTGGATGAAGATGGTGCGGATGGTGGCTGCGACCATTTCGCCGGATCCCTTGGGGATCACGGAGAACACATTTCGCAGAAAATGGACACGACAACGCTGCCAGGCGGCGCCGAGCATGACCTTGCGGATCGCTGCCACCAGGCCGCTGTGGCTGTCGGAGATGACCAGCCGGACCCCGCCCAGGCCGCGTTCGCGCAAGGAGCGCAGGAACTCGCTCCAGAACGCCTCGGTCTCGCTGTCCCCGACCATCACGCCCAGCACCTCACGGCCGCCGTCCTCGCTGATGCCGGTGGCGATGACCACGGCCTGGGAGACGATCCGGTGGTTCACGCGCACCTTGCAGTAGGTCGCATCGAGGTAGAGGTAGGGGAAGCGGCTGTGGTCCAGGGGCCGGCCGCGGAAGATGGCGAGCTGTTCGTCCAGGTCACCGCAGATCCGCGAGACCTCGCTCTTCGAGATGCCGCTGTCCGCGCCGAGCGCCTTGACCAGGTCGTCGACCGAGCGGGTGGACACCCCGTGCACGTACGCCTCCATGATGACCGCATACAGAGCCTGGTCGATGCGGCGCCGACGTTCCAGCAGGCTGGGGAAGAAGCTCCCGCTGCGCAGCTTCGGGATGGCCAGGTCCAGATCGCCGGCCTGGGTGGCCAGGGTCTTCTCCCGATGACCGTTGCGGAAGGCGGTGCGGGCGTCGGTGTGTTCGTTCCACTGAGCACCGATCCGGCCGCTGAGTTCAGCCTCGATCAGCTCCTGCAGCATGCGCTCGGCGACGTTGCGGACGAGGTCGATCCCGTCTGCCGTGCGTAGTGACTCCAGCAGGCGTTGTAGGTCAGACTGGGACAAGGCCATCGGGCACCTCCAGGGTTGAACTGGCCGTTCACCAGGGAGATTTGCACGATGGCCTGCCTTATGCGCAGGGAGCGGAAGCCATCAGCGGATGCACGCCCCGGGCACCCGCCCGCGCACACCCACACAGAGATCGCCTACACCACCACGCGGGACGCCATCTCCGCTCGCCGGGCGCGATGCCTTTGCCAGGTTCGTCGACCACTGGTCCGCGAACAAGGAGTTCGCTTGCGTCCTCGCCTACGACCGGGAACAGCCTGTCGGTTACGCCTACGGCGCTCCGCTCAGCCCGACCACGACGTGGTGGACCAAGGTCACCCCAACCCTGCCCGATGCATTCGTCGTCGAGACGGGCTCCCGTACGTTCGCCCTGTCCGAACTGATGGTTCGAACGCCCTGGCGAGGGACGGGCGCAGCGCGCCGCATTCACGACGAACTGCTCAGCTCACGCAGGGAAGAGCGGGCGACGTTGCTCGTGCACAAGGACCACACCAAAGTCCGGGCGCTGTACGAGAGCTGGGGATACGACCTCCTCGGCGAGGCGGTGCCGTTCGAAGGAGCGCCGCGACTGTGCGCGATGGTTCTTCCCCTCACGTCGTGATGAGACGCAGAACGGGGATGGTGGCGGAGCCACTGGCCAGGGCCTTGCCCCTTTGTGCAAGATGCTCTGAGGAACCCCTCAGCCCTCGGCGTCCTGCTTCACAGCACGTACGAAGGAGAACCAAGCCCCGCTGCGCACGGCGATCTCAGCTCCTTCCGCACTTTTCGAGTCATGTACCAGGGTGCCGTCATCCATCAGTGCGCACTCAATGCACTCCCCTCCCGCACCATTGCTGTACAACGACCTGAACCAGGTCGGACTGCCGTTCTTGCTGCTCACTGCAGCAGTGCTCCGCGTACGACAGCGCGAGCACTTTGAGCGCGTACGTGAGACCTGCGTGGCGTGCATCGGCTGGATCCATCGACTCGTAGTCCCTGGCCAGCATGTCGACCAGGTCGAGCATCGGTAGGTGGCTGTCGAGGAGGGCATCGCCGCCGAAGCGTTGGGCCACCTCGGCATAGGCGTGGTTGTCCGTCATGTTGCGATCCCGAAGGAATTTCACCAGGTCGTCCATGGGCTCATCTTCGTGCGACGGTCTTGTGAACGATGGCGAGAGGATGGGCGTACGGGCCCCTGCACGCCCGAGGATCGCAGCGGATTGCGCCCACCGTGCGAGGACTTGAGATTGCGCGCAAGCCGAATACACCCACCCCGGCCGGGACACCCAGGTCCGGAGTGTGATGTCAGTGCTGGCTCATAAGCTCGTGTCATGGACGAGACAGGGATGGTCACGGGGGAAACGGTCGGCAGGGCTTGGTCGTTCCTGATCGCGGGCGAGGATCGACAGTTCCAGGGGAACGCCGGCTACGAGGACGTCATCGAGGAGTCCTACAGCTACGACTCCACGGTGGGCAATCATCGACGGGTCGCGCTGGACGACCTGGTGGTGGTCCGAAGCGGACGTGAGGCTCTCGGCATCGGCTACGTCGAGCAGTTGGAGATCTTCCCCAACCAGGAGAAGCTCCGGAGCAGATGCCCTGGTTGCGGGAGCACCGGCTTCAAGGAGCGGACCTCTACGCTCCCCAGATTCAGGTGCAGTCCGTGCGGAGAAACCTTCGACGACCCTTCGACAGAGACGATAGAGGTGACCTCGTATCGGGCCCACTACGGAGGCACCTGGCAGGCCCTCGAGGGCTGCCTCGAAAAGGCCCTGCTCTCCGAACTCAGCTTGACCAATTCCGACCAGCAGTCGATCAAAGCCTTGGACCACTCCGGGGTCCTTGAAGCCGTGGCCTTCAGGGGTGTCCGGCTTCCCCGCAGAAGGCGGGCATCCGCCGGCGTGCGGCCTCGTCCCTTCGAGTTGCCCGGCGGGCGTCGGCGCACAACGGTGGCAGTGCGACGGGGGCAGGATGCGTTCCGCCGGGCGCTGGTCCGTCGATACGGGATGATCTGCGCGGTCACGGGGCCTGCTCCGGCGGAAGTGCTCCAAGCTGCCCATCTCCGGGCCTTCGCGATCACGGAGCAGCACAGAGAGGAGGAAGGCCTTCTCCTCCGCTCGGACATTCATCACCTCTTCGACAGCGGCCTCCTGGCCATCAGGCCCGAAGACTTCATCGTCCAAGTCGCCCCGAGCCTCGGCGGCTACGCCACGTACAGCGAACTGGACCGCACGTCGCTGCGGCTCCCGGACACGGACCTGATCGACCGGAGCGCCCTGGCGGAGCACTATGAGTCGACCGTGGCAACTTGGTGACGGGGGACGGCCTGCGAGGTGACCTGAGGGCCCCTCAGCCCTCGGCGCCCTGCTTCACAGCACGTACGAAGGAGAACCAAGCCGCGCTTCGCACAGCGATCTCAGCCCCTCCCACACTCTTCGAGTCACGAACGAGGGCGCCGTCATCCATCAGCGCGCACTCGACGCACTCCCCTCCTGCACCATTGCTGTACGACGACGTGAACCACACCGGACGGCTCTTCCCGCTAGGCGTTGCAATGCTCACCGTGCGTATTCCTTCAAGATTGTTTCGATCAACTGGGCCGAACGTTGAGGGCTCAGGGCGGCGGCTCGTAGGCCGTCGAACGCTCGGGTGTACTCACGAACATGATGCTCGCCCTCCAGGTAGACGGCATCCGTGATGCCGTCCCGATAGACGATGTCGGGATCCTCCTGTGCGGGAAAGCCCAGCATGGTGAATGAGCCTGTGGCCGGATAGGTGCCGGAGTCGAAGGGGAGGACCTGAAGGGTCACGGCTGGCAACTGGGCGGTGTCCAGGACGCGTTCGATCTGTTCGCGCATCACTGCTCGGTCCCCGATGACATTGCGCAGGGCGCCTTCGTTCACGATGAACCAGGCTTCGGGGGCGTCGGGTCCCTTCAGCAGGGCTTGACGCTCCATGCGCACCTGTACGGCCCTGTCGATGTCCTCGGCGGACATGTGCGCGCCGGTCCTGTGGAGCTCGGACGTGTAGGCGTGGGTCTGCATGAGACCGGGCACCAACTCGCACTGGTACTGGTGGAAGGTGGAGGCCTCCTGTTCCAGGCCGATGTAGATGTTGAACCACTCCGGAACACCTGACCCGTGGACCTGCCACCATCCTCGCACCTTGGCCTGCCGGGCGAGCGACTTGAGGAACTCGCGCAGCTCTTCGCTGGTGCCGTAGAACCGGCAGAGGGCGTCGATGTCCGACGGCTGCACCCGGCCGCTGCCCGTCTCCATGCGGTTGACCTTGGAACCGCTCCAGTCCAGGGCCGCGCCGACCTGGGCGCAGGTGAGAGTGGCCTGCTCGCGGAGCTTTTTCAGCTCGTACGAGAGGCGGCGACGGCGTGCCGTGGGTGATCCGGCCATATCAACCCCGTTTCGAATAGCGGGCGTTCAGTCTCGCGCCAAGGGGTGTGCTTGCCAATCACTCAGAAGTGGGAATCTCGCTGTGCACATTGCACGAAGGGATACGCCGGCTGCACTCTGATGGCAACGCAACTCATCGTGATACCCCGTGACGCTGTGTGGCTCATGGGGGGTCGCCTGCGACGAGAGGGGTTTTCGTGGGACAGGAAGCGTGCATGACGCGCAAACCGTGGGACCTGGCCTTCACGGCCGAGCCGGCGGAGGTCGCCTCCCTGCGCCGGGTCATGCGGCTGCACCTCGGCATCTGGGGTCTGCACGAGGTCACCGACGAAGCTCAGCTCTGTGTAAGCGAGTTGGCGTCCAACGTCATCACGCACGTCGGCCCCGGTACGCCGGCCACCCTCGCGGTCTCGATGAGCGGAGTGCATCTGCGTATCGAGGTCCACGATCCCGATACACGCGCCCTGCCCACCCTCCTCGACGCGAACGCCGACTCGGAGGGAGGGCGAGGCATGGCCCTCGTCGAGGCAATCGCCGCACGCTGGGGAGTGCAGCTCCGTCTCGACCGGAAGGTCACGTGGTGCGAGCTGGCAACGGGTCTCACATCGCCGAACGGCCATGTCGAACGCCCCGGTGTGCGGCGGGCCGAGGCCTTGCTGGAGCTCTACTCGGGTGTGAAACCGCCTCTCCGACCTGGCCCGGGAAGACTGGGAAGGGCCGTGGCCGAGGAGTCGGTGATCACGGTCATCACGGACCTCCTCCACTGGCTTCGTGCCCACGGCTGCGACGTGGACGAAGCCCTGGATCGTGCTCAGACCCGCTACGACGCCGAACTGGACAGCTGAGGATCACGGCGTCGCTGTGCGTGGCGAGCAGAAGTGCATCATGCAGGGCCATCCGGTACCCCTTGCCCTGGGAGGGATGGCCTTGCATCAGGGCGACAAGCCACTGCTCGCTGCGCCGGCAAAGCGACGGGCAATCGTGCATCGAGGCCCGTTCACCACGTCGGGGTCGCAAGCCGGGGCGTTGTGGTCAAAGCCCTGCATGGATAGCCCAGTTGCGACAAGATGATCACTTCAAGAGTGCGACGCGTGAGGTGATTCATAGTGATCAGTCCATACAAGATGGAGTTCGACCCGGCCACGATCAAGCACCTTGGCGTGCAGATGTACTCAACTCTTCCCCCAGTCATATCGGAGCTCATAGCAAACGCCTGGGATGCAGGCGCCAGCAAGGTTGAGATAGACATCCCCGAATCCAGGATGACGGATAGGTCCGTCATCATCGCGCAGGACAACGGGGATGGAATGAGTGATGAGGAAATCAGGCAGGGGTATCTTCTCGTAGGGCGGGATCGCCGAAAGGTGGAAGGAAGGGGAGAACGCGCCACGGCCCCGTTTCGTAGATACATGGGGCGCAAGGGATTGGGGAAATTTTCCGGATTTGGGATAGCCAGGGAAATTGAAGTCGAAAGTGCCAGCAGCGGCTCCATCTCTCGATTTATAATGGACTACGACGAGCTCGAGGCTGCGGCGCACAAGCGGGCCGCACAGTTCGACCCTCTTCAGCCTTCCGGAAGACTGAAGTCAGGTACCCGGATCACGCTTCGCCGGATAGAGAAATTCCGCACGCGATCCGTTTCCGTCCCTTCCCTCAGGCGTCATATTGCGCGCAGGTTCTCGGTAATTAACGATGACTTCCAGGTCGTCATCAACGGGATCCCGATTTCACCCGAAGAGCGCGACATGAAGTCGCTCCTTGCTCGCGATGTGAGTGGTGATCCTTATCTCTGGGAATATGATGAAGAAATATCTCCCGGGAGTGGCTGGCGGGTCACCGGGTGGATTGGAACGCTTCCTCACTCAAGTAATGTTGATGACGGCATACAGCGCGGAATTTCGATCATGGCGCGCGGAAAGCTTGTGCAGGAGCCTTTTTGGTTCGAAGCGAACACCGGCCAGCAGTATGCTCTCGCCTATCTCATTGGTGAACTCGTTGCTGATTTTGTAGACGAAGAAGAGGACACTGTGGGAACGGCCCGTAACTCCCTTGTCTGGGAAGCCGAAAGTAACGCTGCACTATTGGAGTGGGGCAAGCGGCAGGTCAATAGAGTGTCCCGGGACTGGTCACAGAAGCGACGCTACGACAACCTTCGCCAGCTTGAGGAAGCGCCAGTATATCGAGATTTTTTCAAGGCCACCGAGGGGTCCGAGCACAAGAGGGCGCGTCGTGTGGTCGACAAGCTCATTCAAGCGGCGGTCGGAAATAACCTGGTCGGGCAGGACGAAGAGGCTCAAAATATTCTGAAATCGTGTATTGACTTCTTGGAGTTTGATGCCTTCTGGGAGATAGCCGAGGAAGTTGGTGAGGCCGAGCTGAAGGACCCGGCGCAGTTGATCGCACTGTTCCGGGAATGGGAGATCGTTGAAGCGAAGGAGATGGCAAAGGTTACGAGAGGGCGGATTGCCACGATTGAGAAACTGGAAAAGATGATCGCGAACAACGCCCTCGAAGTCCCAGACCTCCATAATTTCTTTAAGGAGTTCCCCTGGGCTCTCGACCCGAGATGGCATCTGGTCGCGGACGAGATTCGGTACAGTCAGCTACTGCGCGAACATTTTCCGGAGGCCGAGGCGCCGGAGTCGGACAGGAGGATCGATTTCCTCTGTGTCGCAGAGGGAGACACGCTGGTGGTCGTCGAGATCAAGCGTCCTCATTCCGTGGCGAGACGCAAAGAGTTGGAACAGATTCGGGAGTACATTGTGTATCTCCGTGGGCTCCTGCGGCGATCCACCGATGATGCATATCGACCGAGCCATGTCATAGGCTATCTATTCTGTGGGTCGATAAGCGATGACCCGATGGTGGCCGAGGAAATGGAGATGCTTCGAGCAAGTCAAGTGTATGTCCGAAAGTATTCGGACCTTCTCGGCATGGTCAAAAAGAGCCACGGAGAGTTTCTGGAGCGGTATGAAGACCTGAAGCGGGTCCCACGGCCATAGTCCAGCATCTATCGGAATCCGGAGCTGGAGGATTTTTGCCTCCAGCTCCGATGCGCCGCGAGTCGGTCTTCGGACGAGTAAGCCCGGCGAACCGCGCTACCCGAATCAGGCGCGCAGATAGGCGTGAATTGCCGCCGCGATAGCCTTCCCCAGCGAAATGGGTACTGCATTCCCGATCTGGGTGGCAATCTCCGTCTTCGTGCCACACCATCGAAATTCTACGGGGAAGCCTTGGATGCGGGCCGCCTCGAAATGTGTGATGGGGCGATCCTCTGACGGGTGAAGGTAGCGCCCCTTCTCGGGCTTGAAGAATTCCGTGCGGATGGTCACCGATGGTTCGCCGAGGCGGAGCCTGCCCATGACGTCGCCGGTTCCGGAGTTGTGCTTGTCCCAACTGTCGGTCGAGAGATAGCCGACAGCGGTCCGCACGCCGGGGGGATTCTTTGTGTTGAAGTACTTGAATTCGCCGAATTCATCCTGGGTGTACCAACGGCCACTGAGGTGCTTGCGGTTCCCGCCAGCAGGAATGGCGCCGTATCGGGCCAGGGAGAGCGCCTCCGGGTTTCGGCCGAAGTGAAGATCTTCAGTGTTGAAGATACCGGGCAGCTCGGCCGTCAGCTCGGGCACGAACTTCTTCGTGTCTGGAAGTTCTCCAAGTGCGCGCTTGGAGGACTCGCGGAAGATGTCATCCACGGTCTCCCAGTACGAAATGCCCGCATCGACACCATCTATCGGTCGACTTGCTGGAGCGGACCCATTTTTCGGCCGACGGAAGTGTGACTTGACCGGATATGCCATCGTGTGGCCGTTTTCGGCATCGCGCCGAACTCCGATGACGATAGCTCTGCGGCGAGCCTGCGCGGCACCATAGTCGGCAGCGTTGAGGAGGTAGCGCTTGTTCTTTTCTTCCTCGGAATCGGTGGGCTCGTAGCCGGGGGGATCGACCAGTCGATACTCGGCGAGCTTGCCACCCTCCTTCACCTCGTTGAGGAGGTTCCGAAATTCGTCCGACTTCAGGAAGCGGTCCACATTTTCGATGACGAAGACCTTCGGGCGGATTTCCGCCACGATGCGAACGTACTCTTCCCACAGGCGGTTGCGTTCGGTGCCCTTTTTCGCGCGGTTCAAGGCTGAGAAGCCCTGGCACGGAGGACCCCCGACGACGACGTCCGCGTGCAGTGCCTCCGGAGTCGGCTCCCAGTCCTCGATGTCTCCGACATGCACGCGAGCTGCCGGCACCCGCCTGTCCTTGCGAAGCTCCCCGAAGTTCACTGCGTATGTGGCCGCTGCGGCACGGTTGTGTTCGACGGCCGCGATGCTGTGAAAGAGGGGCCCGGCACCCTGCTTCCCTGGGGCGCGAAACTCGTGGAACCCCTGGGTGAAGCCCCCGCAGCCACTGAAGAGGTCGACGACGGTGATGGGTTCGGGGGTGACGGAACGGGGCGTGAGCATAGGGCGATCTTAGCTTCGGAGTGCGGTTGCGAGGGACTGGCCGACGGCGGTGGCCAGTGGAGGCGGCATCGCGTGACCCACTTGACGATACCTGGACGTCTTGCCGCCGAAGAGCTTCCAATGATCGGGGAAGGACTGGATTGTCGCGGCCTGGTCGACGGTCAGCTTGGGCAGCTCGTCCACGGGGAAGTCGGCCCCGGGCGGCTCGTCCCCGAGGCTGTTGCCGTTGACTCCGAGTGCGGCCCACGCCTTCTTGCTGCCTGTCGGGCCGAGGTCGGCTCCGCCTCTGCGGTCGGAGCCACCGACGAGGGCCGGGGCGACCCGATTGGCGTTCTTGATCCAACGTGCGGCACCTGGCCAACCTCCGGCAGACATGGAAGCGCCGAGGACCTCTCCCACTGTGGGCGGCGGGTCGTCATTCGGCAGGGGCCACGAGAACCGCCCGAAATACGGCTCTCGTAGGGCGACCAGAAAGCCGCTCTTTCGGTTTTGGGGGACGCCGAAGTCCGAGGCGTTCAGGATCTTCCAACTGGTGCGGTAGCCGGCCTGGTTCAGCTCGTGGTCGATCCAGGCCCGATCCGCAGCAAAATCCGGTGCGTCGACCAGATCAGGGACGTTTTCGAAGAGTACGGCCTTCGGCCCGATGCCGCACGCTAGGCTGATCGCCGCGCGCAGGACCCGGCGTTCCTCCGTGTCTTCCGCCCGCCCGACTGTCGCCGACGACTTCACGCGTGGCAGTCCGCCGCTGATGAGATCGAGGTCGGTGGCGTCGGGTCGCATGCGCGGGCTGAATTGGGCCACGTCCATGCACACGACATCCCAAGCCGGTCGGTTGAGGTCGATCGAGAAACAGGCGTCCGCCTTGCTGTCGATGAGCAGCACCGGGTCGAATCCGGCGCGTTCGAGGCCGAGTGCCTGTCCTCCTGCTCCCGCACAGATCTCCATGGACCTGAATCGTCGGATTTCGGGGGAAGCCGGCGGTGTTTTTTGGGAAAGTGGCGGCTCCTCGTCGGGGGAGGCAGAAATGGGAGCGGGCCCGACTGCGCTGGCGGAAGCCGGCGGATCCGAAACGACCTGGGTCGCGTTCGGTGCGGATCTGGGGCGCTGGGCGTCCACCGACTCCTGGGCGACCGCTCGCAACTCGCCGTCGAGAGCGTGCTCCTCGATTCCGTCGAACAAGACGAACGGGGCGAGCCGGAGCAGCCGCTTCAGGAAGTCACGGAGGGTTTCGCGCTCATTCAGGCCGGCGACGTCGAGGTCTTTCCATACCCGCAGGATCGCCCTCACCAGGTGAGGACTTCCGCCCAGTGCGGCGCGGCGCGCGTAAATCTGGTCGAAGGCAGCCTCACCGAGGATCTCGAGGGCGCGGTACGGCTCCGACTCCTCCGGCGCTCGTACGAGCTGTGCCCGCCACCACAGACGGCCGAAGACGTGCCGGGTGAGGTCGGTGCCGAGGACCCGGTCCTTGGGCGGTTGCGGATAGCGCCAGAACGCGACATCGGGAAGAACGACGAGAGCGAGGAAGGCCCAGGCATCCCGGGATGCGGCTTCGGCGGGCACCATGCCCATCTCTCCGTGCAGCAGCGCGGCCAGTCGAAGGTCGAACTCGGCATTGCGCGCACGGTCGGACTCGTGGGGGAAGCCGGCGCGCTTCGCGAGTTCCAGCACGCCTTCCCGCAGTTCGCGGAGCTGACCGGAAGAGACTCGGTCTCCGCCCGTGGCCACGTACACCGCGGAGTCGTGCGTGAGGGCGATGCGTCGGGACAGGTCGGCCGGTGTGAGGTGCTGGTACTCCTCGAAAAGGGGCCTTGCCTGTTCGGCGAGGAGTCGAGGGTAGAGGAAGCTCATCATGACACCTCGAAGATCTTGACGGCGGCCTGCAGATCCGACGAGAACAGGGCCGGCGACTGGCGGTGACGGAGGCGTACGTCGGTGATCGACTGACCTGGGAAGAGCTGGTCGAACAAGCTCAGCAGGGTGGCGCCCAGCGAACCGTCAGGGAAGTCCATGTCCTCGACGAACTCTTCATGTGCCAGCGCGTGCTCGACCATGACCCGGGCGGCATCCGCGTACACCGCCGACAGAACGATCCGATCCACGGGGCGAGGCTTGCCGGCGTTCTGAAATGCCGTGGCGGTCACCGTGTTCTGCTCGTTGACGAGGAGCAGCAGGGCACCCATGGTGGCGCTTTCCAGGCCCCCACTGATTTGCAGGTGCCAGGCAGCGTCCTGCGGGAATGACGTTCGCGCGAAGTCGATCACGGCCATGGGGAACTGTGGAGCGTCGCCCTGCAGGCGAAGGGCCTCGCGATCGCTCCACAGCACGGATCCCGCTCGCCTAGGTGAGGAAGGCCGTGCGTCGTTGATGCGTTCGGCGAGCACGAGTGCGGTGTCCAGGAGCAATAGGCCACCGAGGTCGGCACCACGCAACCGGACATCGACTTCGACTGCCCTCGTACCGGCTTCGGACAGGCGCATATGCTTGGCAGGGCCGCTGAGGTTGGAACCTGTGGCAGTCCAGACCACCGACAGCATGAGTGCGGCGTGGGCCGACAGCCCCGTTTGCTGCCGGACCCGGTCCAGGTCGACACGGAGGGACCTGCGTACGTGCACGTCCATTTGGTAGTCCCAGTCGGGCAAGGCCTCGGGCAGGGCCACCTCGCCGTCTTCGGTCACCAGGCGCCAGGGGCCCGGTGCCACGACGTCCTCGGTTGGGGCGCGGTAGGGAAGAACGCGTCGCGTCACGAAGCCCTCACCGCCTCGACCTTGATGCCGATCTCGGTCATGGTGTCCGGAGCAGGCCTTACCATGGCACGCCAGACGGCCTCGCCGCCTTCGATCATTTGCGGATCGGAGGTGTGGATCCGTCCGGTGGCGTCCTCCCAACCGATCAGTACGGGCATGCTCGCCCCGATCGGGGGATCGGTCTCTCGCCCGCCGGTGCCGGGCAGCGTGACCGCCAGGTCGATGCGTACGCGCTGAGGTCCGGGCACGGGCAGTCGGAACTCCTGAACCAGCACGGAGGTGTCTCCGCGGTCGTCGTAGTAGGGGTCGCCGACGTAATGCACTCGGGGACGACGACGTGGAGCGTCGAGGGCGCCACCGTCCGATGTTTCTGCGGCCGGCCGGCCGTCGTGGCCGAAGCCCTCAGCAGGGTGTGCGCTGTCGAGGTCGGTCTGGTCCGCGAGCCCTGTCGGGGGACGTCGACCGCCGACGGCCTCGTGCGTTGCGGTGTCCTCGGCGCGGGACGACCTGAACGCACTCGTCATGGTGCTGCCCGGTTTGGAATAGGCGGTGCCTCCACCGATGCCCCAGGCTCCCCCGACCAATCCCGAAAAGAGCGAACTGGCCGCTCCCAGCGCGACGTTACTGGCACCGGGGCGCGCGGTGCCGCTCAGAGAAAGCAACTGGTCCAGGCCTTCGCCGATGCGCCGGAACGTCGTTTGTACGTAGGTGCTTTCGGGCCTGTCGAGGGACTGCGGGTGCCAGGCGTCATGAGTCGGCGGCTCGGCCTTGGCATACACCTCGTCCATGGCTTCATCGGCCCTGAACACCCCGGCATAGCCTTGATTTGCGCTCGGTGGCTTGGGCCCGGCGTGATACGTGACGACCAACTCCGCAGGGCGCATCAGGCAGACGTGATGGATCAGGTCCTCGATATCCAGCATGCGGGAGGCGCGCGTGGGCTCCAGCGAGGGCATGATGCGCTTCACCAGGCCGAGTCGCCCGAGGTGTTTCTTGGGCTTATGACATTCCAGGTCGCTGCCAGCCGGGCCGACCATCGTCTCGTATGCCGCGACGAACATGTTGAGAGGACGCATGGTGCGCGGATCGGGTACCGGGTGCTGAACTCCGTCGTAGGCCACGGAGAATCGCATGGCAGGTGGGCTACCCGCGCTGGAGATCATTTTGGGCCACAGATGCCAGGCGATGGTGTCGCCCAGATAGTCGGCCGCCTCCGAAGGCTCGAGGTCGTCCAGATTCGGATCCACTACAACGACCGTCGTGCCGGTCTCCTCCGGCCCGAAGGTCTTGAGGCCGAGGCGCTGAGCCACGGCTTCCGCCTCCGCGCCCACCAGCGGCTCGACCACTTCGCCCGACATATCGCCCCACCAGTGTCGACCGGTGTAGCGACGCCCGCCGTCGGATTCCGCCGCAACGTAGCTTTTCCAGAGGGAGCAGCCGATGAGACGTGTTTCGTGTCCGCCCGCAGCGGTTCGGCAGCGGGAATGGACGATGACGGTCCCAGGCCTGGACAGCAGGTAGAAAATGCCTTTGCCGAAGCCGTAGGTGCCGCCGCCGAGCGCCGTGTCGCGTGGTTCGCCGATGTTGCGGATAAAGGAGACGAAGTCACGGTCGGGCCCCACGGCATTGTCGGCTCGCGTTGGGCCGCCCAGCCCGCGGGTGCCACGATCGGACACGGACAGAACTCGGACGGGGCCCCGCTTGAGCGTGTCGCGAAGCGGAAAGTGCTCGGTGTTGGTCGGAGCCCCTGCCTGCAGGAGCTCTCGCCATGCACCGGCGTGGGCCGGTCCGACGGTCCACATGTCGATGCGGTAGTCCACGGGAGCCGAGGACCGCTCGAGCCGGGCATCCCAACTGTTCTGGGCCGACTCGCGCACCAGGATGGTGAGCAGATCGAGCTCGGGCCGACCGAGCTGATTGCGAATGCCTTCAGCGGCGCTCGCGCCTTCCGGAGGGTAGGGCTGGGAGAACCAGCGGGGTTCCGTCACGCCGACTCCTGGATCATGCGGTCGATCGTCCGGGACACCGCGTCGGGCGCCATGGGGGCCGGAGCCTCACCGGACAGGTCGATGGTGTACTCGACGTCGAGAACGGAAATCGGTACGCCTGCCGCGATGAGCGCCCGGCCGGTCAACGAGGGGAAGTCGGCGGTCACTTCGTACCATCGCTCCTCATCGACGACGAATCGCGCATCGCGATACCGCTCGGCATCGATGGACCGATAACCGGCCTGGGCGAGAAGTTCGAGGAGGGTGCTTTCGTCGTCACAGGATCGAAGCGTCTGTTCGAGCAAATCCAAGAAGCCGATCCCCGAACTGCCGCCGATGGTGCGATGGAGGCGGAACCAGGCCAGGCAGAGGTTCCCACCCGCCGGGGCATCGAGTTGGTCGAGCCCATGAACGCGTGGCCTTCGGCCTTCTCCTTTTACGCTCGTCTTCACTTCGACAGCGAGTTTTCCGGCGGTGAAGTCGTGGTGGTGACCTTCTGGTCCGTGCCAGAGGCGATGCGCGCTGGAGTCCAACTGCAGGAGTCGGTCGAGTACCAGCAGTTCCCCGAAAAGGCCCGCGAGCTGTTCGGGGCCCAGCACGACTCCCTGCGGTTGGAACAGAGCCTTCCAGCGGTCGAGGACCCGATAGAGCGCCTTTGCCGGATTGTTCGGCAGTTCCTCCGCCGCATCCAATATGTCCGCGCACAGCTCTGTGAACAGGTCATTCAGGTCCGTGCGCAGGCACGCGAGATCGGCGTACGTCTGATACGTCTCCTCATCCTCCAGGGGGCGTTTACGCAAGTGGAGGACAGGACCGTCGAGGCCGGAACGAATCTTCAAATTCGAGTGCACAGGCACGAGCACGTGGCGGAATCCGTCGTGATCGACCGCTGCCACCAAGGCACCTTGTTCGGTCACCACCGGAAGCTGTGAGACGCGGAGGCGACGCTCGCCGCTGGTCGGCGCTGCTTCGAGCGCGGCCCAATGCTCCTCGACAACGTCGCGGAAGTCGTTGGCGCTCATGCGTCTTCACCTTCGAGGAGGCTGAGGTCCTCGTCCTCCAAACGAACACCCGACAGGTGCGCGGAGATGTACTTCTGCACCGTGCTGTCCCCGTGCTGCGGTTCCGGAAAGACGAGGCCGACGCCGATCACGTCCTCCTCCGCGTTCAGAGGGGAACGCAGCTTCTTTCCCGGACCGGGCTCGGACGTCTTGTCGATCGGATACAGAACCAACAGGCCTGTGGCCGGAAGCTGGACCCGACGTTCGTCGATGATGCCCTTCTCGGTGAGCTTCGCCGTGTCTCCTGCCAGGTCCACGGCGGCATCACGGCGGCTCATGAGGGTCTTGATGTCGGCGAAGTCCGGAGCGGGGTTGGTCGTGGCAACGCGGCTACGGAGGTTGCGCCCGACGGATACGCCGGGCACGAACTCGAAGGGCTCTCCTGCGGAGCTGCCGACAATCGCGATGTTCCACCGGCGCAGCGAGCCGGCTGTGACCCGCTTTCGGATGTAGCCGCTGATCAGGTCCGCATCGTTTTCGGGTGACTTCTCGTGGAACTTGTAGGAGGCCAGGAAGTCGGTCACGACGTCGTACGGCACGTCGCGGAAGATGTAGCGACTCTCGGCCGACCGGTTCTCCACCCTGACGGCATTCGAGAGCGCGGCAGTGACCAATTCCCGCGCAGCGGTCGTGTTTCCACGGAGCCAGTCGGCGTTGGTGTGGAAGTAGTGGGTCTGAACCCGCTTGCCTCCGTATGAGGAAGCGGCGGTGACCGCATCGCGCATTTTGGCGGCCGCAGTCACCCGCAGAGCAGGGTGGGTACGCAGACGGACGGCGAAGGTGAGGGGCGTCTCGGACTCGGTTATGTAGATGTCGATGTCGCGGCGCATCTCGGTCTCGACCGTGGCCAGGTGCCGGAACCACTCGGCCAGTTCGTCGGTCATCCAGATGCGGGGCAGGTCGGCGTAGCCGTTCCGGAAGCCGAACCATCGGCCCATCTGCAGCAGAGTGTCGTATGCGGAGACGGCACGCACGAAATAGCTGACCGACAGGCCTTCGAGGGTGAGTCCGCGCGAGAGGGTGTTGCCTCCCACGGCTATTGCCACGACCGGACCGTTTTCGTAGTCGAGACGAGCCTCGCTACTGGAGTTGTCCATGACGATGCGGCAACTGCGGAGAACCCCCGGGAGTTCGGGCACCAGGTCCTCGAACGGCACCTTCGTTTCGCCGAAGTCTTCGGCCGGGACGCGGGCCGTCTCCTGATCCCAGAGATCACGCAGTCGGGAGAGGAAGACCGCGTCCGTCATGGTCTGCGCGGCTCGTTTCAGCAGGTGCTGCAGCGGTCGCTCGAAGCTGTTGTGCACGGACGTGTTGACGCTGGTGTGGATCAGCATCGTGCTGTGCGGATTGCCAGAGCGGCGAACGCGGCGAGCGGCCGTCGCAAGCCAGAAGTACTCGACCGCTCTGCGGAGTGTGTCGGTGATGACGGGCTCAAAGCCTTCGACGTCGGCCTTCGTCTCGGGGCGCACGCATGGTATGTCGTCCTCCGGCACGGACCGGATCATGTCGTGGCCGTCGTCGACCTGGTCGGCGTCTTCGCCGTCGAGTGCGTAGCGCCCGAACAGTACCTCGGTACCGAAGTGCCCTTCCGGCTTGGGAAGGTTGACGACGAAGTCCCGCGGGTAGAGGTCCTCGGCGCTCGGATCGATCAGCAGGTTGGCGAACGGCGACGCCGTGTATCCCACGTAAGCGGAACGCGGCAGGCTCTTCATCATGCTGAGGATCAGCGGATTGATGGACTTCGTCGCAACAGTGGCCTGGTCCGCCTCATCGTCGATGATCAGCGCCGGACAGTCCTTCAAATAGTCCGCTGCCTTGTCGAGCCACAGAGCGAGCTTGCGCAGTACGGTCGCGTTCTTCTTCACCACGCACAGCACGTGCGTCTTGTTGCTCTTCCCGAAGTATGAGGCTGGATTCGCCGTCGGGGTGAAGTCCTTGTCGAGATCGGTAAGTTGGGACCACAGCGAGGGGTTGGGCTCGACCAACTGCTGAACCAAGCGAGCCTGCGTCTGACGACGAAGGCCGTTGTGAATGCCCGCAAGAACAATGAACAGCTTGTAGCCCCGGTCGGCAGCCTTGGCCATGACCGACGTGAAGTTCGTCGTCTTCCCGGACTGGACGTAGCCGACCACGAGACCCCGTGTGGAGAACGCCTTTTCCTTCGGATGGTTCAGCAGCGAGACGACCCGCGTGGAGGAGTCGTCCAGGTTCCGGAGGGCCGTCCCCTTGGACCAGCCGTCCTTAAGCAGCAGGTCTTCGATCGCGGGCCAGCACTTGTCCTTCGGCTGAGGGCCGGTGTACCAGGTGTCACGGTTACCAAGGACGACGGTGTGAGGTTCCTCGAGCTCCTTGATCCGTATCGTCTGCTGCTCGTGACGATCGCGGATCTGCTGGATGACCTCCTCGCGGACGCCCATCAGCTCCAGTCGCTTCACGGCCTCCGACGGGGGAAAGGCGTCCAAGATCGCCTTGAACGTCTCGTACATGTCATCGAATTCGTCAGTCACAGGACTTGACCGCCCCCGCTCTCGCTAGTCACGCCGACCGACGGTAGAGATCTGCCGGCATGGCAGATCACTCCGAGGTGCAGGTCGGCACCCCACTTGCACAACTCCATACACATTATTGGTTGAGGTGGGTTGTTGATAAGTGAAACAAAGTCACGATTGGTTGTCGGAATCTTCACTCTCGGTGACGTCGACGGAGGGGCCGGGCCTCGCTGGGGGCGACTGCTTGGACATCAACGAGACGGCGATGCGGTCGGCGACGTCTGTAGCCGACTCGTGCTCCCAGAAGCGCAGCACGGTCCACCCCTCGGCGGTCAGGTGCGCGGTGGTTTCGAAATCGCGAGTCATGTTCTTGTCGAGCTTGATTCGCCACCACTCCGCGTTCGCCTTCGGATGCGTTGCGTGTTCGGGGCAGCCGTGCCAGAAGCAACCGTCCAGAAAGATCGCGATCTTGGCTTTGCTGAAGACAATGTCGATGGTTCGGCGGGGCATACCAGGTACAGGCACGTTGACTCGGTAGCGAAGACCCGCGCTATGCAGCAGACGTCGGACAGCGATCTCTGGGGCCGTATCGCGGGAGCCTTGGCGGCTCATGCGGGCAGAGACGGAGGGGGAGGATGGGATGGCGCCGGACACAGAAACATTCTGCCGGCGTGTCTGAGGCGTCGCTCAAGTCCTGTCCGCAGGTTTCGCCTCGACAGTCGGGAACGGAGAGACCAACCCCGGTCACCTACCGAAGCTAGGTTGACCATGAACCTCGGACACGCCGCTGAGCCCCGGTCCCGCAGCGTGGTCAGTGGTCGGGGGTGGCTGTGGCCTATTTCCATAGCTGTTCCCTGCGGGTGCTGTTGCAGGTCGTCACCATGACCTGCTTGGTGCCGCCGAAGGATGGGGTGGCGATCTCCAGGCAGTGGCCGGTGTTGGTGTTCTTCAGGGTCTGGCCCGCCGCGGTGGCGGTTCCGAGGCTCCATTTGACGTAGCCGGTTCCTCCTGGGGCGTCGCAGGCTTCCAGCTGGGTCGTGTAGTCGTTGTTGAAGGGCGCCGACAGGCATTTTCCGCTTGCGCGGTTGACCAGTTCGAAGGTGCCGCCGCCGGTGGAGCGCAGCGTCCATGTGTAGGCGTCGCTGGAACTGCAGGTTCCGAAGCCGGGGTAGACGTCGCCGTCGCTGCCGTACACGCACTGGTCGTTGGAGGCGTTTCGGAGGGTCGACACGGACCCCGGGGAGAGTGCGGCGGACTCGGACTTCGCGGGGGGCGGTGTCCCCGCGTCGGGCGTGCTCCCCGTGTTGGACCTGGGCTTGGTCCTGGTCTGTACGGGCTGGACCACGGGCTCCGCGGAGCCGCCGCTCGCGCCGGCGGCCGGGGCCGATGGGGAGCGGGTGGCGGGCGGTGATCCGGAAGGCGACGGCGATGGGGAGGCCGACGTGGAGGGCGACAGAGAGGGCGCCGGGAGAGTTCGCTCGGGGCCTGATGATCTGGGGGATGAGTCCGGGAGGCCGGGGAGGAGGGCGATGGCCGTGATCGTGCCGCCCGCCACCACGACGGGCACGATCACCATGCGCAAGCGGCGTACGCGCCGGTCCCGGCCGGCGACGCTCTCGGCGATGGCGACGTTCTCGGCGTGGCCGATCGCCACGCCCCCGCGGGAGGCGGTGACGGCGGTGTGGGCGGTGATGCGCGGGGTCCGGCCGCCGTCGTCGTGCGCGCCGAAGCCCAAAGCGGGCAGCAGCCTTCCGAAAGACGTACGGCGGCGGCTTGGCTGTTGTGGACCTGACGAGCCGGGAGCGGTCAGTCCTGGGCCGCCCCCGGCTTGGGAGGGTCCACGTGCACGCCTCCCTGCACATGCATCACGCCGGCAGCCACCGATCCGCCCGTGGCCTCGATGATCACATCGCCGTTGGCTGCGACACCGCCGGACCCGGCCGAGGCGCCGGAGCCCGGACTGTGCCGTCGGACATGCTCGACCAGCGACTTAAGCTCCCTGGCGACCTCGTTCCTCTCCCGTTCGGGGAGGTCCTGGAGCAGGTCCCTGAAACGTGTCGTCCAGGAGCTCGCCTGGTCGGCTCGTATGCGCACCAGCACTCTCTCCGCGTCGTCGCCGGCGGCTGCTCGTGCGAGGTCGGCGGCAGTCTGGTCGAGGCGCTGCAGCACCACCTCTTCGCGTTGGCCGTCTCGGCCCAGGAGCCGGGCCACCGTGGTTCTGGTCTCGATCCAGGCGTCGGTTCCCGCCGCCGTCACCACCGCCGTTCCGCCCGAAGCGGCAAGCGCGACCAAGATTTCCGACAACATCCACAGCCCCCTGTGACCAGTCGAGTGACGGACCTTCAGCCACGCCATTCAACAGGTCTCCCCGGGTGGAAGACCGACGAATCCGGCAACGGGCCGGAGGTCAAGGGGTGGCCTCCAGACGGTTGACGGTGACGGGGGCGGTGGTCCGGTTGCCGGTGGCGTCGATGCCGAAGCGGCCGACGGCGCCCGGGACGGCGTTGTCGGCCAGGGTGTAGAGCTGGTCGCGGACGGCGTAGCGACTGGGCAGGGCGGTGGCTGTGGTGGCGGCCTTGTGGATGGCGGTGGCGGCGGTCAGGACGGCGTCGTGAGCGAGGACGGCCGAGTGTCCGAGGGTCGCGTGGGCGGCGACGAATGCCTGTCCGTGATGGTCGCGGGTGAAGGCTTGCAGGAAGTCGTCGTACAGGGAGCGGTCGCGGTTGGAGTCGCTTTGCAGAGCGGTGGAGGTGGGGAGGGAGGCATAGAGCACGGTGATGGAGGCGTCGAGGCGGCGCAGGGTGTCCGTGGTGAGGTGCAGGTCCGCTGTGCCCGATCCGGTGACGACCGTGATCTGCTGCCGGCGACAGGGGCGTTGGCTGAGCGCGGTGAGGAAGTCGGGCAGGTATTTCTCCCGGGCGGCGAAGTACACCGTGTCGATGGCGGGGTCGATGTCGCAGAGTGGCCCGATGACGTTGAGGAAGGAGTCCGGGCCGCCGCTGGGGTCGACGGTGAATCCCGCTGCGGGGAGGAGATGCTTTTTGAGTCCGTTCAGGCCGAGGAAGTCGTGGTAAAGGGACTCGGTGTAGAGATCCGGACTTCCCTCGGGGGTCACTGACCTGACCACTGCGGCGGTGTGTTTCTGACCGGCCAGTTCTTTCCCGACCGCTGTGAGCAGGGCCGTGTTGGTGAAGCCGACGCGGATCAGGCCGTTGAACGACCCCTTGCCGTCGATGGCGCCGGTGGTGTCGAATCCGTCAGCGGTGATGAGGTCGGCGACCATCGGGATCCCGGCCTCGTCCAGCTCGCGTGCGGCGTCGACGGACTCAGCCTGGGCCAGTCCCATTCCGGTGACGGCGACCAGGTTCCTTACGTCTTTCAGCTGGTCGACAGCGTCCTTCCAGTGCCGTTCGCCGCTGCCCATGCCGGCCAGAACGAGACGTATCTTGACTGTGCTGTCGGCGGCGTTGGCCTGCTCCACCGCGGTATAGGCGCCCTCGGCCTCCGCGGCGAATTGATCCAGTGCCTGGCCCTTGGCTGTGCCCCGTGAGGACAGCGGTGCCAGGAACGCCACCGTGACGTAGCGGCCGCCTCGGGTCGCTTCGTTGTTCTCGGCGCGCATGGCGGCCAACAGGGGTTCAAGAGCGGTACCGAAGACGCCGGGACCGTCACTGCCGTCGGTGACGCCCGTGCACTCGCCGCCGGCCCTCGTCACCAGTGCCGGGTTCGACGTCCCGCAATGCTTCTGCCGGAAGCCCACGTGCCCCTGCTGGGCGTGGAGGTACAACGCGTACCCGCCTGTGGACCCGATGGCGGCCACCACGCCGAGTGCCGCGCTGACCGCGGCGGCCACGCCGGAGTGCCGCAGCCGTGTCCATCCCTTGCGCCACGGCTTGACCGCCGGACCGGACAGCGGTGCAGGTGCGCCGGGGCGTGCGGACGGGGCGCCGGCGAGGTCGGCGTCGACGAGATCGGAACCGAATCGGAGCCTGTCGGAGAGGAGACTGTCGGAGAGCGGAGGGCGTGCGGGCTGGAATGCCAGGGCCGCCCGGAACCAACTCCAGTAGGTGATGCGCGGCCTCAAGGGCGCCCGCGCATCGGACAGCGGCCCCGCCAGGGCCTGGCGGAACTGTTCGAAGTCGTTGGCAGCCATTTTTTATGCCCCCTCTTCGGGTGCGGTGACCTCGGAGGGCAGTAGAGCACTGGAAACGGGCAGTCGACGGGGCGCACGCTTTGGCTCAGGGGCAGGCGGAGGCGGGGCTTGAGCGGCGAGTTGAGCAATGGCGAGTGGCGCGGTGATACCCAGAGTGACAGCTGCCAGAGGGCCCGAGATCTGACTCGTGGACGCATAAAGGAACGGCACGCCGGTGCCCATGAAAAGGCGAAGCGCCAGAGCGCCGAAATAGGGGCTGAACCTCCTATTTCGTTTGGTTCTCCATGGCCATCCCGCGTCTTTCGACAGGAGCAGGGACAGCATCCACGCTTCGTTGAGGAGCACGCCAAGCCCGCCCCAAGCACACGCTTGCCAGACAAGCATGCAGCCCCCTCACGCCCGACCTCGCCGTACCTACGGCCGCCTTCGCCGAAGTTAACCGACGGTTTGCCTTTTTAGGGGACATTCGATATATCCGAAACAAAGCGTAATGAAATTAGCAAATTTCGACTACGTCGGAGCTCTGGGTCATCTGCCGAAGCTATGTTGTCCGCCATGACCAGCACCCCCGAAAGCGACCAGCCCTCCCGCCCCCTGACCGGCAAGGTCGTAGTGGTGACCGGTGCCGCCCGGGGCCAAGGCGCCGCCGAAGCCGAGGCTCTCGCTCTGGCCGGTGCCGAGGTGATCGCCACCGACGTCCGCCCGGGAGACGACGACTGCCGACGCCTCGACGTATCCAGCGAGGGCGACTGGGCTGCGCTTGCCGCCGAACTTCGTGAGACGTACGGGCGGATTCACGGGCTGGTCAACAACGCCGGCGTCATTCATCGGGCCCGGCTCGGGGAAGTGAGCCCGGAGGATTTCGGGCGGGTTCATGCCGTTAACACCGTCGGGCCGATGCTGGGTATTCAGCACCTCTCGCCGCTGATGCCGCCGGGCTCGTCCATCGTGAACGTGGGATCGTCCACCGCGTACACCGGCTACTACCCGGTGGCCTACACCGCCAGCAAGTGGGCGCTGCGGGGCGTGTCGAAGGTCGCGGCCACGGAGTTGGGGCCGCGGGGGATCCGGGTCAACACCGTGCACCCCGGCTACATCGAGACGGAGATGACGGCCGCCGCGACCCCGGCGTTCCGTGAGACGACCATCCGGGAGACGCCTCTGGGTCGCAGCGGCACCGTCGACGACGTCGCGCCCCTGATCGTCTTCCTGCTCTCCGACGCGTCCTCCTTCATCACGGGAGCGGAGATCCCCGTCGACGGGGGTTTCAGCGCGCACGGCGGCGTCAAGTCCATCTCGGACGCGCTGCGGCCCGACGGACCGAGCGTCGCCTGAGCCCTTTTACGCCCCCACCCCGTGGCACGCCTCGTAAGCCGTCCCCGACGCGCACCAGCACCCAGCGCCCCGCTCCGGAGGCCAGCCGACCGCCCGTCCCCGTGCCGCCAGCGTCGTCGCGTACTGGGGCAGCAGGTCCGCGTCGCCCGGGGAGGTCGCTTCCGAGGCCGCGAAGGCCTCGTACGACGGGACCGTGCCCGTGACGATGCCGAGGTTGCCCGTCCCCGAGGCCGACAGTTCCCTCAGTGAGGCCTCTATCGTCGCGAGGTGGGTCTCGTGGGAGGGGTACTCCGCCTCCAGCGTCGGGTAGGCGGTCACCAGCTCCGTCAGTTCGCCCGCCGGCCAGTGCAGGACCGCCACCGGGAACGGGCGGGACAGCTCCTCCCGGTAGGCGCCCAGCTCGGCGCGGAGACGGGAGATCTCGGCCTCCAGTTCCGCCGGGTTGTCCGAGCCCAGGGACCAGACGCGCTTGGGGTCGTGGAGCTCGTCCAGGGAGACGGGCAGCGAGTGGAGGGTGTCCGCCAGCAGGTCCCACTCGTCGTGGGCCACGCCCAGCATCCTGCGGACCCGGTGGCGGCCGAACAGCAGCGCATGTGACGCGTGCGGGGGTTCCGGCGCGTCCGCCAGGAGCAGGCTGACGCCCTCGGTGAACGTCTTCTGGGCCGCTTCCAGCTCGTCGTGGGATTCCAGGGACTCCGCGACGATCACCCAGGGGGCCGGGTCGCGGGGGGCCGCGGCGCGGATGCCGTCGATGATCGCCCGGGCCTCGGCCTCGTGGCCGTACTCCCAAAGGTTGGAGGCCTTCAGGGCGCGGACCAGGTGGGGGGTGTCCAGCCCGCCCGGGGCCGACAGCAGACGGTCGTAGAGGGTTGTGGCGGCGGGGCGGTCGCCGGCCAGTTCCAGATGGGCCGCGGCCTGCAGCAGCAGGGCTTCGGCGTCCTCGGGATACAGGCCGGCGGTCCGCTCCAGGCGTGCCGCTTCGGCGGTGTGGTCGACGTTCTCGGCAGGCGTGTCGGGGCGCATGGGGGACACCGTAGCGCCGCCCGGTGACGAAAGAGAGGTATCTGCAGGCCAGAGGCCCATATCACCTCACAGCCACTACTCGATCATCTCGGCCGTCTCGATCATCCCGGTCGTCCCGGCCGTCTAGAACGTCTCGGTCGTCCCGGCCGTCTAGATCGTCACTCCGTCCACCTGGAGCGTCTGTACCGCGCCCGCCGCGAACGGGACGCTGATCGTCTTGCCGCTCAGGTGGATGTCCGAGTGGGACGTGTAGAGGTCGCCGGAGCCGTTCGTCACCGTGTTCCAGCGGGGGACCAGGCCGCCCGATCCGCCGCTCACCGTGGTGAAGCGGGAGAGGTCGAAGGTCAGGGTCTGGGCCGAGGTCGAGGTGTTCGCCGCGACGATCACCAGGCGCTTCGCCGCGTTGTCGATCGCCGCCGCCGCGTAGCTCACGCCCGTGTCGAGGATCGTCATGCCGGGGCGGATGTGACGGCTGAACTGGGCCATCACGTAGTACTTCGTCGTGACCGCGCCGGCCGCCAGCGTGCTCGGGTCGTACGCGATCATCGCCCAGCCCGCCGACGGGTCCATGACCTGCCAGTAGACCCACGCCGTCGGGTGCAGCCAGCGGAAGTCGTAGAGCAGGTTGCTCGCCATCGTGAGGCCGGTGCCGTCCTTGTCGCCGGTCTCGGAGTTCCACAGGGCCTTGCCGGCCGTCGTCACCACGTCCGTGTAGAGCAGGTCGCGGCGGCCGCCCGAGCCCTGGTAGCCGTGGACGTTGACCCGGTTCACGTACCCCTTCGTCGTCGACGAGAAGGAGTTCCACGTCGTACGCGCCAGGTCGTAGCTCGTCTCGTCGGACGCGGAGATCTTCGTCCCCGTCAGGCCGCGCTTGTCCAACTCGCTGCGCATGTACGGCAGTACGGCCGACTGGACGGTCGCGTCCATGTGGCAGCCCTCCTGCGTGCCGGTCGCCGTCCACCAGGACGACGACGGCTCGTTGAAGGGGTCGACCGTCGCGAAGTTCACGCCCCAGTTGTTCTTGGCGTACAGCGCCACCGCCGCGAGGTGCGACGCGTGCTGGCGGTAGTTCCAGGACTGGAGGTTGTTGCCGCCGTCCGAGGCGCCCGACGGGTTGTGGTTCAGGCACATCCACCACATGGGGGAGTTGGCGAAGAGCTCCGTCGTGGCGCCCCGCGACGTCGCCTTCTGCAGCATCGCGCGCTGGTTGGCGTCCGCCGTCCAGTCCCAGGCCGAGGACGTCGGGTCCTCGTTGTTCCAGTCCTGCCAGTAGCCCTCGATCTGCTTGAACCCGGGGATGTTGGCGGAGACCGCCATCGACGCGCCGCTCACCGTGTTCCAGCTGCACGCGCCCAGGTTGTAGCGGGCGATGTTGAGGCCGAGGCCGGGGAGGGTCCTGCCGTTGTAGGACACCGACTTGGTCGTGAAGAAGATGTCGGCGAAGTCGTCCCGGGCGCCGAAGACGTTCGCCCACCAGGCCAGGGAGGTGCCCCAGCCCTCCCACGTGCCGTACGTCGTCGACGGATTGACGGAAATCGTCGCGTCGGCGTGGGCGGTGCCCGTCGCCAGGGCGCTTCCGAAGAGCGCGCCGCCCGTGGCCGCCAGCAGTGTTCTGCGTCGGATCATGGCTTCTCCGCTTCGAGTCGAGGCCGGTCCCGTTCGGCCGACACGAAGCATCAGGTGCGACGCCTGGGGTTGTCGAGAGTTCTGACAGCCCTTTCTCAAACCTGTGGAGAAAGGGCGGGGAGGGGTTCGACAGGGCGAACGGGACAGGTCTCGTATGTACGGCTCTGGAGACCTTGTCCCCCACCCCTTATGGTGCCCCGCGTGCGGATTCCCCTCGTACGGCACAGCACGCGGCGACGGCGCGCCCGGTACCGGCGGGTGCTCTGGAGCGGTGCCGAACTGCTCGTCACCGCCGGGGTGTTGGTCCTGCTCCTCGTCGTGCACCAGCTGTGGTGGACCAACCGGGAGGCGAGGGACGGCGCCGAGCGGAGGGTGGAGGCGCTGGAGCGGGAGTGGGGGGCCGCCGACGGGGACGTCGGCCCCACCGGTGACGACGCCATCGGTGACGCCGGCGACGACAGCGGCTCCGGGTCCGCTGCCGACGGCTCCGACTCCGGTCAGGCACCCGGGCAGTCCGGCGGCGGCACCGGGAACGGGTCGTCGTCCGCCGTGACCCCCCGCTCCTCCCAGGCGTACGCCGTCCTCCGCATCCCTCGCCTCGACCTGCGGGTTCCCGTCGCCGAGGGGACCAGCAAGCAGCACGTGCTCAACAAGGGGTACGTCGGCCACTACACCGGCACCCAACAGCCGGGCCAGGGCGGGAACTTCGCGGTCGCCGGGCATCGCAACACCCACGGTGAGCCGTTCCGGTACCTCAACCACCTCAGGAAGGGCGACAAGGTGGAGGTGGAGACCCGCAACGCGACCTACACCTACACCGTCGACAAGATCCTGCCGCAGACCTCACCCCGCGACTCGGGCGTCATCCGGCCCGTGCCCCGCTCCCTCACCAAGCCCGCCTACGGCTATGACACCCCCGGCCGCTATGTCACCCTCACCACCTGCACCCCCGAGTACACCTCCCGCTACCGGCTGGTGGTGTGGGGCAGGCTGGTCGCGACGCAGCCCCGCGCCTAGAAGGTTCGTCCTCGCCACTACCACCAGGGTTTACCCGGATTGCCCCCCTGGGATTGACGACGCTCAGCCCTGGACTTGGCAGGGTTGCGCCAAGCAGCGGGAGATGCCCGCAAAGCCCAAGTGATCAGGGGGATCCATGAAGACTGCACGTGGACGAGCCGTGCTCGCGTCCGGGATCGCGGCACTCGCGCTCCTCGGAGTGACCGGTACGGCGAGCGCGGCACCAGAGTCCGCGCTCGCGTCGTCGCAACGCAGGGACGTCTGCTTCACCGGCGCCTGCGGAAGCGGAACGATCACCTACTACGGGCCGGGCCGCACGTACGCCGACGTGGCCCTGTCGGTCAACGACACGGCCTGCGACAACCACAACCCGAAGATCCGAATCCGCGAGTACGGATTCGACGGCGGCGGCGTGCAATACACCAACTACGGTGCCTGGCATGTCGACACGAAAGGCTGCCACGGCGGCTACGCGTCGTTCAACGGCCTGAGCTTCGAGGACGTCCGGGGCATCAACGCCATCGCGGTCGAGATCTGCAACAACGGCACCTGCAGGGTCTCGGGGCAAATGGCGAACCCGTACTGGTGACCACGAACGTTCGCAGGGCCGTCCGGTGGCGGGCTCGTCCGCAGCCGCCGGACGGTCGGCGCCGTACCCCTTGCGCCTGCTGTTGGAGGCCACTGTTTAGGCGCCGCCCCGGGCCCCTCCTGTCCCCGTGTCCCTCCTGTCCCCGGGCCATGGTCTCGTCCATGGGTCTAGGTCTGCTCCTCCAGAGCCTCCCGTACGGCGTTCAGGATGGTCTCGGTGCCGGCGCCCAGGGCACGGGCCGCGGAGGTGAAGTCGCGGGCCAGGGTGGTGAGCCGGTCGGCGTCGGGGTGCTGGGGTTCGGCGGGGAGGGCCGCGACCCGGGTGCCCGCGCCCCGGCGGGTGCGGATCAGCTCGGCGGCCTCCAGCTCACGGTAGGCGCGGGCCACCGTGCCGGGCGCCAAACCCAGATCGGCGGCCAACTGCCGTACGGTCGGCAGCCGTTCACCCTCCACCAATCGGCCGGTGACGATGAACGAGGCCAGCTGGGCGCGGATCTGCTCGTACGGCGGCACCTGGCTGGCAGTGTCGACGCGGACGGCGGGTTCACTCATCGTCCACGGCCCGGGGCGCGACGATCGTGAACAGGGACCAGCCGAGCGCGAACAGGCTCAGCAGGCCCAGCGGGTAGATCACCAGCGCCGTGACGTTGCCCAGCATTCCGGCGCACTTCGAGTAGAACAACACCCTGGCGATCATCCCGACGACGAGCAGCAGTTGGCTGGAGACCAGCAGTCCCCAGGCTCCGGTGATCGCCCAACTGCGGTCGTGGCGCTGCTGGTTGTCCCCGGGGCGGTGGGCGATGCGGCGCAGGGACCAGACGCAGGCGGCGGTGCCGAGGGTGAGGGAGACGAGGACCGGGGCGGCGTAGTAGAGGCCGGGCCACGGGCCGAGGTGCCTGGTCACGGTGGAGCAGGTGACGGCGAGGGTGCGGCCCGTCCGGCCGGCCCTGTCGGGGGAGGCCGCGGCGGCGCCGATCGTCAGCAGGACGGCGATGCAGGCCGTCTGGAAGACGAGCAGGGGCGCCATGCGGGGCGGTACGTGGTCCCGGACGCGGCGCGGGGCGAGGACGGCGGTGCGGACCGCCTCCAGCGGGGCGGGGGTGAGGGAGTCGCCGAGCAGGACCCCGCCGACCGCGCACAGGCCGAACGCCGTGACGGCGGACACGAACGGCATGGCCATGTCGTCGCTGTCCATGGTGGCCAGCGCCTGGGCGACCACGACGCCCAACGCCAGCCCGGCCCAGCGGGCGCAGAGATCGGCGCGGGCGAGGAGTCTTTCGGGCGAGACGGTGTCGAGCATGTCGAGTCCCCCGGTGAGTCATGCGAACGATGAGCGTGCCGCTTGTATCAAGTGGTGAGTACAAGATGCCGTCGGCCGCACCTTGTGTCAAACACTTGATACAAGCCGGGAGTCGCCACCGCCGAGACACCTCGCAATCGCAACTGAGGTATAAACGAAGGGAGATCCAGGAGATCCAGGGGATCCAGGAAGATTCAGACGGATCCATGGGGATCCGTACCGAAGGTCCGGTGGAGGAAGGGGGGAAGCAGCGTGATCCGCAGTCGGTTCACCGCGCGCTCCGCGCCGCTCCTGTTCCTCCTCGTGCTCGACGTCCTCCTCCTCGACACCGGCAGCCTCTCCGCCGCCGTCGCGCTCGCCGCGACCGCCGCGGCCGGTTCGGCGCTCGCCGTCTGCACGCTCGTCGCCGCGCGCAGCGCCCCCGCCGTCCCGCCCACCCGGGTGCGCACGGCCATCAGGGACCGGGCCCGCCGTACGGCCTTCCTGCCGCAACGCGACCCCGACGCCTCCGGCCGGCCCCGCCCCAGGGCGCCCGGCCACGCCCTCCCGACGACCGTCGCGTAGGGCCTCACTCCCGACCTCGTGGCCCCGCGCGGGTCGTCCTGCCGCCATGCCCGGAACGTTCCGGCACCCATCCCGGCACGACGAGAACCCCCGGAGGGCTCCTCACCCATGTCCGTACTCATGTCCGTCTTCGCCGACCTGGTCGGCCATCTCGCCGACCTGCTCCACCCGCTGTTCGGCGCATCCGCCGCGGCCGCCGCGATCGTCCTGTTCACGGCACTCGTACGACTCCTCGTCCATCCCCTCTCCCGGGCGGCCGCCCGCGGCCAGAAGGCACGGACGGCACTGCAGCCGAAGGTCGCCGAGCTGCGCAGGAAGCATGCGAAGGACCCCGAGCGGCTCCAGAAGGCCGTGCTGGAACTGCACGCCGAGGAGAAGGTGTCACCGCTGTCGGGCTGCCTGCCCAGCCTGCTGCAACTCCCCGCGTTCTTCGTGCTCTACCGCCTCTTCTCCAGCTCCTCGATCGACGGGGCGGGCAACGAACTGCTCGACCACCGGCTGCTCGCCGCGCCCCTCGGCGACCGCTGGACCGACGCGCTCGCCGGGACCGGGCTCGTCGGCGGGGCCGGAGTGGTCTACCTCGTGCTGTTCGCCCTCGTCGCCGCCGTCGCCTCCTTCAACTACGTGCGCGCCAAGCGGATGCCGCTGCCCGAGACCGGCGGCCAGGACGTGCCCGGGGTCGGCGCCCTCACCAAGGTGGTGCCGTTCATGTCCTTCTTCACCCTGATCACCGTGGCCGTCGTGCCGCTGGCCGCCGCGCTGTACGTGATCACCAGCTCGACCTGGAGCGCCGTCGAACGAGCCGTCCTGTACAGGTGACGGTCCTGTACAGGTGACAGTCCAGTCCAGGTGGCGGTCCAGTACGTGAACCGGGTATTGCGGAGCGGACGTCCAGCTTGGAGGATCGAGCAGTCATCCGATGGCTGCACCCGTCGGCGGACGCTCCGCGATCTAGGAAGACGGTGACGGACCATGAAGCTGCTGCGAGTCGGTACGGCGGGCGTGGAGCGCCCCGCGCTGCTCGAAGCCGACGACACGCTGCGCGACCTCTCGGGTGTCGTGGACGACATCGACGGCGCGCTGCTCGCCGACGACGAGGCCCTCGGCCGGATCCGGGCCGCCGCCGACTCCGGCGGGCTGCCCGTCCTGGACCCGGCCGGGCTGCGGGTCGGGCCGCCGCTGGCCCGGATCGGCAAGATCGTGTGCATCGGGCTGAACTACCACGACCACGCCCGGGAGACGGGGGCCGAGCCGCCCGCCGAGCCCGTCATCTTCTTCAAGGCGGCGGACACGGTCGTGGGGCCGTACGACACCGTGCTCGTCCCCCGCGGGTCCGCGAAGACCGACTGGGAGGTGGAGCTGGCGGTCGTCATCGGGCGCACGGCCCGCTACCTGGGGTCGGCGGAGGAAGGGCTCGCGCACGTCGCGGGGTATGCCGTCGCGCACGACGTGTCCGAGCGGGAGTTCCAGATCGAGCGGGGCGGGACCTGGGACAAGGGCAAGAACTGCGAGACGTTCAACCCGCTGGGGCCCTGGCTGGTGACGGCGGACGACGTGCCCGACCCGCAGGAGCTGTCCCTGAGGCTGTGGGTCAACGGGGAGCTGAAGCAGGACGGGACGACGGCCGAGCAGATCTTTCCCGTGGGGGAGGTCGTGCGGTACGTCAGCCAGTTCATGACGCTGTACCCCGGCGACGTCATCAACACCGGGACACCGGCGGGCGTGGCGCTGGGCGCGCCCGAGCCCAAGCCGTTCCTGCGGGCCGGCGACGTGGTCGAGCTGGAGATCTCCGGGCTGGGCAGGCAACGCCAGGAGTTCAAGGACGCGTGACGCTCCGCCTCGGGGGCCGGGCAACCGCGCCCGCGCCCCTGAGGGCGTCTCACCTACAGGTACTTTTCCAGGAACTGTTCCAGTACCTCCACCACGAAGCGGTGGTCCTCCAGCTGGGGGAGGCCGGACACCGTCACCGCGCCCACGATGCCCACGCCCTCCACGTTGACGGGGAAGGAGCCGCCGTGGGCCGCGTACTCGTCGGGGTCCAGGCGGGAGGACTCCTCGAACGTCGTGCCCTTGGCGCGGTGGCGGGCGCCCACCAGGTAGGAGGAGGCGCCGAAGCGTTCCACCACCCGGCGCTTGCGGGCGATCCAGGCGTCGTTGTCGGGGGTCGAGCCGGGCAGGGCCGCGTGGAAGAGCTGCTGGCCGGCGCGGTGGATGTCGACGGCGACCGGCGCCTGGCGCTCGCGGGCCAGCTCCACCAGCAGTGAGCCGAGCGCCCACGCGTCGTCGTTCGTGAACTGGGGGAAGACCAGTCGCCGTTCCTGGCCCTGGAGCTCCTCCAGGGTCGGGGTGATCTCCGGGGTGAACTTCGGGGTGATCTCGTGGGTGCCCATTACAGCGTCACCGCCACCTTGTCTCGTGCCGAACGGCGGGCCGCCTCCAGGACATCGAGGGCGGCAGCCGCCTCGACAGCGGTCACCGGGTTGGGGCCGCCGTCGATCAGTGCCTTGGCCACCGCAGCGTAGTAGGCCGGGTAGTCGCCGGGGAGGGTCCGTACGGGTCGTCCGCCGCCGGTCAGCGGCGACTCTCCGGCGCCGAGACGGCCCCACAGCTCCTCGGGCTCCGTGCCCCAGCCCGCGTCCGCCGTCGCGCCCGGGCGCTCGCCTTCCCTCAGCGCCGCCTCCTGCGGGTCCAGGCTGTACTTCACATAGCCCGCCTTCGAGCCCAGCACCCGGAAGCGCGGGCCGAGCTGGGCGGTCGTCGCGGAGACGTAGAGGTGGGAGCGGACGCCGTTCGCGTGCGTCAGCGCGATGAACGTGTCGTCGTCGGTCTCCGCGCCCGGCCGGCGCACGTCCGTCTCGGCGTACACGGAGACCACCGGGCCGAAGAGGACCAGCGCCTGGTCGACGACGTGACTGCCGAGATCGTAGAGGAGACCTCCGATCTCTGCCGGGTCGCCGGACTCCCGCCAGCCGCCCTTCGGCAGCGGCCGCCACCGCTCGAACCGGGACTCGAAGCGCCATACGTCGCCCAGTTCGCCGTCCGCGACGAGCTCTCGCAGGGTCAGGAAGTCGTTGTCCCAGCGGCGGTTCTGGAAGACGGACAGGAGCAGGCCGCGCTCCTCGGCGAGGGCGGCCAGCTCACGCGCCTCGGCCGCGGTGCCGGCGACCGGCTTGTCGACGACGACCGGCAGACCGGCCTTCAGGGCGGCCGTCGCGAGCGGCACGTGCGTCTTGTTCGGGGACGCGATGACGACCAGGTCCAGCTCGCCGACCCGGGCCGGCAGGTCGTCGGGGGTGGCGGCGACGCGTACGTCCGGGAACTCGGCGCGGGCCTGCTCCTGCCGCTCGGGGTTCGAGGTGACCACCGTGTCGAGGACGAGGCCCTCGGTCGCGGCGATCAGCGGGGCGTGGAAGACGGAGCCTGCGAGGCCGTAACCGATCAGGCCCACGCGGAGAGGAGTACCTGTCATGGCACCCACTTTGGCAACGCTGTTGCCAAAGTGCAAGCAGAGGGGAGAATGGGGGCGTGAACAGGACGGACGGCGGCGGTCGCACCACAGGCGCAGGGGTGAACCTGCTCGCCCTGCGCAGCCACAACACCGCGCTCGTGCTCGACCTGCTGCGCACGGCCGGTCCGGACGGCATCAGCCGGCTCGAACTCGCCGAGCGCACCGGGCTCACCCCGCAGGCGGTCAGCAAGATCACCGCGCGGCTGCGGGAGGACGGACTGGCGGCGGAGGCGGGCCACCGCGCCTCGACCGGCGGCAAGCCGCGCACGGTCCTGCGCCTGGTCCCCGACGCCGGCCACGCGGTCGGCGTCCACCTGGACCGGGACGAGCTGAGGGTGGTCCTGGCCGACCTCGACGGCCGGGTGGTCGGAGAGCGGTGCGTCCCCCTGTCGCTGGGCGCGGGAGCGGAGGCGGTGCTGGGGGCGGTGGTGAGGGAGGTGACAGCGGTCGCATGGGAGGCCGGGGAGGCCATCGGGGGTGTCGTGGGCGGTGAGTCCCGGGCGGCTGTCGTGAAGGGCGGGTCGGTAAGTGTCGCGGGGGGTGAGGCCGGGGTGGCTGGCGTGCGGGGTGGGTCCGGGGTGGCTGGCGTGCGGGGTGGGTCCGGGGTGGCTGGCGTGCGGGGTGGGTCCGGGGGCGTTGTGCCGGGCGGGTCCGGGGGCGTTGTGCGGGGCGGACCCGAGGGGGTTGTCCCGGGCGGGTCCGAGGGTGTCGTGCCGGGCGGGCCCGGGGATGTTGCGCGGGGCGGGTCCGGGGGCGTTGTGCCGGGCGGGGCCGAGGGTGTCGGTGTCGCGTCCACCGCGGGGCGTGAACAGCGCCTCGCGCTGGGCACGCTCCTTGGGGTCGGGGTGGCTCTTCCCGGTCCTCTTGATCATGCCCATGGCGTGCTGCACCGGGTCACCGGGTTTCCCGAGTGGGACGGGTTTCCGTTGCGGGACGTGCTGGCGGCGCGGCTCGGGGCGCCGGTGGTCGTCGACAAGGACACCAACGCGGCCGCGCTCGGCCTCGCCGTCGGCGGTGAGCGCGGCTCCTTCGCCTGCCTCCACCTCGGGACGGGCCTCGGCGCCGGCCTGGTGATCGGCGGGACCGTCCACCGGGGCGCCCGCACCGGCGCGGGGGAGTTCGGACACCAGGTCATCCAGCTGGACGGGCCGCCCTGCACCTGCGGCAACCGGGGCTGCGTCGAGGCGCTGTGCCTGGCGGCCATCGGGCGGGGGGACGTGGCCGAGGCGGCACGCGTACTCGGCGAGGCCGCCGCGAACCTGGCCGGACTGCTCGACATCGACGCCGTGCTGCTGGGCGGTCGTACGATCGCGGCCGATCCGGAGCCGTTCGTGCACGGCGTCGCCGCCGTCCTCGACGCCCGCGCCCGGCGCGAGGGATCCCCGGAGGGCGCCGTACCGGTACGGCTCGCTCCCGGCGGCGCCCGAGGCGTCGCGGAGGGCGCGGCCCAACTGCTGCTGGCACCGGTGTTCGGCCGCGGGGACGGCTGACCCCCTCTCCTCGGCTCCCCATTTCTCGGCTCCGCCCCTTCGCCCCCAGTCCCCCAGTCCCCCCACTCCCTCAGTCCCCCCACTCCCTCAGTCCCTTCGCCCCTCAGTTCCTCCGCCGAACGAGGGGATTCGTACGGTCGTGCGGTGTGCCGGGGCTTTCCGCGCCGTTCCTTCGTGCAGGCTCACGTGTTCATGCGACTGTGCCCGCCTGTCTCCCTCTGCCTCGCCGTGGCCGCCGCCTTCCTCCCCGCGTCCGCGCACGCGGAAGCCGGCCCGAGTTGCGTGGGCCCCGACACCGGTGGCTTCCCCCTCACCACCCGCCTCCACGGCGGCCCAGCCTCCTTCCGGGCCGGGGGCGGATTCGGCATCTGGTATCTCGACCTCACCAACACCACCCGTCGTGCCTGCGAGGGCGTCCATCCGGTCGTCGTCCTGGTCGACGCCCGACGCGCCCTGAAGCCGTCCCAGCCGCACCTGGAGTTCTACGTCGGCAAAGAGCCGCACCCGGTCCGCTTCGTGCCCACGGAAGACGACGAACTGGTCGGGGCGTTCACCGATGAGCACGCCGATGAGCACGCCGACGAAGCCGACGACTTCCCCGGCTTCACCGTCGGCCCCGGCCGCACCCTCACCGTCAAGCTGCGCCTCGCGCTCGGCTCGGACGCCGTCCGGAACACCGTCACCGCCAACGCGGCCGTCGTCCAGCGCCACGGTGACGACGGCGACTGGATCGGACAGTCGAACGACTACCGCTTCGCCATCGAGTCCGACGCCACGGCCACGGCCACGGCCTCCACCGCCACCTCCACCGCCTCCACCGCCTCCACTGCCACCTCCTCCGCCGACACCCACACCGATACCGACGCTGACACCGACATCGAGGCCGGCACCGCCCCAGACTCGGGCGCCCTCACTCACGCCCCCACGGGCACCTCCCTCCCCACCTCCCTCCCCACGTCCCTCGCGGTTCCCCTCCCCACCCCCGCCGCCTCCGCCACGGACTCCGGCCACCTCTCCCTCGCCGACGAGGCGGCGGAGCTCGCCCGCACCGGTCTCACCTCACCTGTCGGCCTCGCCGCGGTCACCGCCTGCTTCCTCGCTGCCGGAGCGGCCCTGCTGCTGGCCCGCCGACCGGCCCGCCGAGCAGCGCGTCGACGTCGTTGACGCGGGGGCGTATCCCAGCCAGTGGACGCATGGAATCCGGCCATTCCCTCAAGATCGGGCCTGTGGCTAGGCTGGGGCGGCGTACGCAGCAACCGCGTACCCGCGCAGCAACCGCGTACAGGCGTACGGCAGGGAGATCCCGCACATGGCAGACCGCAAGCCCATCGAGTCGTGGCTCACCGACATGGACGGTGTGCTCATCCACGAGGGTGTGCCGATCCCCGGCGCCGACGCCTTCCTGAAGAAGCTGCGCGAGTCCGGCAAGCCGTTCCTGGTCCTCACCAACAACTCGATCTACACCCCGCGCGACCTGCACGCCCGCCTCCAGCGCATGGGCCTGGACGTGCCGATCGGCAACATCTGGACCTCCGCGCTGGCCACCGCCCAGTTCCTCGGCGACCAGCGCCCCGACGGCACGGCGTACGTCATCGGCGAGGCGGGGCTGACCACCGCGCTGCACGACATCGGCTACATCCTCACCGACCACGAGCCCGACTACGTCGTCCTGGGCGAGACCCGCACCTACTCCTTCGAGGCGATGACGAAGGCCGTCCGGCTCATCAACGACGGCGCCCGTTTCATCTGCACCAACCCGGATGAGACCGGCCCCTCCGCCGAGGGCGCGCTCCCGGCCACCGGAGCCGTCGCCGCGCTGATCACCAAGGCGACCGGCAAGACCCCGTACTTCGCGGGCAAGCCCAACCCGCTGATGATGCGCACCGGGCTGAACGCCATCGGCGCCCACTCCGAGACCAGCGCGATGATCGGCGACCGCATGGACACCGACGTACTGGCCGGCATGGAGGCCGGGATGCAGACCTTCCTCGTGCTCACCGGCCTGACCCGGCCCGAGCAGGTCGAGAATTTCCCGTACCGTCCGTCGAAGGTCGTGGACTCGATCGCGGACCTCGTCGACCGCGTCTGAAATCCGCACCACGGCGGAACCCACCCATACGGAGCAGTGAGGACCCGTCTGCGGATGCGCATCGGGTTCGGTCGGGGGACTCTCCAGACAGCTGGAGGTTCACCATGGGCTCATTGAAAGTCACTCTCTGTGTGGGTCTCGCGGTCGTCGCCGCGGTGCTCGTCCCCACGGCGTACGCAGCGGGCGAAGGCGGCCAGGACGGCGGCGGGAGCGGGGGCGGGAGCGTCTCCGTGACGCCGTCCGCGCCCTCGCCCGGCGCCGACGTCACGCTGAAGGTGGCCGGCTGCGGCGGCAGAACCGCCACCGCGGCCTCGGACGCCTTCGTCGCGGACGCCCGACTCGTCAGCACCGGCGACACCGGCGACACCGGCGACACCGGCGACACCGGTGTACTCGGTGTCAGCGGTGGTACTGGTGGAACCGGCGGTACAGGTGGAACCGGCGGCACGCTCGTCGGCGACACCCGGGTCCGCTCCTCGCTGGAGCCCGGCGGCTACGACGTACGGATCACCTGCGTCGGCTCCCAGCTGAAGGGCCGGATCGAGGTCGTCGCATCGTCGCCGTCGCATCGGTCGGCCACGCCCGCCACCACCCCCGTCGCGCCTGTCCAGGCGGGCGGCGGCGGTGCCGCCCCGCTCCGTCCGCTCGCCGTCGTCGATGACGCGCGGGCGGACGTCCGGGGCCCCGGCACCGCGCACACGGTCATCGGGCTGGTGCTCGCGGGCGTCGCCGCGACCGTCGTCGTGTTCCGCGGGATGCGCAGCAGACGCGGGGCGGAATAGGCGATGTCCGACGGCGAACGCTCTTCCGGTCGCTTCCTCACCGGCCTGGCCTGGGCGGTGCTGCTGCTCGGACTGTGGCTGTGGGGGCGTGAGGTGACCGACGTACGGCACGACATATCCGCCCCCGCGACAGGCGACATCGCCGCGGTGGGACGGCCGCCGGACGCCGAACTCCCGCCCGCGGCAAAGCCGTTGGGGCAGGCGATGCCGCAGCGCGTCGACATCCCCGACCTGGGCGTCCAGGCCCCGGTCGTCGCGCGCGGCCTCGATGACCGGGGGGCCGTCGACCCGCCGCCCTTCGACCAGGCGGGCGTCGTCGGCTGGTACGCCGGCGGTGCGCAACCCGGCGCCAAGGGCACCGCCCTGCTGGTCGGACACGTCGACACCGAGACCCGGCCCGCCGTCTTCTACCGGCTCAGCACCCTCAAGGCCGGCGAGACGGTCCGGGTGGTCCGGGACGACGGCAAGGTCGCCGAGTTCATCGTCGACGACGTCGAAGTCGTCCAGCGCGACCACTTCGACGCCCGTCAGGCCTACGGCCCCCGCCGGCCGGACCGCGCCGAACTGCGCCTGATCACCTGCGGCGGCACCTTCGACCGGGCGACCCGCAGCTACACGGCCAACGTGATCGTGTCGGCGTACCTGACGGGCACTACCGCCTGACCTGACCTGACCTGACCTGACCTGACGTGATGTCACATCACGTCACGTCACGTGCCCCGGCCCGGTCGACGATCCGCTCCCCCGGAAACCGCCGACCGAGCCGGTCCTCGACCGCGCGCGCTCGGATTGCGGGAGTAACCCGGCGACAGACGCGGGAGGCTGTCAGGTTCACCTACCCCCTTGGCGGCCGTAAAGACCGCTTTCCGGCGCCCTCGTGGGCAGTGCGGGTCTTATGTCAGGATTGATACCGGGGCAGGGCCGATGCGGAAGCCATGCGGAAGCCGTGCGGAAGTCCGTGAGCAGGTCCGTGAGCAGGTCCGTGAGCAAGTCCGTGCACCCAAGGGGGAGTTGGATGTACGTCAGGAGGGGGGCCGCGTCCTTGCTGGGCGCGGTGCTGCTGCTCACCGCATGCTCATCGGGCGGCGGCGGCGGCGACGACGACGGCGGCGGCAAGGCCGAAAGGCCCACGAGCGGACCCATGAACCGGCCACCGAGCGAGTCGGCGCGCGGGCCCGCGGTCACCCAACAACCCAAGGAGGCCGACCCGTTCTGGGTCAACCCGGACGGCTCGGCGGCCCGTCAGGCGGCCGTCTACGAGAAGGCCGGCGAGAAGGACGAGGCCGCCGCGGTCCGGAAGATCGCCGAGCAGCCGGCCGGCCAGTGGCTCGGCCCGGAGAACCCGGAACAGGAGGCCCGCGGCTTCACCGAGGCCGCCGACCGGGTGGGCCGCACCCCGCTCCTCGTCCTCTACAACATCCCGCACCGCGACTGCGGCCAGTACTCCCAGGGCGGCGCATCCGACGGGGCCGCCTACCGCGCCTGGGTCGCCGCCGTGGCCCGGGGCATCGCCGACCGCCCCGCGATCGTCGTCCTCGAACCCGACGCCCTCCTCCACCTGGTCGACGGCTGCACCCCTGCCGCCTTCCACGAGGAGCGCTACGACCTCCTGGACGACGCCGTCACCGCCCTCAAGGCCCTGAAGAACACGAAGGTCTACCTGGACGCGGGCAACGCCGGCTGGGGTCATCCCGACCAGATCCACGAGCCCCTCCGGCGGGCCGGGCTGGCCCGCGCCGACGGTTTCGCCGTCAACGTCTCCAACTTCTACTCCACCGAGGACTCCATCGCGTACGGCAAGCAGCTCTCGGCGAAGACGGGCGGCAAGCACTTCGTCGTCGACACCAGCCGCAACGGCAACGGCCCGTACGAGGAGGGCGACCCGGCGGAGCGCTGGTGCAATCCGCCGGGCCGCGCCCTGGGCCCCACCCCGACGACCCGGACGGCGGACCCCCTGGTCGACGCCTACCTGTGGGTGAAGCGCCCGGGTGAGTCGGACGGCGAGTGCAAGGGCGGCCCCAAGGCAGGGGACTGGTGGGCGGCGTACGCCCTGCGACTGGCCCGCGGAGATTCCGGCCTCGGCCGGTGATGCTGCCGCGCACCGGGGGCCTTGCCGCAAGCCCCCCCGGTGCGCTGCACGCCGGCTACGGCACCTTCACCCACCGTGCCTCACTGGGAACCCCACGGCTGTCGTCGGCGAACAGCATGTACCAGCCGCTCGGCACCAGATTCCGGTTCGTCGGCACGGTGACCCGTACCTTGTTTCCCGTGACGGTGAATTCGGCCGCGACCGACCGCTGATCCACGTCCGTCACATGCGTGGACGCACTCGGTCGAATCAGCCGTACTTTCCGAAGGGACGAAGCGTCCGCCGACGTGAACACCCCGGACGCGCCGCGGGCAATGCTCTTCGGCCCGCCGGAGAACTCCGGCCGCTCCCCCCGATACAGATAGGGCGGCGAATAGATCTCGATCCGCTGCTCGAACTTTCCGGGTTTCGTGTTCGCCGCGTCGCCGTACAGTGAGTCGGACCCGAAGAACATCACCCTGCCGTCGGGCAACAGCAGCGACCCGGAATGGTAGTTGCGGCCCACCAGTGGATCGGCGACCCGCTCGAACGCATTGCTCTGCGGGTGGTAGAGACGGGCCTGCAGAATGTTGGAGTCGCCCCGTCCCCGGTAGTCCTCCGAGCCGCCGGACACCAGCACACTGTCGTCGGGGAGCACGGAAACCTGCGGATACCGTGTTCCCTTCTCCAGCGAGGGGCCGTTCACGAAGCGCGGGCTCTCGTCGAGCAGGTCCACGAGCCGGGTCCGCGCGCTGGAGCGCGGCGACTCCCCGACGCCCCCGCCGCCGACGACCATGTACCGCTCGTCCTGCGCGGGCGGCAGCAGCACGGTCGCCGAGGTCTCCATCAGGTCCGGGTCGCTCAGGCCCGGCAGCCTGGTGAAGCCGTTGCCGGTCACGTCCCAGATGCCGGGATCGCGCCCCACGTCCGCGGGCCCGTACCCCGCGTTGGAACCGGAGTAGAAAATCTTTCCGTCCTGCATCAGGAACAACGCGGGATACGTGGGAAACTGCCGGACCTTCTTCGTGTACGTCCATTTCCCGGTGGCCGGGTCGAACACCTCGTTCTTGCCCGGTACCAACTGCCCGATGTCGTCGAGCCCGGAGACGCTGAGGATCTTCCCGTCGCTCAGGGTCGTGAGCGTCGGATACCAGCGGGCCTCGTTCATCGGATCGACCTTGATGTACTTCTCGGCGACCGGGTCGAACTCGTAGGCGTCCCGGATCCCCTGGAAGTCCTTCTTGTCGAGGGCGAGTTTCTGCGCGATGCCGTAGGTGTTGCGCGCGTCGACGCCGTTCAGTCCCCGGATCCGGTAGATGTCCTGGGTCCCGGTCTCGTACTTCGTCCCCGACTTCTGTGCCTCGACGTAGATCCGGCCGAGGCCCGGGTCGTTGCGCAGGAACTTCCCGGTCTTCCTGTCGAAGACCTTCGTCGCGCGCGGCACGAGAACCGGGTCCTTCGACACGAACGTCTTGCGGTTCTCGCGCCCGGTGAACGCCGTCCCCGCCGGCAAGGTGATCGGTTTGTCCGGGTTCTCGTTGTGGACGATCATCAGCCCGCCGGCCTTGGTGACGTCCCCCTTCAGTTTCTCGTACCGTTTCGTCCCGCCCGCGATGAGGACGGAGCCGTTCGCGAGCTGGGTGTGGCCGGTGCAGAACAGGTCGTTGGGGGTGGGCACCTTTTTCACGGTGCCCTTCGCCGGGTCCCAGATCCGGGTGTCGAACTTCTTCGCGTCGAAGTTGTCCTGGTTGTTGCCGGAGCCCGCGACCAGCAGGACCTTCCCGGTGTGCAGCAGCACCGCGTGGATGGTGTCCTGGCGATACTCCTTCGGGAACTCGACGATCTGCCAGTGGCCGTTGGCCGCCTTGTACTCGGGCTGGTCGATGGCGTACTGGTGGTACTTCTGCGTCCCGAAGCGGTAGAGCCACGGCCCGTTCATCCCGGCCAGCACGACGACGACCGCCGTGGTGAGCGCGAACCTGCGGGCACGCCGATGGACGACGAAACGGCCGACCTCGTCCCTCATTCCTCACGTCCCCCCAGGCCGCCCGGTCCGCCCAGGCCGCCCGGTCCGCCCGGAGGACCCCCCACCGGGACCTCCCAGACGGTCTCGACCGTGGGAACCGTGCCCTGCGGCGGCACTCGCTCGCCGTCCCGCGCCTCCTGCGGCGGCCGCGTTCTCGTCTCCCGCGTCTTCTCCTCCCGCGCCCTCGTCTCGCGTACCTTCGCCTCCCGTACGACCACCCGCCATGCCACGATCGGCGAGGCGGTGACCAGCAGGGCGAACGAGGCCCAGACGATCATCGCGGGCTGGGCGTGCCCGAACACGAACCCGGCGACGATGGACACGGCGAAGACCAGCACGAAGAACAGATGGATCCGGAAGGTCCCGAACAGCGTGTCCGGGCTGGCGGAGTCCCCCTTCGGCGTCACCACGAACCTGCTCCTGCGCCGCAGTACGGCGTCCATCAGCGAGCGGGCGTACACCGGGGCCGACAGCGCCGACATGGCCATGCCGGCCACCCCGCCCGACCCCTCCGGCTCGTGCGGGGAGACGTTGTGCCGCCGGTTCCACAGGTACAGGCCGATCTGCAACGCCGAGGCGTTGCCGTACAGCATCAGCCACACCGCCGGGTCGATGTTCACGCCCGAGGCGCCGAGGCCCAGGAACAGCGCGCAGCTCAGCGCGGCCAGGATCCAGTTGAGGGCCGACATCGGGTAGAAGACGATCATCATCGTGTAGTTGAAGAGCTTGCCCGGCGGCATGCTGAAGAAGCCCTTCCAGTACTGCTTGAGGATCGTCTCGTAGGTGCCGCGGGACCAGCGCAGCTGCTGGGTGAAGAAGTCGGTCCAGGCGGCCGGGCCCTCGCCGACCGCGAGCACGTCCGGGGTGTAGACCGACCGCCACCTTCGTCCCGTGGCCGGATTGCGGGTGCGGTGCATCTCGAAGCCGGTGGCCATGTCCTCGGTGATCGAGTCGTACAGCCCGCCGATCTGCTTCAGCGCGCTGATCCGCACGGCGTTGGAGGTGCCCACGAACATCGGGGCGCCGTAGCGGTTGCCGGCCCGTTGGATCAGGGCGTGGAAGAGGAACTGCTGGGACTCCGCGGCCTTGGTGACGAACGTGTCGTAGTTGCCGTAGACCTGCGGTCCGATGACGAAGCCGACGTCCGGGTCGCGGAAGTAGCCCAGCATCCGCTCCAGGTAGTTGGGCAGCGGTACGTGGTCGGTGTCGACGGAGGCGAAGTAGTCGTAGGCGTCGCCGTGGGCCTCCAGCCACGCGTTGTAGTTGCCGTGCTTGGTCTTCGCGCGGTGCGGGCCCGACGGCCGGTTCCAGCGCTCGACGCCCTTGCGGCTGAAGTGGTGCACGCCCAGGCGCGCGCAGACCTCCTTCACCTCGGGGTCGTCGCCCTCGTCGAGCAGCCAGACGTGCAGCAGACCCCGGTGGCGCAGGCGGACGGCGGCCTGAAGGGTCTTCGTCACCATCTCCAGGGGCTCCTTGCCGGGCACGAAGGAGGTGAGGAAGGCGACGCGGGTGCCGGTCTGGGGCACCACCGGGACGGGGTCGCGGGCGACCAGGGTGGCGTGCGCGTTGGACAGCACGTTCAGACAGCGGAAGAACTCGATCAGGCCGATCGACACCAGCATCACGATGTCGAGGGCGGGCAGGAAGCCGTGGGCCGGGTGGTCGCGCTCGGTCCAGTGCGCCGGCCTCAGCAGCCACACCAGCAGCACCACCGACAGCAGCGGCGCCGCGCAGAGCATCAGCGTGGCCCGGATCCGGTGCGGCTCCTGGGCCAGCAGCGAGCGGTAGCGGACGGTGTACGGTCTGCCCGGCTCCGGCTGGGTGAGGGGCCCCGCCAGTCGGCTGTAGTGCTCGTAGTCGTATTTCGGCAGCGATTTTCTGAGGCGGCGGTAGGTCACCGTGCCGCCGGAACGTCCCGCATGGTGGTGCGCAGGCACCGTCATGAATCATCCCCCCACACGCGGCTCGCACCGCGTGTAAATCCCCCCAACTGCCGCGAATCCGCAGCATCTTGAGAACCAGGGTTCTATGGGGTTCAGCATGATCGCAAGATGTGAAACGCTCTGTTTACCGGTCATACGGGCGCAATGTGGCGCATGTGGGAGTGTTGTGCGCTTCGTGAACCCGCTGTGGGTATTCGCACGCGGATACGAACGCGGATACGAACGAAGGCCCCTCGCTTTCGCGAGAGGCCTTCGGTGTCTGTGCGCCGCCAGGGACTCGAACCCCGGACCCGCTGATTAAGAGTCAGCTGCTCTAACCAACTGAGCTAGCGGCGCCTGCTGACGGGAGAACTCTACAGGACCCCCGAGGGTGCCCAGGACCACCCGTTCCCGGTCCCACTCCCCGCCGCCCCTGCCATCGGCGCGCGTACATCATTCGGACCGTCAGCATGCGCGTCGGGAAGACAGTTGAGAAACTGCCCTGTGTGCACAGTCGCGGACATTTCCAGCTGGAGTGTGAGGGGAATCGCATGGCGGCTCCGGTATTCGAGGAATTCGATCCCGAGAGCGACTGCGAATGCCCCGGATGCGTAGCGCGGCGGCGGGCGAGCCGGGATTCCCCGCCCGCGCCGTTCGGCGGTCGCCCGGCCGCCCACCGTGCCGTGGTCGTCGCCACCGTGACGGCCGCGGCGCTCGGCGCGGGCCATGCGCTGCCCGCCGTCGCCGCCGCGCAGGCCCCCGACCCGCCCGGCGTTCCCGCAGGTGACGAGCCCGACACACCCCAGGGCGGCAAGGCGCCGCTGCATGGACCGGCCGGTCAGTCGGCGCACCCCGGGGGCCTGGAGGGACCGGTCAGAACGCCCCCGACGACCCGGGCGGACATCATCGGACGGGCCAAGGAATGGGTTTCCGCCGAGGTGCCGTACAGCATGGACACCTACTGGTACGACGGTTACCGGCAGGACTGCTCGGGCTTCGTCTCCATGGCCTGGAACCTGCCCGGGAACGAGTGGACGGGCAGCCTCAACCAGTTCGGGACGCGGATTTCCAAGGAGGAACTCCAGCCCGGCGACATTCTGCTGTTCCACAATCCGACCGACCCCGAGAAAGGCTCGCACGTCGTCCTTTTCGGCGGCTGGACGGACTACACCCACAGCTACTACATGGTCTACGAGCAGACCCGCCCCACCACCCGCCGCCAGGCCACTCCTTACGCCTATTGGAGCAATTCCGACCGATACGTGCCCTATCGCTACAAGGGCCTCACTGCGACCACACCGGGCACCGGCACCGCGGCCGGTACCGGCGCCGGCACGGGCATCAGCACCGGTGTCGGTACCGGGACACAGGTCGCCCATGCCGGTGGTGGCGGGAACAGGCCCGCGACCGGGGACGTCGCCTCGACGCCGTATCCGGGACGGGCGGCTTTCGGGCCCGGCGCGAACAATCAGTACGTCACCCTGCTCGGCCGGCTCCTCGTCGAGCGCGGCGGCGCGCGTTTCTACGCCTCGGGCCCCGGTCCGCGCTGGTCGGCCTCCGACGGCTGGGCCACCATGGCCTTCCAGCGCGCCCAGGGCTGGAGCGGCCCCGACGCCGACGGCATCCCCGGCCCGCGGACCTGGGCCCTGCTCGTCACCCACCAGGGCAGGAACATCGAGGCCTCGCTGCCTCCCGGGACGACCACCGGCAGCGGGGGCAGCCCCGGCTCCGCCGCCGGCCCAGCCACCGCCGCCGGAGACGGGGCGGCCGCCGGAGACGGTACGGCCGCCGGAGACGGTACGGCCGCCGGAGACGGTACGGCCGGGCCGCCCGCCGCTTCCGTGGCGCCGCGCATTCCCCCGTATCCCGGCCGGGCCGCCTTCCGCCCGGGTGCGCAGAACGCCCACGTCACCCAGTTGGGGAAGCGGCTGGTGGAGAAGGGGTTCGGCAGGTACTACACGTCCGGGCCGGGGCCGCGCTGGGGCGAGTCGGACCGGCGCGCGGTCGAGGCCTTCCAGCGCGCCCAGGGCTGGCGCGGCGGCGCGGCCGACGGCTACCCGGGCCCGGAGACCTGGCGGCGGCTCTTCCTGTGACCGCGGTTCCCTCCCCACAACCCACTCACTGTCATGGCGTATCTGGCGCGGAGGCTGGAGGCACGCAATGCACACGACCACTTCACAGACGCCCGAGTCCGAGGGGCCGTCCAGGCCCGCCCGGCTCATCCAGAACGAGGCGACCACCGAGATCCCCGTCCATCTGCTGTTCCGTGACGAGCCCGAGCCTCGGCCGGTGCCGCTCGGGCCCGCCGTGGTGGGCAGCCGGGCGGGCACCGGCGAGCAGCCGCGGCTGCGCCGGCCGACGCCGGCCGTACCGCGGCCGGTGGCGCAGGTCGACCCCGAGTTGGCGGAGCGGCGGGCCCGGGTGCTGCCGGGCGCGGCGGGAGTGTTCGCCGGGGCCTGCGGGGCGGCGGGCTGCGTGGCCGCCTCGTGGTGGGCCGGGGTGCTGCCGCCGCTGGCGGTGCGGGCGTTGCGGCTGCCGGAGTTCGCGGGCGCCGGGCTCGGTCCGGCGCAGTGGGCGGCGTACGCGGGTGCGGGCGCGCTGGGTCTGTTCGGCTTCGGCGGTCTCGCCCGGGGGCGGACGGGGCGGGCCTGGGTGCTCGGTCTGTTCGGCCGCTACCGGGGGACCGTGCGGCGCACCGGTCTGCTGTGGGTGAACCCGCTGCTGCTGCGCCGCCGGGTGGACGTGCGGCTGCGGCACTGGCGCAGTGAGCCGATGCCCGCCGCCGACGGCAGCGGGGTCGCGCTACGGGTGGTGACCCTGGTGGTGTGGCGGGTGCGGGACACCGCGCGGGCCACGCTCGGCGTCGACGACCACGAGACGTATCTGCGCGAGTGCGTCGAGGCGGCCCTCGCCCGGATCCCGGTGGAGACGCCGGGCGCGGGACGGGGTTCGGTGGAGGCGGCGGGGGAGGCGCTGACGCGGCGGGTCGCGCAGGACGCGGGCGCCATCGGTCTGGAGGTGTACTCGGTGCAGCCGCTGCGCATCGAGTACGCCCCCGAGGTGGCCGCCGCGATGCACCGCCGCCGGATCGCCGCGCTCGACGCCCAGCACCGGGCGACGGTGCTGACGTCGGTCGTCGACTCGGTGGAGGACACGGTGACCCGGCTGACCATGCGGGGGCTGGTGGAGCTCGACGACTACGAGCGCAAGGCACTGGTGAAGGACCTGACCGTGGCCTTCTGCGCGGGCCGTTCGGAACAGACGCCGTGAGGGGCGCCATGAAAGAGGCAGGCCGCGTCTTTGATATGGACACAGCCAAGAAACGGCAATAATCTCGAACTTGGTCTAGACCTGCACGGCTCAGCTCAGTGAACTCCCCACGTTCTCCAGGAGCGACAGCATGCGCAAAAAGACCGGGCTCCACGCCGCCGTGCTGGGCCTCGCCACCGCCGGAGCGTTCGTGCTCTCGGCCGGCGGCGCCAGCAGCCACGGCTACACCGACCTCCCCATCAGCAGGCAGAAGCTCTGCCAGAACGGCACCGTCACGGGCTGCGGCGACATCCAGTGGGAGCCGCAGAGCGTCGAGGGCCCGAAGGGCTTCCCGGCGTCCGGCGCGGCGGACGGCCTGATCTGCTCCGCGAACAACACCCGCTTCGCCCAGCTCGACAGCCCGAAGACCCCCTCGGGCGGGGCATGGCCGACCACCAAGGTGACCGGCGGCCAGAGCTACACCTTCCGCTGGCAGTTCACCGCGATGCACGCCACGACCGACTTCAAGTACTACGTCACCAGGCAGGGCTGGAACCAGAACCACAACCTGGCCCGCTCCGACCTCACCCTCACCCCGTTCCTGACCGTGCCCTACGGCGGTCAGCGGCCCCCGGCCACCCTCTCGCACAGCGGCACGCTGCCGTCCGGGCTCAGCGGACGGCACATGATCGTCGCGGTGTGGACGATCGCCGACACGACCAACGCGTTCTACGCCTGCTCCGACGTCACGTTCTGAGCATCGCTTGAGCTCCTCCGGGGTCCCGCGCGGGTACGTTCCCTGCACGCCGACACGACCAGGTCGGCGCGGGAACCTCGGGGGAGCTCATGGAAGCCTTCTTCTACCTTGTGCCGTCGGTCATGATCGCCGGCCTGCTGCTCGGCGTGTTCCGGCTGGCTCGCCGCGCCCGGCGGGTCGCCCGGGCCTGGAGCGGCGGTCTCACCGCGGAGGCACGCTGTCTGCGGTCGTACACGACGACCAGCGGCGGCGGCGACACCACGGTCAGCACGACCCTGCACCACGTCTACGAGTTCACCACCCGCGACGGCCGCACCATCCGCTTCGAGGAGGCGAACGGCCCCGGGACGACCCTCGAGGGCGACATCGTCACTGTCCACTACGCGGCCGGTCACCCCGACGAGGCCACCGCCAAGGCCCCGGCCCCCGGCAGGCTCTTCGCCGAGTCGGGATGCCTGCTGCTCTTCCTCGGCACGGCCATCGCCTTCTGCGTGTTCTTCATGGTCACCGCCCACTGGATGTTCGCCGAGAGCGACGGCTTCATGCCGTAGCCCTCCACATCTGACGGTACGTCAACTACCGTGCGCGGCCATGGAGTCCACCGGGGATACCGTCGCCGAACTCGTAGCAGCACGGTGGGGCGACCACCGTCCGGGACTGTGGTGTGAAGACCCCGGGAAGCCGGTCCTCACCCACCACGAGGTCGCCGCCGGCGCCGCCGCGCGGGCGGCCATGCTGGCCGACCTGCTGCCGGCGGACGGCCCGCCGCACCTCGGGGTGCTGCTGGACAACACCCCGGAGTTCCCGCTCTGGCTGTCCGCCGCGGCCCTCGCCGGTGCGGCGGTGGCCGGGATCAACCCCACCCGGCGGGGCCCCGAACTGGCCCGGGACATCCTGCACACCGAGTGCCGCCTCCTCATCACCGAACACACCCACCTCCCCCTCCTCAGGGGCCTCGACCTGCCCGGGGTCCGGCTGCTGATCACCGGCACCCCGGAGTACGACGACCTGCTCGCGCCGTACACGGACGCCCGCCCCGACCCCTCCCGCGCCACCCCCGCCGACCGGCTCCTGCTCTACTTCACGTCCGGCTCGACCGGCGCGCCCAAGGCGGCCCTGTGCACCCAGGGCCGGCTGGCCGCCGCCGGACGCTCGCTGGCCGGGCAGTTCTCGGTCCGGCCGGACGACGTGCACTACGTCTGCATGCCGATGTTCCACGGCAACGCGGTGATCGCCGACTGGGCGCCCGCGCTGGCCGCCGGTGCGGGCGTGGCCCTGCGGCGACGGTTCTCGGCCTCCGGTTTCCTGGCGGACGTACGGCGCTACCGGGCGACGTACTTCACCTACGTGGGCAGGGCGATCCAGTACGTCCTGGCCACCGAGCCCGGCCCCGACGACCGGGACCACGCGCTGCGGCTCGGCTTCGGCACCGAGGCGGGGGCGGTGGACGCGGCGGCCTTCGAGCGGCGGTTCGGGGTGCGGCTGGTGGAGGGGTACGGCTCGTCGGAGGGCGGGGCGGCCGTGCAGTGGTCGCCGGGGACCCCGGCGGGCGCGGTCGGGAGGGCGGGGCCCGGGCTCGTCGTACTCGACCCGGAGACGCGCGCCGAGTGTCCGCCGGCCGAGTTCGACCCGGCCGGCCGGCTGCTGAACGGCGAGCAGGCGATAGGGGAGCTGGTCAACCGGGGTCCGAACCCCTTCGAGGGCTACTGGCGCAACCCGGCGGCGGAGGCGGAGCGGCGCCGGGAGGACGGCGCGTACTGGACCGGCGACCTCTTCTACCGCGACTGCGACGGCTTCCTCTACTTCGCGGGCCGCACTGACGACCGGCTCCGCGTCGACGGCGAGAACCTGGCCGCCGCGATGATCGAGAACATCCTCGCCCGGTACGAGGGCGCGGACGCCGTCGCCGTCTACGCGGTCCCGGACCCGGTGACCGGCGACCAGGTGATGGCGACGCTGGCCGGGAGCTTCGACCCGCTCGCCTTCGCCGAGTTCCTGCTCGCCCAGCCCGACCTGGGCACGAAGATGGCGCCCCGGTTCGTACGGGTCGTGGACCGGATGCCCGTCACCGCCACCAACAAGATCCATCGGGCGCTGCTGCGCAGGGAGGGCGTGCGCTGTGCCGACCCCGTGTGGTGGCGACCGCCGGGGGAGGCGACGTACCGAAGGCTGACCGCGGAGGAGGCGGAGGAGGCCGTGGGAGCCGGGCAGGCGGGGCAGGTGGGGCAGGTGGGACTGGCCGGGCGGGCGGGGCAAGGCGAAGGGCCCCTCGTGTCCACGAGAGGCCCAGTCTGAGGGGGTGTGGGTGGCGGAGCCCCCGCAAGGCGCGGCTTCGCCGCGCAAAACAAACGGTGGCGGCTTGCGTTCGCGCTTTCTGCGAACACAAGCCGCCACCGTCATCGTGCGCCGCCAGGGACTCGAACCCCGGACCCGCTGATTAAGAGTCAGCTGCTCTAACCAACTGAGCTAGCGGCGCATGACTCCCGCCCTCCGCCTTCGGCGGCTGGCGACGGAGAAAATACTACCTGGTCCGGGAGGGTGCTTCCGACCACCCCTTCAGATCGCGAGCGACAGCAGTACCGGCGCCGCGTTCCTGTTCAGGGCGTCGGCGGCCTGGCGGAGGCGGTGGGCGTGTGCGAGGGGCAGGGACAGGGCCAGACAGCCGGCCGTGGACCCCGCGGTGATCGGGACGGCCGCGCAGACCGTGCCGATCGCGTACTCCTGGAGGTCGAGCACCGGGACCGTGGGCGGCTGGGCCTCCAGGCGGGAGAGCAGCAGCTTGTCGCTGGTGATGGTGCGGGAGGTGAGCCGGGCCATCTTGTGCCGGGAGAGGTGGTCGCGCCGGCCGTTGTGGTCGAGCTGGCCGAGGATGCTCTTGCCGAGCGCGGTGGCGTGCGCGGAGTAGCGGAAGTCGACCCACTCGTGGACGGACGGCGTGGCGGGGCCGTCGGCGTACTGGGTGATCGTGACCTCGCCGTCGACGTACCGGCTGATGTAGACGGCGGCGCCGACGGAGTCGCGGAGCCGGTCGAGGGTGTGCTGGAGCTTGTCGCGCAGGGCCTGCTCGCGGTGGTGGGCGGAGCCCAGCCGGGTGAGCGCGTCGCCCGTGACATATGCGCCGTCGGCGATCTGCTCGACGTAGCCTTCGCGGCGCAGCATGCGCAGGAGCGTGGTCAGTCGCTCCGCGGTGAGGCCGCTCTGGCGGGAGAGTTCGGCGTCGGTGACGCCGGTGGAGTGCCGCGCCACCGTCTCCAGGACGCGCAACGCTTCCTGGGCCGAGTGGTACGGCGCGGTCGGCTCGTGCTTCAGCGCCACGGTTTCCCCCCTGGTCGCTTTCTGGCCGTGATCCGTGATCTGTGATCTTGACAGTGATCCTGGCAGCGTGATCCTGACAGCGAATCACCTTCCACGATAACGGCCAAGAGGCCGGGTGGGAGGGGTTGTTGGCGAGAATGTGTTGCACTTACGACTCGCCGAACTGCGGCACTGGCCCGCTGGCATATGCCCATGTCATGAACCGCCGCCCGGACCAGCGCTCTCACCCACCCGGCCGCACCGCACCGGCGTCACGGCAACGGCCGCACCGGCGTCACAGCACCGCGCTCAGGAACTCCCGCGTCCGTTCCTGCTCCGGCGAACCGAAGATCTTCTCCGGCGGGCCCGACTCGATGACCCGGCCCGCGTCGAACATCAGGACCTGGTCGGAGATGTCCCGGGCGAAGTTCATCTCGTGGGTCACACAGAGCATCGTGATGTCGGTGGTGCGGGCGATGTCCCTGAGCACGTCGAGGACGCCCGCGACCAGCTCGGGGTCGAGCGCCGAGGTGACCTCGTCCAGGAGCAGCACCTGCGGCCGCATCGCCAGCGCCCGCGCGATCGCCACCCGCTGCTGCTGCCCGCCGGACAGCTGGGTGGGGCGGGCGTCGGCCTTGTCGGCGAGGCCGACCAGGTCCAGCAGCTCCCGGGCGCGCTCCTCGGCCTCGTCCTTGGACAGGCCGAGGACGGTCACCGGGGCCTCGGTGACGTTCCGCAGCACGGTCATGTTCGGGAACAGGTTGAACTGCTGGAACACCATCCCGATCTTCTTGCGGACCTCCCGGATCTGCTTCTCGGGGGCCGGGAACAGCCGCTCCCCGGCGACCGTGATGGTCCCCTCGTCGGGCTTGGTCAGCGTCATCAGCAGCCGCAGGATGGTCGTCTTGCCGGAGCCGGACGGGCCGATCAGCGTCACGTGCTTGCCGGACTCCACGGAGAAGTCGAGCCGGTCGAGCACGGTGTTCGACCCGAACCGCTTGCTGACCTGCTCCAGACGGATCAGCTCGCTGCCGTCCACCGGCGGATTGGCGCCTGCGTCGGAATCTTTCATCAGATGGGTGTCAGTGGACAAGACGTCGCTCCAGGGCTCGCAGAAGAAGGGAGGCCAGGTAGGAGATGAGGATGAAGGCCACGCCGATCACGGTCAGGGGCTCGGTGAACTGGAAGTGCTCCTGGGAGAAGAGCCGCGCCTGCCCGAGCATGTCGAGGACGGTGATCGCCATCAGCAGCGGCGTGTCCTTGAGCATCGCGATCACGTAGTTGCCGAGTGCCGGGACGACCCTTCGGATCGCCTGCGGCAGGATCACCACCCGCCAGGTCCGGCCGGCCGGCAGGTTCAGCGCCGTCGCCGCCTCCCACTGCCCGGCGGGCACCCCCTCGATGCCGGCCCGGTAGACCTGCATCGTGTACGTCGAGTAGTGCAGGCCGATCGCGAAGACGCCGGTCGTCAGCGCCGAGAAGGTCAGACCCCACTCGGGCAGCACGTAGAAGAGGAAGAACAGCTGCACCAGCAGCGGGGTGTTGCGCACGAACTCCGTGACGACCCCGACCGGCCAGCGCACCCAGCGCGTGGGCGTGCGCATCAGCAGCGCCCAGACCAGCCCGAGGGCGAAGGAGATCAGCGAGCCGAGGGCGAGGGCCTGCAGGGTGACCAGCAGCCCGTCCCAGAAGTGCGGCATGAAATCGGCGACCGCGCCCCAGTCCCATGTCATCAGGAACCTCCTCCGACTCCGACGCCCACCCCGGCGCTGACCGGCCCGGGTTCCGTGACGACCTTGCGCGTGGGCGCCTTGCCGACGCCCGCCTTCAGCCGCTTCTCGAGCCCCCGCATCACCCGCGTCAGCAGGAAGGCGATCACGAAGTAGATGAGCAGCAGATACGTGTAGATCTCCGCGCTCTCCTGCAGCGCGAGCCGCACCAGGTTCCCGCTGAACGCCAGATCGCCCATGCCCATGACCGACACCAGGGCGGTGCCCTTGAGCAGCTCGATCAGCAGGTTGGAGAACGGCGGGATCATCTCCGGCACCGCCTGCGGCAGCAGGATCAGCCGCATCCGCTGCCAGGGCGTGAAGCTGAGCGCGATCCCGCCCTCCTGCTGCGCCGGGTCGACGGCCTTCAGCGCACCGCGCACGATCTCCGAGCCGTACGCCCCGTAGGTCAGGCCGAGCGCCAGGGTGCCCGCCCACATCGGCACCAGCTGCCAGCCGAAGGCCGGGGGCAGCACGAAGAACACCCAGAAGATCATCACCAGCGCCGAGGTCCCGCGGAACACCTCGGTGTAGAACCCCGCGAGGAAGCGCACGATCCACAGCCGGTGGGTGCGCGCGACACCGGCCACGAAGGACACGGCCGCGGCCAGCAGCGCGCTGAGGACCAGCAACTGGACGGTGGTCCAGATCCCCTTGAGGACGAGTTCCCAGAGCCCGGTGGTCATGACGCCTTCCCCCCGCCGCACAGCTGCTTCGCGGTCAGACCGGTCATCTCGGCCTCGGTGAAGCCGAACGGCTTCAGGACGCGGGCCAGCTCGCCGCTCTTCTTCAGCTTGTGCAGCTCGACGTTGAAGGCGTTCCGCAGCCGGGTCTCGGTGAGCCGGAAGGCGAAGGCGCCGCCGTCGACGGTCGGCTTGCCGTCGATCACGGCCGCGAAGGGCTTGGTCGCCTCGGTCCTGCGGGACTTCTTCACCACGTCGCGGGTGGTCACGGCCGTGCCGGCGAACACGTCGACCCGCCCGGCCTCCACGGCGTTCAGCCCGGCGACCTGGTCGGGCACGATCAGGATGTCGCTCTCCTTGTAGCCCGCCGCCACCGCGTGCTGGATCTGCGCGTACCCGGTGCCGGTGGCGAACTTCGCCCTCTTCTTCACGACGTCCTGATAGGTGTCCAACCCCTTGGGGTTGCCCTTGCGCACCACGAACGAGTCGAGCATCTGGTAGTCGGGGTCGGCGAACAGGACCTGCGCGCAGCGCTCGGGGGTGACGTACATCCCGGCGGCCACGACATCGAACTGCTGTGAGTTCAGCCCCGGGATGAGCGACCCGAACTCGGTGGGCACGGCCTGGACTTTGTCCACGCCCAGCCGCTTGAAGATGACCCTGGCCAGCTCCGGCGCCTCGCCGGTCAGGTCGCCGTCCTTGTCGATGTACCCGAACGGGATCTCACCCGCGATGCCCAGCCGGACGACACCGGCCGCTTTCAGCCGGTCGAGCAGGTCGCCGCCGTTCGCGGTCGACGCGGTCGCCACACGGGAGCAGCCGGCGGCGCCCAGCACGCCGACCGCCGCTACCCCCGCGAGCAGCGACCGGCGTGTGGTCTCAGGTGTGCGTTCGCGTTCGCGATGTTCCAGTGGTGGAGCCATGGCGGCGCGGCTACCCCGGACCATGCGACTTATGCGGCCCGCTTTGAGCCCCGTTCCCGGCCCCGGCGATCACCTGCGGCGCGGCCCGGGGTTCGCTTCCGCCCTCCCGGGAGCGGGGACGTCAGTGTCCGGGAACGTACCCGCGCTGCTTGTCGACCACGTTCTTCAGCGGCCGGCCGGCCGCCCACCGCTCGAACAACTCCACGAACTGCGCGCCGAGCTCGTCCCGCCAGCCGACCGTGTCGCCGCTCATGTGCGGCGAGATCAGCAGTCCCGGCACCTGCCAGAGCGGACTGTCGGGAGCGAGCGGCTCGGCAGCGAGGACGTCCAGCGCCGCGCCCGCGATCCACCGCCGCTGAAGCGCCCGCACCAGCGCGTCCTCGACGACCAGTTGCCCGCGGCCGACGTTCACGAAGCAGGCCGACGGCTGCATCACGCCGAACAGCGGGGTGTCGAACATGCCGTGCGTCTGCTCGGTGAGCGGGGCGGCGGCGATGACCCAGTCGGCGCGGGCGAGGAGCCGGTTCAGGTCGTCCGGGCCGTGGATGCCGGTGCGCGGGACCCGGCCGACGACGGCCGTGGTCATGCCGAGCGCCTTCAGCACGCGGGCGATCTCCCGTCCGATCGGCCCCGACCCGACGACGACGGCCCGCGTCCCGGCGACGCGTCGGCTCTCCCGGTGCCGCCACTCGCCGCGCTGCTGGAGCTCCCATGTGCGCGGCAGGTCCTTCGCCATCGCCAGGACCAGCGCGGCGACGTACTCGGCGATCGGCTGGTCGAACACCCCGCGGGCGTTCGTCACGACCGTGTCCGACGCGGCCAGTTCGGGGCACATCAGGTGGTCCACGCCCGCGCTCGCCGTGTGCACCCAGCGCGGCCGGGGCCCCTCCCCGGGCCAGGCGGCGCGCACGGCGTGCGAGGTGAAGTCCCACACCAGCAGGACGTCCGCCGTCGGCAGGCGCGCGGCGAGCGAGGCCTCGTCGGTGTGCAGCACCCGGGCCCGCCCGGTGAGCCGCCCGAGCCGGGGCAGCGGCTCGGCGTCCAGGACGAGCACGGTGGGCACAGACGCGGCGGTGGAGGCGGAGGCGGGGACGACGGACATCCGGTGCCGCCTCCCTCCGGGTCTTCGTCGCTGGTGACCACGTGTCTGACGTGCACGGATTGACCACGTTCGCACCCGAACCCACCGTCGTCAACAAGGCCGCGCCCACGGCTCGTTGTCCCCGGCTCCCAGGCCGACCGATACGGCCTGCGACGGCATACCCCATCGGAGGCCGAACTGCGCATACCGGTCATCTCGGCCAACCAGGTGATCATGTGGGCGGCGCTGCGCCGACTGGGTACCCGAGCGGTGGGACCGTAGCGAGCGCTGCCGGCCGCATCGGCGCGCGTGGTCCCCCGTACTGCGGGAACCCCCCGTACTGCGGGCACCCCCGGTACCGCCGGAAGAAGAGCAGCAGCAGGAAGGCTGGACATGACCGCACTCGGTTTCCTCTACCCGGGCCACTCGGCCGAGGACGACTACCCCCGTATCGAGCAGCTCCTGGGCAGCGACATCCGGCTGGACCTGGTCCACACCGACATCGGAGAGGACGCGCACCGGGTCGACGTGCTGCGGCAGATGGGAGCGCCCGAGCGGCTGGCGGACGGCGTCGGGCAACTTCGGCTCGCGGGCGCCGAGGCGATCGTGTGGGCCTGTACCAGCGGCGGCTTCGTGCACGGCTGGGAGGGCGCCCAGGAACAGGTGCGCACCCTGGCCACGACGGCCGGGATGCCGGCCTCCTCCACCTCGTTCGCCTTCGTGCACGCGGCCCAGGAGATCGGCGCCCGACGGGTCGCCGTCGGGGCGACGTACCCGGACGACGTGGCCGGGCTGTTCGCCGGGTTCCTGCGGGCGGGGGGCGTGGAGGTGACCGCCCTGAGCAGCGCCGGGACCATCACGGGTACCGAGGTCGGCACCTGGGACGAGTCCCAGGTCCTGGCCCTCGCCCGACAGGCCGACACCCCCGACGCCGACGCGGTCCTGCTCCCCGACACCGCCCTGCACACGGCCGCCCACCTCCCCCGCCTGGAGAAGGAGCTCGGCAAACCGGTCCTCACCGCCAACCAGGTCACGGTCTGGGAGGCCCTGCGCCTCGCCGACCGACGCGTGAACGCGCCGGGCCTGGGTGCGCTGTTCATCCGGGAGCCGATCGTGCAGGTGTGACGCCGTGAGCCGCCGCACCCGGACCCGGGAATAAACGGGGACACCCTCCTGTTAGCGCGGTGAGGACAGGGCACGGTCGACAACAGGAGGAACCCCGTGGCGGTAGACGAGATCCGAGGCGCGGTACTGGGCAGTGCCCCGACCCCCCTGTCGGTACTGGACCTGGTCACCGTCGGCTCCGGTCGTACCGCCACCGACGCGCTGCGCACCAGCGTCGAGCTGGCGCGGTTCACCGAGTCGCGTGGCTTTCTGCGCTACTGGGTCGCCGAGCACCACTCGATGCCGGGCGTCGCCTCCTCCTCGCCCGCGGTGATCCTCGCCCACCTCGCCGCCCACACCGACCGCATCCGGCTCGGCTCGGGCGGCGTCATGCTGCCCAACCACGCGCCCCTCGTCATCGCCGAGCAGTTCGGCACGCTGGAGGCGCTCGCGCCGGGCCGCGTCGACCTCGGCCTCGGCCGCGCGCCGGGCACCGACGGCGCGACGGCCGCCGCCCTGCGCCGCACCGAGCGGCTGCACGAGGGCGCCGACGACTTCCCCGAGCAGCTCGCCGAACTCACCCGCTTCCTGGACGACGACTTCCCCGACGGCCACCCCTACCGCCGGATCCACGCGATCCCCGGCCCCGTCCAGGGCACGGCGCCCGGTGGGGTGCAGTCGGCGCACCGGCCGCCGATCTGGCTGCTCGGCTCCTCCGGCTTCAGCGCCCGCCTGGCCGGAATGCTCGGTCTGCCGTTCGCCTTCGCGCACCACTTCTCCGCGCAGAACACCGTCCCGGCCCTCGATCTGTACCGGGAGTCGTTCCGGCCGTCCGCGGTGCTCGCCGAGCCGTACGCGCTGATCGGCGTCTCCGTGCTCGCCGCCGACGACGAGCGCGAGGCCCGCCGGCAGACCCTGGCCATGGGCCTCAACATGGTCCGTCTGCGCGGCGGCCGCCCCGGTCTGTTCCCCTCGCCGGAGGAGGCGGAGGCGCATGAATTCAGCCCCATGGAGCGGGAGTTCGTCGACTCCTGGACCGCGAACATCATCCAGGGCACGGCCGACGAGGTCCGCACCGGCCTCGACGACCTCCACAAGCGCACCGGCGCCGACGAGTTGATGCTCACCAGCCACGCCCACCGCGGCGAGCTGCGCCTGCGCTCCTACGAACTGATCGCCGACGCCTACGGGTTGCCGACCGCGTAGGACTCGGTGCCGGACCCGGTGCCCGACACGGTTCCGGATGCGGTGCCGGACTCGGTACCCCGCAGCTCGGAGATACGATCCGGCGACACCGGACGGGAGTACAGCCACCCCTGCCCGGTGTCGCAGCCGATGCTGCGCAGCCGGGTAGCCTGCGCGGAGGTCTCCACGCACTCGGCGGTGACGGTCAGCCCGAGCCGGTGGGCGAGGTCGATCATCGCCTCGACGACGACCTCGTCGGCCGGGTTCGGCGCGGCGCCCGCACCCTCGTACTGGAAGCCGCGCACGAAGGACCCGTCGAGCTTGAGCACCGACACCGGCAGCCGGCTCAGGTAGGCGAGGTTGGAGTAGCCGGTGCCGAAGTCGTCGATGGCGATGCCCACACCCATGTCGCTGAGCGCCTGCAACGCCTGCAACGGCCGCCCCGCCGAGCCCATCACGGCCGACTCGGTGAGCTCCAGCTGCAGCAGATGCGGGGCGAGCCCGGTCTCGGCGAGGACCTCCGCGACGTCCGCCACCAGGTCGGAGTCCCACACCTGACGCACCGCCACGTTGACGCTGACGAACAGCGGCGGCTCGTCCGGGTTGTCCAGCTGCCACTGCCGCGCCTGGCGGCACGCGGTGGCCAGAATCCATCGGCCCAGCGGCACGATCGAACCGTCCTCCTCGGCCAGCGCGACGAACCGATTCGGCGGCAGCAGCCCGAACCGGGGGTGATCCCAGCGCACCAGCGCCTCCACCCCGTGCAGCCGGCCGTCCGACATGCCGACCAGCGGCTGGTAGTCGAGGCGGAACTCACCGCGCTCGATGGCCGGCCGGAGCGTGGACGCCAACGCCTGGCGGGTCATCAGATGCGCGTTGCGCTCCGGGTCGAACAGCGTCCAGCGGTCCTTGCCGTCCACCTTCGCCCAGTACAGGGTCGTGTCGGCGGCCTGCATCAGCCCGGTCGCGGTGGTGCCGGCCGCGTGCCGCTCCACGACCCCGATCGACGCGGACACGTTCAGCCGGTGTCCGGCCAGGTCGAAGGGGGCCTGGAGCGTCTTGAGCACGGACTCGGCGAGATCGGCGAGCTGCTCGGTGCCGGTGGAGTCCTCCACGAGCAGCGCGAACTCGTCGCCGCCCAGCCGGGCCACCAGCGGCACGCTCGGCCTGGTCCGCCCGGCCTCCTCGGCACACGCGGTCAGCCGGTCGGCCACGGCGGCCAGCAGTCGGTCGCCGACACGGTGACCGAGGGTGTCGTTGACGGCCTTGAAGCCGTCCAGGTCCAGGTAGCACAGGCCGATCCGGCCGGTCCCGCTCTGCTCGTACGCCTCCGCCTCGAGCGCGGCGGAGACCCGCTCGAAGAACAGGGTGCGGTTGGGCAGCCGGGTCACCGGGTCGTGCATCTGCAGGTGCCGCAGCCGCGCCTGGAGGTCACGGTGCGCGCTGACGTCGGCGATCGACAGCAGCACGCCGGGCGTGTCCGCGTCCAGCGGGGAGACGGTGACCTGCGCCCACAGCGAGCGCCCGTCGGGCTGCTTCAGCCGCCGGGTGCAGCGCAGTTTCGCCTGCCGGCCGCGCAGCACCTCGCGGTAGGCGTGCCAGGTCCGGGCGTCGGAGGCCAGGTCCAGCAGGTCTGAGGCGACCCGCCCGACCAGGCCCGCGGCGTCGCCGAGCAGTGCGCCGAGCGCGTCGTTGGCGTCGGCGATGAGACCCTCGCGGTCGACCACGGCCATCGCGAGGGGTGCTGCCTCGAAGACGGAACGGTAGGCCGGAGGCCGGTGACCCCGGGGCCCGCTGTCCGTACTGTTGATGTCACTCTCTGTGACGGCTGACCGGTCGAGGTCTGCCGCGGGCGTCGGCCCTTCGGACGTTCCGCTCACCGCTCGCTCCCGCAGTGCACTCGATCTCTGTCCGTGCAGGAAAGTCTGCCGATCATAGAGGCTGCCCCCGGACCCGCGCAGCCACTGCCCAGTGTCCCGGAACAACCCACCCTTCTGACAGATCGTTTCTGCCCGCACCTGGCCCGGTTCTGCGGTCGGGCGACCGCTTGTGACGTTCCGTGAGAATTCCGGGGGTGTCGGGGTGATGCCCGCTTTCCGCCGCCTCACTCGTCTGGGGCAGACAAACAGGGCGTAGTACTACAAATTCACACAGGCTGGGTGGCGGTGTCCCGTGAACCGCCCTCGGAGGTCTGAAGTGCCGCGACTGCCGCGACGTCCGCGACCGTTCCCGCCGCTCCCGCGCCCTCGACTGCGCAGTACCACGGCCGTGTTCACCACCCTCTCGGCGCTCGCGGCGACCTCGCTGGTCAGCGGCCCCTCCGTCGCCGAACCCCTCTCCGTGGCCCCCTGCGCGCTGCCCCGCACCGCCGCCCACCACTCCGAGGGCGTCGACACCTGGAACACCGCCTACCCCCGCCCCGTCCGCTCCCTCGACGCGGTGATGGTCTTCCTGTCCTTCCCCGACCGGCCCCCCACGACCTCCCCCGCCGAACTGGCCGCCGACCACTTCCCGGCCACCAGCCGCTTCTTCCAACAGGCGTCCTACGGCAGATTCACCCTGCGCCCGCACCCGCAAAAGCGCTGGATCCGCATGCCGAAGCCGTCCACCGCCTACGCCATACAGCGCGACTGGCGGGCCGAGAGCCGGGCCGCCTACCTGCACGACGCGCTGGCCGCCGCCGACCCTCAGGTCGACTTCTCCCGCTACGACATCGTCTACTTCGTGGCCGACCCGGACGCGCCCGGCGTCGACTCGGACGCGACGAAGGTCGTCAACCTGGACACCCCGCTGACGGCCGACGGCACGGACATCAGCCGCATCGTCACGGTCTTCGAGAAGCATCCCCCGGACCGTCTCGTCCTCGCCCATGAGACCAGCCACGTCTTCGACCTGCCCGACCTCTACCACCGCCCCGCCGACGGCAAGGGCGACTGGGACACCTACGTCGGCGACTGGGACCTGATGGGCAGCCAGTTCGGCCTCGCCCCCGACCTGTTCGCCTGGCACAAGTGGAAGCTGGGCTGGCTGGATCCACGCCAGGTGGTGTGCGTGCGGGGCCCCGGAACGGCCCGGCTGACCCTGGAACCCCTCGGCGCCGGACCGGGCGTGCCGGTCGCCCGCGCCTCCGGGGCGCCGGCCTTCGGACTCGGCCACGGCGTCAAACTCGCGGTCGTGCGCACCGGCCCCGACAGCGTGCTCGCCTTCGAGGCGCGCGACCCGGTGGGTGTCGACGGCGCGGCCTGCCGCTCCGGCATCCTCGTCTACCGCGTCAGCGGCGACGCCCGCTCCGGCCGCGGCCCCGTCGAGGTGATCGACGCCCACCCCAGTACCGAGGCCTGCTGGGAGAACTCCGTCTACCCACCCCTCGCGGACGCCCCGGTCGCCCTCGGTGAAAGCTTCACCGTGCCGGGCGACGGGGTACGGGTGGACGTGGAAGGGCGCACGGCGTCGGGGGAGTGGACGGTGCGGATCACACCGGCGGCGCCACAGGAACCGTAGGAATCATAGGAACCGTGGGAGCCATCGGAACCGTGGGAGCCATAGAAACGGTCCTGCCCGGGAACGGGCGAAGAGGGTACACGCGAAAGGCCCCTCGCTTTCGCGAGAGGCCTTTGCCGTCTGTGCGCCGCCAGGGACTCGAACCCCGGACCCGCTGATTAAGAGTCAGCTGCTCTAACCAACTGAGCTAGCGGCGCCTGCTGACGTCGTAGACCTTAGCATCCTGCTCGGCGGGAGGTGAAATCGATATCCGCACGGCCGAACGGGCCGCCCGGACGGCCGCCCACAGCAGGATCTCGGGCCCCGGAAGCCACGGCTGACGCGTGTCCGGAGCGACCATCCAGCGCGTCGAGGCACCCTCGCGGGCGGGGGTCAGCGCGGGCACGGTCACCGCGTCACCGGTGCCGTGGCACAGCAGCGGCGGCACGGTGCCGGCCCGGCCGTCCGGCCGGCCGTCGGCGCTCCACTCCTCCCACTCCAGCAGCGAGGGCAGCCGCTGGGCCGTCCCCGGCGCCGAGAACAGCAGCGTCCGCCCGCGGAACGCGGCCACCGGACCGGAGCCCGGCCCCTCGCTCCACAGCCGGTCCAGCATCAGCCGCCCGAACATCGCCGGCGCGCTGACGATGTCGAACACCGAGCCGCACGGCAGGACCGCCGGGGCGTGCGGCCGCTCCTCCCAGAGGGCGAGCGTGCTGCGCGGATACGTTCCGGCGGAGGCCAGCCAGGCGGCGCCGTCCGGGGTGACACCGATGGGTTCGTCGCAGGGGCTGCTCATACCGCACAGGTCTACCGGTGGTGAGCGGCCGATCCCGCAGGGTTGCGGGAAACTGGCACGGACAGCGACCGGAGGGGGTATCGTGCCCGCCCGGCATATGCCAGACGGGACTTGCCCTCACACGGGGTCGACGTGCCCCCGCCCCTCGGCGTCGCCCCTCAGCAGATCCCGGCCGAACTCGACCATCTTCTTCGCGTAGTCCTCGGTCCACTCGGCGCGCTCGGCGATGTCCGCCGCCGTCAGCCGGTCGAAGCGGCGCGGATCGGCGAGCTGCGCCGCCGCCATCGCCTGGAACTCCACCGCCCGGTCGGCCGCCGCCCGGAACGCGAGCGTCAGCTCCGTCGCCCGCGCCAACAGAGCGGCCGGATCGTCTATCGACTCCAGGTCGAAGAAGTGCTCCGGATCACCGGCTGCCTCGGCGGGCTCGAAGAGCAGGGGCGCGGGGCGTAGCCGCTGTTCGTTCCGACGCGGCGTGGGCTCCGCCATGTCTTCGCCTCCTCGTACGGTTCGGATGCGGACCACCTTCCATTGTCCCCCGGTCGCGCAAGAGGCCCTCGCCTCGCCCTCTCAAGGCCCCCGACCGCCTCGATGTTCCCGCCCGCATCACCCCTTCCGGCGGATTGGCCGGAGCTGCGCTGATCGCCCGCCGGGCGGGTGACGGAGGGGCGGTCAGGGACGCCAGATCACCCGATGCTCCGCCAGATGCGCCAGCACCGCGTGGTTCGCTTCCCAGCCGTCCGGGGCTGTAACCATCGGCCGCCTCCAGCGGCGGGCCGGCCTCCGTCCGGCGGATTGGCCGGAGCTGCGCTGATCGCCCGCCGGGCGGGTGACGGAGGGGCGGTCAGGGACGCCAGATCACCCGATGCTCCGCCAGATGCG